>DASWWX010000070.1:0-54456 GCA_036405815.1 Solimonas sp. | reverse complement strand
CGCGTCGCGCCCAGCCACGTGCGATTTGGCCACTTCGAGGTCTTCTATGACCGCGATCAGCACGAACCGCTGTTCACGCTGGCCGATCACGTCATCGGCGAGCATTTCCCCGAACTGGTCGATCGGGACGATCGCTACGCGGCCTGGCTCGGCAGCGTGGTCGGACGCACCGCACAGCTGATCGCGCACTGGCAAGCGGTAGGCTTCTGCCATGGCGTCATGAATACCGACAACATGTCGGTCCTCGGCCTGACGCTGGACTTCGGCCCCTACGGCTTCATCGACGGCTTCGATGCCCACCACATCTGCAATCACTCGGACGAGGGCGGCCGCTACGCCTACGACCGCCAGCCGCAGATCGGACACTGGAACTGCTCGCGCCTGATCCAGGCCTGCCTGCCGCTGCTGCACGCGGACCCGGAACGCGCCGTCGAGATCGGCCAGGCGCTGCTGGACCGCTATCCCGACACCTACGGACAGCAGGTCACCGCACGCTGGCGCGACAAGCTGGGCTTGCGCGACGCGCAGGACGGCGACGTCGACCTGATCAATCGCTTCCTCAGCCTGCTGCATCGCGGCCGCTCGGATTTCACCCGCGCCTTCCGCACGCTGGCGACGGTGCGGGCGGACGACGACACTGCACCGTCCGCGCTACGCGATGGCATTCACGATGTCGCCGCGCTCGATGCCTGGCTCCCCGACTACCGCGCGCGCCTGCGCGCGCAGGCCGAGGACGACGGCGCACGCGCAGCGCGCATGAACGCGGTCAATCCGAAGTTCGTGCTGCGCAATCATCTGGCACAGCGCGCGATCGAGGCCGCCGAACGCGACGACGCCGGCGAGATCGAAACGCTGCTGAATGTGCTGCGTCGGCCATTCGACGAACAGCCCGAGCATGAGGCCTACGCGCAGGAGCCACCGCCCGAGGCGCGGCAGCTGGAAGTCAGTTGCTCGTCCTGAGCGCCTGCGTGTCTCAGCGCAGCGAGTACAGGTAGCGACCGCCCTTGGCGGCTGCCGCCTCGTCCTGCGGCGCATCCACCGCAGCGGCCTTGAAGCTGCCGGTGGCGCCGGGATTGAAGCCGCGCGGCTGGGGCGGCGGCGGTGGCGGCGCCAGCAGTTCCGCCATCATCGATTCCAGACGATCGGCCAGGCGAACCAGCTCAGCATCGCCGTTGATGCGCGCCAGACGCAGGATCTCGCGCGCGTAATCGGCGTTCTGCGTCATCCATACCGCGTCGATGACGCGTCCGGCACTCTGTCGCAAACGCACGTAGAGTCGACTGGCCGCGGCCAGGGTCTCGCTGTCGGTCATCCTGTCCTCCCACGAGCGTGCAGGTACGCGGGATTTAGCTAGCACGGGCGATGCCAAGATCAGGCTGCGCTGTCGCGGTGCAGGCTTGCCCGGATTGGCGCAGCGGCGTAGCGTCGGACGCACACCGCTCACGCACCCCGTGGCGCCCCACCATGCCCTCACAAACTCCACTGATCGGCTTGCTACCCGGACTGCGGCTCAGCTTGCTGCTCGGGCTCGGCGTCATCGCCGTCGCGCCGGCAGTTGCGTCCGAGGATCCGGTGGTGCTGGAACCGCTGGTGGTCGAAGGCGAACGCGGACCGCTCGACAGCAACGCCGGCCGCTATCGCCAGCGCCTGCCGTGCATCGGCGATTGCGAAGCAGGCGCACCGGAACAGCGCCTGGTCGAGCGGGTGCTCGACGACATCAAGCGCCAGATGAGTGCGGCGCAGATGGTGCAGAAACCGCGCTTCTACGAGGCGCGCACGATCATGGCGCCCAGCCTGCACCGCCTCGACGACAAGCGGCCCTGAGCGCGACGCGGGTGCGTCCGGCCCGCCGCTCGTACCTCAAGCGCCGATCAGCGAGCGGACGAGCAAACTGAGCGCACCCAGCGCCGCGACGCTCGCCGCCCAGATCGCGACGAACCACAGCAGGCGCCTGGCACCCTCAGTGGCCATAACCCGCGCCTTCCTCGACCTTGCCGCGAAACACCCAGTAGGCGTAGGCGGTGTAGATCATCACCATCGGCAGCGTCAGCGCCAGCGCGACGAGCACAAACCCTTGGCTCTGCGGCGGCGCGGCGGCGTTCCAGATGGTCAGCGACGGCGGCACGATATGCGGCCACAGGCTGATGCCGATGCCGATGTAGCCGAGCAGGAACAGCGCAATCGCGTAGAAGAACGGTGGGTAGTGCGA
This sequence comes from Solimonas sp., assembly GCA_036405815.1. Taxonomy (GTDB): domain Bacteria; phylum Pseudomonadota; class Gammaproteobacteria; order Nevskiales; family Nevskiaceae; genus Solimonas. The sequence goes on along the minus strand of DASWWX010000070.1, from coordinate 52,247 downwards.
ACCGAGCTTGAGCTCGCGATGCAGCGAGAACGCCACCACCGCGGTGGCCAGTGGCACTGGCGACAGGCTCAGCCAGTGCATGTCGGCGAACCAGCGCTCGGCGATGTACGGAAATTTCAATGGCGTGTAGATGCTCACGACGGCCAGCGCAAACAGCGACAGGAACAGCGCGCGCCGCGCCATGCGTCGCGACCAGTCGCGCAGCGCGGTCTCGGTCTTCATGTTGAGCCAGGTCGCGCCCAGCAAAGCATAGCCGCCGACCACGCCCAGACCGGTGACCAGCGAAAACGGCGTCAGCCAGTCGAAGCTGCCCCCGACGAACTGCAGCGTGATGCCCGAGCCCGCGGCACCGGGGCCGACCTGCACGCCTTCGAGCAATCCACCGAGCAGCAGGCCCTGCGCGAACGCGGCCAGCGTCGAGCCGCCGGCGAAGGCGCGCGTCCACCAATGCTTGGTGCGCACCGCCTTGAAGCGGAACTCGAAGGCCACCCCGCGGAAGATCAGCGCGAACAGCAGCAACATGATCGGGATGTAGAACGCCGGCAGCGCCACGGCGTAGGCCAGCGGAAACGCGGCGAACAGTACCGCGCCGCCGAGAATCAGCCAGGTTTCGTTGCCGTCCCACACCGGCGCGATGCTGGCGATCGCGGTGTCGCGCATCGCATCGCTGGGCATGAACGGAAACAAGATGCCGACGCCCAGATCGAAGCCGTCGAGAATCACGTAGGCGCCGACGCCGAGGACAATGATGCCGGCGAGAATCAGTGACAGGTCCATCAGCGATCCTCCCCGCCGGGCGCCGTCGCGGTCTCGGACAGCAATTCACCCGGTCGCGCACCGCGAATCGCTTCCGGATGCTTGTCCGGCAGCGCCGGCCCCTTGCGCACCAGCGCCAGCACGAAATACAGATACACCGCGAACAGCAGGCCGTAGACCAGCACGAACAGCGTCAGCGAGGTCGCCACCACCGAAGCCGGCACCGGCGAGATGCCGTCGCGCGTCAGGATCTGCTCATGAATCAGCCACGGCTGGCGGCCGGTCTCGGCAACGATCCAGCCGGCAAGGGTGGCGATGAACCCCATCGGCGTGGATAGCACGAACGTCTTCAGCAGGCGCGGCGAGCGCTCCAGCGCCCCGCGTTTCCACGCCCAGACACCGAGCACGCCGAGCAGCAGGAACCAGAAACCCAGGCCCACCATCAGGCGGAAGCCGAAGAACACCGGGATGACCGGCGGCTGCATCTCCGGCGCCACCTCGTTGAGCCCCTTCACCTCGCCGTCGAGATCGTGCGTCAGGATCAGGCTGGCGAGTTTGGGAATCTCGATCGCGTAGCGATTGGTCTGCGCCGCTTGATCGGGAATCGCGAACGCCACCAGCGGCGCACCGCGCGTGGTCTCCCACAAGCCTTCCATCGCCGCGACCTTCATCGGCTGATGCTCGCGCACGTTGAGGCCGTGCATGTCGCCGACCACGATCTGGATCGGCGCCGCGATCGCCAGCGCCGCCAGCGCCGTCTTCAGCCCGGCCAGACCGGCTTCGCGATAGATGCGACGGCTCAGGCACCAGGCCGAACCGCCGGCCAGCACCAGCGACGCCGTCAGCGCCGAAGCCAGCAGCATGTGCGTGAGGCGATACGGGAACGACGGATTGAACACCACGGCGAACCAATCCACCGGCACCAGACGCCCGTCGATCCACTCCGCGCCCTGCGGTGTGTGCATGAAACTGTTGGCCGACAGGATCCAGAACGCCGAGTTGGTCGTGCCGATCGCCACCAGTAACGTCGCCAGGAAATGCAGGCGCGGGCCGACCTTGTTCCAGCCGAACAGCATGATGCCGAGGAAGCCCGCCTCGACGAAGAACGCGGTCAGCACCTCGACCGACAGCAGCGGCCCCATCACCGGGCCGGCGAGTTCGGAGAAGCGCGAGAAGTTGGTACCGAACTGGTAGGACAGCACCAGGCCGGACACCACGCCCATGCCGAAGGTGAGCGCGAAGATCTTGACCCAGAAGCGATACAGCTCCAGCCAGTGTTGCTGCCGGGTGCGCCGCCAGCGCGCCTCGAAGAACACCAGGAACCACGCCAGGCCAATCGTCAGCGTGGGGAACAGGATGTGGAATCCGATCGTAAAACCGAACTGGATCCGCGACAACAGCAGGGCATCCATCACAAGCGCCTCGGTAACGGCTTAGGGAATTCTGTTTATGGCGCTCCTCGGTTGCGTATTGGACCACAGGTACTGAGGGAAAGCACTCAGCAACCGCGCGATCCAGTCACGCGCGCGGCGGTCAAGGGCCGGCATCAGGCGCGTCTCTGGCGCGCGGCCCCTTGCGCGCGGATCTACAACAGGCCGCAGCGCAGATTCGCCGGCACGGCGACATCCATCATCTTCGGATTCGGCAATTTGAGGTTGTGCATGATCGCTGCGTACTCCTCGGCATTGCGCACCTGCAATCGTGGGTTATGCCGTCGCTCGTCGCCGATCGTCGAGACCAACCAGCCCTTGTAGTCGTGCGCGGGGTAAACCTGCGTCTCGTCCGGCAGCCGCAGCAGCTTGTTGAAGATCGAGTCGTACGAAGCATAGGCGTCGCCGTTCTGGAAATCGGTGCGGCCGGTGCCGCCGATCAGCAGCACGTCGCCGGTGAACACGCTCGGCCCGGCATCCGTATCCATGACGAAACTGAACGACTCGTCGGTATGGCCCGGGGTGTACAGCGCTCGCAGCTTCAGGCCATCGACGACCAGCCTCTCACCGTCGCGGAAGCGCGCCGACACGCACTCGGCCTGGGTGCGCTCGCCCATCATCGTCGTACAGCCGGTCGACTCGCGCAGCGCGCCGAGCGCCGTGACGTGATCGGCATGGGTGTGCGTATCCACCGCGATGACCAGCCGGACGCCGAGTTGCTCGATCAGCCGCGTATACGCAGGCATCTGCTCGCGCACGGGGTCGATGATCAGGGCTTCGCCGCCGCGCCGGGCGGCCAGCAGATACGTGTAGGTGCTGGATTCGTGGTCGTAAAGCTGGCGAAAGATCATGTCGTCACTCCACCTCGGGTCAAAAGGTCCACCAACCGAGCGCCGAACCGGCAACGCCCAGCGCAGTACCGCCCATCAACACCGCAAAGCCCTGCTGCAGACGCGGTCCGGCCAGATACGGCGTCAGCACGCGGCCCAGCGCCATGCCCGCCACCGCGCCGACCGCAAACGGCGCCGCGGTCGACAGCGGCAGCGCCACGCCCTGCACCACCGCCACCGCCAGCGTGCCGCTGCTGATGATGGCGATCGCCATCAGCGACGTCGCCACCGCCGAGTGCATCGACAACTCCGTGGCCGCGCGCAGCGCCGGCACGATGACGAAGCCGCCGCCGACGCCGAACAGACCGGACAGCAGGCCGGTCGCGGCGCCGCAGGCCGCCATCACCCAGGCACAGGGGCGCGTCCAGATCAGTCGTCCCGTCGCGGGATTCAACTTGCACACCGGACCGTGGGCCGGCTCCGCATCACCGGCCACCGCAGCACGCAACACCTGGGTCTCGGCGGGGGCGTGCACCGCCTGGCGCCACAGACGTACTGCGACCCCGACCAGCACCAGGGAAAACGCGAGCGTCAACGCGGCGATCGGCACCGCCTGCGCCAGACGCAGGCCCAGCGGCGCGAACAGCAGACCGAGCCCGCCCATCAGCGCCGCCGCGCGATAGCGTACGTAGCTACGCCGCCACGCCACCCACGTGCCGGTGATCGCGGCGGCGGCCACCGCGATCAACGCCACCGGCGCCGCCTGCACCAGACTCCAGCCCAGCGTCAGCATCAGCAAGGGCACCGCCAGGATCGAACCGCCGGCACCGGTCAGACCCAGCACCAGGCCGACCGCGCCCCCCACGGCCAGTAGCAAGCCGGCGTCAGCCATAACGCGTCAGCAGTTCGCTCAACTGATCGAGCTTGCGCACGACCTTGGCATCGGCGGCACCGGCCGCCTCCAGTTCACGCTGGGTGGCGCAAGCCATCATGTCGTAGAAGGCCCGATCCAGCGCCTTGCGTACGGCCGCAAGTTGCTGGGCGATGCGCTCGCACTCTTCTTCGCGCTCCACCATCGCGCTCACCGCGCGCACCTGGCCTTCCGCACGCTTGAGCCTCGCCAGCACCTGCGCCTTCCGCTGCGACCACTGCGCCATCGCCCACTCCGTTGTCATGCTTCAGATGGATCATATACCCTACCGGGTATGGTTTAAACCGGAAAAGCGACGAATGGACTTCCAATGGCTGCAATCGGCGTTCGGGGGCGTGATGATCGGTGCAGCGGCGCTGCTGCTGTACGCCAGCGCCGGCCGGATCGCCGGCATCAGCGGCATCGTCTACGGACTGGCGCAAGGCGATGCCGGACGCGGCTGGCGGTTGTCGTTCCTCGCCGGTCTGCTGGGCGGCGGCTGGCTGGCGGCGCACCTCGTCGGCACCAGCGCGTCCGCGCCCCTGCCGACCACCGCCACCGTACTGACGCTGATCGGCGCCGGTCTGCTGGTCGGCGTTGGTACGCGGCTGGGCAACGGCTGCACCAGCGGCCACGGCATCTGCGGCCTGTCGCGTTTATCACCGCGATCGCTGGCGGCCACCGCGGCATTCATGGCGGCTGGCATGGCGCTGGCCACGCTGCTGCGCTTCACGAGCGGAGGCTGACATGACCGAACGTCTGTGTGCCTTGCTGGCCGGCGTGCTGTTCGGCGCCGGTCTGGTCGTCTCGGGCATGGCCGATCCGGAGCGGGTACTAGCGTTCCTGCGACTGGGGCCCAGCTGGGACCCGTCGCTGGCTTTCGTGATGGGCGGCGCGCTCGTCGTCGCGCTGCCCGGCTTCGCGTGGTTGCGCCGCCGCGGCCGCCCGTGGCTGGCGCCGGCCTTCGCCACGCCACCCTCGCAGGCAATCGACCGACGGCTGCTGCTCGGTGCCGCGGTCTTTGGCCTGGGCTGGGGCTGGGCCGGCTATTGCCCAGGCCCGGCGCTGGTCGGTGTCGGCCTTGGTCACTGGAGCGCAGCCACCTTCGTTGCCGCGATGCTGGTGGGCGGCCTGCTGACCGCGCGCATCAGCCGCTGACGCACCGACCGACTGCCCGCGCTGTCCGACGCCACGCGACCCGATCGCGAGGCGCGAACGTCGGCCATGGGCGGGTATGCTTGTGTCATGACGGCATCAACCTTTCTTGCACGCCTGCAGCGCATCCGGCCGATCGACTGGGTCATGCTGGCGCTGGCCCTGCTCTCGATCGGGCTGCTGGCCTATGAAACCTGGGGATCGACCACCCCGGACCTGCGCCGGGCCATCATCCTGGCCGACTACGCAATCTGCCTGATCTTCGCCGTCGAATTCTTGTGGCGCTGGCGCGAGCACGGCTGGGCGCTCGGCTTCGCGGGTCGCAACTGGTACGAAATCCTCGGCATGATCCCCGTCGCGCACCCGGCGCTGCGCGCGTTCCGCCTGATCCGCTTCTTTGTGCTGCTGGCGCGTCTGGGCCGCGCCGCCGACCGCGCGCTAGGCGACGATTTCACCTACCGGCTCGTCAACCGCTTCAAGGACAGCATCGTGCGCTCGATCAGCGGCGCGGTGACGGTGGCGGTGCTCGATGAGGTCGGCGAGGTGCTGGGCAAGGGCACGTACACGCAGAACATCTCGCGTGCGCTGGAAAACAACCAGCGCGAAGTGCGTTCGATGATTCTGGAGAAGCTGCGCGAGGACAAACAGACCGGCCGGCTGCGCCGACTGCCGTTCTACGACGACATCGTCGAATCGGTCATCGACGCCGGTCTGCGTGTCGTGGAACAGGTGCTGAAAGATCCGCGCACGGACGAACTGGTCGCCTCGATGTTGCGCGAGAATATCGCGCAGCTGCGCATTGCGGTCCAACAACATGAAGCCGAGCTGGAAGCGGCACGACGAGGAGTGACGACATGAACGCCGTACTGGAACGCCAGGCTTCCGGGGCCATCGATACCAGCCGTGCGCCGGGCGGCGCCGAGACGCTGCCGGTGCTGGTGACCCCGGCCGGCGCACGCACGCCGGCCGCGCTCGCCGACTGGCTGCGCGGCAACGCCGACTGGGTACAGACGCAGCTGCGCACGCACGGCGCGCTGCTGTTCCGCGGTTTCGGCGTGCGCAACGACGACGATTTCGAGACGATCGCGCGCGCCGTGGCACCGGAACTGAAGAATGAATACCTCGGCACTTCACCGCGCGACGCGATGAAGCCCGGCGGCTATGTGTTCTCCGCCAGCGAGCTGCCAGGGCATTACCCGATTCCCGAACACTGCGAGATGACGTTCACGCGCACGCCGCCGGAACGCATCTTCTTCTGCTGTCTGATCGAACCCGCCGAGGGCTCCGGCGAGACGCCGCTGGTGGATTTCCGCAAGGTCTGGCGCGATCTCGATCCGGCGGTGCGCGAGCGTTTTGCGACGCGCCGCATCCGCATCATCCGCAACTACAGCGGCCCGGACGAGAACGGCCGCGACCTGTTCCAGCTCAAGCGCTGGGACGAGATGTTCCAGACGCGCGACAAGGCCGAGGTCGAGCGCGTCGCGCGTCGCGAGGGCTTCACGCCGGTGTGGAAGGACAACGACCGCCTGGCGCTGGTCAGCGAGCACGACACGATGCGCCCGCACCCGGAAACCGGCGAACCGGTGTGGTTCAACCACAGCCAGGTATTCCATCTCTCGGCCGCGCCCGGCGAGTTCAAGCGCATCGCAAAACTGCGGCCGACGCCGCGCCATATCGGCCTGTGGCTGTTCTCGTCGGCGCTGGTCGGCTGGAAGCGTCTGCGCTACAAGTCCGAGGATCAGGCGATGCATGTCACCTGGGCCGATGGCAGCGAGATTCCGGACCGTGATCTCGACGCGGTACGCGACGCGATCTGGAAGCATCTGGCCGTGGTCTCCTGGAAGCAGGGCGACGTCGTGGCGATCGACAACCATTCCGTCGGTCACGGCCGCCTGCCCTACCAGGGTCCGCGCAAGGTGGTGGTCTGCTGGGCCTGATCCGAAATCTCGCGTCAACCGACCGACGCGAGCGGCACTGTCAGGGGTAAGGGAGATTGACCCCCACCCCTCCCAGGAGATCGTCGATGAAGATTCGCCACACCCTCGCCGCCGCGCTGCTGCTCGGCTTCGGCCTGAGCCCCGCGTTCGCCCAGAAGCCGATGCCCGCAGACGGCGGCCCCGACGGCACGCGCACAGAATGGTGCGCGAAGAATCCTGACCGCTGCGCAGCCATCAAGGAACGTCGGGAGAAGTTCTGTGCCGAGAATCCGCAGAAATGTGCGGAGATGAAGCAAAAGCACGAGGAACGCCGCAAGCAGTGCGAAGCCGATCCGGAGCAGTGCAAGGCCGAGCGCAAGGCGAAGATGGAAGAGCGCCGCGGCAAGCTTGAAGCCCAGTGCAAGGCCGAGCCCGGAAGCAGGGCCTGCGAGCGCTTGAAGAAGTGGGATGCACGCAAAGCCGAGCATGGCGCCAAGCACGACAAGGGCGGCACGAAGTAACCCGACCCGCCCGCCTGACATCCACCGCGACGGCGCCGCACTGGCGCCGTCGCCGATTCAGGCCGCGCTTAAGCGGAACACCGGCACTGGCGCAGCAAAGCCCTTGAGGCTTTCCGGCTCGTCGGCCTCGACGCGCAAGCCGCTGCCGCCGTTCAGTACCTGCGCCGTCGCCGCGTCGCACAGCACCTGCCCCGCGCCAGCGCGCTGGCACAGCCGCGCGGCCAGATTCATCACGGTGCCGACCGCCACGTACTCGTGACGACCCGCGCCGCGGATCGCACCCACCGTCGCCTCGCCGGTCGCCACGCCGATGCCAACGCTGAGCTGCGGCGCGTTCTGCGTCAGGAACGCGCCCACCTGCTCGCGCAGCGCCAGCGCCAGTCGCGCTGCCTTGCGGGCATGATCCAGATCCGTGAGCGGCGCACCGACCAGGATCAGGACGCCGTCGCCGGCATGATCCTTCACGGTGCCGCCGTGGATCGTGGCGACGCTGCCGACCTGGCGGTAGTAGCGCTCCAGCAGGCTCATCACGTCTTCCGAGGGCAGATCGCGGGCATAGGCGGTGAAGCCGCGCAGATCGCAGAACACCACGCTGATGTCGCGCCGCTCACGGCGCATCGCGTGCTCCAGTCCTTCGGTGGAGAGCAGGCGCGCCACCTCCGGCGACAGGAACTGGCGCATCGACTGGCCGCGATGGTTGTGGATGATCAGGTAGCGCACGGCGCCGGACAAAAACACCAGCAAGCCGATCGTGACCATGATCGGCACCAGGCTCGTCTCCACCACCAGGCCGCTGAGCAGAAACGGCGCAGCCACCGCCAGCGCGTCGAGCCGTACCGACTCCGATTTGTCGCGACGAGTGAAACGCACCATCAGCATCGCCACGGCCGCCACGAGGATCGAGGAACCGAGCACCGGCGCGAAGATCGCCCACTCCAGCCCGCGCACGCGAAACGTGCCGGGGACGTTGCTGCTCGCCATCTCCGGCGCGATCGCCAGGTAACCGAGGCTCAGCAGGCCGTAGATCAGCGCCAGAATCTGCGAGATGCGGAACAGCACGTTGATCGTGCGCCGCATGCGCGCGCTGGAGGAGACGCCGACGCGGCGCGTCCATTCGATGCCGTAGAGGATCGCGAACATCTCGATCACCAGCGTTGCCGCCTGCAGCCACCAGTCCGCACGCGTGACCACGACCGAGTCGTATGGCGCCAGCGCCACGCGCCCGCCGATCAGAATGAAGCACATCGCCAGCGCACGGCTCGGCGGGCTGCGCCAGTCGGTCCACATGAAAATGAACCCGATGCCGCCGGCCAGCAGGGCAAGTACCCAGAAGGCGCTGCTATCCGGAGCCATGGACGATCACGGGAAAGGCTGGACGCGGAAAACGCCGCGCGCCGCGCATTGTCGCCCAGAATCCGGGCGCGCCGCGCCTGGAAAAACCTTCAGGGCTTCGCTGTCGTCGCACGCTCCCATTTCACGGGGCCAATGATTTATGGCCGATGTGTCGCTAGTCTTGCTCAATGATTCAAGCACTCGACGCCGTGCACGGCGCCCTCAAACGCTGGTTCGGTTACGAGCATTTCCGCCCCGGTCAGGAAGCCGTGGTCCGCGACGCGCTGGCAGGCCGCGACCTGCTCGCGGTGATGCCCACCGGCGGCGGAAAATCCCTGTGCTTTCAATTGCCGGCGCTGTTGCGACCGGGCGTGATGATCGTCGTCTCGCCGCTGATCGCGCTGATGCAGGATCAGGTGCGGCTGCTGCGCGATTACGGCATCGCCGCCACGTTCCTGAATTCCAGCCTGGACGGTGCCGAAGCCGCGAACCGCATTCGCGGCCTGCTCGCCGGCGAGTTCAAGCTGCTCTACGTCGCACCGGAACGGTTGATGACGGCGGAGTTTCTCGACGGCCTGCTGCCACGGCTGATCGAGGGTCCGGGCCTGTCCGGCTTCACGATCGACGAGGCGCACTGCGTCTCCGAATGGGGCCATGACTTCCGCCCCGAGTACCGCCAGCTCGGCCGTCTGCGCGAGCGCTTTGCCGACGTGCCCTGCTTCGCGTTTACCGCCACGGCTACCGCGCGCGTGCGCGAGGACATCCTGCGCCAGCTCGCGCTGCACGAGCCGCAGGTCCATCTGGCCAGCTTCAACCGGCCCAACCTGTACTACGCCGTGCGGCCGAAATCCGGGCGCAGCTATGCCGAACTGCTGGCAATCGCCCGCGAGGGGCAAAGCGGCATCGTCTACTGCCTGAGCCGCAAGCGCGTCGACGAACTGACGCAGAAACTGCGCGAGGACGGCATCGACGCACTGCCTTATCACGCCGGCCTCGACGCCGAGACGCGCCGCGACAACCAGGAGCGCTACATCCGCGACGACGCGCAGGTCGTCGTCGCCACGGTCGCCTTCGGCATGGGCATCAACAAGCCGGACGTGCGCTGGGTTGTGCACTACGACCTGCCGAAGTCGATGGAAGGCTACTACCAGGAGGCCGGCCGCGCGGGTCGCGACGGCGAGCCGGCGCGCTGCATCCTTTACTTCGGCCTCGGCGACATCCACACCGCCGAATTTCTGATCTCGCAGAAACTCCATCCCGCGACCGGCGAGCCGCTGGAAGACGAGCAACGCGTCGCGCGCCAGCAGCTGCGCCGCCTGCTCGACTACGCCGAAGCCACGGAATGCCGGCGCCTGGTGCAACTGCGCTACTTCGGCGAGCCGTTCACACCACCCTGCGGCGCCTGCGACAACTGCCTGGAACCCAAGCACCAGGAGGACTGGACGCGCGAGGCGCAGCAGTTCCTGTCCTGCATCGCGCGGCTGGCACAGCGCGGTCAGCGCTACGGTGCGGCCTACATCGTCGACGTGCTGCGCGGCGCCAAGACCGAGAAGATCGAGCGCAACGGTCACGAAGAGCTGAGCACCTACGGCATCGGCGCCCACCGCAGCGCCGACGAGTGGCGCCAGCTCGCGCGCGCGCTGCTGCACCAGGGCTATGTGCAGGAAACCCACGATGGCTATCCGGTGTTGCGGCTGGCCGAAACCGCCCGCGCCCTGCTCAAAGGTGAGTCCCGCCTGATGCTGGCGATCGCGCCGAAACCGGAGAAGACGAAGAAGGCCCGGCGCGGCGCGGCGCTCGACGGTCCGCCGCCGCTACCGGCCGAGGAGGCGTTGTTCCAGAAACTGCGCGCACTACGCAAAGAGCTGGCCGACCAGCAGAACGTGCCGCCCTATGTGGTTTTCACCGACGCCGCACTCCGCGCGATGGCACGCGAGCAGCCGATCACACTGGCCGCATTTGCGGACATCTCCGGTGTGGGCACGAGAAAGCTGGAGCAGTACGGCGAGACGTTCACCGCCACCATTCGGGCGTTCTCGCAGACCGCCTAGCGTGAGGCTCTGCCGTCGATCGGGACGGCGAGACGTTGGTTCGAACGGTTGGTCGAGAGGCGCCTCAGAACACGGGTTCCGAAAGTACGCGTGGCGGCAGGGATCGCGGCGACGACGGTCGATTGCCGCGGCTCGATGGCGAGTCCGGCATCGGCGATTTCGGGTCGAGAACGACCACGCGACCGCGCCCGCTTTTCTTGGCGCGATACAAAGCTGCGTCGGCACGCGCCAGCAAGTAACGCAGCGCTTCGGGCTGCGAGGCCCCGGCGGCCAAGCCCGCCAGACCCACACTGATCGACAGCGCGTCGTCGCCGTTGCCGACCAGGCTCAGTGTCGCCTGGTCCATCCAGCTGCGCAGGCGGGCGCGATGTCCGACCGCGACGACTACGAACTCGTCGCCAGCCACGCGCGCGACGATGCTGTCCGGCATCGCCTGCGCCACGCGGCGCAGCGCCATCGCCACCTGTTGCAGGCACTGGTCACCGGCTTCGTGACCGCGACTATCGTTGATGCGCTTGAAACGATCGACATCGATCAGCGCCAACCACAGCTCGGCGCGCTGATCCGCCGCCTGCTGTTCGAGGCGCGAGAACGCGAATTCCAGATAACGGCGGTTGTAGAGGCCGGTCAGCGGATCGGTCAGCGCATCGCGCTGGAAACGCTGCACCAGATCATGGCTGTGCTGGTCGTAGATGTAGACCGCCGCGGCGATCACCGTGAGGCCCATCATCAGCATGAACGCGCGCATCACCCGCAGCGCGTCGCCGGACAGCTCGGTGGGCGGCACGGCGCCGAGGCGATGCAGCCACACCAGTCCGAGCAGGGCCACCACCACCAGCATCGCAACCAGCACGCCGAAACGACGGCCCACCAGCACGACGCCAAGCAGGGGAGATACAGTCAGCAGGATCACCACCGGTGCATCGAGGCCGCCGGCGAGATAGCCGGTGGACAGCACCAGCACCATCGACACCAGCGTCACGGCGCGGCCGAGCCGTGGCGTCCAGTGCCGCACGCTGCCGAAGGCCGGCAACGCCAGCAACACCAGCGACAAGGTGATCGCCAGGATCAGAATCTGGGGATGCAGCGGCGCCACCCAGGCGCGCACCAGAGTCGCGAAACAGGTCAATCCACCGAGCGTCCAGCCGACCACGCGCAGGATGCGCGTGCGAAGCTGCGCGGAAGCCGCGAACGAAGCGGGCACGATCGGCAGCATGGCGAGGTGGCGGTCTTCCTAGGGCAGCTGGAACATGCGCCGTATTGTCCGGCCAGCACCGCAGCAGCACGTCTCCGCTGGTCGGTCCGCAACCACCGGTGACGCTACCGGCTCGTACCCCGCAGCTGCTGGCGCCGATAGCGGCCCGGACTCAGGCCGGTCCATTCGCGAAACGCGCGATGGAATGCACTGGCCTCGGCAAAGCCCAGCGCCTGCGCCACCGACAGGATGCTGCGTGCCGGATCAGCCAGGAACTGCAAGGCCAGATCGCGACGCCGCGCGTTGGTTTCCAGGCGATACGACGAGCCTTCATCCTCCAGCCGTCGCCGCAGCGTGCTCGGGTGCAGGCCAAGCTGCTCGGCGAAGTCCTCGAAGCGCGGCCATGCCTCCGGCGGCAGTTCGCGCAGCAGGCGACGCAGGCGCACGGCGACGCCCCCCGGGTCGCGATACTTGACGACGAAGGTGCCAGGCGCGCCACGCAGGAACTCGCGCGCCGTGCGTTCGGTCTGCGTGATCGGCGCCGCCAGGTCGAGCGCGCGAAAACGGAACACCGTCTGCGCGACGTCGAAGCGCAGGCGCTCGCCAAAGATAGGCCGGTACTCGCGATGCCAGGCCGGACGCGCATAGGCGAAGTCCGCCGTCAGCAACGCGATGCGCCGCCGCACCAGCCAGCACATCAGGCCGTGCAGCATCACGAACAGGGTCTCGTGCGCGAAGATGCGACGGGAAAGCGGCAGGCGGCCGACATCGATCAGGCGGATCGCCGCTACCGTCTCGTCCGCCCCACCGTCCAGTTCCAGTTCGACGCGGGTGTCCTCGATCAGCAGATTGATCAGGCGCGCGCCGCGGATCAGCGCCTCGCGCAGCGTCGGCGTGTGCAGCATCAGGTGCGTCAGCGTGGCGAAGCTGCCGACCTTCATCGGCCGCGAATCCAGTCCGAACAGCTCGTCGTCCAGCGCCTCCGCCACACGCAGCCACAGCGCGCCGAAGGCCTCGGGGCTGACACGCGCATCGTCCTGCGCCACCAGCGCCGCGTCGATCCCGCTGGCCGCCAGCACCGGCGCGGGATCGAGCCCGCGCCGACGCAGCGCGTCCAGCGCCTGACGCACGAACGCCACCGCAATCGTTCCCTTTTCCGTCACCGCCATGGCGAACCTGGTCCCGACCCCTGTTCCCAGTAACAGCGCCGTCGGCGCTCTTGTTTATTGCAGATTCCGTCAGTATGCCTGACGGTTTCGGTCATCGCCGGATCGGCAGCGCTGCTTTACCGTGCGCGCACGCGCGAACTCGCCGCACAGAACGCCGCCTTGAACCCCGCTTTTCGACCCGGAACCGACCATGAGCCCGAAGCCCCCATCCGCCGCTGCGCAAGCCGCTGAACTGACCCCGGTCGCCGGTGAAGCCACGCCGCTGCGCTTCGTCACCGCCGCCTCGCTGTTCGACGGCCACGACGCCGCGATCAACGTCATGCGCCGCATGATCCAGGCCTCGGGCGCAGAGGTGATCCACCTCGGCCACAACCGCTCGGTGGAAGACATCGTGCGCGCGGCGCTGCAGGAAGATGCAGACGGCATTGCGCTGTCGAGCTACCAGGGCGGCCACAACGAATTCTTCAAGTACATGGTGGACATGCTCGCCGAGCGCAACGCGGGCCACATCCGCGTGTTCGGCGGCGGCGGCGGCACGATCACGCCGGAGGAAATCGCGGCGCTGCACGCGCAGGGCGTCGAGCGCATTTACCACCCGAACGACGGCGCCAGGCTCGGCCTGCAGGGCATGATCGACGACTTGATCCAGCGCTCGCACCAGCACCGCCGCGACACGCAGACGCCGTCGCGCGTCAGCATCGACGACGAGATCAGCGTCGGCCAGATGCTGTCGACGATCGAGGAAGGCAAGCTCAGCGAGGCCGAGCTCGCCCGCCGCCGCAAGGAATGGGAACTCGCCGGCAAGGCCACGCCGGTGATCGGTTTCACCGGCACCGGCGGCGCCGGCAAGTCGAGCGTCGTCGACGAACTGCTGCTGCGTTTCCTGCAGGCCTTCCCGCAGATGCGCATCGCCGTGCTCGCCGTGGACCCGACCCGCCGCCGCTCGGGGGGCGCGCTGCTCGGCGACCGCATCCGCATGAACTCGCTGCGCAACAACCGTGTGTTCATGCGCTCGATGGCCACGCGCCGCCAGCACGCCGCAACCAACACCGTGCTCAAGGACTGCGTGTCCTTCCTGCGCGGCCAGGGCTACGATCTGGTCATCGTCGAGACCGCCGGCATCGGCCAGAGCGACTCCGAGATCGTCGACCTCGTCGACTTCCCGGTCTACGTCATGACCAGCGAGTACGGCGCTGCGAGCCAGCTGGAGAAGATCGACATGATCGACTTCGCCGAACTGGTCGTGCTCAACAAGTTCGACAAGCGCGGCGCCGAGGATGCGCTGCGCGACATCCGCAAGCAATGGAAGCGCAACCGCGTCGCCTTCCAGCTGCGCGACGAGGACGTGCCGGTCTACCCGACCATCGCCAGCCAGTTCAACGATCCGGGCGTGACCTGGATGTTCGCCAACCTCTGTCGACTGCTGCGCCAGAAGCTGAAGCTGGCTGAGGACAAGTGGACGCCGGAACTCGACACCTCGGTGAAGGAACCGCGCGCCACGGTGCTGATCCCCGGCAACCGCACGCGCTATCTCGCCGAGATCGCCGAGCAGGGCCGCCGCATCAACCAGGACGCGGAAAGCCAGGACGAGGCCGCCAACAAGGCGCAGTCGATGTGGGAAGCCCTGAGCGAACTCGCCGACCCCAAGCTGCCGAAGCCGCTGGACCTGTACGCCACCGACGACCTCACCAGCGGCGGCGACAAGACGCTGCTGACGCTGCGCCAGCGCTACAACAGCGCCGTGCAGCAACTGAGCAACGAATCCGTCGCGCTGCTGCGCGAGTGGCCGGCACGCCTCAAGGGCGTCACCGACGCGCAGTACACGTATGAAGTGCGCGGCAAGGCGATCAAGGGCGAGAACTATGTCGAGTCGCTGAGCCACCAGAAGATTCCGAAGGTCGCCGCGCCACACTACGAATCCTGGGGCGAGTTGCTGCGCTTCCTGCTCAAGGAAAACCTGCCCGGCGGCTACCCCTACACGGCCGGCATCTATCCGTACCGCCGCGCCGGCGAAGACCCGATCCGCATGTTCGCGGGCGAAGGCACGCCGGAGCGCACCAACCGCCGCTTCCACTACCTCTCGCAGGCCGGCAGCGCGACGCGCCTGTCCACCGCCTTCGACTCGGTAACGCTGTACGGCGAAGACCCGCATACGCGCCCGGACATCTACGGCAAGATCGGCAACTCCGGCGTCAGCATCGCGACACTGGACGACATGAAGAAACTCTACTCCGGCTTTGACCTGTGCAACCCGACGACGTCGGTGTCGATGACGATCAACGGCCCGGCGCCGATGATCCTGGCGATGTTCATGAACTGCGCCATCGACCAGCAGGTGGAGAAACACCTGAAGGCCGACGCCAAGCGCTGGGCTGACGCCGAGAAAAAGATCGCAGAGCTGTACAAGGGCAAGACACGCCCGACCTATTCCGGCGAACTGCCCCCGACCAACGACGGCCTGGGCCTCGGCCTGCTCGGCGTGACCGGCGACCAGCTGGTCGACACCGAGACCTACCAGCGCATCAAGACCGAGACGATGTCGGTCGTGCGCGGCACCGTGCAGGCCGACATCCTCAAGGAAGACCAGGCGCAGAACACCTGCATCTTCTCCACGGAATTCGCGCTGCGCATGATGGGCGACATCCAGCAGTCGTTCGTGGACCGCAAGGTGCGCAACTTCTACTCGGTGTCGATCTCCGGCTATCACATCGCCGAGGCCGGCGCGAACCCGATCAGCCAGCTCGCCTTCACCCTGGCCAACGGTTTCACGTTCGTCGAGTACTACCTCGCGCGCGGCATGAAGATCGACGACTTCGCGCCCAACCTGTCGTTCTTCTTCTCAAACGGCATGGACCCGGAATACTCGGTGATCGGCCGCGTCGCGCGCCGCATCTGGGCGCGCGCGATGAAGGAGCGCTACGGCGGCAACGAACGCAGCCAGATGCTGAAGTACCACATCCAGACCTCCGGCCGTTCGCTGCACGCGCAGGAGATCCAGTTCAACGACATCCGTACGACCTTGCAGGCGCTGTACGCGCTGTTCGACAACTGCAACTCGCTGCACACCAATGCCTACGACGAGGCGATCACCACGCCGACCGAGGAAAGCGTGCGTCGCGCGGTCGCGATCCAGCTGATCATCAACCGCGAGATGGGCCTCAACTTCTGCGAGAACCCCTGGCAGGGCAGCTTCGTCATTGACCAGCTGACGGACCTGGTCGAGAACGCGGTCTACAAGGAGTTCGAGAGCATCTCCGAGCGCGGCGGCGTGCTGGGCGCGATGGACACGATGTACCAGCGCGGCAAGATCCAGGAAGAGTCGATGTACTACGAGCACAAGAAGTACGATGGCTCGCTTCCGCTGATCGGCGTCAACACCTTCCTTCCCAAGGACCACGGCGGCGAGATCGCGACGACGATCGAGCTGATCCGGTCCACGGAAGAGGAAAAGGGCCAGCAGATCGACAACGTCGCCGCCTACCGCACCACGCGCAATGCGATCGGCCCGGACAGCCTCAAGCAGCTGCAGGACACCGCCAAGGCCCGTAAGAACATCTTCGAATCCTTGCTGGAAGCGGTGAAGTACAACAGCCTCGGCCAGATCAGCCACGCGCTGTACGACGTGGGCGGAGAGTACCGGCGCAACATGTAAGCGCGGGTCGGGCGCGCCGACGCTTCCCTAGCGAAGCGTCGGCGTCCGCAAGTGTCGGGGGCGGGAACGCCGGACACTACGTCATTGACGCACCTGCGTCATTGACGTAGCATGCCGCCGTGATCTTCCAGGAAACCCCGATCTTCACGAAGCTCATCAAGGAATTGATGGACGACGAGTTGTACCGGCAACTGCAGAATCACTTGATCGACCATCCCGATGCAGGCGATCTGATCGAAGGCACGGGCGGCTTGCGCAAGGTGCGCTGGAAGACACCCGGCTCCGGCAAGCGCGGCGGCGTCCGGGTCATCTACTACTGGCGGGTGGCCGAGGCGCAGTTCCTGATGCTGCTGTCCTATGCCAAATCAACGACGACGGATCTGACGCCCGCTCAAAAGAAGCAGCTTCGCGCAATCGTGGAGAAGTGGTGATGAAGAAAGCACTGTTCAATCAACTGCTCGAAAGCGTCCAGCAGGCGGACGAGATCGTGCGCGGAACGCGCTCGCCGTCCCGCGAGTTCTTCGTCGACGCCGCCAAGGTCAAGAAAGTCCGGGCCATCACCAAGCTGAGCCAAGCGCAGTTCGCCTCGGTGCTGCAGGTCGACGTGGGCACGCTGCGCAACTGGGAACAAGGCCGCCGCCAACCGACCGGCCCCGCGAAAGCATTGCTGAGAGCGATTCAGGTCGATCCCAAGAATGTCCTGAAGGCCCTGCGCGCAACGGCCTGATCGAGCCCGCCCAACGCCCACTCAGCGGTTCGCGCCGACCAAGCTCTGCGCGACGGCCTCGGCCACGCGGATGCCGTCCACGCCGGCGGAAAGAATGCCGCCGGCATAGCCTGCGCCCTCGCCCGCCGGATACAGGCCGCGCGTATTGAGGCTCTGGTAATCCTCGCCGCGCGTGATGCGCAGCGGCGCGGAGGTGCGGGTCTCGACGCCGGTCAGCACTGCGTCCGGCCGCGCGAAGCCACGAATCTGTCGTTCGAACGCCGGCAACGCCTCGCGGATCGCCTCGATCGCGTACTCCGGCAACGCGCTCGCCAGATCGGTGAGGCGCACGCCCGGCTTGTAGCTCGGCTCCACTTCGCCCAGCGCGGTCGAGGCGCGGCCTTGGATGAAGTCGCCGACCAGCTGCGCCGGCGCTTCGTAATTGCTGCCGCCCAGCGTGTAGGCGTGCGATTCCAGCGCTTCCTGCAGCGCGATGCCCGCGAGCGGGCCGGCTTCCGTGCCACCCGGATAATCCGCCGGCGTGATGCCGACGACGATGCCGGCGTTGGCATTGCGCTCGTTGCGTGAGTACTGGCTCATGCCATTGGTGACCACGCGCTGCGGCTCGGAGGTGGCCGCCACCACGGTGCCGCCGGGGCACATGCAGAAGCTGTAGACGGCGCGGCCATTCTTCGCGTGATGCACCAGCTTGTAGTCCGCCGCCCCGAGCAGGGGATGGCCGGCATACGGCCCCAGCCGCGCGCGGTCGATCAATGACTGCGGATGTTCGATGCGAAAGCCGACCGAGAACGGCTTGGCTTCCAGATAGATGTCGCGCGCATGCAACGCGCGGAACAGATCGCGCGAACTATGGCCGAGCGCGAGAATCGCATGGCTCGTGGACACCACCTCGCCGCCATCCAGCATCACGCCACGCAGCCGTCCGTCCTCGACCACGAAATCCGTCACGCGCTGCCCGAAGCGCACCTCACCGCCCAGCGACTCGATCTCCTCCCGCATGCGCGTGACCACGCCGGTGAGGCGGAACGTGCCGATGTGCGGCTTGCTGACGTAGAGGATTTCCTCCGGCGCGCCGGCCTTCACGAACTCGCGCAGCACCTTGCGACCGTAGTGCTTCGGGTCCTTGATCTGGCTGTAGAGCTTGCCGTCGCTGAACAGCCCCGCCCCGCCCTCGCCGAACTGCACGTTGGATTCCGGGTTCAGCGTGTTCTGGCGCCACAGGCCCCAGGTATCCTTGGTGCGCTGGCGCACCGGCTTGCCGCGCTCCAGCACGATCGGCTTGAAACCCATCTGTGCCAGCACCAGCGCCGCGAAGATGCCGCAGGGCCCGAAGCCGATCACCACCGGCCGCTGCCGCAGGGTGGCCGGCGCCTGCGCCGGCGGGTAGTAGTCGGTATCCGGTGCCGGGCCGACCTTGTGGTCGTCCTTGAACTTGGCCAGTACCGCCGCCTCGTCGCGCAGGGTGCAGTCGACCGTGTAAACGAAGCTCAGGCCCTCGTGCTTCTTGCGGGCGTCATAGGCGCGCTTGAACACGGTGAAATCCAGCAGATCGCCATCCGGCAGGCGCAGGCGCTTCTGGATCGCGGGCGCCAGCGCGTCGGCGGCGTGTTCGATCGGCAGCGTGAGTTCGGTGATTCGCAGCATCGGCGTCGTGGAGGGGCGCAGGGCCTGTCTTCAATCGCACCGGCCGCGCCGGCGCGCACGCATTCTCCCATGAGCGCCGCCCGGACCGCGCGGGCGCCACGTGGATGACATCGCCTGCTCAGCGCGGCTCGGTCTGCAGCGCCGAGGACGCCGGGGCTTCGCCCTCGACGACCTGGCTCGCCACTGGCGATTGTTGTGGTGACGCCCGAGCGGCCGGCGGTGCCACCGGCTGAGAGTCGGTCGCCGTTGCGGTCGTGCCCTGCGCCTCACCCCGCGCCCGAATCCAATGCAGGCTGTCGCCCTCCGGCCGCGTATTCACGAATCCACCGTCCGGGTTGCGCCCCACCAGCGTTTGGCCGGCGGCGCAGCGCTTGTCGGAGTAACTGATGTGGCCGCGCGCGTCCTGGCACTTGTAGATCCCGGCCGTCGCGGGGCCGGACAGCAGGAACAGCAACACGATCGCGAACAAGCGCATGACGACTCCGTAGGTTCCCGAACCATGCCAGCCGAATCCGGCCCACGCAACCGCGCAAGCCGCCTCGCCTACTCCGATCCGATGGGGCGGACCCGCGACGGAACCCGCAGGCTTCAATCAAGAATTCGGCCACGGCGAGGAGACGGCGATGAGCACCGAACACAACAAGCAGCTGGCGCGCGCATTCTTCGACGCGATCAATCGCGGCGACACCGCCGCCCTGCTCGATGCCTACGCCGAGGACGGCTACTGCCTGACCACCGGCAACACACTGATCAGCGGCACGTTCAGCAAGGCGCAGATCCGCGAAGCCGCCGGCGCGATCTTCCAGGTCTTTCCGCAGGGCATCCGCTTCACGCTCCACAACCTCACCGCCGAGGACGACCGCGTCGCAGTGGAGGCCTCGTCCGAAGGCCAGCACGTCTCCGGCCAGCGCTACACCAACCAGTACCACTTCTTCTTCCGCTTCCGCAACGGCAAGGTCACGGAGTTCAAGGAGTACATGGACACCGAGCGCGTGACCGACATCCTCTGCGGCGGCCAGCGCCCGCCGAAAACGGATCCGCTGCCATGAACATCCTCGTCGTCGGCGGCACCGGCCTCATCGGCGGCCACGCCGCGCTGCATCTCGCCAGTCTCGGCCACCGCGTCACCCTCGCCGCGCGCAAGCCGGCGCAGGCAGGCTCCGCGCTGGCAACGCTTCCGTTCCAGAAACTGGACTACATCAACGGGCCCATCCGCCTGGAGGCGCTGAAGACCTTCGACGCGATGGTCTTCGCCGCCGGCAACGACATCCGCCACCTGCCGCCCGGCACCGACGAAGCCGCACACTGGCAGCGCGCCAACGTCGAAGCCGTGCCCGCGTTCTTCGCGCAGGCACGCGACGCCGGCATCGAACGCGCGGTCCTGATCGGCAGCTTCTACCCGCAAGCCGCGCCGCAGCTGGTCGAGAAGAACAGCTACGTACGCGGCAGAAAGCTTTCCGATGAGGGCGCTCGCGCGCTGGCCACCAAGGACTTCCACGTCTGCAGCCTCAACGCACCCTTCGTCGCCGGCACCGTGCCCGGCCTCGTCGTGCCGGGTTTGCAGGCGCACGCCCACTACGCGCTCGGCCGCATCCCGCAGATCCCGCCGTTCGCGATAGTCGGCGGCGTCAACTTCATCTCCACTGTAAGCCTGTCCGAGGCCGTGGCCGGCGCACTGGCGCGCGGCGAAAACGGCAAGGCCTATCTCGTCGGCGACGAGAACCTGACCTTCCAGGATTACTTCGGCACCTACTTCGAAGCCGCCGGCCGCACCGAGCCGCTGCCCGTCCTCGACCAGGAACACCCGCTGCTGCCCGACGCCGCGCTCTACGCCGGCCGCGGCGGCACCGTGTACTACGAACCGGATCCCCAGGAGACGAAGCGGCTGGGCTACCGCCGCAACGACATGCGCCGCTGCCTGCGCGACATCGTCGAGTTCTACCGTAACCCCTGACCAGGCGCCCGGCGCACATGAACCCCAGCAACAGCGGCGAAGGCGCTTGTCCCTTCGAGTTCAACTTCGACCCCGCCACCTTCAAGCCCGGCGACACCGTCAGCTACCGCGACCCGCAGATCATGGGTATGCCGTTCGTGGCGGTGATCCGGGCGGTGCATGACGACTACATCGAGATCGTCGATGAGAGCGAGCCGGACAAGGTGTTGAAGGCGTCGCGCGAGAGCCGGCCGGTGGTGATGACCTGAGGCGGATGCCACCCACGGGGCACATGTACCCGAGAGCCGGCAGGAGCGGCGATGCCCTGTGACTGGAAGAAATCCACCCGCTGCTCTGGCGGCTTTTCTACAGTGCGATCACCGCTCAACCGGCCGCCCGAAGCACCATGACGGCCCTCGAATAGCGCCAGTCCCGCCAGACTGTCTGGCTACTGCCAGACTCGGACATAGTCGATCAGGGTCGTGGCGGGCAGCATGCCGACGCCGCCGTAGGCGTTGGCACCCGTACCAAGGGCCTGCGTCAGCGCGATGATGTAACGCTTGTCGAACGCCGGATCATTGGAGTTGTTCACCAAGCACGTCTGGCCATTGACCTGCACTTCCAGACGATTCGCCGTCCACTCCAAGGTGTAGGTATTCCACTCGCCGCGATTGGCCTGACAGGTCCACGCCGTGTTCACGCCCGGCTGCGGACCCAACAGATCGGCGGCGTAATGCAGGAATGGGATCGCTAGGTTCGGGTGCTGGGAATAGGTTTCGACGATGTCGATCTCGCCGGACAACGGCCAGAGCGCGGTGCTGTGATAGCGCACATCAGGCCACAGCCAGAACGCCTCCTGGAGACCGGGCGCACTCGCCGGCGGCACCTTGATTCGGGCTTCGAAGCGACCGTACTTCTGCGAGAACAGGTAGTAGGTCGAGATCTGACCAGCGGCATACCGAGATCCGGCGCGGTTACTGGGGCACCCGGCCACCGGCTGCGGCATTTCCTTCACGGAAAGATTGAGATGTCCGCCGGACACGCTGATGACGGCCGGATCGTCGATGTAGCAAGCGTAGACCGTGTTGCTCCCGTTCACGAAATTGGTCTGCGGCACCCATTTCGAACGATCCAGCTCAGCGCTGTCGAAATTGTCGGAGAAGGTGCACTGCCACGCGGTGCCGTCGGATTTGAAGACCGGCGCGCCGCAGCCAGCCGAATCGATCATCCCCGGTGCCGGCTGCGCAGGCTGCGGCGGCCCCATCAAACCGAGATTGCACGACAACTGGTTAGCTAGGTTCGGCTTCCAGTCGGCACAGGTCGCCGCGTCGGCCGCCGGAGCCAGGAGAGCAGCCGACGCCGCGAGGATTGGAATCAACAGGATGGTCGCCAGTCGAGTGAGCACGATCTTTCTCCCCTTTCGTTCAGCGCCTTGAGCGTATGAACGTCGATCCGCGAGCGTCTGTAGGAACGCGGCTATGCGATTCGTGCGCCTTTAGGCGTCCGGCATCGCGATGACGAGCGTTCGCCGGGCACGGCAGGGCGGTGGCTCGTTGAGGCCACCGCTGGTCGTTCCGGTCTCGTTCGCAGCCCGCCTATCTCGGGAGAACCGGTCGCGGGCGGCGGGTTGCTTCAGCGCCCCCAGCAGCATCCTGCGGGAATGCTCACTTGGCCTTGACGGTATTCCAGCCCATTGGGGCGATCGGCCTTCAGCAGCAAGGGGGCGTCGATATCGACGAAGTCGCAGAGTTGCGCCAACAGAAACGCTGGCGCCACGCCCAGAGAGGTGCCACCCATGCAGCCAACCATCACGCCCATCTTCCTGGTCCGCGCTGCTTTCACCAGTGCCAGGCCGGCGGTCAGGCCGCCGCACTTGTCGAGCTTGATGTTGATCATCTGATAGCGCTCGGCGACCGGCTCCAGCTCCTCAAGGTGCTGGCAGGATTCATCCGCGCACAGTAGCAGTGGCGCCGTGTAGGACGCCAGCATCGCATCGTGACCACGCGGCAGCGGCTGCTCGATGAACAGCACCCCGAGATCCTTGAGGGGCGCTGCGACGGCCTTGAGTTGTTCGAAGGTCCAGCCTTGATTGGCATCGACGACCAGGCGTGCGTCCGGACGCCGGCGGCGGATCGCCGCCACGCGCTCGACCGGACGATCGCCATCGAGCTTGATCTTGAGGAGCGGATACGGCGCGTTTGCCGCCTTTTCGCCCATCGCCTCGGGCTCTGACTCAATGCCAATCGTGTACACGGTTTCGACGGGCTTGGCGCCGGTCTGAGCCAGTTCCCAAGCGGGGCGCCCCTGCGTTCTGGCTTCCAGGTCCCAGAGTGCAGCGTCGACCGCGTTGCGTGCACCGCCCGGCGGCAGCAACCTCAGCAGCGCCTCACGATCGGCCCCGGCTTCCAGTTCGGCGCGGATCCCCTCCAGGCTTTCGCACATCGCCTCTACGGAATCGCCCAGGTAGTGAATGGGCATGGCTTCTCCGCGGCCGACGTGCGCGTCCACCCCGAGTTCCACCACCACGGTATTGAATTCCAGATAGGTGCGGCCCGTGATGCGAAAGGGTGCGGCCGCCGCCCAAGCCTCCCGATGGACTGAGAAATGTCTTTTCATGTGCGTGATGAATTCGGCTGATGAGTGAGAGGGTAGGTTTTTGGTTTTGGGTCGGGCGCCAGTTCAAAGCGAGACGGCGGGCCGGCGACCGGCCCAGGGCTTGGCGGCTTCCCATTGCGAAGCAAGCCTCAGGAGCGTGGCTTCGTCACCCATCGCGGTGACGATCTGCACCCCAGCCGGCAATCCCGACTTTCCGTGGTGCAGCGGGACGGATGCAGCCGGATGCCCGGTCACGTTCAGCAGCGGCGTGAAGTAGGAGAACTCGGCCAGTGCACGCCGCAGATAACTCGGGACGTCCTCGTCCGTTCGGGAGGGATCGAACTGGCCAATGCGCGGTGCCGGGGCCATGGCCGTCGGCATGATCCAGGCATCGAATCGTGTAAAGAACTCGTCGACCGCCA
The DNA here is from genome assembly GCA_036405815.1 of Solimonas sp. Taxonomy (GTDB): domain Bacteria; phylum Pseudomonadota; class Gammaproteobacteria; order Nevskiales; family Nevskiaceae; genus Solimonas. The sequence goes on along the minus strand of DASWWX010000070.1, from coordinate 28,009 downwards.
GACGGGCCGCCTGAAACACCGCGTCCGCATGAAACACATCGCTGGCGCTGAAGCCATTGGCGTAGTCGCGCAGGCGCAGCGTCATCGGTTCCAGCGTCGAAGGCCCAGCAACACGACTGGTCGCACGTTCCAGCAACGCAACCAGACGCGGCACCGGCATCGGCCAGGCCATCACCAGCGTCTCCATCAGCAGTTCCCATTCGACCGCTGGAGACACTTCCTCGACGTGGTGGCCCAGGCTTTCGCAGAGGCGCGCCGCCTCATCCACTGCATTCAGACAGTCCGGGTGAATCGGCGCCGACAGGCTCGTACTTCGCGTCACCGCGATGCGAAGCTGGCCGGTGGGCGCCCCCACTTCCTGGAGAAACGCGCGCGCTGGCGGCCGTACCGAGTAGCGATTGCCGAGCACGGGTCCTTGCAGCGCGTCCAGGAAGGCCGCCGAGTCACGCACGCTGCGGGTCGTCACGTGAAAGTGTGCGAGCCCGAAGGGACCACCGTCACCCGGAGAGCCATTGGGCGTTCGGCCGCGACTCGGCTTGAGGCCGAAAGTACCCGTGCAATGCGCGGGGCCTCGAATGGATCCCCCGCCGTCACTGGAGGTCGCGACCGGCACCACGCCGGCGCTCACGGCGGCAGACGAGCCGCCGCTGGAGCCGCCCGGCGAGTGATCCAGGTTCCAGGGATTACGGGTCACGCCATGCAGCACGGATTCCGTGACGCAGTAGGCGCCGAACTCCGGCGTCGTGGTGGCGCCGATCGCGGCGACCCCGGCCGCCTTGAGGCGCCGCATGTACTCGCTGTCTTGCAAGGCCGTCAGGCCGGCGCCCAGACGCGAGCCAAGAATGGTCGGCTGCCCCTGCGCACCGCAGCCTTCCTTGACCAGCAGAGGCAAACCGGAAAATGTGCGCCCTTCGATGAACCCCACCGAGGCGGCGGCGCCCGACATGAAGTTGAGTACGGGATTCAGCTGCTGGATTGCGTTCAATGCGCAATCGGTGATCTCGGCAACCGTCACGTCGCCGCGCGCGACCAGCGCCATCAGCCCGATGGCGTCGTAGCGGGCGTACTCTGCGAGCTTCATCACGATGCGCGACCAGCCTTTGCCGCCTGTGCTTCTCGCGCTTCCCTGCTGATGGGCACGATCCACAGCAGCACGCCGGTCAGGACCATGCCGGCACCCGGCAACCAGGCCACGACCCACTTCAGGGCAGAGATCGCTTGCGGGGTAAGATCGGCGCCCGATTTGCTGGCGTCGAAACCGAGATGCCCGAGCAGCATGAGGCCGGCACCCGCAGCCAGCGCACCACCGGCCTTCAACACCTGCCCCTGAAAGGACATGTACAGGCCGGCGCGCTCCACGCCGAACTTCTCGCGGCCGTAATCGATGGTATCGCCCATGATCACGGGTGCCGCGACCAGCGTCGCGGCGAGGCCGAAGCCGACCAGGCAGTTGATGATGGCCACCGCCATCACGCCGGAGTGCGGCGCAACCAGACCCAGGCTCGCAAACGATAGACCGGCGATCAGCATGCCGACCGCCCAGACCCGCTGACGCGGAAAGCGCTGCGCCAGCACGCCCCAGACCGGAATGCCGAGCATGCTGATCGGCACGCCCAGCGCCAGCACGGCATTGACCTCGCCAGACAGTCCCAGGTAGTTAGTGAGGTACAGCAGCAGCACGCTCGTCGGCAACGCGCCCATGAAGCTGGTCGCAGCGACGCAGCCGATCAGCTTGAGCAGCGGGCTGTTGCCGGCGATGGAAGGCCAGATGGCCCGGAACGACTCCGATGCCTGGACGGCTGGTGCGACGCTGAGGCCCGGCCGGCGGTCAGGAATGCGCCAGAGCGTCAGCAGAATCGGCAGCGGGATCACGACCGCGATCACGATGGCGGCAAGCCGCAACATGTCCATGTTCGGCGCGGCGGTCTCCAGCAGGCCCAGGGCCTTACCCGCCGGGCCCACAGCGTAGAACAGCAGCGCGCCCAGCACGGTGAAGATCGCGACCCACATGACGATGCGCGCGCGGTTGACGGGCTCCGGCGAGTACTCCAGCGTCCAGGCCTTGTACGGGATCTCGATCAGCGACCAGCCGACGTTCGCCATCAGGAACCAGAACGCGTAGTAGGCGATGTGGATTTCCGCCGGCGGCCGGAACAGAAACCAGATGGCGATGATGGACAGCAACGTGCCCGTGCCGATCCACACCTTGCGGCTGCCGCCGTTCTGCACGCTGCGGTCGGAATAGACGCCGATCAGCATGTCCGTGAAAAAGTCGATCAGGCGCACCACCAGCAGACCGCTGCCCAGCACGGTCAGGGTCAGCCCCGACTCCTTCGCGTAGATACCCTGAAGCAATGACTGCGCAGGCGCCTGCATGAAAGCCTGCAGAATCCCGGGCAACGCAAAGATGAACAACAGGCCGCGAGTCAACGGAAACACTGCGGAGGCTGCAGAGGCGTTCATGTCGGACAGACCCTGGTTTGGCAGGCGATCACTGCGAAGACTCAAATTCTTTCGAAGCGCAGGCCGCGAATGCGGTCGGTGTTGTAGGTGAATCCGACGACTTCGCCGTTCTCTCGCTCGAACGAGAGCGAGGCGGCATTGGGCAGCACGAAGTGCGGAATGGCGTGGTAGGTGCCGCAGCCCACCACATCGTCGGCGTACGGCTGCAGGTCCCAGTAGCTGCGGCCGTGCAGCGGCAGCAGATCGAGTACGAGCTTGCCATCGCGCAACGCGATCTCGACTTCCTTCGGATAGCCGGGTTGCCGATAGCGCCCGCAGATCGCCGCCGCGAGCGATTCCGCGGTCGGCGGCACCTCCGGCAGACGCTCGAACCGTTCCAGATCGCCACAGATGTGCACATCGAGCCCGGCGGACGACGAAACGTCTTTCGGTGGGGTGCGAAACTCGATGGTGCTGAACGGTCCGTCCGGCATCGCCAGACCGGCACCGGCACGTTCGAGCAAGCCGACCGGATTGTTGTACGTCGATAGCAGCAGCAACGCCGGGCCCTCGGGCTGTAGCGGTCGAGCGCTGATCTCGATCAGGGTTTTCGAGGTGCGGCTGTACCAGCGGCCCGGCAAGGCCGGGTAGTCGGCGGCCGTCGGCGCGGGGACTTCCGGCGCGAGCCCGTCATCCGCCAGGACCGCGTCGAGGACCTTCAGCGCGAGCGCGGGGCTCGACACATCCATGCGATTGCTCATCACGACGATATCCACCGAATGGTCAGGCGCCGTGAGCATCTGATGGGTGGAACCCATCGTGGCGCCCGCATGGTGGATGATCCGAACGCCGCGGTACGTCTCCGTCATCAGCCCCAGGCTGTAGCAATGCCGGGCGCCGTTGGCGAAGGCCTGGGGTTCCAGCATCCGGCGCCACAGGGCCGCGCTTCCCACCTTCTTGTCTGCGCCGCGCAGATGCGCGGCCCAGAGCAGCATGTCGTCGACCGTGGAGATGATGCCGCCGCCACCATGGTTCTCATCGCTGGGATAAACGCCACGCCGCCACTGCCCGTCCGGATTGCGGACATGCAGCGTGGCCATGTTGGGCACGATGTCGTGATCGCTGGCGAGGACCGCCGTGTTCACCATCCCCATCGGCTGGAACACCCGCTCTTCAAGAAAGGTCGACCAGCTCTTGCCACTGACACGGGCGGTGACCTCCGCGAGCAACTGATAGCCGCTGTTGCTGTAGGCGAAACGGGTGCCAGGCTCGAAGCTACGGTCCTTAAAGCGCGACATCATCTGCAGATGGCTGCCGGCAGGCAGCTGCGTGTAGTAACCACCCCCCTGAACGAAAACGACCGGGAGCGGATCGTGCAAGCCCGCGGTGTGGTGCATCAGCTGCAACAGCGTGGGCTTCGAACACACCTCACCGAGTTCCGGCAGCCAGGTGCCGACGGGCCGGTCGACATCGAGCCGGCCCTCCTCCTCCAGCAACAACACGCCCAGGCTGCAGAAGTGCTTGGTGGTCGAGCCGATGCGCATGCGGGTCGCCGGTGTCAGCGCTTGCGCGTGCTCGATGCTCGCCAGGCCCACCGCCCGGCGATACAGCAGCTTGCCGCGCTGCGACACGCCGACGATGACCCCGGGCTCGTCACTGCGATTCCAGGGCTTGAGCAACTCATCGAGTTGCCGCGCGATATCAGGCGAAGGCGAGGCGGGTCGAGGACAGGAATCGGTCATGGCGATGATCTGCGAACAGTGCGGTGCGGCTAAGCCGTCGGCATCCCGCTTCGCGACACGGCGAAGGGCCTCGGCGCTCGGCGACAAATCAGTAGAAGTCCATCGTCAGACGCACGTTGACGGTGCGCGGGCGGATGTAATTCCAGTTGGCGGCTGGCCCCACCGGCAGCGATCCCTTCGGCACGAGCCGTCCCACCACGCCGCGTTCATCGGTCAGGTTGGTGACGCCCAACGACAACGAAGGCGTCATGCGCGCCCCGGGACGTGCGATGTTCATGTTGAGACCGAGGGTGCCGAAGTCGAATATCGAGTACGAATGCCGCAGGTCGCCATGAGCCGGCCCCATGTGGGCGTAGCTCAGCGACGCACCCCCGGTCCAGCTGCCGATGCCGGTGTTGTAGCTCAGCGTCGTCGAGGTCTGTACGTGCGGCACGGCCGGCAGATCGGTACCGGCCGGAATCACTTCGCCGCTCTGCTCGTAGGCTTCTCGAGTCTGCGCCGATACGTAGGATGCGTTGAGATTGACCGCGAATCCGGGCAGCGGCGTCAGCCACGAGAAGCTGCCCTCCGCGCCACGAACGCGGACCTCGCCGACGTTGTCGACAAATGGATCGTTCGACACGGACCCGCCGGTTTCCTGTTGCAGTTGCGCTTCACTCCAGTCGATGTCGAACAGCGCAAGGTCGAGGCGCAGCGTTCTGTCGAGCCAATCGGTGCGGATACCGATCTCGCGGCTCCACAGCACGCTGGAGTCGTAGCTCAACGGAATCGGCACGCCCGTCAGCGGATTCTCGACGTCCGTGGGCGCAACCGATGTGTTGATGCCGCCAAACTGGAAGCCGCGCGAGACCGTGGCGTACGCCGACACATTGCGGCTGGCCTTGAACATCACCGAGAACTTGGGGCTATAGCCCTTCTCGTCCTGCGAAACCGGATTTCTCTTGTACGGAATGCCCAGTGCACTGGTGACCTGAACGCCGTCGAGCGAGGTGGTGTAGCGGCGCACACCCGCGGTCAGCTCCCAGCGCTCGCCCAGACGACGCGTCAGTTCCCCGTAGAACGCGGTTTCCTCGGCGTCCAGCGGATCGATATCCGCAGACAGCACCGTGAGCGGGCCGACCGCGACGTCGGCATTGACGGACGCGCGGTAGTCGCGTCGGAACACACCGACGATCCAGTCCCAACGGTCACCGCTCGGAGAGACCAGGCGCAGTTCCTGGCTATTGCCACGGGTGTCATAGTCGAACGGTCCCCGCAGTGTGCCGATTCCAAGCTGGGCGGGGATGCTGAGGTTGCTGTCGACATCGCCGCGTGAGCGCTTCTTCTGCCAGTTGCTCTGCAGCACCAGCGTGCCCAGGTCATCGAAGCTGTAGCGGACATCGACGCTGGCCAAGCTGAAGCCGAACTCGATGAAGCTCGGCGTTACCTTGAAGTTGTTCTCGAAGCGACCGTCCGGATTGTCGGCAAGCAGCACGTCATCGACACGGGACTGCTGCCGAAGTCCCATGACATTCACGCTGAACTTGTCGGCCGGCTCCCAGCGCAACGCCGCCCTGGCCGCCCACTTGCGACGGCTGTCGGAATCCTCGATGTCGCGCTTCAGGTTGTCGTAGACACCGGGCGCATTCTGCAACAAGCCCGACACGCGCAAGGCCGCGTCGTTGCCCACCGGCGCATTGACCGCCATCGCGTAGGTCTGGTCAGCGCCGCCTTCCTTAATGCTCACATGGTCGACAAATCCACGGGCCAGCCAAGTGCCCAGTTCCGGCTCGTTGGGCGAATAGCGGATAGCGCCGTTGAGCGCCGAGGCGCCGAAGGTCGTTCCCTGCGGGCCGCGCAGAATCTCCACCGTCTTGAGATCGAAGGGATCGAGGTCCGGCGCGCCGAAGTTGCCGAACGGATCGTTCATCGGCACATCGCCTATGAACTGGCCCATGGTCTGATTGCCCAGACCGGTGTAAGAACCCGGACCCACCCCTCTGACGGTCAGGTTGCGTCCCCTGGCCTCGCCATACTCGCTGTCGACCAAGGTGATGCCGGGCGCCTGCATCAGATAATCCTTGATGTCGCGCGCGCTGATCTTCTCCAGGTTCTCGCCGGTCAGTGCCGTGATGCTGACCGGGATCTCCCTCGAGGACTTCGCACGTTTGGTGGCGGTGACAACGATGTCATCCAGCCGATGCGCACCGTCGTCGATGTCCTCCGCCAGCTCGGGCAGCGGCGGCTCCGGCGTTTGCAGCGGAATCACGTCCAGGACTTCAACGTCAGCACCGTCGGTTACGGGATCGGCCGTTGAAGCATCGCCGGCTTCGTCCACTGCGTCGGAGGTCTCCGCCGCCTGCAGCGAGAACTCGTCTGCTTCGGATTGTGCGTTCGCGCCGCAGGCGATAACGGTCAGCAGCGCGCCGATCAACCAGGCCCCGCGGACAGAATGACTCGTGGCGTTCATGGTGCGCATCGATACCCCCGAAGCCTTGGACAAATAAAAAATGAATGTTTGTTTTTTTATTTATAATCCCCGAAGATTTGAAAAGCAAATCAGCTTCCGGAACCCAGCGATGCCCAAGCGCGATGACGCTCATATGGATGCCCGCCGCAACCAGATCATCGATGGCCTGCTCGCGAGCATTCGAAAAAAAGGCTTGGCCAATACGTCGACCCAGGACGTGGCGGCAGCCTGCAAGCTGAGCGTTGGCTCGATCTACGTCCACTTCAAGAGCAAGGACGAGATTCTCCACGCGGCCATCCGGCGATCCAGCCAGCGCCTCGAGAGCGGCGAGTTCTATGAACAGTTCGGTGATCCGAAGGACTTCCTCAAAGTCATGGAGCGCCTGCTGCGCTACTTCGACCAACTCACCCATGACCCGATCCACGGCGCGGATCTCGAGATCATGCTAATGGCGCGCCATGATCCGGTTCTGCGTCAGGAGATCGAGGTCAACCAGAAGGCGCGTTTTGATTTCGTCCGCCGATGTGCGTCCCTGCTGCCGGGCGCACATCGCCTGCAGAAGTCGGCACTGGACGCGCTGGCAGCCACCATTGCGGCATTGATGTCCGATGCCGATCAGCGCGCCCTGGCGGGCATCGACGTGCAGCGCACGCTGAAGATGGCCGCCATTCGTCAGCTCGTGAAAGCGTTCATCCCGGAGGTGAGTGCCAAAGCCGCAGCCTGACGCCGTTTTCATCCGGCAACCGCGGCACCTTCGCGAACCGCGTTTCGCATCGGTCGCGACATCGACGACATCGGCGACATCAAAAGCAGTCGCCTCAACCAAGTTGAAGCCGCCGAACGTCAGTCTCTATCGCGATCGTTTCGGCGCAAACATCTCGCGCACCCGCGACAGATATTCGCCCTCCGGCTTCCCCACCCGCAGTTCCGTCAGAAGCTCAGCATCCGCGCCCGCCGGATACCGCAGCTGCCCGCCCGGCTCTGTCGCCGCGCGATACACCGCCTCGGCGATGTCGCGCTCACTGGCGTAGGCCGTCGGGTAGTCCTGCATGCGCGCGAAGTAGGCCTGCGCGTAGGCGTCGTACGGCGCTGGCGTGAGGCCCTGCATGCGGTCCGCGCCATTGGCGGCAAAGCGGGTGCTGGGCGCAAAGCCGGGCTGCACGATCTTCACAGGGATGCCGACATATGCCATTTCGTAGGCCAGCGATTCGGAAAAGCCTTCGATTGCGGTCTTGCTGGCGGTGTAGACGGCCACTAGCGGCATCGGCGCGATGCCGACGCTGGAGGTGACGTTGATGATCGTCCCCTTGCCCGGCTGCCGGCGCAGGCGCGGGATGGCGGCGCGGCAGGCGTTGATGACGCCGAAGGTGTTGGTCTCGAACACCTCGCGCACGGTCTCGTCCGGCGTGTGTTCCAGCGCGGACAGCAGGCCGATACCGGCGTTGTTGACCAGCACGTCGATGCTGCCGAACGCGGCCGTGGCCTGGTCCAGGGCGCGGTCGATGCTGGACGGATCGGTGACATCGAGCGGCAGCACGCGCAGGCGCTCGGCCGGGGCATTGAATAATTCGGGCGCCGGCCGGCGCATGGTGGCGACCACATTCCAGCCGCGGTCGAGAAAGTGCTGGGCAGTGGCCTTGCCGTAGCCGGACGAGGCGCCGGTGATCAGGAGGGTGCGGGTCATGGGTATCTCCGTGGATTGAACGTGGGAGACATCCTGAGCTTGATCGTCGGGACATTGAATAATATAAAGTCCTTGATTCTTTATTTATCGTCCACTATGGACCCGCTCAGCGACATCATTGCCCTGCTGCGCCCGCGCACGGTGCTGTCCAAGCCCATCTCCGGCCGCGGCCGCTGGGGCGTGCGGTACGCGGCCTACGGGCTACCAGGGTTTTCGATCGTGCTGGCGGGCCGGTGCTGGCTCACGGTGCAGGGCCAGGCGCCGCTGCTGATGGAGCGCGGAGACTTTCTGCTCTTTCCCGCCACGCCCGCGTTCACGCTCGCGAGCGATCCGGACGTCACCGGCACGCTGGTGGAGCCGACGACGATGGCCGTGCGCCACGGCGAGGCGGAGGGCGCGCCGGACTTCGAAGCGATGGGCGGCTCGTTTCACATCGAGCCTGCGAACGCGGCGCTGCTGCTGGGCCTGTTGCCCGCCCTGGTCCACGTCCGCGCAGCGGAGGCGGACACCACGCGCCTCGCCGACCTGATACGGCTGATCAAGAGCGAGTTCACGGCGGAGCGCAGCGGCCGCGAGCGGGTGCTGGAGCGCTTGCTGGAGGTGTTGCTGATCGAGGCCTTGCGCTGGCGCAGTCTGGAAGGCGGTGACGCTGCCATCGGCCTGCTCGCCGGCATGCGTGACCCGGCCATAGCCCATGCACTGCGCGCGCTGCACGCGGACGTGCGTCACCGCTGGACCGTGGAAGGGCTGGCAGAAAAAGCGCGCCTCTCGCGCTCCGCGTTCGCAAAGCGTTTCACCGAAACGGTAGGCTGCGCGCCGATGGAATACCTCGCACGCTGGCGCATGAGCCTGGCGCAGGACGCGCTGCATCGCGGCGGCACCACGCTGGAGCGCATCGCCGATCAGATCGGCTACGAGTCCGGCAGCGCGTTCAGCACGGCGTTCCGCAAGCGCATGGGTGCTGCGCCCAGGGCATTTGCGCGCCGCGCACGAACGGCTCACGACGCAGCGGCTATATCTTGAAGGGGCTGGGGCGGGCGCCAACACCTTCCGCAATCGCCCAGATTCCGCGCACTCCCAGAGCCGGAGGCAGGCCTCCACCAAGCGCAACAGATGATCAGGAATATGCATTTCAAAGCACCCGCGCCTGCACTGGGCGCCATGAGACGTTGAAAGGCTTCTGTCGCCTGGGGTCAATCAGCAGACATGTAGCGCGGCCGGGCGTTAGAGCACGGACACGTACCATGGGCTCGGCGTCGTGCTCGCTGAAGCTAGCCGCGCCCTGAATTCAGGTTGCAAGTCAGGGGATCGAACGCGACGACATGTGCAGCGGTAATGTCGCAAGATCCAGCGCTCAGGCCTGCTGCCGCAGTCGGCGAGCGAAGTCCTTGAGCGTCTCGGCGAATATCGAGGCGTTGACCGTTTCCAGCCGACGCGCTCGCAGAGCGATCACATGGTCGAACTCCAGCGGGTTGCGCTGCACGAAACCCATGGACCACTCGCCGAAGATCGCCTCGTTGGCGGGCGTCACGTGCAGCACCCGCGCATCGGCATGCCGCAGGTCGTCGATGATGCGGGCGTAGAGTTTGAGTACTGACCGCTCCGGCCCCTCGAGCAGCTGCATATACCAACCACCGCCATGGACCAAAACGCCGGTAATAGACAATGGCGGGTTGTTCTGGCGCGCAGTCTGCAGGATCGCGTCCAGATCATCCGCGCTCGAGGCACGAGCCTGACTGAGATAGAGCAGACGTAGCATCTCTGCAGCTTAGCATCTGGCCCGCCCAGGGGCGGCCGACACCGCCGCCCCGTCATCGCTCTATGCGCGCGGCGGCCACCGTTGCCCCTGCACTCATTACTTCAGGCGCCGCGACTCCGCGCGCTCCCAGAACTGCAGATAGGCCTCCGCCGAGCGGAACAGATATTGCAGCGCCTCATCACCGCCCGGTAGCTGCTGCAGGTCGGCGAGGTAATCCGGATACAGTCCGTAGTGGGCGACGCCGTCCGTGTTGAGATCGAACACGCGCTCACCGGTGACCTGGCGTTCGAACACGACCCGGCCGTCATAGGACGTGAACGGATACTGCAACGGGCGCTGCGCCGCATCCGCACGCGGTGCGGCTTGCACATGAATGCCATTGATATCCGAGCCCAGTCCGGTGGCGAAACGGCGCGTATCACCGAAAATCTCACGGTGTACCGCTGCGAGCCGCTGGATGAAATCCAGCGTCATCGGCGTGGGATCATCGGGCAAATTGGAGATGATGCCGCCCACCTGCATGATGCGGCGCGTATCGCGAGCATCGGCGACGAAGCCGGTGTGACCGGAGAGCACGCCAACCCCCTTCTCCGCAGCGATATCGAGCATGCGCTTGCGCGACAGCGTGCCGGCATGATCGGTCTCGATCATGATGCCGCGATCCACCATGCCGCGAACAAAGTAGTCGCCGAGCTCGGTGAGGCCGCGTGCGTTCTCGCGACAGCCGGTGAGCGGCGGCAGCGGCGGCGGCAGGCCGGTGACCTGCGCCAGCACGAAGTCGAAAATACCACGCGATTCCACCGGCGCCTCGCCCGGCGCCGTGGCGTCTGCTGCCTCGCAGGGAATTGTGGCGTAGGGATGTCCGGTCTCCAGGATATTGCCGCCCTGGTAGACCGCGTTCAGCGCCACGTCGTCGGTGAGGCGCGTGCCGCCCAGAGCATTGTCAAAAAGATGAATGGGGAAGATGGCGCGCAGGCCGAGGTCGTACCAGCGGTCGAGCTCGGTATCGATCTGCTCGACCGTGCATTCGGGCTGATCAAGGAACTCGCCACAGCCGAAAATCTTCTCGTTTTCGGTGCCGAGCACCACGGCCATCTTGCCATCCTCGATCACGCGCCGCGCAGTGCGCGGATCGCTGACGATGCGGAAGAAGCCCTTGCCAGGACCGCCCTCCTGGGCATCGATGTAGTCCTGCAGGTCCAGAACCAGTTGTCGCTGCAGCTCGATGCTCGCCATCTCGTCGCAGTCATGCTCCTTCAACGGCCAGATCTGGCAGATGACCTCGTTGGCGACAAGGTGGTTCATCATGAACCGCAGCCCGCCCATCCACGCGCGCTTGAGCCAGAGGTAGTAGGTCTGGTGATGCGTCTGCGAACCGCGCGCCGGCCAGTCGCGGAATGTGGGCCAGCCCTGCGTTTCGTGTGGCGGCAGGAAGTTGCGATTCGGGTTGACGATGGCATCGAGCGCGTCGAGCGTTCCATTGGGCCCGTGGTCTGCCGCGCAATTGTCCAACGCCTCGGCAATGCCGTAGCGATGAAATGGACGGCCGTAGCCCAGACGCCCGCCCAGCGCTTCGCTCCCGCCGAGGTGCATGTGGGTTTCGGCATAACCGAACACGGTGCCGTCCGGAAGGCGGCCCTTGAAGGGGGTGCCGACCGCGTTGAGTTCAGCCTCTGGATATGGCGTGCAACCGTTGACCGGCACCATTGCGAACGGGCCTGCAACGCCACCGACATCCAGCGCGCGCTGGGTAAGCCGATTGATCACGTCGAAGCGATTACGCGTCTGGCCTTCGGCTTCCGTTACCGTCCATTCAATGCCGTCTCCCGGCGCACCGACTAGCGCCGGCATGACGCCACGGCCGGTCAGCCAACGCCGGTCCGGGCTGTAGAAAAGATAGTGCCCGAGTCCTGAGGCCTTGAAAGTGAAAGGCGTGGCCTGGTGCGGCGCACTGGCATCGAATGCCGCCACATCGCCCGCGCGAAGGAAGCGGCCGCTGGTCAGCGACTGGAGGGCATAGCAGCCATTGGCCATCGCATAGCGGTCCGCGGGCTCGCCCTGCGGAATCGGCAACGCCGTGGTGATGGCAGCACTATCGCCAGAACCAACGCCGGCACTGCCTTGAGGTGGCGCGGACGAACCGCACGCCGCCAACGCCATCACGCCTGTCAGAACGGCCAGTCTGCGGACCCGTTTCATGTAGCCCTCCCCTGCTTCATGCCAGATTCCGTCGAAGGTCCGCGCGCAGCAATAGTAATTTCAGCTCGACACATCTCTGCATCCTGAAGCGTGGCTAACGCGTATCAACGATCTCGGTACAGCCCGTCCAAGCTAACCAATCGGAAAAGCGCTGATGAAACAGTTGTTGATTACCGGCGCGAGCGGCGGCATCGGTCAGGCGGTGGCAAGACTGGCGGCGGCGCGCGGGCTGGAGCCCATCGGCGTTGGTCGCTCCATCGATCGACTACAGACCGCGCTACCCGGCCTTCGCCACATCGAAGCGGACGTCACCACCGAGTCCGGTGTAGAGCGGCTTTTCGCGACGATGGAGACCGCTGGCCTCTCGCCACAGGCACTCGTTCACTGCGTCGGATCGTCGCAGGCCGGCGCTCTGGAGCGCACGCGCCTGGCTGACTTTGAGCAGACGCTGGTCACCAATTTGACCTCGACATTCCTGGTCAGTCGTGCATTCGTGGCGACGCTGCGGCGACGTGCACTGGGCGGCAGCGTCGTGTTGTTCTCATCCGTAGTCACACGGATTGGCGTGGCTCAGCATGAGTTGATCGCTGCCGCCAAGGCGGGCGTCGAGGGTTTTACGCTCTCCGCAGCAGCGAGTCACGCCGCGCACGGCATCCGATTCAATGCGATCGCACCGGGTCTGACCGAGACACCGCTGACGCAGCGATTGCTCTCGAGCGAGGTCGGGCGCGCCGCAGCGATGAAGCAGTACCCGCTACTTGGCATTAATCAGCCGGAAGACGTTGCCGATCTCGCGCTATGGCTCACTTCTTCAGCATCGAGCCGTGTCACTGGCCAAGTGATTGCAGTGGACGGCGGCTTTTCCAGCGTGCGTCCGCTGGTGCGTTAGCGCGCGCTTCAGTCGATCGGCCACGAGCCACATAGATGATGTGTGCGGGTGCTCGGCCGCCACGCAGCGGCCCCTTATCTCGCGGTTAGGGGGTTGGCAGACCCGGCCGCGTCGGCGACGCGGTGCGCGCGCCATACTCGGTCGCGTCGATGAAGCCGTCGCGGTTGGTATCGAGCTTGGACCAGTCCTTCTTCAACTCGGCGTCCGCTTCCTTGCGGCTGATCTTGCCGTCCTTGTCGGCGTCCAGCGTCAGCATCTTGTCGTCCATCATGCCGTCGGTGGCGGTGGAGGTGCTGCGGTCGGTGGGCGGGGTCATGACCTGCGCGGCCACGGCCATCGAGGCGATGGCGAGCGTCGCGCCCAGCGTGATCTTCAGGGGGGTCATCGGATGCTCCTGCTCTGCGGGGCATTCCATCGGAACACAGCGGCATTGAATCGACCCTGAACTCGCGCCCCCGCAGGCACGGGAATTTGACGTTTTACCGTGCCGATAATTATCGTAACGATAATGTCAAAGCCCCCTTCCCGCCGTCGTCCGCGTGCCGGTCGCCCCTGCGGCACCGGCAAGTTCGGAGAACCCACGCGCGTGCTGCGCGTACCGGAGAGTGCCGTGCCCGCCCTCGTGAACGTGCTGGCCGAATACCGGCTCGCCAAGCTCGCCGCCGCCGTCCCGGCGCAGGCGCTGGATGCCGCGCCGCCACCGGTGTCGCTGCGCACCGTGCTGTCCAAGGTCTCGGCCGGCGTGCCGCTGCCGGCAGAAGATGCGGTGGATCGCGGCTGCGATCTGAATCGGCTGATGGTGCGCAACCCCGACCACACCTGGGTGTTCACGGTGGAAGGCGATTCGATGAATCTCGCCGGCATCGAGGAAGGCGACAGGCTGATCGTGGACCGCAAGCTGGAAGCCCGCCACGGCGACATCGTCATCGCCATCGTGCTCGGCGAGGGGCATACGGTGAAGCGCTTTGCCACACGCGGCCCGCGGCCGATGCTGGTGCCGGAATCCTCGAATCCGCGTCACCAGCCGCGCGAATTGAAAGACGAAGACGAGTGGCTGATCTGGGGTGTGGTCACCGGCGCGCTGAAACAGTTCCGGTGACGGCGCCCATGACCGCTTCGATGAACGTATCGATGAATGCTTCGGCAACGGCTTCGATGCTCGTGCCGACACCCGCCATCGCACTCAGCCGCAGTCACGACCAGCGCCTGCGGCAGATGTATCGTTCGGCGGGCTGGCCCTGCCAGGACACCGTCGAGATCGAACTGCTCGCCGCCGGCCTGCTGGAACGCGTGCGGCCGGCCGCCGGGCCGGAGCATCTGCGCGTGTCCGACCTCGGCATCCAGCGCCTGGCCGACGCGCTCAACCGCAACCGCGCCGTGCTCGACGCGCACGAGGCGCTGGTGGGCCGCGTCGCGGATCATGTCGTCGAACAGCAGGGCCGCATCGCCTGGCGCGGCCTGACGCTGCTCGCCAAGCCCGGCGAGCAATGGCTGCATCTGCGGCCGGACGTGTTCTCGATCCGCAACACCACGGTCGAGGATTACGTCGAACCCATCGTCCACGAAATCAAGGTCAAGCGCGCCGACCTGCGCGCGGACCTGAAGAAGCCGGACAAGCGCGCCGGCTACATCGCCCTGTCCTCGCAGTTCTACTACGTGCTGGCCGAAGGCGTGGCGGAGGCCGATGAGATTCCACCGGAGTGCGGCGTGATGCTGGCCACCGCCGACGGCGTGCAGACGCTGCGTGTGGCGCCGAAGCGGGCGATGAAACTGTCGTTCGGCACCTTCATGGCGCTGGCCAAGGCCGACCCGGTGCGGCCGCTACGCGAACCCGCGCCGCGCTTCTGAGCATGCCGCCCTGAACGCCACGCAGCCCTTCGTGGACTACACGGTCGCGGTCCGCGAGCTGTGCGAGTTCACAGCCAAGCAGGGCGATCTGGATCTGCGTTTCACGCCTGCCCCGAGCGCGCAGGAAGGCATCGTCGGCCACGGCATCGTCGCCGGCCGGCGCGGCGCGCATTATCGGCGCGAAGTGCCGCTGGAGGGCCGATACCGCAACCTCACGCTGCGCGGCCGCGCCGACGGCTACCGCGCGGATCGCAACGAGCTGGAAGAGATCAAGACCTATCGCGGCGACTGGCGCCGCATTCCCGAGAATCACCACGCCCTGCACTGGGCGCAGCTCAAGCTCTACGGTGCAATGCTGTGCGCCGAACGCGAACTGCCCTCGCTGCGGCTCACACTGGTCTATTTCGAGGTGGACCGCGAGGAAGAAACGCCGCTCTCCGAGGAATACACCCGCGAAGCGCTGCAGGCCTTCTTTGAGGCGCACTGCGAACGCTTCCTCGCCTGGGCGGATCGGGAACTGGCGCACCGCACCACGCGCAAAGCGGCGCTGGATCGCATGGCCTTCCCTTTTCCGGATTTCCACGCCGGCCAGCGCCAGCTCGCAGCCGGCGTGTTCCGTGCGGCACGCGATGCGCGCGACCTGCTGATCCAGGCGCCGACCGGCATCGGCAAATCCATCGGCACGCTGTTCCCCGCGCTCAAGGCGATGGGCCAGGGTCATCTCGACAAGGTCTTTTTCCTCACCGCCAAGACGCCGGGCCGCCAGCTCGCGCTCGACGCCGCCGGCGCTCTGCGGGCGCAAGACGCCGCGCTGCCGCTGCGCGTGCTGGAACTGGTCGCGCGCGACAAGAGCTGCGAGCACCCGGACAAGGCCTGTCACGGCGAGTCCTGCCCGCTGGCGCGCGGCTTCTACGACCGCCTGCCGGCGGCGCGCGCCGAGGCCTGCACGCGGACGCAACTCGACCAGGCGGCGGTGCGCGAGGTCGCACTGCAGCACGGCATCTGTCCGTACTATCTGAGCCAGGATCTCGCGCGCTGGGCGGATGTCGCGGTGGGCGACTACCACTACTTCTTCGACCAGAGCGCCCTGCTGCACGGCCTGACCGCGCTCAACGACTGGCGCGCCGGCGTGCTGGTGGACGAGGCCCACAACCTCGTCGAACGCGGCCGCGCGATGTACTCCGCCGAACTGGATCAGCGCGCGCTGCTCGCGCTGCGGCCGACCGCGTCGCCGTCGATCCGCAAGGCGCTGGATCGTCTGCAGCGCGCCTGGAACAAGACCGTGCGCGACCAGACCACCGTGTACCGCACCTATCCCGCGCCGCCGCCAGCGCTGATTGAAGCGATGCACAAGGTCGTGATCCAAACCGGGCGCTTTCTTGCCGAGAACCCGGCCGCCGTGGAGCCAGAACTGCAGCGGCTCTACTTCGACCTGCTCAACTTCCTCGGCCGCGCCGACGAATTCGCCGAACACTCGATTTTCGACGCGCAAATCCTGCCAGGCCGACAGACGCAGCCCGTTTCGGTGCTGTGCCTGCGCAACGTGGTGCCTGCACCGTTCCTGCAGCGGCGGCTGGCCACGGCTACGGCCACCGTCGCGTTCTCGGCCACGCTCAACCCGCCGGATTTCTATCGCGACCTGCTCGGCTTCAAGCCGGACACGCCATGGCTGGACATCCCCTCGCCGTTCTCGCCGGACCAGTTGCGCGTGCACATCGTCGATCACATCTCCACGCGCTATGCGCGGCGCAGTGCGTCGGTCGTACCGATCACGGCGCTGATCGCCGAGCAGTATCGACAGACACCGGGCAACTATCTCGCGTTCTTCAGCAGCTTCGAATACCTGCAACAGATCGCCGCGCGCATGGCCGAAGCCCATGCCGACGTGCCGATCTGGTCGCAAAGCCCGCGCATGACCGAAGCCGAACGCCGCGCCTTCCTGGACCGCTTCACGCCGGAGAGTCGCGGTATCGGCTTCGCCGTGCTGGGCGGCGCCTTCGCCGAAGGCATCGACCTGCCCGGCAAGCGCCTGATCGGCGCCTTCGTCGCTACGCTGGGATTGCCGCAGGTCAATCCGGTCAACGAGGAAATGCGGCAGCGCATGGATGCGCTGTTCGGCGACGCCACCGGTTACGACTACATCTATCTGTATCCCGGCCTGCAGAAAGTGGTGCAAGCCGCCGGACGCGTGATCCGCGGGCGCGAGGATCGCGGCGCGGTGCATCTGATCGACGATCGGTTCGGGCGAGCCAGCGTGCAGCGATTGCTGCCGGCGTGGTGGTCAGCCCAAGCGCCTGCGACAAATATCGAATTTGACCAGCCGGCCGTGGGCATCCGTGCTGAGGCACGCCGGACATAAGAGTGTTGGCTGGCTACTCGCCAAACGCCCGCAAAGGCGTGACGGACGTACAGGGTCGCCACGGCACCAGAGATGGGCCGCCAGAAAGGGGCAGCCTTTTCAACTCGGTCGGGTCGGACCGGCCTCGTTTCTGTCCCTTAACGTCAGGAGGATGACTATTCCGATCGGCTGCATGAAAACCATCAAGAACATGCCGAGAAATCCAGAGTATCCCTTCGCCTTTGCAGCAAACCACCCAATAGCAAGTATGCCTGCGATGGCAAGGAACATTAGAGTCAAGAAAGGCTTGCTGAGCCCCCCGCCCTGCAAGAACAACCACGCAAGAGCCAAGGTTGTGGACACGAACCACATAGCAGCACTCGCCTTCTTCTTGTAGCTCCATGGGGCACGAGGTTTTACGGCAGCTCTGCCTGCCCTGCCGGGCTCTTTCTGCAATACCGGTTTGTTGCCGTCCTTCAGCACTCTCTCGGCTCTGATCAGAGCTCTGATCAGTAAAAGTGAATATGCAGAGTTAATGACTGGAACGATTGAGAACAGCAGCGCCAGGATTCGAGCGAGCGCACCAGACTTCATTACCTGTACAGCCTTGTCTGCACCGGCAATGCAGCAGACCAAGTTGGCAATGAGGCATAGAAATGGCGGCAATGGGTTGTCGTATAGAAAGAAAACCAAGGCCCACAGGATGCACCCGGAGGCAGAACCGGCCGCCAGAAGCAGCTTTGCCTTTTTAGCCGCGACTGCAAATTCAAGTTCTGAATCGCTCGAATCGGACATTCGCCCCCCCCCGGCGGGCCGATCGAGGCCCATCAAACTCTCACAGCACTCCTCCGGCCGCGAGCACCTGATAAAGCGCCAGATCCGCCATCTCAGCTTGCAGCGCCCACCGTCACCGTCCGCCGCTCATCCAGCGCCACCCGCAGCACGTCGCTGAGCAGGTAGCGCGCGGTCGGCACGCCGAGCAACATGCCCCAGAAGCCGAACAGGTGGTAGGCGATGAACAGGATGATCAGCGTCAGCACCGGGTTGAGCTTGAGCGTCTTGCCGTAGATCAGCGGGTTGAGGCCGTAGGCTTCGATGGCGTGGATGACGATGATCATCACCACACCCCACATCGCCAGCTCGATGCCGCCGGCGTTGAGCGCGACGAGCACGATCGGCATCGTCGAGATGAACACGCCGAGCACGGGGATGAAGCTGCAGACGAAGACGATCGCCGACAGCACCGCGATGGACGGGATGCCGAGCAGCAGCAGACCGATCAGCGTCAGCACGGTGTTGGTGAGCGCGATACCGGCCTGCGCACGCAGGCCCTGGCCGAGGACGCGCGCGAAGCGCACCACCGGCTCGGCCGCTTCCTCGTAGAAATCATGCAATCGTGAGCCTTTGAGCGCGCGCACCTGCTTCTGCAGGCGCTTCAGGTCCATCAGGATCAGGAAGCTGAACAGCAATGCGAGGCCGGTGGTGGCGGTCGCCTTGTAGATGAAATTGACCAGCTTGGGCGCATAGGCGCGCGCCTTGTGTACCTGTTCGGCGAACAGCGAATCCAGCAGCAGCCGCTCCTCGTGCAGCAGCATCTGCTCGCGACGGTACTCGACCGAAGCTGCATCGGTGCCCGGCCGCATGATCTGCAGGGCCTGCCGACGTTCTTCGAGCTTCTGCGTGAACTGCGCAGCGGATTCGGCGTCCAGCTCACTGCGCAAGTAGCCCATCAACGGCTCCTGCAGCGCCGGATAGCGCTCGGCGAAGCGGTGATTGAGGTCGATCAGGCGTTCCTGGATCGAACCGAGATTGGCGACCAGGCGCGTGCCCTCGCCCACCACGTTCGGCGTGACGAAACGCACGAAGCCGACCAGTGCCAGCAGGAACAGCACGTACACCAGCACCAGGGCGCCGCGATGCGGCAGGCGCAGGCGCTCCTCGCAGAAGCGCGCGGCTGGCATCGCGAAGAAGGCCAGCACGAAGGTCAGGAACACCAGGCCGAAGAAGTCGCGCATCAGCCACAGCAGGACCGCGAGCACGATCCAGATCAGGGCGCGGCGATTGAGGCGGTAGAACTGGTCGAGGCTGAAGGCCATGAGAGGTCGGGTCGGGGGATCGAACGCAGCGTAGTGGGCCGCGCCCTCCGGCGGCAAGCCGCGGCTACTGCGCTTGCAGGTGGTGGACGACGCGCCGTTGCCGCACGCTGCTGGCCTGACCCTCAATCCGATCCGGAAGTTCCGACGTGAGCCCGCTCGAACGCCTGCTGCCCTTCGTCCTCCAACATCCGCTGCACCGTGCCATGGGCGTGACCACGATCGACGCGCAGGACGGGAAAGCGCAGCTGGAGATCGAGGTCGGTGGCGACGCGGTCAACGCCGCCGGCGTGTTTCACGGCGGCATCGCCTACTGCCTGGCCGACATGGTTTGCTACGCGGCGCTGCTCAGCGTGCTCGACGACGGCGAGAACGCGGTGACGCACGACATCCACGTCTCGATGCTGCGCGGCGCCCGACGCGGCGACCGCATCCGCTTTGAAGGCCGCGTGCTCAAGCGTGGCCGCAATGTCGCGTTCATGGAATCGCAAGCCTGGTGCGGCGACCATCTGATCGCACGCGCCACGGTGACCAAGTCCGTCATCCGGATGGCGGACGCTCCCACGCCGGGCTGAGTCTGCGGTTGAGGCCGCCGGCGGGTCCGGCTGCGGGAACCGTTCCGGGCATCGCCGGAACCGGCGCCGCCTGCTATGTTCGGGCGCACAGCAGTTCCACCCGATTCCCGGCCCGGCAATCCCGAACGCGATGGCGGAACAGATTCCCTCGACGGCACAAGCTCCGGCGCTGGACGCGCTGACCGACGAGCAATTGCTGGACCTGCGCATCGGCGAGCTGCCGATCCGGCTCGAAGGCACCTGGCTGGAAGCCTGTGTCGCCCAGCTCCATCGAGAACTCAAGGACCGCGGGCTGCGCTTCGAGCCGCGCTGCTACCTCGCCGACGAATGGCTGACGCCCGAGGGTGAGCCGGTCATCGGCATTCCCTTCTATCTGGCGCATCCGCGGCTGATCGCGCTCGAGAAGAAGATGATGATGGAGGCCGAGGGCGAAACGCCCGCGTGGTGCATGCAGTTGCTGCGCCACGAGGCCGGGCACGCACTGACCTACGCCTTCGACCTCAACCGCAAGCGTGGCTGGCAGCAGGTGTTCGGCAAGCCGTCCGAGCCCTACGGCGATACCTACCGCTTCCGGCCGTACAGCAAGAGCTACGTCCATCATCTGGACAACTACTACGCGCAGTACCACCCGGACGAGGATTTCGTCGAGACCTTCGCGGTCTGGCTGACGCCGGGCCTGGACTGGCATGCCGAGTACGCCGACTGGAAGGCGCTGGACAAGCTGCTCTACGTCGACAAGCTCATGAAGCGCCTGGCCGGCAAGCCGCCGCTGAAGAAGACCGGCAAGAAGCTGTGGGCGGCGGCGAAGATGCGCAGCACGCTGCGCCGCTACTACCAGAAGCGCCGCCATGCCGAGGCCGAGAACCGGCCGGAGTTCCACGATGAGAACCTGCGCCGCATGTTCCCGCATGCCGCGGAGAAGCAAGACCCGCGCCGCAAGGTGGCGAGCCTGATCCAGGCGCACCGCAAGTCGCTGAGCCAGTCGGTCTCCGAGTGGACCGGCGAGCGCAAGTACATGCTCAACGAGATCATCAAGGCCGTGCACCAGCGCAGCCGCGCGCTGAAGCTGGTGACGGACGAACCGGAGTCGGTCGCTGTGCTCAAGCTCGCCACCTATCTGACGACGCTGCTGATGAACTACCGCCACACCAACCGCCTGCGGGGCATGAAGTAGCCATGGCCGCCAAGCGCGTGCTGATGGCCTTCGACATCCCCTACAAGGTGGCGAAGGACTACGACTACGCCGAGGAGTTCGCCAATCCGGACGGCCACTACACCGAGAACGACGTCTGGCAGGCGCTGCTGGCCAACGGCTACGAGGTGCGGCGCCTGGGCCTGTTCAACGACATCCGCCCGCTGCTGGAAGAGATCGAGAGCTTCAAGCCGGATGTGATCTTCAACCTCGTCGATCACTTCAACGAGGTCACGCAGTGGGACAAGAACATCGCCGCGCTGTTCGAGATCCTGCGCGTTCCGTACACCGGCGCCAGCGCCGCGGCCCTGCACCTGTGCAACGACAAGGCGCTGAGCAAGAAGGTGCTGCGCTACCACCGCGTGCGCGTGCCGCGCTTCCACACGTTCTATCGCGGCCGCAAGGTCTGGCTGCCGAAGACGATCAAGCTGCCCTGCATCATCAAGCCGCTCAACGAGGAAGCCTCGCGCGGCATCTCGAAAGCCTCCGTTGCCAAGGACGAGAAGGCGTTCATGGATCGCGTGGCGATGATCCACGAGAGCATGAAGCAGGACGCGATCGTCGAGGAGTACGTGGAGGGCCGCGAGCTGTACGTCAGCATCATCGGCGACCAGCAGTTGCGCATGCTGCCGCCGCGCGAGATGAACTTCGGCAAGCTACCGGAGGACGAGCCGCGCATCGCCACCTACAAGGCCAAGTGGGACGATGCCTATCGCGAGCGCTGGGGCATCACCGACAACACCTTCGCCGGCGACATCTCCAAGGAGCTGGAGGAGCACCTCAATGATGTCTGCAAGCGCGCCTACCGCGCACTCAACATCCGCTCCTACGCGCGCTTCGACCTGCGCGTAACCGCCAGCGGACAGGTCTACGTGATCGAACCGAACACCAACCCCTGCATCGCGCGCAACGACGAGTTTGCGCAATCGGCGGAGAAGGTCGGCATCGACTACAACGCACTGATCCGCCGCATCGTGCGCCAGGCATTGCGCGAGAAGGATTGAGCGCCGCCCGCGGTTCAGCCGGCAGACAGTCGGCGCCGCCGATTCAGAACGGGTTCACCCGCGCACCGCAAGCTGTTGCGCCATGCCGGCAGCACGACCGGTGCACGGGAGAACCCACATGGACACAAGACTCGCCGACGAAGAAGCGCGGCGCGCTCATCAACATACGGCGCTGAAAAGCCAGGTCGAGGCCAAGATCGACGCCCACATCGCCGCGCAGGCGCAGCAGGATCTCGCCGACGAGCAGGCGCGCGTGGATGCGATGGCGGCGCGCATGCGACAGCAGATGATCGACGAGGTCGGCGAAACCGAGCGCGAGGTGCGCACGATGCGCGGTGTGGCGCGCACCAGCCAGGTCATCGACTACATTTTCTACGTGATCTATGCGCTGCTCGGCCTGCGCTTCGTGCTAGGCCTGATCGGCGCCAACAGTGGCGCCGGCTTCGTGCGCTTCATTCGCGGGCTGACCACCCCGCTGTACGCACCCTTCGAGGGCATCGTCTCCAGCCATGCACTGGTCAACGACGGCACGCTGGCGACGTCGCTGCTGGTGGCGATCGGCGTGTACGTCCTGCTGCACCTGGGCATCAAGGCCCTGCTGCGCATGTTCGTACAGCGTGCCACGGAAATCTGACGTTCCATCGCGGCGCCCGGCCGGACCGAACCGGCGGGCGCCGCGGCCATGGAGGCAACCCCCACGGTGCGGCTAGGATGCCCGGACCTGATCTTTTCGTTCGATCCGCACACCCCATGACGCCGCAGCAGATCCTGTCGCAACCGCTGACGCTGGCCAACGGCCAGGTCATCAAGAACCGTATCGCCAAGTCGGCGATGAGCGAGGCCCTGGGCACGCTCGACAATCACCCCACATCGCGGCTCGATCGGCTGTACGGCGCCTGGGCCGATGGCGGCGTCGGCCTGTGCGTGACCGGCAACGTGATGATCGACCGGCGCGCGCTCGGCGAACCCGGCAACGTCGTCGTCGAGGACGAGACCGATCTCGATGCGCTGCGCCGCTGGGCTGCCGCCGGCACGCGCAACGGCACGCAGCTGTGGATGCAGATCAATCACCCGGGCAAGCAATCGCCGAAGGGGCTCAACCGCCAGAACGTGGCGCCGTCGGCGATTCCGTTCGGGCCGGAGCTGTCGCGCTTCTTCACCACGCCACGCGAGCTGAGCGCCACCGAGATCGAGGCGCTGGTGCAGCGCTATGGCCGCACCGCCGGCATCGCGCAGAAAGCCGGCTTCACCGGCGTGCAGATCCACGGCGCGCACGGTTATCTGGTCAGCCAGTTCCTATCGCCGCACCACAACCAGCGCAGCGACGACTGGGGCGGCAGCGCCGACAAGCGCCGCCGGTTCGTATTGGCCGTGCTGGCCGAGATGCGCCGCCAGTGCGGCGCCCGTTTCCCGATCGGCATCAAGCTCAATTCGGCGGACTTCCAGCGCGGCGGCTTCACCGAAGACGAATCGCTGGACACGATCCGCGCGCTGGTCGAGGCCGGCATCGATCTGGTCGAAATCTCCGGCGGCACCTATGAAGCGCCAGCGATGACCGGCGTCTCGCGTGGGCCGGCCAAGGCCAGCACGCGAGCGCGAGAGGCCTATTTCCTCGAGTTCGCCGAGCGCGTGCGCGCGGCGGTGAAGGTGCCGCTGATCGTCACCGGCGGCTTTCGTACGGCGGCCGGCATGGCCGAGGCGATCCGCAGCGGCGCGGTCGATATGGTCGGCATCGCGCGCTCGATGGCGATGGAGCCGGACGTGCCGGCGCGCCTGCTCAGCGGCCAGGACCCGCGCCACGCGGTACGACCGATCACCACCGGCATCAAGATGATCGACCGCATGGCGCTGATGGAAGTGGCCTGGTACACGCGCCAGCTGCATCGCATCGGCAACGGCCGTGCGCCGCGGCCCAACGAATCCGGCCTCGGCGCGTTCGCGGTCGGCATCGTCGAGAACGGCTGGAATACCTTCAAGACCCGGCGTCTGCGCGCCTAGGCGCAGCGCCTCACCGGAGCATCGCCATGTCGCTGTTCAAAGTTGCGGGCACCCTGATGGCGGCGATGCTCGCCGCCTGCGCCTCGAAACCGCCGCCGGCCGCACCGCTGCCCGAGGTCGAGCCGGTCAACCTGCCGCAGTTCATGGGCACCTGGTACGTGATCGCGCACATTCCCACGCGCCTCGACCGCGAGGCCTACAACCAGGTCGAGCACTACGCGCTCGACGACGACGGTTCGATCGCCACGACGTTCACCTTCCGCAAGGGCGGCTTCGATGGCGATCTGAAGACCTACACGCCGCGCGGCTTCGTGGTGCCGGGTCATCGCAATGCGCTGTGGGGCATGCAGTTCGTGTGGCCGATCAAGGCCGAGTACCGCATCGCGTACCTGACCCAGGATTATTCGACGACGATCATCGCGCGCAGTCAGCGCGACCTGGTCTGGCTGATGTCGCGCCAGCCGGAGATGAGCGAGGCCGCGTACACCGAGAATCTGAAGCGCATCGAGGCGATGGGCTACGACCTGACGCAACTGGTGCGCGTGCCGCAGCGCTGGCCGGAAACGACCCCGCGCTGAGCCGCGTGTCCTCGCCTATCGGCCGGCTCCGCAGAGGGCCGGCTCGGTGGCGTCCCGCCCGCTACGGCCCGGGCCGCGCACGCGGCGACTTGACCGCGCACGCGGCGATCCGTTCTGCTGCGCGCCTGAAAACAATGATGCGCAAACCGGGGGAGTTCGAATGGAAGCCTTTGCCGCGATTTATCTGGGCACGCTGAGTGCCGGCGTCACGCTGGCGTTCCTGATCCTGCTGCAGTTCGTGGTGGTGGACGTCTCGCTGATTCGTGCCCGACACGTGCCCGGCATGCCGGTCACCGGCGGGCACGAAAGCTTTCTGTTCCGCGCAGTGCGTGCCTATGGCAATACCACCGAGAACCTGGGCCTGTTCCTGCTGCTGATCGGTTGCGCGCTGCTGCTCGGCACCGACCCGCGCTGGACCGCGATCGCGGCATGGACCTTTGTCGCCGGCCGCGCCGGTCACATGCTCTGCTACTACGCCGACTGGCGCACGCTACGCAGCGTCGCCTTCGGTATCGGCGCGCTGGCAGTGCTGGGACTGTTCGTGCTGAGCGTGATGGCGTTGTGCCGGCTGCTGGCCTGAGGCGCGCCATGCCCGATCGCAACGGCTTCTCCGAGCGTATCCACGGCCGCACCATCGTCGTGACCGGCGCGTCCAGCGGCATCGGCGAGGCGGCGGCGCTGCGCCTGGCGCGCGAGGGCGCGCGGCTGTGTCTGGTCGCACGGCGCGAAGACGAGCTCAAGCGGGTACAAGACGGCGTCCGCGCGCTCGGCGCCGAAGCCTGGATCTATCCGGCCGACCTGTCGCAGGCCGCGGCGGTGGAGGCCTGTGCCGATGCGATCCTCGCCGACCATCCGGTGATCGACGTGCTGGTCAACAACGCCGGCCGTTCGATCCGCCGCTTCGTGCGCGAATCGCTGGACCGCGTGCACGATTTCGAGCGCACGATGGACCTCAACTACTTCGCCGCCGTGCGCCTGAGCCTGCGCCTGCTGCCGGGCATGCTCGAGCGCCGCAGCGGCCAGATCGTCAACGTCTCCAGCGTCTCGACGCTGATCCCGACGCCGCGCTTCGCCGCGTACGTGGCCAGCAAGTGCGCGCTGGAGGGGTTCTCGCGCACGCTCGCCGCCGAGCTGGTCGGCAGCGGCGTGGCGGTGACGGTGGTTCATTACCCGCTGGTGAAGACAGCGATGACCGCACCGACGGCGGTCTACCGCTACCTGCCGCAGATGCGCGTGGAGGATGCTGCCGAGTGGATCGCGCGCGCGATCGACAAGCGCCCGCTGCGTATCGCCAGCCGCGTCGGCGAGGCCTGGCACACCGCGACCGCGATCCTGCCGGGCCCGACCGTGGAGTGGACCGGACGGCTGTTCAAGGTCGTCGGCCAGCGTCTGCAACGTCGCGCCGAACGCGAGGCGACTGGCCCGTAACCGGGGCGCGCCCCGGGAAAGGGGAGATTTTGCAGGCGCGTCGCTCACTCCATGCTTCACGCGGGCGCCGAATTTGCCTAGATTGTCAGCCGGGCCCGCAGCGGCGGGCCTTCAGAAATCCGCGGCGCCATCCAGCGGATCGGGGGAAATCGATGAAGAAACTCGTGCTGGGCCTCACGGCCCTGGTCATCCTGAGTCTGGCGGCAGCGCTGGCCATGAGCCTGAGCGCCGAGCGCCTGCCGGTGGATGAAAACGCCAGCCTCGTCGAACTGCCGCCGCCAATGACCACCGCCGGCGTGACCCTGCAGGCGCTGCCGGCCGGCACGATGGCGTCCAAAGCCGGCTTCGCCTACCGCGGCGGCGCGCTGGGCGAGGAGCGCAGCTTCCAGATGGGCGGCATCCTGGTGAACCACCCGACCGGCGCACTGCTGTTCGACACCGGCTTTGGCGCCGATGTGGACCAGCACGTCAAGACCACGCCGCTGCTGATGCGCGCCATCTCGAAGTACACCAAGGCCACGCCGGTCGCCGATCAGCTGCGCGCGGGCGGTTTCAACATCGACACCTTGATCGCCGTGGTCATCACGCATGCGCATTGGGATCACGTCAGCGGCCTGCCGGACCTGGGCCGCATCACGGTGATGCTGCCCAAGGAAGAACTGAGCTTCATCGAGGGCAAGGACCCGGCGGCCGCGCTGATTCGCAGCTTCTCCAACGTCAGCTATACGCCCTACAACTTCAAGGACGGCCCTTACCTGGGTTTCGACCGCAGCTTCGACGTCTACGGCGACGGCGCGATCGTGCTGGTGCCGGCCTTCGGGCATACGCCGGGGTCGGTCATCGCCTTCATCAACACCAGCGACGGCAAGCGCTACGCGCTGATCGGCGATCTGGTCTGGCAGCGCGAAGGCTACGAGATTCCGGCGCAGCGGCCGTGGCTGTCGCGACGCATGGTCGATAACGACGCTGAACAGGTGCGCCAGCAGGTGGTGCACCTGCACCGCCTGCACCGGCAGTTGCCGGAGATGGTGATCGTGCCGGCGCACGACGCCCGCGTATGGGCCGAGCTGCCGCGCTTTCCGCAGTAAGTTTTCGCAGCGCCCGCGCAGCAGCATTCCGACGCGCCAGCTCACCTCATCCGCTGAGGTGAGGTTGGCGGCTGTCGAGGCCGGGCATGATGCCGGCACGACAACGGCACCGGGGGAGACCAATGGCCGAGCAAAAGAGCAAGACGGCGAGCCTGCTGTGGATACTGTTCGCCTACATCCTGTGCCTCGGCGCCGCGGCGGTCGTGCTGTACGGCGGCTGGGTAACGCTGCCGCAGCCCTGGGACGCATTCGCGGCCGACGCGGTGGCGACCGTCGTCATCTTCGCCTTCAGCCGCGCGTTCAAGAACTCCAGCTTCTACGACGCCTACTGGAGCGTGATTCCGCCGCTGCTGGTCGTGTACTGGTACTGCGCCAACCCGCAGGCCGGCATCGACCCGACGCGCGCCGCGCTGGTGATCGGCCTGGTGTGGCTGTGGGCGATCCGCCTGACCGCGAACTGGGCCACGTTCTGGGAAGGTCTGCATCACGAGGACTGGCGGTATCCCATCGTGCGCGGCCGCGCCGGCAAGGCCGAGGTCCTGGCCGACTTCTTCGGCATCCACTTCTTCCCGACCGTGATCGTGTTCTTCGGCTGCCTGCCGGTGTACGCGGTGCTGACGCGCGGCACCGCACCGCTGGGCTGGCTCGACGCGCTGGCCTTCATCGTCACCTTCGGCGCGATCCTGATCGAAACGATCGCCGA
>DASWWX010000069.1:0-23779 GCA_036405815.1 Solimonas sp. | reverse complement strand
AGCCCAGGTCGAGCAGGCGCTGACCGTCGCGCAGCTCGGCACGCTCGGCGTACAGGTTCAGCATCAGCTCCTCGGCCTGCGCCAGCGTCTCGCCACCGGTCGGATACAGCGCACAGGAATACTTGAGCCGCGGGCCAAGATGCAGATGAAAGAACTCGGCCGGCACCTCGTAGTGCTGCTCGTTGGCCGCCGTCGTCTCGATCGCGATCGGACTGCTGCGCAGCTCGTCGAGGAAGCGGTTGTAGCGCTGCGAACGCTGTTCGCCGTCGCCGGCACATTCGTCGCGCAGGCGTTGCTTCATCAGCTGACGCATGCCGAGACGGGACAGCGCATCGGGGATCAGGCCGCGCTCACAGAGATCGATGACATTCATGAAGGCAGATTCGTGGAGACAGAGAAATTCAGGACCGTTTGGGCGGCCAGGGGATCAGCATGCTGGTGCTGCGCATGTAGTCGGCGTATCCCTTCTTGCTCTGCAGCATCTCGGCCTCCAGCATCGGCACGCCGGAGAGCTTGATCAGCAGGGCGGCCATGACCACCGGCGCCGCGAGCGTCACCCAGCCCCAGGGCGCGCCGATGGCCAGCGGCACGTAAGCGGCCCAGTGCAGGCACTCGAAGAAGTAATTGGGATGTCGCGAGTAACGCCATAGCCCGTCGCGACAGATGCGCCCTTTGTTGGCGGGGTTGCGGCGAAAGCGCTCCATCTGGCGGTCGGCCGCCGTTTCACCCACGACCGAGACGATCCAGATCGCGATCGCGAGCAGGACGAGAACCGGGCCGGGGCTGTCGACGCGATACGCAACCGGCATGAAGGCCAGCGCCGACAGGATCAACGTGAACACGTTCTGGAACTGGAAGAACCAGAACATGTTGCGATTGACGTCCGCGCCCCATTGCTTGCGGAATCGCGCATAGCGCCAGTCTTCCGGCTTGCCGTGATTGCGCTGCCACAGATGCCAGCCCAGACGCAGGCCCCAGAACCCGCCCATCGCCGCCAGCAGCAGCCGCAGCTCCAGCGGCGCCGAGCCGAAGATGGCGTAGACCAGCGCCAGCCCCCCCAGCGTCCAGGCCCAGATCGTGTCCACGAGGCCGGCGTTGAGGGTGCGCAGCTGGATCGCCCACGCCAGGGTCTTGGTGGCGACGGCGATGACGGCGGTAAGCACGAATACGGTTACAGGATCCATGGCGGCCACGGTTTAGACTTGCCCACCTTTATACGCGGGAGATCGAAAAATGGATTTGGCGCCGGCGAAGAATCTGCTCGAAAACGGCATCCCCTTCGTGAAGAACAGCGGCCTCAAGGTGCTGGAGCTGCGCCGCGGCTACGTGAAGTGCCTGATGCCGTTTGCGAACAACGGCAACCACATCGGCACCATGTACGCCGGCGCGCTGTTCACGCTCGCCGAGATTCCGGGCGGTGCAGTGTTCCTGTCGTCGTTCGACACCTCGCGCTACTTCCCGATCGTCAAGGCGCTGGATCTGAAGTTCCTGAAGCCGGCCAAGAGCGACGTCACCGTCGAGATCAGCCTGACGGAAGATCAGATCAAGGCGCTGGAGGCCGAGGCGGCCGAAAAGGGCAAGGCGGAGTTCCCGCTCGACGGCGAACTGCGCGACGCCAGCGGCACGGTCGTGGCGACCAGTCACGGCATCTACCAGCTACGCCGCAACGGCTGATCAGCGTGCCGTCGCGTGCAGCGCCAGCAATTGTGCGGCGCTGCCGCGCAGGCACTCGGACCACGGCAGGCCGACGATCTCGCGGTCGGTGACGCTGTCGCGGAACGGCAGGCGCTCGCCGTCGCCGATCACGTAGCGGTAGTCCATCGTGATTTCCGCGCCGGCCGGCAGGTCGGCGAGCGCGAAGATGAAGCCGAGGTGCCACAGCGCCGTCGGCTCGAAGCTGTGATTGACGTAGCACTCGTCGCTCCACTCCGGCGTGAGCGAAAAGCGATCCTCGAACCAGCGCACGCTGGATTCGACTTCGAGCGAGTCTTCCGGGTACTGGCGCAGCCTGGATTCGGGCCAGACCGTGTGCACATTGTCCGGCGCCACCAGCACGCGACCGCGCGTTACCGCCTCGTCGAGAAACAGTCCCTTGCCCGCTCCGGGGATCCGCGACGCATCGACGCGATAGCGCGGAACGATCATCAGTGGCGCTGCTGGCTGCCCGGCTGCATGCGCGCCTTCAGCAGCAGATCGCCGACGTCGGCGGCCGTGAAAACGTACTCGCGGCCACAGAATTCGCAGGTGACGTCCACGGTCTGGCGCTCGGCCAGGTGGTCCTGAAGCTCCTGCTCGCCCAGCGACAGCAGCATCGCGGCGATACCGGGCCGCGAGCAGCGGCAGGTCAACGTCACCGCACGCGGCTCCAGCAGCCGCACCGTCTCGGCGTGGAACAGGCGATGCAGGACCACGCGGGCGTCGGTCTCGGCCAGTTCCGCCTCGCCCAGCGTCGCGAACAGATGCGACAGATGCTCCCAGTTGGCTTCACTGGAGCCGATCTCCGACAGCGGCAGGCGCTGCAGCATCAGGCCGCTGACGCGCTTCGGGCCCCAGGCCAGGCGCAACAGCGTCGGCAACTGCTCCGACTGCGCGAAGTAGTGCTCCAGCGACGCGGCCAGCGAATCACCGTGGATCGCGACCAGCGCCTGGTAGTTCTGCGCGCCGACTTCCGGCTCGATCAGCAGGCCGAGCGTGCCGCCGTGCATCAGCGCCTGGAAATCGCCGGTGGCCTCGCCCTCGCACTTGGCCATGCCGCGCACGCGCAGGCCCGACTCGATCTGAGCCACCAGCATCTTCAAGGCCTGCGGCCCCTGGAACTGCAGGCTCAGCCGGCCTTCATAGCGCGCATGCACGGCCAGCAGCGGCATTGCCGCCACCGCCTGCCCGAGCAGGCGACGCACGTCGGCCGGATAGGGCCGCGCGCCGAGCATCGCATCGATGCCCTCGTCGAACTCGACGATGGCGCCATGTGCGCCCAGCTCCGGGAAAACGAACTCCGTGATCTGGTTGGCCATCGGTCGCGCAGCAAGGCCGGCTTCAGCCGGCGAGCTTTTCCTTCAACAGGCGGTTGAGCGCGTCCGGATTGGCCTTGCCCTGCGTCGCCTTCATCGCCTGGCCGACGAAGAAGCCGAACAGCTTGTCCTTGCCGGCGCGGTACTCTGCGAGCTGGCCCGGGTTCTTGGCCATCACGTCCTCGATCGCCTTGACGATGGCGCTCTCGTCGGTGATCTGCACCAGGCCCTTGGCCTTGATGATCGTGTCGGCGTCGCCTTCACCGGCCAGCATCGCCTCGAACACGTCCTTGGCGATCTTGCCGGAAATGGTCTTGTCGGCGATGCGCTGGATCATGCCGGCGAGCATGGCTGCGCCGATCGGCGACTCGGCGATGTCCTTGCCGAGCTTGTTGAGCGCACCCAGCAGGTCGGTGATAACCCAGTTGGCGCACAGCTTGGCATCGGCACCAGAAGCCTTGACCACGGCCTCGTAGTAGTCGGCGGTTGCCACGTCACCGGTCAGCACGCCGGCGTCGTATGCGGGCAGGCCGTACTGTGAGACGAAGCGCGCCTTCTTGGCGTCCGGCAGTTCCGGCAGCGTCGCGCGCACCGCGTCGATGTACTCGCGCGTGCAGACGACCGGCAGCAGGTCCGGGTCCGGGAAGTAGCGGTAGTCGTTGGCGTCTTCCTTGGTGCGCATCGTGCGCGTCTCGCCGGTGTCCGGGTTGAACAGGCGCGTTTCCTGCACGATCTTGCCGCCGGACTCGATCACCTCGATCTGGCGCTCGATTTCGTACTCGATCGCCTTCTCGACGTAGCGGAAGGAGTTGATGTTCTTGGTCTCGGTGCGCGTGCCGAACTTCTCGGCTCCCTTGCGGCGCACGGAGACGTTGGCGTCGCAGCGGAACGAGCCTTCCTGCATGTTGCCGTCGCAGACGCCGAGCGTGACGACGAGCTGGTGCAGCTTCTTCAGGTACGCCACGGCTTCGGCGGACGAACGGATGTCCGGCTCGGAGACGATCTCGATCAGCGGCGTGCCGGCGCGGTTGAGGTCGATGCCCGACTGGCCGACGAAGTTCTCGTGCAGCGACTTGCCGGCGTCCTCTTCCAGGTGCGCGCGCGTGATGCCGATGCGCTTGGTCGCACCGTCGACTTCGATGTCGAGGTGTCCGTGTGCGACGATCGGCAGTTCGTACTGCGAGATCTGGTAGCCCTTGGGCAGGTCCGGGTAGAAGTAGTGCTTGCGCGCGAACACGCAGCGCTCCGCGATCTGTGCGTCGACCGACAGGCCGAACTTCACCGCCATGCGCACCGCGTCGCGGTTCAGAACCGGCAGCACGCCGGGCAAACCGAGCGTGACGCCGTCGGCCTGCGTGTTCGGCGCAGCCCCATAGGCGGTCGCGGCGCCGGAGAAGATCTTGGTCTGGGTCAGCAGCTGGCAGTGGACCTCGAGGCCGATCACAGCCTCCCAACCTTCTTGAATACCCATCACGCAAACTCCTTGGGCATTTGCTTGTGGAAGTCCGTGGCCTGCTGGTACTGGTGCGCTGCGTTGAGCAGGCGCGCCTCGTCGAAGAAGTTGCCCATCAGCTGCAGACCGATCGGCAGGCCGTCGACGAAACCGCAGGACAGCGACATCGCCGGGATGCCGGCGAGGTTGGCGGCGATCGTGTAGATGTCGTTGAGATACATCGCCACCGGGTCGTCGGTCTTGCTGCCGAGCTTGAAGGCGACGTCGGTCGCCGTCGGGCCGAGCACGAGGTCGACGCCCTCGAACGCGCGCTTGAAGTCCTGGTAGATCAGGTTGCGCACCTTCTGCGCCTGCAGATAGTAGGCGTCGTAGTAGCCGTGGCTCAGCACGTAGGTGCCGATCATGATGCGGCGCTGCACTTCCGAGCCAAAGCCTTCGCCGCGCGAACGCTTGTACAGCTCTTCGAGGTTCTTCACGCCCTCGGCACGATGGCCGTAGCGCACGCCGTCGAAGCGCGCGAGGTTGGAACTGGCCTCGGCCGGCGCGACGACGTAGTACGTCGGCACCGACAGCGGCGAGTTCGGCAACGAGATCTCGGAGATCACCGCACCCAGCTGCTCGAAGGTCTTGACTGCGGCCATCACGCGCTCGCGCGCGGCGGGGGCGAGGCCTTCGGCAAAGTATTCCTTCGGCAGGCCGATGCGCAGGCCCTTGATGGACTGGTTCAGGCCGGCGACGAGGTCGTCGACCGGGCGCTCGATGCTGGTCGAGTCCAGCGGGTCGAAGCCGGACATCGCCTGCAGCACGTGCGCGGCGTCTTCCGCCGAGCGCGCGACCACGCCGGCCTGGTCGAGGCTCGAGGCGAAGGCGATCATGCCGTAGCGCGACACGCGGCCGTAGGTCGGCTTGATGCCGGTGAGGTTGGTCAGCGCGGCGGGCTGGCGGATCGAGCCGCCGGTGTCGGTGGCGGTGGCCACGGGCGCCAGACCCGCCGCGACCGCGGCAACCGAGCCGCCGGAGGAGCCGCCGGGCACGCGGGTCGTGTCCCAGGGGTTCTTGACCGGGCCGTACCAGGAGGTCTCGTTGGACGAGCCCATCGCGAACTCGTCCATGTTGCACTTGCCGAGCATGACCATGCCGGCGTCGCGGTGCAGCTTCTGCACGATGGTCGCGTCGTAGGGCGCGACGAAGCTGTCCAGCATCTTCGAGGCGCAGGAGGTGCGCACACCGGTCGTGCAGAAGATGTCCTTCTGCGCCAGCGGGATGCCGGTCAGCGTGCCACCCTCGCCCTTGGCGAGCTGGGCATCGGCCGCATCGGCCTGGGCCAGCGCCTGCTCGGGCGTGACCGTGATGAAGCTGTTGAGGCCCTGGTCGTGGGCGTCGATACGCTTCAGATAGTGCTGCGTGAGCTCGCGCGACGAGAACTTCTTGGCCTTGAGGCCCGCGCTCAGTTCTTGGATCGATAGGGTATGCATGGCGTCTCGCACGACAAAGGGCCGCAGGCGGCCCGCGTCGTGTCTCGGGATTACTCGATGACCTTGGGGACCAGGTACAGGCCGTCCTGCACCGCCGGGGCGATGGCCTGGAAAGCCTCGCGGCGATTGGCCTCGCTGACCTCGTCCGGCCGCAGGCGCTGGGTCATTTCCAGCGGATGCGCCATAGGCGTCACGTTACGGGTATCGGCGGCGGACAGCTGGTCCACCATGCCCAGAATATTGGTCAGCTGCTGGGCATAGGTGTCGAGCTGCTCGGCTTTGACGTCCAGCCGGGCCAGGTGGGCCACTTGTTTGACTTGTTCGGGGCTGAGGCTCATGCGTCCGTTCAGGCAGGGATCGCCCCGCGTCCAGGGTCGGAAAAGCCCTAGGCCGGCGGGGAAAATCGTTTAAGATGTGCGACCGCACAATTCTACTGGATTGTGTCCTGCCGGTCGCGCAGGCGTTTCACCCATTACGACAAGAACCCTAAGGTTCTTCAGCACTCATCACCGACCCGGGCCCATCGAGATGTTCGACGCCGTACGCCGTTTGTTTGTCAACGACCTGTCCATCGACCTCGGCACCGCCAACACGCTGGTGTACGTGCGCGATGAAGGCATCGTCCTCAACGAGCCCTCCGTCGTCGCGATCCGCATGGACGCGCGCGGCGCCAAGAAGATCGAGGCGGTCGGCATCGACGCCAAGCAGATGCTCGGCCGCACGCCGACCAATATCACCACGGTGCGCCCGCTGCGCGACGGCGTCATCGCCGACTACACCGTCACGGAGAAGATGCTGCAGCACTTCATCCGCAAGGTGCAGAAGGGCCGCATGATGCGCCCGATGACCCGCGTGGTCGTCTGCGTGCCCTACGGCTCGACGCAGGTGGAACGCCGCGCGATCCGCGAATCGGTGGAAAACGCCGGCGCGCGCAAGGTCTGGGTCATCGAGGAACCGATCGCCGCGGCGCTGGGCGCCGGCATCCCGATCGGCGAAGCGCGCGGCTCGATGGTCGTCGACATCGGCGGCGGCACCTCGGAAGTCGCGGTCATCTCGCTCAACGGCATCGTCTATGCCGAGTCGGTGCGCATCGGCGGCGACAAGTTCGACGAAGCCATCGTCTCCTACGTGCGGCGCCAGTACAACATGCTGATCGGCGAAGCCACGGCCGAGCGCATCAAGATCCAGATCGGCACCGCGTTCCCGGGCCACGAGGTGCAGGAGATCGACGTCGTCGGCCGCCACCTCGCCGCCGGCGTGCCGCGCAACTTCACGATGAACTCCAACGAGATCCTCGACGCGCTACAGGAGCCGCTGTCGGGCATCGTCAAGGCCGTGAAGCAGGCGCTGGAGCGCACCCCGCCGGAACTGGGTTCCGACGTCGCCGAGCGCGGCATCGTGCTGACCGGCGGCGGCGCGCTGCTGCGCGACCTCGACAAGCTGATCTCGGAAGAAACCGGCCTGCCGGTCATCATCGCCGACGATCCACTGACCTGCGTCGCGCGTGGCGGCGGCATGGTGCTGGACATGCTCGATCGCCAGTCCGACTTCTACAGCCTCGACTGAAACGCTTTCACGGTGCGCCCGGCGACCGGCCGGGCGCATTGCGGCTGAGGGCTCGCGCCTCTATGCTTCCGGTCAATTTATAGCCAGCCCCCTTCGTCCGACGGCGCGCACTTGAACTCGCTGCACGAAACCTACCGAAGACCCCTGTTTCCCCGTGGGCCTGGGCTGGGTTTCCGGACCTTCGTCCTCTCCGCCATCTCGCTGGCCCTGATCTTCCACGATCAACGCAGCGACAACCTGCAAGCGGTCCGCGAGAGTCTCGCCGTGGCGCTCACGCCACTGGTGTGGGTGGCCTCGATGCCGTCGCGGCTGCTCGATGCCGCCGGCGACATCAACCTGCGCGAAACCCTGCAGACCGAGAACGAGCACCTCAAGGACGCATTGCTCAAGCAGGAAGTTCGCCTGCAGAAGATGGACGCACTGGCCGCCGAGAACCGGCGTCTGCGCGAACTGCTGGCTTCCGCGGCCCAGCTGGAGGACCAGGTGCTGATCGCCGAGATCGTGGCGATCAACCAGGACCCCTACCGGCATCAGATCACGCTCAACAAGGGCTCGCGCAACGGCATCTACCGCGGCCAGGCGCTGGTTGATGCGCACGGGGTCATGGGCCAGGTGGTGGAGATCGCACCGTACTCGTCGAAGGCCTTGCTGATCACCGACCCGAACCATGGCATTCCGGTCGAGGTGAACCGCACCGGCCTGCAGACCATCGCGGTCGGACGCGGCGATGAACGCGGGCTGCGCCTGCCGTTCCTGCCGAGCAACGCCGACATCCAGGTCGGCGATCTGCTGGTGTCGTCCTCGCTGGGCGGCCGCTTCCCATCCGGCTATCCGGTGGGCGAGGTCTACGAGGTCAAGCACGTCGCCGGCGAGCACTTCATGGAGGCCTACGCGCGGCCGCGTGCGCGCCTCAACCAGGGCCGACAGGCCCTGCTGGTCTGGAGCGAGAGCTACCCGGTCGGCGGCGACCCGCCGGAGGAGACCGCGGAAGAGGCCGTGCCCGCCGACGCCGCGACAACGCCATGAACACGCGCAATCTCTATCTCGGCTTCATTGTCAGCATGTTGCTGGCACTGCTGCTGCAGCTGGTGCCGCTGCCGGACTGGCTGGGCGCCGCGCGCCCGCTCTGGCCGGCGCTGTTCCTGGCGTACTGGGCGCTGCGCGAACCCCGCATCTCCACGCTGTTCAGCGGCTTCGTCACCGGCCTGGCGCTGGACGTGCTGTTCGGCACGGTGCTCGGCCAGCACGCACTGGGGCTGGTGCTGGTCGTCTACTTCGTCGAACGCCTGCGCGGCATTTTCGTGCTGTTTCCACTCTGGCAGGCAACATTCGCCCTGATCCCGGTCTGGGCGGCCTATTGCTTTCTGATGTTCTGGATCGACGGCTCGACCCAGCATCAAGCCAATGTCTGGCTGCGCTGGCTGCCGGTGCTGTCGACCACGCTGTTCTGGCCCCTGGTGTTCAGCGTCATGGAGCTGCTGCGGCAGGCGCCGGAAGACGAGTGACGGACCGCCCCATGTGGATCGCGACCAGAAACCGGCGGCGTCAGGCGCTCAAGAACGTCCAGAACGAGAAAAACGCGTTTCTGCGGCGCGCGGGCGTGGCGGTCCTTTTTGTCGTGGTCTGCTCCGCGATCCTGATCGTGCGCATGGTGCGTCTGCAGGTCGTCGAATATGACCAGCTGTCGACGCGCGCCAACGAGAATCGCATGCGCGTGGTGCCGGTCGCGCCGGTGCGCGGCCTGATCTACGACCGCAACGGCACGGTGCTGGCACAGAACAAGCCGGCCTTCGTGCTCGAAGTGATTCCGGAACTGAACCCCGACCTGGACGCGCTGCTGGCTCGGCTCGACGACATCGTCGAGCTGACCGAGAAGGACATCGCGCGCTTCAAGGACCGCGTGCGCAAGACCCCGCGCTACCGCGGCGTGCCGCTGCGCTCCAATCTATCGATGGAGGAAGTCGCGCGCTACGAGGTCAACCGGCACGACTTTCGCGGCGTCGAGGTCACTGCCGGCCTGACGCGCAACTACCCCTTGGCCGCGAGCGCCGCGCACGTGATCGGGTACGTCGGCGGCATCACCGAAGACGAACTGGCCAAGGCGACGGATGAACGTCAGTACCAGGGCCTGTCGCAGATTGGCAAGATTGGTGTGGAGAAGAGCCAGGAGGACGTGCTGCGCGGCGCGTCCGGCGCCAAGATCATCGAGGCCAATGCCTTCGGCCGTCCGCTGCGCGAGCTGGACTACCAACGTGGTTATCCCGGCCGCAACCTGATCCTGTCGATCGACGCCCAGGTCCAGCTCGTTGCCGAGCAGGCGCTGGGCGATCTGAACGGCGCCATCGTCGCACTCGATCCACGCAATGGCGAGGTGATCGCGCTGGTCAGCAAACCCGGCTTCGAACCGCACCTGTTCGTCGAGGGCATCGATAGCACCACCTACAAGGCGCTGCTGGATAACAAGACGAGGCCGTTGTTCAACCGCGCGCTGCAGGGCATGTATCCCCCCGGCTCGACGATCAAGCCCGCGATGGCGATCGCCGGTCTGGAGTACGGTGTCGTCGATCCCAACCACACCGAATACTGCAGCGGCGGCATGAGTCTGCCCGGATCGAGTCGTCGCTACCGCTGCCACAAGCGCACCGGCCACGGCACGATGAACATGCTGCAGGGCGTGATGAAATCCTGCGACATCTACTTCTACCAGCTCGGCCTGAGCCTGGGGGTGGACCGCATTCACGCGTCGATGACCGGCTTCGGCCTCGGTCACCCCACCGGCATCGACCTGCCGCTGGAGAAGAGCGGCCTTTATCCGTCGCGAGAATGGAAGCAGCGCACGCGCAAGGAAAACTGGTATCCGGGCGAGACACTGAACATCGCCATCGGCCAGGGCTACACGCTGACCACGCCGATGCAGCTCGCGCAGATGACCACGCGCATCGCCATGCGCGGCGGCGGCTTCGAGCCGCATGTGCTGCGTGCAACCGAAGACGCCATCACCAAGCAGCGCACGCCGATTGAACCTCGGTCGCTGCCGCATATCGAACTGAAGGACAACCGCAACTGGGCCACGGTCATCGCGGCGATGGAAGAGACAACGCACTCCCCTGGCGGCACGGCTTATCGCATCGGCAAGGACGCGCCGTATCGCATTGCCTCCAAGACCGGCACCGCGCAGGTCGCATCGATGCGTCAGGACGAGAAGGTCGCACGCACGCTGGAAGAAACGCCGCCGCATCTGCGTGACCACGCATTGTTCGTGGCGTTCGCGCCCGTGGACGATCCGCGCATTGCCATCGCGGTGCTCGCCGAGCACGCCGGCCACGGCGGTGCGGCCGCTTCGCCGATCGCGCGTCAGGTCATGGATCAATATCTGCTCGGCGAGGTGCGGTTCTCGCCGGTGGCCGCAACGACCGCAGGCGCCGCAGTCACGGCACCCCCGGCCGCAGGCAGCGCGACGGCCGAGAACCATCCGGGCGCCCGCAACCCCGAAGAGACCGAAGATGTCGGCGCCAACGTGGAGAGCGACGAATGATCGCGGAAGTGCTGCACGGCGTGCGCCGCCGCCCCGGCAAACCGGAGGCCGGCTGGGGTGATTGGCTGGAGACCTGGCACATCGACCTGTGGCTGCTGCTGCTGCTGTTTGCGGTGATCGCGGTCGGGATCTTCGTGCAGTACTCCGCCTCCGGACACTCGATGAGCGCCATCTGGAGCCAGGCGCAGCGCGTCGGTCTCGGCCTCGCGGTCATGGTGGTCGTGGCACAGGCGCCGCCGGACGCCTATCGCGCCGTCGCGCCCTGGCTCTACGCCGGTACGATGGTGCTGCTGGTACTGGTGCTGATCCTCGGCGATCACGCGAAAGGCGCGCAGCGCTGGCTGGACTTCGGCGTGATCCGCTTCCAGCCGTCGGAACTGATGAAGCTGGCGATGCCGATGACGGTCGCCGCCTTCCTGCACTACCGACGCCTGCCGCCGAGTCTGCTGACGATCCTCGTCACACTGGTGCTGATCGGCCTGCCCGCGCTGCTGATCATGAAGCAGCCGGATCTCGGCACCTCGCTGCTGATCATTGCGGCCGGCGGCTTCGCGCTGTTCTTCGCCGGGCTGCAATGGCGCTGGATCATCAGCGCACTGGCTGCCGTCGCTGCCGCCGCGCCGATCCTCTGGGAACGCCTGCACGACTACCAGCGCAACCGCATCCTGACGCTGCTCAATCCCGAGAGCGATCCGCTCGGCACCGGTTACCACATCGCACAGTCGAAGATTGCGATCGGCTCCGGCGGGCTGTTCGGCAAGGGCTGGATGCAGGGCACGCAGGCCCATCTGGATTTCCTGCCGGAGGCGCACACCGATTTCATCTTCGCGGTGTTCACCGAGGAAATGGGATTTCTCGGCTTCATCCTGCTGCTGATCCTGTATCTCGCGGTGGTCGGCCGCTGCCTGTGGATCGCCTTGCGTGCGCAGGATACGTTCCAGCGTCTGCTCGCCGGCAGTCTCGCGCTGGTGTTCTTCATCTACGTGTTCATCAACATCGGCATGGTCATCGGTCTGCTGCCGGTGGTGGGCGTGCCGCTGCCGCTGGTGAGTTATGGCGGCACCTCGGCGGTGTCGCTGCTGGCGAGCTTCGGTATGCTGATGTCGATCCACACCCATCGAAAACTGCTCGCCAACTGATGCGCCCGCTCGCTCCGCTCGCCCTGCTGCTCGTACTGCCGCTGACCGCGGCGGCCGATTACGCCGCGCATCCGCGTGCGCCGGCGCTGCTCGATGCGCTGCGTCGCGAGCACGGCTTCAGCGCCTCCGAGTTGCAGCAGGTCAGCGCGGCACTGGCGCAGGCCAAGCAGTTGCCGCAATTGGTGCAACAGGAGCAGAAGGCGCCGGAACGCACCGAGACCTGGACGCAGTACGCGCGCCGCATCGACAGCGGCCGCATTGATGGCGGCGCGGCGCTGCTGCGCGAAAATCCGCAACTGTTCGCGCGCGCCGAGGCGGAGTTCGGTGTCCCCGGCGCGGTCATCGCCGCGGTGCTCGGCATCGAGACCCGTTATGGCCGCGTCACCGGCTCGGTGCGTGTGCTCGACGCGCTCAGTACGCAGGGCTTCGATCACCCGACGCGCAGCCCCTTCTTCTTCGGCGAGTTGACCGAGTTCTTCGCGTTCTGCCGCGACTTTGGCTTCGCACCGGAGGTGCCGAAGGGCTCGTACGCCGGCGCGATGGGTTTTGCGCAGTTCATGCCGAGCAACTATCGCCGGCTGGCACTGGACTACGACGGCGACGGTCGTCGCGACCTGTGGACGCTGGCCGACGCGGTCGGCTCGATCGGCCACTATTTCCAACGTTACCGCCCCGATCTGGCCTGGCGTCGTGGCGAACCACTGGCCGTACCGGCACGCCTGACCGGCACCGTTGCGCCGGTAGCCGAGTACAACAAGCGCGATGTGTTCTATCGCGCGGGCGACCTGGCCGCAGCCGGCCTGGTCCCGGCCGTGGAACTGCCGCCGTCGATGTCGGTCGGACTGATCGAGCTGCCGCTGGACGATGGCGGCAAGGAATACTGGATCGGTCTGCCCAATTTCTACGCCGTGATGACGTACAACCCCCGCATTTTCTACGCGATGGCGGTCACTCAACTCGCCGCTCATATCGAGGCGGCGCGAGTCAACGGCCCGTGAGATCCGCGCAGGGCCTGGCCCTGTCGGTGCTGCTGTCGGCGATCCTGACGCTCTCGGCCTGCTCCGCGCCGGCACCGCGCGGTGGCGGCGGGCAGCCAGCGCCGCGCGATCCCGCCAAGACCAACAAGACCGTTCCGTTCTCCAAGCAACGCGACTACGGCCCGCAAGCGCATGAGATTCCGCCGGACATCGACAAGATCCCGGACGCAGTACCTCGCCACGAGCCGCGCAGCCGTTCCGGCAATTCGCCGGTGTACGAGGTCTTCGGCAAGACCTATCGCGTCATGGACACCGTCGACGAATTCCGCGAGCGCGGCTCGGCGTCCTGGTACGGCAAGAAGTTTCATGGCCGCAAGACCGCCAGCGGCGAGGCCTATGACATGTATGCGATGACCGCAGCGCACAAATCGCTGCCGCTGCCGGCCTACGTGCGCGTCACGCACCTCGAGAATGGCCGCAGCATCGTCGTCAAGGTCAACGATCGCGGGCCCTTCCATCCAGGCCGCATCATCGACCTCTCGTACGCAGCGGCGGCCAAGCTCGACATCATCCGGACCGGCCACGGGCCGGTCGAAATCGAACTGGTGAAGCCGGATGCCGCGCCGCGACCGCCGCAGATCGGCGGCTGGCTCCAGGTCGGCGCCTATGCCGATGCGATCAACGCCGTGGCACTGCGCGAGGACCTGAACCAGCACGGCATCGGCACGATCCAGATTCTGGTCGGCGAGGAAGCCGGCGAACCCCTGCACCGTGTCGTCATGGGACCGTACATGAATGAAGCCGAAGCTGCGCCGGCGCTCCGGCGCCTGCGCATCGAGGGCTACTCCGCGTCGTGGATTCGACCCTGACCCGTAGGTCAGCGCGGCGTTTACAATTGACCCGCCTCTCCCCCACCGCTCCGCTCACCGACGTCTGCTTTCCCGTCCGACCGAAGATGAACCGTCTCGTTTCCGCCGCCGCCCTGATCCTCGTTCCCTTTGCGTCGCTCGCCAGCGTGCCGGCGCCGCCGGACGTCGCGGCGCGCAGCTATGTGCTGTTCGACTTCCACAGCGGCCAGGTGCTGGCGGAGCGCGAAGCGCACATGCGCGCCGAACCGGCGAGCATCACCAAGGTGATGACCGACTACATCGCCTTCGACGAACTCCAGAGTGGCCGGATCAAGGCCGACGACGCCGTGCTGATCAGCGAGAAAGCCTGGCGCGCGCCGGGTTCGCGGACCTTCGTCGAGGTCGGCACACGCGTGCGCCTGGAAGACCTGATCCGCGGCAGCATCATCCAGTCGGGCAACGACGCCACGATCGCGATCGCCGAGCACATCGCCGGCGACGAAGCCGTGTTCGCGCAGCTGATGAACAAGCACGCGCAGCGCCTCGGCATGAAGAACACCAGCTACTCCAATGCCACCGGCCTGCCGGATCCGGGGCTCTACACGACCGCCTACGACATCGCGTTACTCGGCCAGGCGCTGATCCGCGATTTCCCCGACCGCTACCCGCTGTTCAAGGAACGCGAGTTCAGCTTCGGCACGCGCGGCACGATCCGCCAAGGCAACCGCAACCTGCTGCTCGATCTGGACCCGAGCGCCGACGGCATCAAGACCGGCCACACCGAATCCGCCGGCTACTGCCTGGTCGGCTCGTCGATCCGCGACGGCCGCCGTCTGATTGCAGTGGTCATGGGCACGTCCGGCACGCGCGAGCGCGCGCAGGCCACCAAGGCCCTGCTCGACTACGGCTTCCGCTTCTTCGAAACCACGCAGCTGTTCGGCCCCACGCAACCGGTGCAGACGGCGACGGTCTGGAAAGGTGCGATCCGCGAACTGCCGGTCGGCACGCTGGAACCGGTCGCGTTCTCGCTGCCGCGCGGCGAAGGCCAGCAGCTGCAGGTCGCAGCCCAGCTCGATCCGCTGCTGATCGCCCCGATCCAGAAGGGACAGACCGTCGGCTCGGTCACGGTCACCGCCGCCAATCAGAATGCGCGCACCATACCGCTGGTGGCACTCGAGGACGTGCCGGCCGGGAGCTGGTGGCGCCGCCTGATCGACACGATCCGGCTCTGGTTCGCCTGAATCCGATGACCCCCGCCGAGGCGCTCGCACCGCAGTGTCGCGACCTCGGCCGCTGCGACTACGAGACCACGTTCGCGGCGCAGCGCGCGTTCACCGACACGCGCGGCGCGGAAACGCCCGATGAGCTGTGGTTTCTCGAGCATCCGCCCGTATTCACGCAAGGGCAGGCCGGCAAGGCCGAGCACCTGCTCGCGCCGGGCGAGATCCCGGTGGTGCAGTCCGATCGCGGCGGCCAGGTGACCTATCACGGCCCCGGCCAGCTCGTCGTCTACTTCCTCGTCGATCTGCAACGCCGCGGCTACGGTATCCGCTCGCTGGTCACGCGCATCGAGCAATCGCTGATCGACGTACTGGCGGAGTATGGAATCACCGCCTATGCCGATCCCGCCGCGCCGGGCGTCTACGTCGATAACGCCGGCGGCCGGTCCGGTCGCGCCAAGATCGGCTCGCTGGGTCTGCGCGTGCGACGCGGCTGCAGCTACCACGGCCTGTCGCTCAACGTGGCGATGGACCTGGAACCGTTCTCGCGCATCAATCCCTGCGGCTACAGCGGACTGCGCATGACGCAGATCAGCGAACTCGGCGGCCCGGCGTCGGTCGAAGCCGTGGCGCACGCCTTGCGCCCTCGCCTGCTGGTCCACCTGGGCTATACGGGCGATGACGCCCGCCTCGGCTACAATCCCGACTCCGCTCAATCGGCTTCCCCCACCCGCTGATGAACGCTCCCCCTGCCGATACCGACATGCTGGTGCGCGTCCGCGGCCTGCACTTCGGCCATGGCTCGCGCAAGATCTACGACGGCGTCGACGTCGACATCCCGCGCGGCAAGGTCACGGCCATCATGGGCCCGTCCGGCACCGGCAAGACCACGCTGCTGCGCATCATCGGTGGCCAGTGGCGACCGGCGGTGGGCACCGTCGAGTTCGACGGCGTCGACGTGCATCGTCAGTCGCAGCGCGAGCTGTACACGCTGCGCAAGCGCATGAGCCTGCTGTTCCAGAACGGTGCCTTGCTGACCGATCTCACCGTGTTCGAGAACGTGGCGTTCCCGCTGCGCGAGCACACCAAGCTGCCGGAGGCGGCGATCCGCGACATCGTGCTGATGAAGCTGGAAGCGGTCGGCCTGCGCGGTGCGCACGATCTGTATCCGGAACAACTGTCCGGCGGCATGAATCGACGCGTGGCGCTGGCGCGCGCGATTGCGCTGGACCCCGAACTGGTCATGTACGACGAACCATTCACCGGCCAGGACCCGATCAGCATGGGCGTGCTGATGCGCCTGATCCGCTCGCTGAACCAGTCGCTCGGCATCACCAGCGTCATCGTCTCGCACGACGTCGACGAGGTGCTGTCGATCGCCGATTACGCCTATGTCGTCGCCGGCGGCCGCGTGCTGGAACACGGCAGCGCCGAGGCGATCCGCGCCTCGCGCTCCGACTACGTGCAGCAGTTCCTCGAAGGCCGGCCCGATGGACCGGTCGCCTTCCATTACCGCGCGCCGCCGCTGGCGGACGATCTGCTGGGGAACCGCCCATGACGTTCGGCGAACACGCGCCATGCTGACCGTGCTCGGCGATTTCCTGGCCGGCCTCGGCCGTGCGCAGTTCTTCCTGCTGGCGTTGCTGCGCGCACTGCCGGGGGCGCTGCTGCGCCCG
The DNA here is from genome assembly GCA_036405815.1 of Solimonas sp. Taxonomy (GTDB): domain Bacteria; phylum Pseudomonadota; class Gammaproteobacteria; order Nevskiales; family Nevskiaceae; genus Solimonas. The sequence continues at coordinate 6,879 of DASWWX010000069.1, read as the reverse complement.
CGCGGCATCGTGCGTCAGCTCTACATGATCGGCGTGCTGTCGATGATCATCGTCGTGATCTCCGGCATCTTCATCGGCATGGTGCTAGCGCTTCAGGGCTATCACACGCTGGTGCGTTTCGGCGCCGCCAGTTCGCTGGGCGTGCTGGTGGCGCTGTCGATCATCCGCGAACTGGGCCCGGTGGTGACCGCGCTGCTGTTCGCCGGCCGCGCCGGCTCGGCGCTGGCCGCCGAGATCGGCCTGATGCGCGCCACCGATCAGCTGTCGGCCATGGAAATGATGGCGGTCGATCCGATGCGCCACGTCATCGCCCCGCGCTTCATCGCCGGCATCATCGCGATGCCGCTGCTATCGGCGATCTTCTGCGTGATGGCGATCGGTGTGGCCGGCGGCCATGCCATCGGCGTCGAGTTGCTCGGGGTCGATGCCGGCAGCTACTGGTCGCAGATTCGCGCCAATGTCGATGGTCGCGATCTGATGCAGAGCTTCATCAAGAGCTTCGTGTTCGGCGCCGTGGTCAGCTGGATCGCGGTCTACCAGGGCTATCACGCCGCGCCGACATCCGAGGGCGTTTCGCGCGCCACCACGTCGACGGTCGTCGTCTCCTCGCTGTCGATCCTCGCGCTCGACTTCGTGCTGACGGCATTCATGTTCCGTTAATTCCCCGGAGCCCAGTCTGGGAGAGTGAAACCATGCAATCCAGAGCGCTTGAAATTCTTGTCGGCCTGTTCGTCTGCCTCGGTGTGGCGGCGATCTTCGTCCTTACCTTCCGCGTCGCCAGTCTCGACACGATCGGCCGTAGTGAAGGCACGTATCGGGTCTCCGGCCTATTCCAGAACATCGGCGGCCTCAAGGTCGGCTCGGCGGTCTCGATGGCCGGCGTACGCATCGGTCGTGTGGCCAGCATCGGCATCGACCCCGACAGCTTCCAGGCGCGCGTGAGCCTGGATATTTCCAAGAACTACGATCGCATCCCCGAGGATTCGAGCGTGAAGATCCTGACGTCCGGTCTGCTTGGCGAGCAGTACATCGGCATCGAGCCGGGCGGCATGGACGAGTACCTGGCCGATGGCGGCGAACTGACGCTGACGCAGAGCGCGCTGGTCCTGGAGAACCTGATCGGACAGTTCCTGTCCTCGCAAGGTGGCTCCAAGGACGAACAGCTCGCCGGCGCGATCAGCAAACTGGCCGACGCCATCAAACCCACGTCACCGGCGCCGCAGGGCGCCCCTGCTGGAGTCCAACCATGACGCTTGCCACCATTCCGCATCTCGGTCGCAGTCTCGCCGTCGCCTTTGCGCTGACGCTGGGCAGCGCCCAGGCCGCGGCACCGGCGCCCGACGCCGTGATCCGTACGACCACCGATGCGATCCGCGCCGACATCGCCAAGAACGTCGACAAGTACCGCAAGGACAAGCCCGCGTTCTACGCGATGGTCGACCGCGAGATCGTGCCGCACTTCGACACCAACTACATCGCCAAGGTCATCCTCGGCTCGCATCTGAAGCAGGCCACGCCTGAGCAGATCACGCAGTTCGAGAAGGCCTTCAAGGACATGCTGGTCAACGGCTATGCCGACCGCATGCTGGAGCACTACGACGGCATCGAAGTCGAGATCAAGCCGGCTCGCGTGGAAAGCAGCGGCAAGCGCGCCACCGTCGACACCACGATCGTCCGCAAGGACGGCAAGCCGCCGATTCCGGTGACCTTCTCCATGCGTGCGGTCGGCGACGACTGGAAGGTGTGGGACATCAAGGCCGAGAACATCTCGCTGGTGCTGAACTTCCGCACACAGATCGACGCCGAAATCCGCAAGAACGGCATCCCCGCCGTGATCCAGCGCCTGTCCAGCGGTCAGCTGCAGGTCGAAGAGCCGAAGGTGGGCACCAAGCCGTGAGCGCGCTGCAGGGGCCGCTGCGTTTCGCGACGGTGCCGCAATGGTTCCGCCAGGCCGACGCCCTGAGCGCGTCGGAAACACTGGACCTGGCTGAGGTCACGTACTGCGACAGCGCGGGCTTGGCGCTGTTGATCGAACTGCAGCGCCGCGCGCGCGCGCAGCAGCGCCAACTGCGCTATATCAACGTACCGCAGCAGCTGCGCGATTTCGCCGGCTTCTTCGGTCTGCAACCGGTGCTTGGGCTCGACGCCTGACGCTGCACGCCAAAGGGATTGACCCAGGGGGAGTCATGAGAACGCTGACGTTGGGTGGGTTGGCGCTGCTGGTGCTGATGACGACGGGCTGCGCCCATCGCTCGCCCTTCGAGCCGGCCGACCCGCTGGAACCGATCAATCGGCCGATCTACGTCTTCAACATGACGGCGGATCGCTATGTGCTGCGCCCGGTGGCCAAGACCTATGCCGACTATGTGCCGTCGCCGGTGCAGACCGGTATCGGCAACTTCTTCGACAACCTGTTCTATCCAACCACCATCGTCAACGGACTGCTGCAAGGCAAGTTCAAGCAATCCGGCCTCGATCTGACCCGCTTCCTGCTGAACTCCACGTTCGGCCTGGCTGGCCTGCTCGACCCGGCTACGCGCATCGGTCTGCCGCGACACAATGAAGACCTAGGCCAGACGCTCGGACACTGGGGCGTAGGTGAAGGCTGGTACCTGATGCTGCCGCTGCTGGGGCCGACGACGAACCGTGATCTGGTCGGACGCGTCGGCGACAACTGGAGCGATCCGCTGCAGTACAGCGATCTGGACACCCGCGAACGCATCGCCGTGGCGGCACCCGATCTGATCCATAGCCGCGCCCGGCTGCTGGACCTGGACAGCGTCATTGCCCAGCAGCTCGACCCCTACGTCTTCGTGCGCACCGCCTACCTGCAGCGCCGCTTGAATCTGGTCTACGACGGCAGCCCGCCGCCAGAACTGCTCGAACCCGAACTGCCCGAGGATTGAGGCAGGCCGAGGGGACGCGCCCGCGGGATGCGCCTCAGCGCACCCAATTGCGGGCGTTGACGAACATCTGGAACCACGGCGTCTTGCCGCCGTCCCAAGCTTGCGGCCACCACGATCCCGTCACCCCGTGCACGGTGCGCTCCGGGTGCGGCATCAGCACCGTGATACGACCGTCGGCATTGCAGACGCTGGTCAGGCCCTCGGGCGAGCCATTGGGGTTCTGCGGATAGCGCGTCGCCGCCAGCCCAGCGCTGTCGATGTAGCGCATCGCCACCTGACCGCCGGCACGCAGCGCCGACAGATCCACCGCCTGATCGAACACCGCCCGCCCCTCGCCGTGCGCCACCGCGATCGGCAGTTGCGAGCCGGCCATGCCGGCAAAGAACAGCGATTTCGATTCCAGAATTTCGACCTGCGCCCAACGTGCCTCGAACTGCTCGCTGCGATTGCGGCGGAATGCCGGCCAGGCTTCTGCGCCCGGCACAATCGACTTCAGCGCCGCAAACATCTGACAACCGTTGCAGACGCCCAGCGCGAAACGGTCGTCCTTGTCGAAGAAGGCCTGGAACTCGGCGCGCGCGCGCGCGTTGAACAGGATGGTCTTGGCCCAGCCCTGCCCCGCACCCAGCACGTCGCCATAGGAGAAGCCGCCGCAAGCCACGAGACCGGCGAAGTCGGCGAGCCGCACGCGGCCCTCGAGAATATCGGTCATGTGCACGTCGACCGCCTCGAAGCCGGCGCTGTCGAACGCCCAGGCCATCTCGTAGTGGCTGTTGACGCCCTGCTCGCGCAGGATCGCCACGCGCGGCCGGCGCCCGATCTGTGCCGCCACCGGCGCGCGCGCCGGCAGCGCCGCCGGATCGAAGCTCAGCTTCACGCGCAGACCGGCATCGTCCTGGGATAGCGCCGCGAAGGCCTCGCGCGCGCAGTCCGGATCGTCGCGCAGCGCGGCGATGCGATGACTGGTCTCGGTCCAGCGTTGCTGCAGGCGCACGCGCGGCGCGCGGTACAACACCTGGTCGGCGCGCCGCAGATACAGCGTGTCGTCCACGGTTGGCGCGCCAATGTCGTGCGCAGCCAGCCCCACGGCATAGAACGCCGTGAGTGCCGCCTCGGCATCAGCCTCGCGCACCTGCACGACAAAGCCCAGTTCCTCGTTGAACAGACTGGCGACGGTATCGACGCCCAGGCTCGCAACCTCGATCGACAGACCGCAGCGACCGGCGAACGCCATTTCCGCCAACGTCATCAGCAGGCCGCCGTCACTGCGATCGTGATACGCCAGCAAGCGTCCGTCGGCATTGAGCTGCTGAATCGACTCGAACGCCGCCTTCAGGCGCTCGGGCGATTCCAGATCCGGCGCCACGTCGCCGACCTGGCCGTACACCTGCGCCAATGCCGAACCGCCAAGACGCTTGTGGCCCGAGGCCAGATCGACGAACAGCAGGCGCGTCGCGCCGACATCGGTGCGCAACTGCGGCGTCAGCGACTGGCGCACGTCGGCCACCGGCGCGAAGGCCGAGACGATCAACGACAGCGGCGCGGTCTGCGTACGGGTCTGGCCGTCCTGCGACCAGACGCTCTTCATCGACAGGGAATCCTTGCCCACCGGAATCGCGATGCCGAGCTGCGGGCACAGCTCCGCACCCACCGCCCGCACCGTGTCGAACAGGCGCGCGTCTTCGTCAGCCTGACCGCAGGCGGCCATCCAGTTTGCCGACAGGCGGATATCGGACAGCTTGGCGACGCGCGCGGCGGCAATGTTCAGCACCGCCTCGGCCACGGCCATGCGCCCGGAGGCGGGCGCGTCGAGCAGCGCCAGCGGCGTGCGCTCGCCCATCGCCATCGCCTCCCCGGTGACGGACTCGAAGCCGGTGGCGGTCACCGCGCAGTCGGCGACCGGCACCTGCCAGGGGCCGACGAACTGATCGCGCACGGTGAGACCGCCGACGCTGCGATCGCCGATCGTGATCAGGAATTCCTTGGACGCCACCGCCGGCAGTGCCAGCACGCGATCGATGGCGTCGGCCAGATCGATCGCCGCCGTATCCAGTGCCGGGAAGCGGCTCGGTGCACGAGTCGAACTGCGCTGCATCCGCGGCGGCTTGCCGAGCAACACCGGCATCGGCAGGTCGACCGGTCGGCTATCGTCCAGCGCGTCCTCGACGATCAGCTGACGCTCGGCCGTGGCGACGCCGACCACGGCGTACGGGCAGCGCTCGCGCGCGCAGAGCGCGGCGAAGCGCTCGACATCGGCAGCCGCCAGCGCCAACACATAGCGCTCCTGCGACTCGTTGCACCAGATTTCCATCGGCGACAACGCGGGGTCTGCCGCCAGCACGTCGCGCAGGCGGAAGCGACCGCCGCGATCATCGGCATGCACCAGCTCCGGCAGTGCATTGGAAATACCACCGGCACCCACGTCGTGAATCGACAGGATGGGGTTATCGTCGCCCAGCGCCCAGCAGGCATCGACCACTTCCTGGCAACGCCGCTCCAGTTCCGGATTGGCGCGCTGCACCGACGCAAAGTCCAGTGCCGCGCTGCTGGCGCCGGTGGCCATCGATGACGCGGCACCGCCGCCCAGACCGATCAGCATCGCCGGACCACCGAGCACGATCAGCTGTGCGCCTTCGACGACCTCCAACTTCTGCACATGCGCATCGCGCACGTTGCCGTAGCCGCCGGCGATCATGATCGGCTTGTGATAACCGCGATTGCGGCCGTCCGGCGTCGCCTGCTCGTAGGTACGGAAGTAACCGTTGAGATTCGGACGACCGAACTCGTTGTTGTAGGCGGCGGCGCCGATCGGCCCTTCGAGCATGATCTGCAGCGCGCTGGCCATGCGCGGTGGTCGGCCCAGCTCGGCCTCCCACGGTTGCTCGAAACCCGGAATGCGCAGGTTGGCGACGCTGAAGCCGCACAGGCCCGCCTTGGGCTTGCCGCCACGGCCGGTCGCGGCCTCGTCGCGGATCTCGCCGCCGGCACCGGTCGCGGCGCCCGGATGCGGGCTGATGCCGGTCGGGTGGTTGTGCGTTTCCACCTTCATCAGGATGTGGACCGGCTCGTCGTGACGCCGCCACACATGATCGGACTCCGGGAACCAGCGCATCGCGGCCGGCCCTTCCACGACCGCCGCGTTGTCGCTGTACGCCGACAGCACGCCCTGAGGGCTCGCGGCGTAGGTCATCTTGATCATCTGGAACAGCGAGTGCGGCTGCGTCTCGCCATCCACGGTGAACTCGGCGTTGAAGATCTTGTGCCGGCAGTGTTCGCTGTTGACCTGCGCGAACATCATCAGTTCGGCATCGCTCGGGTTCTGTCCGGCCTTGCGGTAGTGCTCGACGAGATAACGGATCTCCTCGTCCGACAGCGCCAGACCCCACTCGCGATTGGCGTTGACCAGTGCCGCTTCGCCGCCGGTCAGCACATCGACGCGACGCAGCGCGCGGCGCGGCTGCGCGTCGAACACATGGGGTAGCGCACCGGCACCGGCCAGCACCGATTCCATCATCGGATCGTGCAGGGCGTCCCAGGCCGCTTCGGGCAGGGCCTTGATGCCGTCTAACAGATAGGCGCGCCCCTGCTCGATACGACGCACGCCGGACAAACCGCAGACCCGCGCGATATCCGTGGCCTTGCTCGACCACGGCGAGGTCGTGCCGATGCGCGGCACCACGTACAGCACCAGATCGGCTGCACCGACCGTCTCCGGCCCCGGCCCCAGTAGCTGACGCAGGTCATCGGTGCCGACACCGTCGCTGTCCACCAGATAAAGGTCGCGCACCTGCAGCCCGCGCAATCCAGGGGCATGAGGCTTGAGCGCGTCGAGCAGGCGGGCAATACGGAAGGCCGAGAGGCTCTCGGCACCGGGCAGGACGGTCAGACCCATGACGTTCCTTGGAAGGGTCTCCGACGGCGCGGAGACGGGCGAATGGCAGGCCGATATTTTCGCATGTTTCCGGCCCGATCT
>DASWWX010000068.1:0-61131 GCA_036405815.1 Solimonas sp. | reverse complement strand
GCCGGACATCCGCTCGCTGTGGGGCTGCGTGCTGCTGCTCGGCTTCGTGCTCTACCCGTACGTCTACCTGACTACGCGCGCCATGTTCCTGATGCAGTCGGCCAGCCTGCTGGAGGCCGCGCGCACGCTGGGCCAGGGCCGGCACGGCATGTTCCTGCGCGTGGCGCTGCCGCTGGCGCGGCCGGCCGTCGCCGTCGGTGCCAGCCTGGCGCTGATGGAGGCCATCAACGATATCGGCGCCTCCGAATTCCTCGGCGTGCGCACGCTGACGATCTCGATCTACTCGACCTGGGTCAACCGCACCGACCTCGCCGGCGCCGCGCAGATCGCGCTGGCGATGCTCGCCATCGTCGCGCTGCTGCTGTGGCTGGAACGCGCCGGCCGCCGGCGCCAGCGCTACAGCACCGGCGCGCAACGCGCGCGCCGCATGGCGCCGCAACGCCTGCACGGCTGGCGCGCGTCCGGCGCGGTCGCGCTCTGCGCGCTGCCGGTGCTGCTCGGCTTCGCGGCGCCGACGGCCTACCTCGTCGACCAGAGCATCGAGCGCATCCGCTTCGCCGGCCTGCCACCTGCGCTACTGGACGCGACGCTCAACACTGTGACGATGGCGGCGATCGCCACCGCCGTGATCCTGGCGCTCGGACTCGTCGTCGCCTACACCGTGCGTGTCGCGCCCGGCGTCCTGTCGCGCATGCTGGAGCGCGGCGCCAGCCTCGGCTACGCGATTCCCGGCACCGTGCTGGCGATCGGCCTGCTCGGTCCGCTGGGCGCCTTCGACGGCTGGATCGGTGATCGCATGGACGACGTCTTCGGCATCTCGATCGGCCTGCTGCTGCTCGGCTCCGGTGCGGCGCTGATCTACGCCTACTCGGCGCGCTTCCTCGCGGTGTCCGCCGGCGGCGTCGAGTCCGGCCTGGCGCGCATTGCCCCATCGTTGGACCATGCTGCGCGCACGCTGGGCCAGACCAGTGCCGGCGTGCTGCGACGCGTGCACCTGCCGCTGATCCGGCCGGCGCTGGCCGCCGCCGCACTGCTGGTGTTCGTGGACTGCATGAAGGAGCTGCCGGCGACGCTGCTGCTGCGGCCGCTGGGGTTCGAGACGCTGGCGACCACGTTGTATGGCGAGGCCGCCCGCGGCACCTACGAAGACGGCGCGATCGCCGCGCTGATCATCGTGCTGGCCGGTCTGATTCCGGTCGCACTGCTGGCGCGGGTCGGCCGCGCGGCGCCATCGGCGCAGACCTAGTTAGAACGGCCTGACGGTTCTCGACGCCGCCCGCATTCGGCGTATTATTGAGAACAATTCTTATCTTCCGATGCGAATGTCCATGCAGCTGTCCGAACTCCCGCTCCATACGCCCGCCATCGTGCAGGGAGTCGACGACACCGCTTCCACCGATCCGATCGCCAACCGTCTGCGCGAGCTGGGTTTCGTCGCTGGCGAACCGGTGCGCATCGTCGCGCAGGGCCCGGTGGGCCGCGAGCCACTGCTGATCCAGATCGGCTACACACGCTTCGCGCTGCGCCGTGCCGAAGCGGCGCGCGTGCGTGTGCAGCCGGAGCGCGCGGAATGAGTACCGCCACGCTGCGCATCGCCCTGGTCGGCAACCCGAACTGCGGCAAGACCGCGCTGTTCAACCGCCTGACCGGCAGCCGCCAGAAGGTCGCGAACTACGCGGGTGTCACCGTCGAGCGCAAGGAAGGCCGCTTCGTCGCACCGTCAGGCCGCCACGTCCAGGTGCTCGACCTGCCGGGCGCCTACAGCCTCGCAGCGACGAGTCCGGACGAGGCGGTGACGCGTGACGTGGTCATGGGCCGCTTCGAGGGCGAGGCACGCCCCGACCTGCTGGTCTGCGTCGTCGACGCCACCAACCTGCGCCTGCATCTGCGCTTCGTGCTGGAACTGCAGCGTCTCGGCCTGCCGATGGTGCTGGCGCTCAACCTCAGCGACGCCGCCGCCAAGCGCGGCATCCGCATCGACCGCGCGAAGCTCGAAGCCTCGCTCGGCATGCCGGTGGTCGAGACGGTCGCGATCCACCGCTACGGCACGCGCGAACTGGTCGCGGCGCTGGACCGCGAACTGCCGCGCCTGTCGGCGCCGCCGGCCGCGGACGCCGACCTGCACCGTGAAGTCTCGCGCCTGCTCAACGAGGCCGTCAGCGTGCCGCGCCGCACCGCTGCGATCGACGACGCACTGGATCGCGTGTTCCTGCATCCGGTCGCCGGCCTCGCGCTGCTCGCGGTGGTGATGTTCCTGATCTTCCAGGCGGTGTTCAGCTGGGCCTCGCCGCTCACCGACCTCATCGACGGCAGCTTCGGCGCGCTCGGCGAATGGGTGAGCGCCACGATGCCGGAGGGCGTGCTGCAGAGCCTGATCGTCGACGGCCTGATCGCGGGCGTCGGTGGCGTGCTGGTGTTCCTGCCGCAGATCCTCGTGCTGTTCCTGTTCATTCTGCTGCTGGAGGAATCGGGCTATCTGCCTCGCGCCGCGTTCCTGCTCGACCGCATGATGGTCGGTGCCGGCCTCACCGGCCGCTCGTTCATCCCGCTGCTGTCGAGCTTCGCCTGCGCGATCCCCGGCATCATGGCGGCGCGCACGATCCAGGACCCGCGCGAACGCCTGGCGACGATCCTGATCGCCCCCTTGATGACCTGCTCGGCACGCCTGCCGGTGTACGCGCTGCTGATCGCGGCGTTCATCCCGGCGCGCGACGTCGGCCTCTTCAACCTGCAGGGCCTGGTGCTGTTCGCGCTGTACCTCGCCGGCATCCTCAGCGCGCTGGCCGTGGCCTACGTGATGAAGTGGATGCAGCGCGACCGCAACGAGCATTCACTGCTGCTGGAACTGCCGTCGTACCGCATGCCCAATCCGCTCGACGTCGGCATCGGCCTGTGGGAACGCGCCAGCATCTTCATCCGCCGCGTCGGCACGATCATCCTGTCGCTGACCGTGCTGCTGTGGTTCCTGTCGAGCTTCCCGGCGCCACCACCCGATGCCGTGGGGCCGGCGATCGACTACAGCCTCGCCGGTCGCATCGGCCACTGGATGGAGCCGCTGTTCGCGCCGCTGGGCTTCAACTGGCAGATCTGCATCGCGCTGATCCCGGCGCTCGCCGCGCGCGAGGTCGCGGTCGCCGCGCTCGCCACCGTCTACGCACTGTCCGGCGACGCGGTCGAGTCCGCGCTGGAGCCGATCCTCGCCGCGCAATGGTCGCTGCCGACCGCGCTGTCGCTGCTGGTGTGGTTCATCTACGCGCCGCAGTGCATTTCCACACTGGCCGTGATCCGTCGCGAGACGGCGTCGTGGCGCACGGTCGGCATCGCCGCCGGCTACCTGTTCGGCCTCGCCTACCTCGCCTCGCTGCTGACCTACCAGATCGCCGTGGCGGTGACCGGATGAGCGTCTACGCGGCCTTCGAATTCGCCGTCGTCGGCCTCGCGGTCGGCGTCAGCGCCTGGGCCGTGCTGCGCCCCTGGCTGCGCAAGCGCCAAGCCGCGGCGTCCGACAAGGCCTGCGGGAGCGACAGCAGCAGTACCGGTTGCGGCGGTTGCGGTGGCTGCGCGAAGGCCGAACCCGGCGAGCAGCCGATCCGTTTTCATCGTTGAGGGGGTCGCTGAGCCCGCTTGCAGTGCGATAATCCGCGTCCCGGCGTTTCGCCGGTTTCGTCGTTTCCACCGCCCGCACCGATGACCTCCGCCGCAACCCCAGATACCGCCATCGCCGCGCTCGCGGCCGCGCGCCGCGCGGTTGCGCACAACGGCCTCACCGTGGTGCTGGCCGCCAACGAACAACAGGCCTACCGGCTGGAACAGGAGCTGCGCTTCTTCCTGCCGCCGGGCCTGGCACTGCTGCACCTGCCCGACGCGGAGGTGCTGCCCTACGACCAGTTCTCACCACACCAGGAAATCCTCTCGCAGCGGCTGTCCGCCCTGCACCGCCTGCCGCAGCTCAAGCGCGGCGTGCTGCTGACCACAGCCGATCAACTGATCCAGCGCCTGCCACCGCGCGCCTGGCTCGACAGCCGCGCGTTCCAGCTCAAGGCCGGTGAACGTCTCGACCTGGCCGCGTTCCGCGAACGGCTGATCGCCTCCGGCTATCAGTCCGTCTCCGAGGTCCAGGCGCAGGGCGAGTTCGCAGTGCGCGGCGCGCTGCTGGACCTGTTCCCGATGGGTTCGGACACCGCGTATCGCATCGATCTGTTCGACGAGGACATCGACACGATCCGCAGCTTCGACCCGGAGACGCAGCGCAGCCAGGACAAGGTCACCGAAATCCGCCTGCTGCCGGCCCGCGAGTTCCCGACCGACAAGGATGGCATCGAGACCTTCCGCCGTCGCTATCGCGAAACCTTTCCCGGCGACCCGGCGCGCTCGCGCATCTATGCCGACGTCAGCAAGAAACTGATGCCTGGCGGCATCGAGTCCTGGCTGCCGCTGTTCTTCAACGACACCGCGAGCCTCGCCGATTACCTGCCGGACGACGCGCTGATCCTGCCGCTGGCCAACCTCGACGCCGCGCTGGCCGAGGACTGGCGCCAGATCGAGGAGCGCTACGAGCAGTACCACGGCGACATCGAGCGTCCGCTGCTCAAGCCGGTCGAGCTGTTCGTCAAACCCGAGTCCGCGCTGGCCGCGCTAGCCGGACGCATCCAGCCGCAACCGCGACTCGATGCGCAGGCGCTGCCCGGCGGCAGCGAAGCGCTGCGCACGCACCTGGCCGCGACGCAGGACCGCGTGCTGTTCGTCGCCGAATCCGCCGGCCGTCGCGAGGCGCTGCTCGGCTGGTTGAAGCCGCTGGGCATCCAGCCGCGCGAGCACGCGCGCTGGCAGGCATTCTTCGACGACGGCGGCAAGCGCTACGGCATCGTGCTCGGGCCGTTGCAGGACTCGTTCCGGCTGACGGACGAGAACGTCGCCGTCGTCAGCGAGACGCAGGTCTTCGGCCTGCGCGCCCCGACACAGACACCGCGCCGGCGCACCAAGGTGCGCGATCCGGAAACCGTGTTGCGCGACCTGTCGTCGCTGGTCGAGGGCTCGCCGGTCGTGCACGTGCAGCACGGCGTCGGCCGCTACCGCGGTTTGCAGCGCCTCGACGCCGGCGGCGTCGAGGCTGAATACCTGGTGCTGGAGTACGCGAACCACAACAAGCTGTACGTGCCGGTCGCGTCGCTGAACCTGATCCACCGCTACACCGGCTCCGAGGCTGAGGTCGCACCGCTGCACGGCCTGGGCTCGGACCGCTGGGCCAAGGCGCAGGCGCGCGCACGCGAGAAGGCGCACGACGTCGCCGCCGAACTGCTACAGATCCAGGCGCGGCGCATGGCGAAGCCCGGCCTGAAACTCGAATTCGACGAGGCCGACTACCTGCGTTTCTGCGAGCGCTTTCCGTTCGCGCCGACGCCGGACCAGGCCAAGGCGATCGACGCCGTGCTCGAAGACCTGCAGGCCGACAAGACCATGGACCGTGTGGTCTGCGGCGACGTCGGCTTCGGCAAGACCGAGGTCGCGCTGCGTGCCGCCTTCGTCGCCGCGCGCGGTGGCCGCCAGGTCTGCATGCTGGCGCCGACCACGCTGCTGGTGGAACAGCACGCCAAGAACTTTGCCGACCGCTTCGCCGACTGGCCCATTCGCGTGGTTGCGCTGTCGCGCATGCGCACTGCCAAGGAGCAGACCGCGCTGCTGAAGGAACTGGCGGAGGGCAAGGTCGACGTCGTCATCGGCACGCACCGGCTGCTGCAGAGCGACGTGCGCTTTAAGGACCTGGGCCTGGTCATCGTCGACGAAGAACACCGCTTCGGCGTACGCCACAAGGAGCGCCTGAAGAACCTGCGCGCCGAGGTCGATCTGCTGACGCTGACCGCGACGCCGATCCCGCGCACCTTGAACATGAGCCTGTCGGGCCTGCGCGATCTGTCGATCATCGCCACGCCACCGCCGTCGCGCATCGCGATCAAGACCTTCGTCTCCGAGTGGAACAACGCGCTGGTCTACGAAGCCTGCCTGCGCGAGCTGCGCCGCGGCGGACAGATCTACGTGCTGCACAACGAGGTGCGCGACATCGAGGAGTTCGCGCGCAAGCTGCAGGAGCTGGTGCCGGAAGGTCGCGTGCGTCACGCCCACGGCCAGATGCGCGAGCGCGAGCTGGAACAGGTGATGCTCGACTTCTATCACCAGCGCTTCAACATCCTGGTGTGCACGACGATCATCGAGTCCGGCATCGACGTACCGAGCGCCAACACGATCCTGATCGACCGTGCCGACCAGCTGGGCCTCGCGCAGCTGCACCAGCTGCGCGGCCGCGTCGGCCGCAGCCATCACCGCGCCTACGCCTACCTGCTGGTGCCGAGCCGGCGCGCGCTGACCGCGGAAGCGGAAAAACGCCTGGACGCGATCGAGACGCTCGGCGATCTGGGCTCCGGCTTCGCGCTGGCGACACACGATCTGGAAATCCGCGGCGCCGGCGAGCTGCTCGGCGAGGATCAGTCCGGCCAGATCGAGGAAGTCGGTTTCACGATGTACGCCGACCTGCTGGCGCGTGCGGTCAAGGCGATCAAGACCGGCAAGCTCGACGACTCGCCGTTCGGCACCGCCGACTGCGAAGTGGACCTGGGGGCCGCGGCGCTGATTCCGGACGACTACATCCCCGACGTGCATGCGCGCCTGACCTTGTACAAGCGCATCAGTGAGGCCGGCAGCGAGGACGCGCTGCGCGAACTGAAGATCGAGATGATCGATCGCTTCGGCCTGCTGCCGCCGGCGGCCGAGCGTCTGTTCGACGCCGCCGAACTGCGCGTGGCCGCGCAGACGCTGGGCATCGTGCGCCTGCGCGCGGGCGCGCGTTCGATCACCGTGGACTTCGGCGAGCGCCCGAACATCGAACCGATCCGGCTGATCAAGCTGATCCAGACCCAACCCAAGCACTACAAGCTCGAAGGCCAGCAGCGTTTCCATCACTACGGCGATTTCGAGACGATGGAGTCGCGCGTGCCGCAGGCACGGCAGCTCTTGGCTACACTGGCGGGCACTCCATGACATCGACAGGAAACGCCGTCGTGACCGTTCTCGCAAACCGTCTCCGCTCCATTGCCGCCGTGCTGGTCCTGACGCTGGCGCTGCCGGCGACGGCAGCCGAGACCTATCGCATGGACGTGATCGTATTTCTCGATCTTTCGGTCACAGGCGAGGCCGGCGGCGCACTGACGCAACCGGACGTCAGCCGGGCGCTGGCGCTGGACAACGCGGCGGCGCTGTCCGCCGCCGGCATCACCGTGCTGCCGGACGAGCAGTTCGGACTGCAGGAACAGTGGCAACGCCTGCGCAACTCCAAGCGCTACCGTCCGCTGATCCGCCTCGCCTGGACCCAACGCGATCCGCCCGCCGAACGCGGCCCGGCGCTGCGCGTGCGACTCGGGCAGGCCCAGGTCGCCGGCAGCGCCGACGGCTTCGGCGCGCAGGCGGTCAGCCCGGTGGAAGGCAGTGTGGCGATGCTGCTCAACCGCTACCTGATGCTCGACAGCGATCTGGTCTACTCGGTGCCGGTCGGCGGCAGCTACCAGAGTTACACGCTGCGGGAACGGCGCCGCATGCGGCGCGACGAGCTGCACTACATCGACAGCCCCAAGCTCGGCATCGTCGCGCGCGTGTCCCGCGCCTCGCAGGAGTAAGCCGCCATGCCGCACCTCACGCGAATCGGCCTGCGCTTCTCGGGCGCCCTGCTCGCCCTGGCGGTTGCCGGCTGCCAGTTGCCGATGATGCAGCGTGACGACGACGCGCCGTTGCCGATCTCGCGTGCACCCGAAGGCTGCGGCACACGTAGCGCGGAAACCCCGCCGGTGCTGCGCCTGCCGCGCACCAGCGTGCCCAAGGACGGCGGCGGTTCATTGGAACTGGCGCAGGTGCACACCGTGAACCAGCCGCTGGAGCAGGCCGGCGTCTGGACCGACTACGACGACAACTGGTCGCTGCTGGCACTGGAACTCGGCTCGCCCGGCGCGCGTTCGATCGCCGTGCGCCTGCGGGAATCCCATCTGCCGCCGCAGACCGAAATCTGGCTGTGCTCGCCGGATCGCCGGCTGCGTCACGGTCCTTATCGCGAGGCCACCGGCGGCGAACTGTGGACACCCGTCGTGACCGGCGACCGCGCCGTGCTGCAGGTCTGGATTCCGACCGCCCGCAAATCGCAGCTGCATGCCCTGCTCGCCGACGTCTACGGCGGCTATCGCTGATCCATGCCCCGGATTAGCCGATGAAGGTCGAGCTTGCTCGCCCGCGCACTGCGCTCGTAACCGGCGGCACAGGCGCGATCGGTACCGAGATTTGTCGCCAGCTCGCGCGCCGGGGCCTGCACGTGCTCGCGCTCGGACATCCCTCGGATATTGGTCGACTGACCACCTGGCGTGAGACCCTGGCTGCAGATGGACTCAAGGTAGAAGCCTTGCTCGCCGACCTGAGCGACGCTCAAGCCGCAGAAGCGGCAATGGGCCAAGCCCGGCAGGCAATGGGGACGATAGACATACTCGTCAATGCTGCGGGGATCACTCGCGACTCACGCTTTTCGAAGATGTCACTCGACCAGTGGCGCGCCGTGATGAGCACCAACCTCGACAGCGTCTTCTATTGCTGCCAGGCCGTATTCGAGAAGATGTGCGCGCAGCGCCACGGCCGCATCGTCAACATCGCCTCAGTCAACGGCCAGCGCGGCCAGTTCGGCCAAGCCAACTACTCCGCCGCCAAGGCTGGCATGCATGGCTTCACGATGGCACTGGCTCAGGAGGGGGCGAAGTGCGGCGTTACCGTCAATACGGTTTCTCCAGGCTATGTGCGCACACCGATGACGGCGGCGATCAAGCCGGAAGTGCTTGCTGGCATCGTCGCGCAAATTCCGGTTGGACGCATGGCCGAGCCTGCAGACATCGCACGCGTTGTCGTCTTCCTGTGCGAAGAAGAATCAAGCTACATCACCGGAGCGAATATTCCGGTGAATGGCGGTCTTTACATGTCGGCGTGACAGGCACTACGAAACCGAGCTGGCCGCAGAGCGGCTGCGGGCCTAAACCGTCGCCAGTGCCGGCAGCGCGCGCTCCAGAATTGCGCGCACCTTGCCCATGCCGCGTTCGATCGATTCGTGGATTTCGGCGTGGATGTCGCCCAGGCCCATGACGCCAGCGGCCCAGTTCACCGACACCGCCAGACAGGCGTAGTCCAGACCCAGCTCGCGCGCCAGCACCGCCTCGGGCATGCCGGTCATGCCGACCATGTCGCAGCCGTCGCGTGTCAGGCGGCGGATCTCGGCCGGCGATTCCAGACGCGGCCCCTGCGTCACGCCGAGCACGCCCTGGCCCGCGAGCTGCACCTGCGCGGCCACCGCCGCCGAAGCCAGCGCCTCGCGCAGGCGCGGCGGATAGGGCTGCGTGAAATCGGCGTGTTCCAGATTCGAACCCGGAAGCCCGTCCGAATAGGTGTGCTCACGGCCGTAGGTGTAGTCAATCACATCGTCCGGTACCGCGACCTCGCCGGGCGCAAACCATTTCGCAATGCCGCCGACCGCAGCGATCGCGATCACCGACTTCACACCGGCCTCGCGCAGCGCCCAGAGGTTGGCGCGATAGTTGATCGCATGCGGCGGAATCTTGTGGCCCTCGCCATGGCGCGCGAGAAAGATCGCACGCGTTCCGTAGACGCGACCTTCCAGCAACGGCGCACTGGCCGCGCCATACGGCGTCTCGATCGTGCGGCGGTTCTCGATCTGAAGGCCCGGCCACTGGTTCATGCCGGTGCCGCCGATCACTGCAATGGTTGTGCTCATATCACTCCAACGCTGCCGTGCGCAGCACAGCAGTCCTTCACGATTGAACCTGTGCCCGGCGACCCATAGCCGGCCTTTCGCCGACGCGAACGGCCCGCCGAGGCAGTCCGCTCTCGTCGGCTCAGCCCTTCACCGCATAGATGGCGGGCAACTGCCGCCAGTATTCCTTGTAGTCCATACCACAGCCGAACACGTAGCGGTCCTCGACGTCGAGACCGATGTACTCGGCGTGCGCCTCGGGCGCGCAGCGGTCGTGCCGCTTGCGCGCCAGCACAGCGACCTTCAGCGAAGCCGGCGAGAACTCCGCCAGCGCCTTGCGGATCGCCACCAGCGTGTGGCCCTCGTCGAGGATGTCGTCGATCACCAGCACATGGCGGCCGGCGATGCGCGCGGCTTCCGGCTGGCGCTTCCACATCAGACCTCCACCGGTGGTCGCGCCGCGGTAGCGCGTCGCGTGCAGATAGTCGATCTCCAGCGGGAACGTGAGCCGCTGCGTCAGCTCCGAGGTTGCATGCACGCCGCCGGTCATCACGCACAGCAGCAGCGGGTTCAGTTCGGTGTAGTCGACGGCAATCGATACCGCGAGCTGGTCGTAGGCCGTGCGCACCGCTTCGGCGTCGTGCAAGCAATCCGCCTCGGCGAGGACCTGGCGGGCATGTTCGGGCGTGGCGGACATGGCAATGCTCCTGGACTGGCTCAGACCGGGCGAGCGTACAACTTCTTCAGGCGATCCGAGGATGCGCGCTGCGGCTTGACGTCCTTCAGCGCGTCGATCAGTGCGACGACGGCGGCGCGGTCGTTGCACACCGGCAGCATGTCGTTGCCGACGTCGAGCGCCAGACGCGCGCGCTCCTCCATCGTGCCGACGACGGCAGCGCCGCCCATCGACAGGTCGTCGCAGAAGATCGCGCCCTTGAACCCCAGCTGCTGGCGCAGGATCTCCTGAATCCAGCGCTTCGACAGCGAAGCCGGCGTCTCGTCGACGGCGGTGTAGCGCACGTGCGCCATCATCAGCGACTCGATGCCGTCCTTGATCAGCGCCTCGAACGGCACCAGCTCGCGGGCCCACAGGTCCTTCTCGGCGCGGCGGTCGATCGGCAGTTCGTGATGCGAATCGGCGGTGACGGCGCCGTGACCGGGAAAGTGTTTGCCGGTGGCAGCCAGACCCGTGGAGTTCAGTCCGGCACGGAATGCGCGCGCGAGTTCGACGATGATCTCGCAGCGGTCGGAGAACGCGCGGTCGCCGATCACCGTGCTGACGCCGTGGTCGACATCGAGCACCGGCGCGAAGCACAGGTCGATGCCATAGGCCGACAGCTCGCGGCCGATCGTTTCGCCCTGCACGCGCGCTTCTTCCAGCGCCTTGCCGGCGTCCTCGCAGTGCAGCTGACCGAGCGTGCGCATCGCCGGGATGCGCGAGAAGCCGACGCGGAAGCGCTGCACGCGACCGCCCTCGTGGTCCACCGCCAGCAGCAGGCGCTGACGCGGCAGCGACAGGATGTCGTCGCACAGCGCCTTGAGCTGTTCCGGATCGCGGTAGTTGCGCGTAAACAGGATCGCGCCGCCAACCAGCGGATGGCACAGCAGCTCGCGGTCTTCCGCGGTCAGCTCCTGGCCGCCGACGTCGATCATCAGCGGGCCCAGCAGCTTGGTTCTGGCTTTATTCGTGGAGGTCAACTTCAGTTCCCGGTGAAACAAGATCGAACAGCTCGATGACGTCGTCGTTGCGCATGCGGATGCACCCGCGCGAACCCGGCTTGCCCAGTTCGGTGACCGGCGGCGTGCCGTGGATGTAGATGTAGCGGCGGAACGTGTCGACGCAACCCAGTCGGTTGCGCCCGCGCTCGGTGCCGGACAGCCATAGGATGCGGGTCAGGATCCAGTCGCGACCGGGCTTTTCCCGATGCGCCTGTTCGGACCACATCTCGCCCCAGTGACGCCGCGCGCGGAATACCGCGCCGCTGGGCGCGCCTGCGCCGATCATGGCGCGCACGACATGGCGCCCTCGCGGTGTACAGCCGGACCCGTTGATCTCCCCGATGCCGTTGGCGCCGGTCGACACCGGGTATTCGCGCAGCAACGAGTCATCCTGCCACAGGCGCAGGCGTTGCTGCGTGAGATCGATCTCAATCCGCTTCATGCGCCCAGGTCTTCCAGGGGTGCAGCGCCAGATGATGGTTGTAGAAACGCCGGTCGTCGGTCAGCTCGCGACCGAGCCAGTCGGGCTTTGCAAACGCCTGGTCCACCGCGTCCAGCTCGACCTCGGCGACGACCAGGCCGGCATTGTCGTTCAGGAATTCGTCGATTTCCCAAGTCAGTCCATCACGTTCGACGTAGTGCCGAACCTTTTCGACGCGGCCGACGCACAGCGTCTCCAGCAAGCGCCGGCAATCCTCGACCGGCATCGGGTATTCGTATTCGTCACGCGCACTGCCGACCACGGCCGCCTTGATGTTGAGCCGCGCCTGATCGCCTTCCAGGCGCACGCGTACCGACGCGCGCCCGCCTTCGCCGGCGAGATACCCCTGGCGCATATCCAGCGAGCGCACGACCTCGCGGCGCCAGGCATCGCCGGTCACAAGAAACTTGCGTTCGATCTCCAGGGCCATCAGGCATTTCGCACGAATAGCGCCATGCTCTCGACATGGCCGGTATGCGGGAACATGTCCATCACGCCCGCCTTGACCAGGCGGTAACCGTGCTCGTGCACCAGCATGCCGGCGTCGCGCGCCAGGGTGCCCGGATGGCAGGAGACGTAAACGATGCGCTCGGGCTTGCGCGCGGCGACCACCGGCAGGATCTCCTTGGCACCCGCGCGCGGCGGATCGAGCAGCACCTTGTCGAACGGCAGCTGCAGCCAGCCGGTGTCGGCGGCGGTGTTGAACAGGTCGGCCTTTTCGAAGCGGATCTCGAGGCCGTTGCGCTGCGCGTTCTCTTTCGCACGCTGCACCAGGCCCTGCTCGCCTTCGGCGGCGACGACCTGTGCGCCGCGCCGCGCCAGCGGCAGCGAGAAATTGCCGAGGCCGCAGAACAGCTCCAGCACGCGCTCGCCAGCTTTCAGGTCCAGCCAGTCCAGTGCCTGATTCACGGTCTGCTGGCTGATGCCACCGTTGACCTGGATGAAGTCGGCCGGCCGGAAGCGCAGCGCGAGATCGGAACCGTCGGGCGAATACTCCAGCGCAGATTCCGCCTCCTTCTCCGGATCCAGCAGGCGAATGCTGTCCAGCCCGCCGGGCTGGAGATAGATATCGAAACCTTCGCGTTCGCCGAAGGCACGCAGGATCTCGCAGTCGGCTTCCGACGGGGCTTCCATGACGCGGAACACCAGCGCGACGCGGTTGGCAGCCGCCAGTTCGACCTGCGGCACGGCGTTGCGGATCGACAGGCTGCCGATCATCTGCGTCAGCTCGCGAATCTTGTCGCCGACGCGCGCATCCAGCACCTTGCAGGCGTTCAGGCCGGCGATCAGTCCACTCTCACGCTCGCGAAAGCCGACCAACACGCCGCCCTTCTTCGGCACGTGCTTGGCACCGAGGCGCGCGCGGCGGCGGTAGTTCCACACCGGGCCGGTGATTGGCGCCGCGACGTCTTCCGGCATGACCTTGCCGATGCGCGCGAGCTGGTCGAGCAATTGCTTCTGCTTGAACGCAATCTGCTGTTCGGGCGCCAGGTGCTGCATCGCACAGCCGCCGCAGAGGCCGAAATGCTCGCAGCCGGGTTCGACGCGATGCGGGCTAGCCTGTTCGACCGCCGTGCACTGGCCTTCGTCCGCGTCCTTGGTCGTGCGCACATAACGGAAGCGCACCTTCTCGCCCGGCAGCGCGTCGGCGATGAACGTGGCCTTGCCCTCGACGCGCGCAAAGCCGCGCGCCTCGTGATCGAAGTCGATGATCTCGGCCGGGAACTCGCCGGCCGGCGGCGGCTTGCGGCGTCTCATGAACGGACTCCGCTCATACGCCGGCCCAGCCTTCGAGGAATTCGCCCCAGTGCGGCGCCTCACTGCTCTCCAGGAACTCGCGCACGCGCTGCTCTTCCTGCTCGTGTTCGGCCGGCGTCAGGCGCCCGCGCATGACCTCGAAGCGCAGGTAGACCAGCCAGGTGTTGAGCACGTCGGTCTCGCAGTACGCGCGGATGCCGGCGAGGTCGCCGGCCTGGTAGGCGTCGAATACCTTGGAGCCGTCCATGCCGAGCTTGCCGGGGAAGCCGAGCAGCACGGCGATTTCGTGCAGCGGCGCGTTCTGGCGCCCGCTGTACAGCGCCAGCACGTCCATCAGGTCGGTGTGGCGGAACTGGTAGCGGCCGAGGTAGTTGTCCCACTTCGCCTCGCGGTCGAAGTGACCGGTGTCCCAGTACTTCGGCGCGATGCAGCCGTTGACCAGGCCGCGGTAGTGCAGCACCGGCAGGTCGAAGCCGCCGCCGTTCCACGACACGATGACCGGGCGGTACTTCTCGATGCCGTCGAAGAAGCGCTGTACCAACTCGCCTTCCGTGCTGGACTCGTCGCCCAGCGACCAGACCTTGAAGCCGTCGTCCCTGCGCAGCGCCACCGAGATCGCGACGACGCGCTGCAGGTGGCCGGGCATGAAGTCGTTGCCCTTCTCGGCCAGGCGCTTGGTCTTCATCGCCGCCCAGACCTCGGCGTCGTTCAGGTTCTCGAGACCGAGCACGCGGCGCCCGCCCTCGACGTCCGGGATGGTCTCGATGTCGAACACCAGCAGCGGCTCCCGCAGGCTCACGGTCGCACTCAGGCCGGGAACACGCCGGTGGAGATGTAGCGGTCGCCGCGGTCGCAGACGATGCTGACGATCGTCGCGTTCTCGACCTGCTTGCACAGTTGCAGCGCCGCCCACAACGCGCCGCCGGACGACGGGCCGCAGAACAGGCCCTCGACCTGTCCGACCAGACGCATGGTGTCCTCGGCGTCCTTGGCCGACACCTCGATGACGCGGTCGACGCGCTGGGCGTCGAAGATCGTCGGCAGGTAGGCCTCCGGCCACTTGCGGATGCCGGGGATCGACGACTCGCCGTCCGGCTGCACGCCGATGACCTGAAGTTCCGGGTTCTGTTCCTTGAAGTAGCGCGAGCAGCCCATGATCGTGCCGGTCGTGCCCATCGACGAGACGAAGTGCGTGATGCGCCCCTGCGTCGCCTTCCAGATTTCCGGCGCCGTACCCTCGTAGTGGGCGCGCGGGTTGTCGGCGTTGGCGAACTGGTCCAGCACCTTGCCCTTGCCGTCGGCCTGCATCTGCAGCGCGAGGTCGCGCGCGCCTTCCATGCCGGCTTCCTTGGTGACCAGGATCAGCTCGGCGCCGAAAGCCTTCATCACCGCACGACGCTCCACTGACAGATGCGCCGGCATGATCAGGACCATCTTGTAACCCTTGACCGCGGCCGCCATCGCCAGCGCGATGCCGGTGTTGCCGCTGGTCGCCTCAATCAGCACGTCGCCCGGCTTGATCTCCCCGCGCTCCTCGGCGCGGCGGATCATCGAATACGCCGGCCGGTCCTTCACTGAACCGGCGGGATTGTTACCCTCCAGCTTGACCAGCAGCGTGTTGCTGCCGATGCCGGGCAGCCGGCGCAACTGGGCCAGGGGCGTATTGCCGATAAAATCGGCGAGCGTGGGGTAAGTCATCGAGAGTGCGAATGCGTTTACCGAATTCTAACCGGCCGGGCCTTTGCGGACACTGAGCGCCATCCTGTTCGATCGTCGGCTGCCGGTCTGGGGACCGCTGATGCTGCTGCTGGCCATCGCCTGCGTGGCAGCCGGCCTGCTGGTGCTCGGCGCCGGGCTCGATTTTCCGCTGCGCATCGGTGCCGCACTGCTGCTGGTTGCCGGCGCGCTGATCGCCGTCGCCGTCGCCCTGCGCCGACTGGCCATGACCCAGGACGGCCTGCTGGCTACCGCGCGCGCCCTGGCCGACGGCCGCGCCCCGGTGCGCGCGCCCAACGACCTGAGCGCCGGCCGCACCGGTGAACTGGCCCGGGAAATCAACCGCCTGGGTCAGCAGCTGCACGAGCTGCGCACCCGTTTCGAGGAGCGCGTGACCCAGGCCACCGCGCGCCTGCGCCAGGAACGCGACCAGCACAACGAACAGCTGCAACAGCTGCGCGCCTCCGCCGGCCAGGTGCAAAGCGAGGCACGTGCGCAAAGCGAGCTACTGTCGAGCCTGTCGCACGAGCTGCGCACGCCGCTGACCGCGATCCTCGGCTATTCGGACCTGCTGCGCCGCTCCGGCCTCAATCCCGACCAGGCCCAGCAGCTCGAAACCCTGGACAAGTCGGCGCGCGCATTGCTCGCGATGATCAACGATCTGCTTGACTGGTCGCGCATCGAGGCCGGCCGCCTGCGTCTGAACGAAGACGCCTTCGACATTCACGACGTGATCGAAGACACGATCGCGCTGCTGGCACCGCTGGCCTACGGCAAGGACCTGGAACTCGTACGCATCGTCTACCACGACGTGCCGCAGCAGCTGCGCGGCGACGCCCAGCGCCTGCGCCAGATTCTCACCAACCTGCTGTCCAATGCGATCAAGTTCACCGACAGCGGCGAAGTCGTGCTGCGTGTCATGCAGGAGCGCGAGTCCGGCGATCGCAGCGGCCTGCGTTTCGCGGTGACCGACACCGGCATCGGCATCTCGCCCGAGCAACAGGCGCGCCTGTTCCAGCCCTACCGCCAGATCGGCATCGGCGAGGGCGGCAGTGGCCTGGGCCTGTCGATCACGCGCAAGCTCTGCGAACTGATGGGCGGCGAAGTCCACCTGCACAGCGCGCTCGGCCAGGGCTCGACGTTCAGCGTGCTGTTGCCGTTCAAGCTGGCCGCCGACGCCGCCAGCACCCGTGCGCACGACGCGCGCCTGGCCGACCGCAACCTGTGGCTGCACGAACCGCATGCCACGTCGCGCCTGGCGCTGACGCACTGGCTGGAGTTCTGGGGCCTGCGTGTTCGCGCCTTCGGCACCGCCGACGAACTGGTCGCGGCGCTGCGCCACGCCGGTCCCGGCGCCCTGCCCGACCTGGTGCTGCTGGGGCTGAAGCCGCGCGCCGTCACCGATCCGGCGATCCGCAACCTGCTCGCCGCCTGCCGCGACCGTCAGCCGCCGCTGCTAGCCCTGGTCGCCTCGGCCGCATTGCCGGTGCAGGAAGCCCTGCGCGCCGCCGGCGCCGCCGCTTGTCACGCCAAGTCGCTGAGCCGCAATCGCCTCCACGACGAGCTGCTGCGCCTGCTGACGCAAACCCAGGCCGCGACCGGTCCGCAGCGACCGATGCAGGGGCGCCGTGCCGTGGTGGCCGACAACAACGCCGTCAACCGCCGCTGGCTGGCGATGCTGTGTGGCGAACTGGGACTGGACACGACACAGACTGCGAACGGCCGCGAAGCCTTCGACGCCTGGCAACGCGAGCGCCCGGACATCGTGCTGCTGGATGCACGCATGCCCGGTCTCGACGGCCCCGGCTGCGCACGGGCGATCCGCGCCGCCGAAGGTGGTTCCGGCACGCGCTGCCGCATCCTCGCCGTATCTGCGCATCTGGAACCCGACGAGCGCCGCGCGTTCCTCGACGCGGGCGCCGACGAGGTCCTGATCAAGCCTTTCGACGAGAACCAGCTGCTGCGTGCGCTGGCACCGGTGCCAGTGGCAGCGACACGTAACGCGGCCCGCCTGGCTGCCGATCCGGAACTGCTGGCCTTGCTGCGCGAGGAGCTGCCGCAGCAGTTCGAACAGCTGCAACAGGCCTTCAACACCCAGGATCTGGACGCCGCGCGCGAGGCGGCTCACACGTTGCGCGGCACCGCTGCGTTCTATCACCTGGCCAGCCTGCGACAGACCACGGCAGCGCTGGAAGGGTGGCTCAAGCGCGCCACGGCGATCCAGGCCGGCCCCGCCTCGCGCCGCGAACTGGACAACGTACGCCGCGCCGTCGACGACACGCTGAGCGCGATCCAGAAAGGTTGAAGGTCAATAGGGCCGCGCCGTCCACTTCCGAACGGTCACGCCGATACTGTTAACACCGCTAGAGAGCGGCGCGCTCCAGCACGACATAGGCACAGGCCATGCCGGCCTCGTCGGTCAGCGACAGATGCGCGACACCGACGCCGAGCGCGCGCAAGCGCTTGCGCTGCGCTGCGCTGAACACCAGCGAGGGCCGGCCATTGGCGGCGCGCTGCACGCCAATATCCCGGAAACCCAGCTCGTCACGAAAGCCCGTGCCCAGCGCCTTGGCGCAGGCCTCCTTCGCGGCCCAGGCCATCGCCAGCGCGCGCGCCAGATTGCCGCGCTGAAGCGCCTCGCGCCGCTCGGCTGGCATCATCATCTTGTCGAGCGCACGACGGCCCTGACGCGCCAGCAAACGCTCCATGCGTGCGATCTCGACCATGTCGATACCGATGCCGTACAGCCCACCGCTGGCCGCGGGCACCGATTTCTTCTGCCGGGCGGGCCGAGCGACGGCCGTCGGGGTGAGACGCGCTGAGCGCGCGCGCGGGGCCACCCGCTTCGCCGGACGACGCGAAGACTTCATGCCGCGCGCGCGTCGGTCATCGCACGGCGCATCTCCGCAATCGCCGCCGGCAGGCCGACGAACAGCGCCCGCGCGACGATGCTGTGGCCGATGTTCAACTCGACGATTTCCGCAATGCGTGCGATCGCCGCAACGTTATCGACGTTCAGGCCGTGCCCGGCATGCACTTCGAAGCCGGCGCGCTGCGCGGTTTCGGCGAAGTCGCGGATGCGCCGCAGCTCGGCGGCCTGCGCCCGGCCACGAGTGTCGCAGTAACGGCCGGTATGGATTTCCAGATGCGGGGCGCCGGTGCGGCGAATCGCCGGCAGCTGGCGCAGCTCGGGATCGACGAACAGCGCGACCTCGATGCCGGCCTTGGCCAGACGCCGGCAAGCCGCTGTCACCGCCTCTACGTGACCCGCGACATCGAGTCCGCCTTCGGTGGTCACTTCCTGGCGGCGCTCCGGCACGAGGCAGACGAAGCGCGGCTTGATGCGGCACGCGAAAGCGATCATCTCGTCGGTGACCGCCATCTCCAGATTGATCGGCACCGGGCAGCGCGCCTTGAGGCGGCGCACGTCGTGCTCCTGGATATGCCGACGATCCTCGCGCAGGTGAATGGTGATGCTGTGCGCGCCGGCGGCGGCGGCCACCAGGCCGGCTTCGACCGGATCGGGATAGTCGGTGCCGCGCGCCTGGCGCACGGTCGCCACGTGATCGACATTGACGCCGAGACGAAGCACTGGCATTTCGACGGTGGCAGTAGCGCGACCCATGATCAAACCCGGCTGGAACGGAGCGCGATGATAGCGCCACACCCCGCAAAGCTCATGCGTCCGATGCCCCTGCGTCCAGGCCACGCAGGCTGCGCAGCAGGCGCGGCGTTTCCAGCGGCCTGTCGCCGAGCTGTCGGCGCAAGGCAGCTTGCAATAGCCGCCGCGCGTCGGCGAGCGCGCCCGCCGCATCCAGGCGATCGTCGCGCAGCGCGATCAGGCTGGTACCGGCATAGCCTTCGCGATCCGGCTGCGGGCCGGATTCCCAGTCGTAGCGGTAGCGCAGCTGCGGATCGAGCGAAGTCGGCAGACGCAGGCCATACCCGATCTCGGCCAGCAGATACTTTTCGAACAGGCGCAGCGCGCCCTGCGCCTCGATCTCGTCCCCGACCAGCGCCGGCAGCAGCGCCGCATACAGATCGAACAGCGCGATGTGAGCGTCATGCCGCAGCAACAGCCGGCCCAGCAGCTCGTTGACGTACCAGCCGTAGAAGATGCGCTCCCCGGTCAGCAGCACGGGAGGGGCCTGCGCCTCGGCGGCGGTCAGCGTGGCCAGTTCGCCGCGCCCACTCCACGACAGCAGCAGCGGCGTAAAAACTTGCAGCACACCACGCAGGCGCGATTTCGGACCGCGCGCGCCGCGCGCAACCAGGCCGATGCGGCCCTGCTCTCGGGTGAAGACTTCCAGCAACAGGCTGCTGTCGCTATAGGGGTGGCTGGCGATCAGCCAGCCCGGCTGCAGGGGCGCGCGCGCGGACATCCTGCTTCAGGCTGGCGCCACGCCCAAACACCGTAGCGAGGGCGGCGACACGATTGGATCAACCACAAGCAACATCGCTGTCCGTGCCGACCCAAGGCATCGCGAATCAACGCCCATGCGGGGGCACGCGCTCAATCGCCCAGTGACAGCCCGAAGCGCTTGAGCGCCTTGGGGTCGTCGCTCCAGTTCTCGCGCACCTTGCACCAGAGCTGCAAAAACACTTTCTGCCCGGTCTCGCGCTCGAGGTCGCGGCGCGCGGCGCTGCCGATGCGCTTCAAATGCTCGCCATTCTCGCCAATGACGATTTTCTTCTGGTTGTCGCGCTCCACCCAGATCACGGCACTGATGCGATCGAGGCCGCCTTCCCGCTGGTACTGCTCGATCTCCACCGTCAGCGCATACGGCAGTTCCTGGTGGAGGCTGCGGGTCAACTTCTCGCGCACGATCTCGGCAGCGGTAAAGCCCAGGTCATGACCGACGATCTGGTCTTCAGGATACAGCGGCGGCCCCTCGGGCAGCCGCGCGAACAACTCCGTCTCCAGCCCCCGCAGGTTGTCGCCCTTGAGCGCCGACAACGGCACCACGAACGCCCAGGCGTGCCGCTTGCCCAGCCTTTCCAGCTCCGGCAGCAGGCGCGCGCGCTCCTTGACCCGGTCGATCTTGTTGATGACCAGCCCGACCGGCGCCGACGAATGCTGCAAGCGCTCGAACACCGCCTGGTCCTCTTCTGTCCAGACGCCAGCCTCGACGACGAAAACGATCAGATCGACGTCCTGGATCGCCGCCACTGCGGCTTCGTTCATGACGCGGTTGAGCGCGCGCTTCTGCTGACGGTGCAAGCCCGGCGTATCGACGAAGACGATCTGGCCCTGTTCCTGATGCAACACGCCCTGGATGCGATGCCGCGTGGTCTGGGGCTTGTGCGAAACGATGCTGACCTTGTGGCCGACCATCGCGTTGAGCAACGACGATTTGCCGACATTCGGCCGGCCGACGAGAGTAACGATGCCACTACGCATGGGAGGAGCCACTCAGCTTCTGCAACAGACTATCTGCCGCCTGCTGCTCGGCGTTTCGACGACTGGCGCCCGTCGCCTCCGCCAGGATCGCGTCATCGACGAGGCTGCACCGCACTTCGAACACCCGGCGATGCGGCGGACCATTTTCGGACAGGACCTCATAGCGTGGCAGCGGCCGAGCCCGCGCCTGCAGCCACTCCTGCAGCCGCGTCTTCGGATCCTTCAGCGTCTCCGCATCCGGCAGGTCAGCGAGCAGTGGCGCATACAGGTGCAGACAGACGTCGCGCGCGGCCTCGAAGCCGCCATCCAGATATACCGCACCGAGAATGGCTTCCAGAGCATCGGCAAGTATCGAATCGCGGCGAAAGCCGCCGGACTTGAGCTCGCTCTCGCCAAGGCTCAGCACCTCGCTCAGTTCCAGCTCCCGTGCCAGACGCGCCAGCGACTCCTCGCGCACCAGGCTCGCGCGTAACCGCGACAGCGCGCCCTCCTCGGCCCGACCGCGCACCTCGTAAAGCGCCGCGGCGACCACGAAATTCAGCAGAGCGTCGCCCAGGAACTCAAGGCGTTCGTTGTTGCTGCCGCCGACACTGCGATGGGTCAGCGCACGCTGCAGTAGCGCCACATCGGTGAATCGGTAACCGATGCGACGCTGCAGACCGTCAACGGAGGCGCTCAAAGGCATCCGCTGCCGCCCGAGTGGCTACTGGTTGCGCAGCGCGACATCGTCCTGGAAATGGAACAGCAACGAGATGTTGTAGAACAGATCGGTCCGCGCCTCGTAGTCGTAGCTGAGGAAGCGACCCTGCTCGGTGCGCTTGATCTTGATGTCCGCTGGCGTCAGCGAATCGATGCTTTCGATATCCCAGTAGCGCTGCAAGGCCTTGCGCAGGGCGGCCGGCTCGGCGTTGGCGTTGGCAGGGTCCATTGCGACCTTGCTCAGCGAGCTCGCGATCTTCATCTGGTTCAGATAGATCGGCAGCGACTTGACGCCGACAACGGAAAATACGCCCAGGACAAAGAAAAGAAACAACAGATTGAACCAACCGATACCTTTCTGGCGACTGCGTGAACGCATGATCATCCCCTTCGATCAGCCTAAACGGCCACGGACTGCTTAACGAATCGACGTGCCGATGCGCGAGAAGTCGACCCGGTTGTTGGCGCCATCCCAGGACATCCAGATGAAGAACGCCTTGCCCACCAGATTTCGCTCCGGCACCGTTCCCCAGCGACGGCTATCGTCCGAGCCGTCACGGTTGTCGCCCATCGCGAAATACTCGCCGGGCGGCACGATGAACTCAAAATCGTCCGACGGTCGGTTCGGATTCACCAGAATCTTGTGGGCCACGCCCATCAGATCCTCGTCCATCCGGTAGACGACACCCGGCGCCGGCAGACCGTCAGTATAGACACCGGACGGATCCAGCGTGGCCGGCTCGCCGTTGATGTAGAGCTGCTTGTCGCGGTAAACGATGTGGTCACCCGGCAGACCGACCAGGCGCTTGATGAAATCCTTGCTCGGATCGACCGGCCAGCGGAACACGGCGATATCGCCACGCTGCGGACGACCGACACCGATGAACTCCTTGTGCAGCACCGGATCGCGGACGCCGTAGGCGAACTTGTTGACCAGGATGAAATCGCCGATCGACAGCGTCGGAATCATCGAACCGGACGGAATCCGAAACGGCTCTGCGATGAACGAGCGCAGCACCAGCACCACCAGGATCACCGGGAAGAACGAGCGGCAGAAATCGATGAAGCTGCTCGGCTTGTCCGGCTGCCCCTCGGGCAACGCCTTGCGACGCTTGGGGCCCAGCCACAGCTTGTCGAGCAGCCAGAAGACGCCGGTGAACAGCGTGGCCGCTGTCAGCAGGACCGCAAAATCGACGTGAAAATCGGACATTCCGCTTCCCTTTTTCGCTTACTTCTTGCGATCGACGCCGAGCACCGCCAGGAACGCTTCCTGCGGAATTTCCACGGAGCCGACCTGCTTCATGCGCTTTTTACCTTCCTTCTGCTTCTCCAGCAGCTTGCGCTTGCGCGACGCATCGCCGCCGTAGCACTTGGCGGTCACGTCCTTGCGCAGTGCCTTGACCGTCGAACGCGCGATGATCTTGGAGCCGATCGCTGCCTGGATCGCGATGTCGAACATCTGGCGGTGGATGACTTCCTGCATCTTCTCGCAGAGGTCGCGGCCGCGCGGATAGGCGCTGTCGCGGTGCACGATCGTGGCCAGCGCATCGACCTTGTCGCCGTTGACCAGCACGTCGAGCTTGACCAGGTCCGCGGCCTGGAAGCGCACGAACTCGTACTCGAACGAGGCGTAGCCGCGCGACACGCTCTTCAGTCGGTCGAAGAAGTCGAGCACGACTTCCGCCAGCGGCATCTCCACTTCCATCTGAACCTGCGAGCCAAGGTAGCGCAGGTTCTTCTGCACGCCGCGCTTCTCCATGCACAGCTGCATCACGCTGCCGACGTAGTCCGGCGGCATCAGGATGCGCGCGTTGATGATCGGCTCGCGAATCTCTTCCAGAGAACCGACTTCAGGCAGCTCGGCCGGGTTGTCGACCTTCTTCACCGTGCCGTCGGTCATCAGCACCTCGTACACCACCGACGGCGCGGTGGTGATGAGGTTCAGGTTGTACTCGCGCTCCAGGCGCTCCTGCACGATTTCCATGTGCAGCATGCCGAGGAAGCCGATGCGGAAGCCGAAGCCCAGCGCCGTCGAGTTCTCCGGCTCGAACTGCAGCGCCGAGTCATTGAGACGCAGCTTCTGCAGCGATTCGCGGAAATCCTCGAAGTCGTCGGCATCGACCGGGAACATGCCGGCGAACACGCGCGGCTGCACCTGACGGAAACCGGGCAGCTGCTCATCGCTGGCGGCACTGCCGGCCACGGTCAACGTATCGCCGACCGGCGCTCCGAAAATATCCTTGATGCCGGCGACGATGAAGCCCACCTCGCCGCACTGCAATTCTTCCTTGAACACACGCTTGGGCGTATTGACGCCCATCATCGTGATTTCGTAATCCTTGCCCGTCGACATGACGCGGATCTTCTGGTTCTTCTTGACCGAACCGTTGACCACGCGCACCAGCGACACGACGCCGAGATAGTTGTCGAACCAGGAATCGACGATCAGCGCCTGCAGCTTGCCTTCCGGATTGCCTTTCGGATGCGGCAGCCGCTCGACGACCGCCTCCAACACGTCCGGCACGTTGAGACCTGTCTTGGCGGAAATGCGGATCGCGTCCGCGGCCGGAATGCCGATGACCTGTTCGATCTCGTCGCAGACACGGTCGGGCTCTGCGTTTTGCAGATCGACCTTGTTCAGCACGGGCAGCACTTCCAGATTCTGATCCAGCGCCGTGTAGCAGTTGGCGACCGACTGCGCCTCGACGCCCTGCGAAGCATCGACCACCAGCAGCGCGCCCTCGCAGGCGGCGAGCGAGCGGCTGACTTCGTACGAGAAATCGACGTGTCCCGGCGTGTCGATCAGGTTGAACTGATACAGCTCGCCGTTCTTGGCACGGTAGTGCAACTGCACCGCCTGGGCCTTGATCGTGATGCCGCGCTCGCGCTCGATGGGGTTGTTGTCGAGCACCTGCGATTGCATCTCGCGCTGCTCGAGGCCGCCGGTAAGCTGGATGAAGCGGTCGGCCAACGTCGATTTGCCGTGGTCGATGTGCGCGATGATGCAAAAGTTACGGATGTGATCCTGGCGCACGGGCAATCGGCAAAAGCGGGCTTGAGGGGACGACGCGCCGCTCAGCCGGAACGGATCCTCAGGATCACAGTCTGCCGGCGAACACGGACGCTACGGGGATATCGACAAAAGGCGGCGAAGTATAGCGGCTAGCGGCGGATCGCGGCGTCGAAGGCCGCGGCATCGAACTGCCCTTCCGACAGCACGGAACCGGCTTCGTTCAACAGCACCGGGATGCGCTGACCGAACCGCAGCCGCCACTCGTTCCGACTGTCCACGTCGGCCCACTCCAGTGCAGAGGCCTGGCCCCCCAGATGATTTCGCAGCGCCGCCTCGAAATCCTCGCAGAGATGGCAGTCCGGGCGGCCGAGCAGCAGGTAGCGCGCCGCCTCAGCCATCGCCCGCCGGCATGTCCATCGCCAGAAACAGCGGCGCGCCGCGCCGCTGCACCAGCACCGGAACCGTCTGGCCCGGCGTCAGCCGCCCGGCAACCTCGGCCAGCCGCGCCACGCTATTCACCTCCTGACCGGCGATCTGCAGCAGGACGTCGCCGGCACGCAGGCCCGCACGCGTCGCCGGGCCGTCCACGATATCGACGATCAGCACCCCACCCGACAGCACCTGGGCCTGGCGACGCTCGGCGGCGGTCAAGGGGCGCACGGTCATGCCGAGCGGGCCGGCCGGCGGCGCCGGCGGTTCCTCGGCAAAGCTCAGATCCGTTCCCGGCGCCAGCGATCCGACCTCGACCTTGAGCGTCAGCGGCTTGCCGTCGCGGATCAGCTTGAGCGTTGCCTTGGAACCCGGATCGGCGATACCGACCAGGTGCGGCAGCGTGCTGGAACTGGGCAGCTCCTGGCCATTGAAGCTCAGAATGATGTCGCCCTCGCGCACCCCAGCCAGCGCCGCCGGTCCCTGCGGAATGACCCGGGCCACCAGCGCACCTTCGGGTCGTTCGAGCCGGAACTGCTGGGCCAGATCGCGATCCACCTCCTGCACGACCACGCCCAACCAGCCCCGGGTAACGCGACCACTGTCCTTGAGCTGGCCCGCCACCTTGGCGGCCACGTCGATCGGAATCGAGAACGAGACGCCCTGATAACCACCGGACTGCGAATAGATCTGCGAATTGACGCCGACCACCTCGCCCGCGAGATTGAACAGCGGCCCACCCGAGTTGCCCGGGTTGATCGCGACGTCGGTCTGGATGAACGGCACGTACTGCTCGGTGATCAGCGCGCGACCCTTGGCCGAGACGATGCCGGCGGTCACGGAGTAATCGAAGCCGAACGGCGAACCGATCGCCAGCACCCACTGCCCCGGCCGCAGCTTGGCCGAATCGCCGAGCTTTACCACCGGCAAGTCGTTGGCGTCGATCTTGAGCAGCGCCAGATCGCTGGCCTCATCGCTGCCAACCACCTGCGCCGTGAACTGGCGGCGATCGAGCAGACGCACGATCACTTCCTTGGCGTCGCGCACCACGTGGTAATTGGTGAGGATGTAGCCGTCCTTCCACAGCACGAAGCCGGACCCCAGCGATTGCGGGTCCAACGGCGCGCCTTCATCCTGCGCCTCCGGATCAGGCTGATTCTCGAAAAAGCGGCGGAACCACTCGGGCGCATCCTGCAGCGCCTCGGCGTGTTCGTTCGACGACCGCGGAGCGGCACGGTCGGCCGGCACGGTGCTGATGTTGACGACCGACGGCGAGACGCGCTCAACCAGATCCGCGAAGTCGGGGGCACCGCTGATGACGGCTGGCGCTGCACTGCGCTCGCAGGAAACCAGCAACAAGGCGGGCAGCAGGCAACACAGCCGCAGGGCACGGACCGCAGACGTCATGGGGGCAAGCTCCGGTCCGCGCGGCACATGGCGCGGCCTTGTGCGCGAGATTTCAAAGGAAACGGCGCGGAAATTCAAACACGCGACCGGGCGGAGCGGCCGCCCGGGCGCCCGTCGGCGCTCCGAATGGCCCTCAGGGACCGGATGCGGACGGACCGCGCCTCAGCGATCAGGCACGGCCGACGAGGGCGCGGCGGCCACCGACGGCGCCGCTTCCGGCAGCGGTTCGCCCTGCAGGCTTTCGCCGATCAGGCGTACGGTTTCCTGCGGCGCCTCGCCAACTACCGTGATATGCACCGAGCCCTGCAGGCGGCCGTAGGCATGCACGGCGCCCATCTGCGAAACACCCTGAAACACACGCGCCGGTGCCGCCTTGCGAGCGCGGAACACCGAGACCGCGGACAGGCCGTCGGACAGCAGCAAATGCTCGACCACGCCCTTGCCGTCGGCTGTCGGCCGCAGATCGCGCTGGACCACCTTGAAGCCCGGCGGCAGGCGATCGAGACGGACCGTCACCACCGGCTGCTGCGGCAGCGGTACCACCGATGGCGCCACCGCGATCGCAGGCACCGCAGCGGCCGGCACCGGGACCGGCAAGCGCGCAAAGCGCTGCTGCGGGTCCAGCTCGCTTTGCAGCGCGGTGTCCGGGATGCGGTCGGGAAACTCGACCTGCGTGAACATCATCTGCTCCAGCACGCCCCCGTCACGACCAATCAGATTGACCTTGAGCGGCACGGCGGTGAGCGCGTCGGCCCAGACCTCGTAGCCGTAGCGATAGTCGTCACGCGGCGTGATTGCGATGCCACGGCAATTGCGACCGGCGATGCGCGCCTGACCCAGGTCATCGAACTCGTAGACCTGCCCGATCTGCGTAACGCGCTCCAGGGTCAACCCCGGGAACAGACTCTTGGGCGTCGGCCGATCCACCGTCACCCGGCGATCGCGCGGCAGCAGACAGATGACCCGGTCGTCCTGCTTGATGATCTCGCGCGGGAGGCCGGTCAGCGTCTGCACCCGCTCCATCTCGACGCCATCCTGGAAGCGGTGCACAACGCGCAGGGTTTCCTGGGTATCACGCGCCTGATAGACGATGACACCCCGATAGTTGGCGATACGCGAGGCCTCACTGATGCGCACCAGCCAGTCGGCTGCTTCACCGGCGGCCAGCGCCGGCACTGACACCACCGCCAGCCATAGCGCCCAGCCGGTCCGCATCAGGGCTGCTCCGCCGAGGTCGTGGCCACCGCCGGCTGCGGCTGCGCCGACGTGCGCGGATCAGTCGTGTAAGCGGCAAAGCGTGCGTAGGACAGCGCCCCCCCCATGCCCCGCTCCGCCAGCGTGTTGCTGTGCTCGATCAGGTAGCTGCGCAGATCTTCATCTTCCGGCGTGAGCGAAACCGTCTGCAGGTTGCGCGGACGCCGCGTGCTCAGCGGCACGGACACCGGCGAGGTCACTTGCGGCAAGGCGGTCATGCCACCGGCCTCGATGTTCGTCGTCGTCTCGCGACCCGACAGGTTCAAACCGACGGCGACCAGCGCCACCGACGCCGCCACCGCCCAGCCGCTCAGCGCGCGCCAATCGAAGGCCGAGCGCGCACGGGGTGACACGGCAGGCGCCGCGACGGGCGGAGCCGACGGTCGCCGTGATGCCAGCGGCACGACCTTGTCGGACATCGGGGCCGGGGCGGCGGCGATGCCGGCCATCACGCCCTCGCAGATGCTGACCTGGCCGCGCACGATCCGGGTGCCGCTGCGGATTTCGCGCGACAGGCAAAGCTGGCTCCACGCGTCCTTGAGCGCCGGGGAGCGCTCCATCTCGTCCAGCAGACGTTCCATCTCCTCGGGACTGCACTCGCCATCGAGCAGCGCAGACAGGGATTCGGCGGACAGTGATTCGTTTGCCATGGAGACCGACCTTACCTCAGCAGATAGAAGCTAAACCACGCAGCACGGGAAAAGTTCCCCGATCTCGCGTGTTCCAGGGAGACATTCCGACGCACGGTCATTCGAGCAGCGGCTTGAGCACGGCGTCGATCGCCTCGCGCGCGCGGAAGATGCGCGAGCGTACGGTGCCGATCGGGCACTCCATGACCTGCGCGATCTCCTCGTAGGACAGCCCCTCGAGTTCGCGCAGCGTGATCGCGGTGCGCAGGTCCGCCGGCAGGCGGTTGATCGCCGCCTCGACCTTCTCGCGGATCTCCTCGGTCAGCGCCTTGGCCTCCGGCGTCTCGATGTCGCTGAGCTGTTCGGTATGGCCGTACAGCTCGGCGTCGGCGATATCGATGTCCTGGTCCGCCGGTCGGCGCGAGCGCGACACCAGCGAGTTCTTGGCGGTGTTGATGCCGATCCGGTACAGCCAGGTATAGAACGCCGACTGGCCGCGGAAGCCGTTCAGCGCCCGCCAGGCCCGGATGAAGGTTTCCTGGGCGACGTCCGGCGCATCGGCCTCGCCGACCAGGCGGGACACCAGTTGGACGATGCGGTACTGGTACTTGCGTACCAGCAGTTCGAACGCGCGCGGGTCGCCGGCCTGGGCGCGGGCCACCAGTTGTTCGTCGGCGATATCGGTCATGCGCGGCTAGCGTACTGCACGGCACCGGTGCCGCGCGTGAAAACGGATAAAATCTG
The DNA here is from genome assembly GCA_036405815.1 of Solimonas sp. Classification (GTDB taxonomy): domain Bacteria; phylum Pseudomonadota; class Gammaproteobacteria; order Nevskiales; family Nevskiaceae; genus Solimonas. Next base: position 32,097 of record DASWWX010000068.1, on the reverse strand, counting down.
GGGAAATCTCGCCTCGGCAATACCGGCAACGGCATCGACGAGAAGCGGAATCAATCTCAATAGTCTAGCAAGCTCCCTCCCCTCTTCCCATGCTCGAACCGGAAGTCCTGGTTCTCGGCAGCGGCGCCGCCGGCCTGTCCTGCGCGTTGCGCCTCGCCGATGCCGGCCGCAGGGTCACCGTCGTCTCCAAGGGCCTGGCGTCGAGCGGCAGCACGCTATGGGCGCAGGGCGGCATCTCGGCGGTGCTCGACGCCGAGGACTCCACCGACAATCACATCCAGGACACGCTGGTCGCCGGCGCCGGCCTCTGTGATGAGGCCGCGGTGCGTTACACGGTGGAACGCGGCGCCGCCTGTATCCAGTGGTTGCTCGATCAGGGCGTGGAGTTCACGCGCGACGAGGACGCGGCCACCACCGGCCTGCACCTGACGCGGGAGGGCGGTCACTCGCACCGCCGTATCGTCCACGCCGCCGACGCCACCGGGCGTGCGGTGGAAACCACGCTGGTCTCGCTGGCGGTACGCCATCCCAACATCCGCGTGCTGGAGCGGGCAATGGCGGTGGACCTGATCGTCGATCGCGCCGACAAGCGTGTGCATGGCGCCTATCTGCTGGATCGCGACAGCGGCCAGGTCAGCGCGCTCGCCGCCAAGGCGGTGGTGCTCGCCACTGGCGGCGCCAATCAGGTGTACCTGTACTCGAGCAATCCGTACGGCGCCTCCGGCGACGGCATTGCCATCGCCTGGCGCGCCGGTTGCCGCGTCGCCAACATGGAGTTCATGCAGTTCCATCCGACCACGCTCTATCACAAGGATGCGCGCAACTTCCTGATCAGCGAAGCCCTGCGCGGCGAAGGCGCGCAGCTGCGCCTGCCGAATCCGGACGGATCGCCCGGCGAGCGCTTCATGCCGCGCTTTGACGAGCGCGCGGAACTGGCGCCGCGTGACATCGTCGCGCGCGCCATCGACCACGAGATGAAACGCCTGGGTCTGCGCCATGTGCTGCTCGACATCACGCACAAACCCGCAGCGTTCGTGATCCAGCATTTCCCCAGCATTCATGCGCAATGCCTGAAGTTCGGCATCGACATCACCCGTCAGCCGATTCCGGTGGTGCCGTCCGCGCACTTCACCTGCGGCGGCGTGTGGACCGATCTGCGCGCCCGCACCGACGTGGACGGCCTCTACGCGATCGGCGAGGTCGCTTGCACCGGCCTGCATGGCGCCAATCGCCTGGCTTCGAACTCCCTGCTGGAATGCCTGGTATTCGCGGAAGCCGCCGCCCAGGATCTGATGGCAACGCTGGATGCGCGTCGAACCCCGCCCACGCCGCGCGCCTGGGACGCCAGCCGCGTCACCGACTCCGACGAAGATGTCGTGGTCTCGCACAACTGGCTGGAACTGCGCACCTTCATGTGGGACTACGTCGGCATCGTGCGCACCACCAAGCGCCTGGAGCGCGCGCTGCACCGTGTCGAGCTGCTGGCCTCTGAAATCCAGGAGTACTACGGCAACTACCGCATCACGCCGCACCTGCTGGAACTGCGCAATCTCGTGGTCTGCGCCGAACTGATCGTGCGCTCGGCGCTGGCGCGCAAGGAAAGTCGCGGCTTGCACTACACGCTCGACCATCCGCAGAGCCTGGCTGCGGCGCGCCCCACGATCCTGTCCGGCCGCAACAGCGCGGGCTGACCGCAGCCCGCACGGCATCGGGTGCGAATCGGCGCCGGGCTCGCGCGCTCAACAAAAAAGCCGCGGCGCCTTACGGTAGCCGCGGCTTTCGATTTTCAGACCGAGCTCAGCGCACCCAGGCTTCGGTCGCCTCCCACTGCCGCAGATACGACTCGGCCGAGGTCATCAACGCCCGCAGCGCGCGCTCCACCTCCTGCGGCGTGCGGTCCGTAGTGAAACGCTGCATGTCGGCAATCTGGTCCGGGTACAGACCATAGTGCGCGACACCACGGCCCTCATACAGATCGAATGCATGATCGCCGGTCACCTGGCGATCGAACTCGACGCGGCCATCCACGGAGCGGAACGGATACAGCGGCGCCGCCTCGTTGTTGTTGCGCGGCAGGTGCGCGATGCCGTTGACGTCTGAAGCCAGCGCGGTCGGCACCACGTCCACCACGCGGTGCTTGGCGGGCCGCTGGTCGGCACGCAGCAGCACATCCACCCAGCCCGCGCGGTTGTTGCCGAAGCGGCCGATCGTGCCGCCCGCGGCCACGAGACGGTCGAGCAGGCTCTCGACATAGGTCCAGTCGTGACTGCTGATCACGCCCGGGTAACCGTTGGCCTCGGCCAGCTCCAGTACGCGATCAATGCCCTTGGAGCTGATGTGATCCACCTCGATCAGCATGCCGCGGCGCATCAGCTCGTCAATGAAGAAGCGGCCCAGCTCGGTGAGGCCACGCACGTTGCACAGGCCGGTTTCGGTGGCCGGCAGCAAGGGCGGCAGCGGGAACGTCGAGCTGAGCTGACCGTTGACGTACTCCACCTGGTACAGGAGCTGATCGATGATGCCCAGCGGATTGACGCCACCGCGCGTCTGCGGCGAATCGCCCTCGTAACCCTCGGGGCACGGCTCGAACTCCTGCAGATGGCCGGTCTCGATCATGTTGCCGCCGTGCAGGATGGTGCCGATGCCGAAGCTCTCAGTCGGATAGACGCCACCGAAGGCGTTGTCGAACTTGTGTACCGGGAAGATGTGGCGCACACCCGCGGCGTACGCGGCGTCGAGCCGCTCGACGATCTCTTCACGCGTGCATTCCGGCTGGTCGAGGAACTCACCGCAATTGAAGATCTTCGAGATCTCGATGCCCTGCACCACTGCGAGCTTGCCCGCAGCGACGGCGCGACGCGCATCGGCCGGCGTGTCGACGACCTGCATCCAGCCCTTTCCGGGGCCGCCGCTCTGGGCGTCGATGTATTCCTGCATCTCGCGCAGACGCAATGCCTGCAGGCGCCAGTTGGCTTCGAAATCGCAGTCGTTCTGCTTCTGCGGATTGAGCTGGCACAGCAGCTCGTTGCCGGTGTAGTGATTGACCAGAATGCGCAGACCGCCCAGATAGGCGCGCTCCATCCACTTGTAGTAGGTCTGGTGGTGCTGCAGCGAGTCGTAGCGCGGCCAGAAATCGAAACTCGGCCAGCCCGTGGTGTTGTGCACCGGGTTGAAACCGGAGGTTGCAGTTTCGACGATGCCCAGAATGCCTTGGGGGCCGTGGTTGACCGCGCAGTCGTCCAGCGCATGGTCGATGCCGAACTTGTGGAACGGATCGCCGTAGTTCACGCGACCGCCGATGAACTCGTAGGCGGTGACGTGCGCATGGCCGTCGACGTAGCCGTAAACATCATTGGCACCGATGCCGGCGACGCCCGAGAACAAGGGCACTTCGCGCAGGTACTTGGCCGGACCACGCGCGTCCAGCACGCGGGCATTGGTGCTGACTTCGGGATACTCGTCGCAGCCGGGCGCCGGCGTCAGCACGAACTCCGTGATCGCGCTCGGCGTGGTCTCGCTGGACAGCGCCAGTACGCCCTGAGCCGCCGCCAGACGCTGGCCGGTGATGGCGTTGACGAGGTGGAAGCGCCCCTGCGAAGCCGGCAGCAGATTCCAGACGGCCAGGTCGCTCGCCTCCGTCACCCGACCAAGGCGCGGCGCAACATCGATGCCGCCAACGACACCGCCGATCGAGCCGGCCGCATCGCCGATGTTGCGGACGGGACTGGTCCCCGTGAACAGGGGGTCGAGCAGGATCGCCGTGATATCGCCGACGCCGGAAACCAGGTGGCCGACCTCACCGACGAAGTTGCCCGCGACATCGAGGAACTCACCGGCCGGATCGGTAATGCCGAGCAGCTGCTTGTCGCCACGCGCACCGGGCTCGCGGCTGTAGGCCGACAACAGCAGGTAAGAACCGAGCGCGCTGGGCTTGAAGTAGAACGCAGTGGCCTGCGAGGCGTCGTCGCTCAGGCCGTAGCCGCTGCCGGACGTCGCGATATAGCCAGCGTCCGAACGCAGCGTGTGGCAAGCATTGGCGACCGAGTAGATCGTCTGCTTGCCGTCGTTGCCTCGCCCAGGACTACCCCCCCCACCATCACCGCCACCCGTATTGCCTGGCGCCGTGCTGCCACCGCAGGCGGCCAGCGTCAGCGCCAACGCAGCCACCGCGAACTGCGAAGCGACTCGCGACTTGATTCGAACCCCCGCCATATCCCCCACTCCTCGCATAGTCGGGCCTTGTCGCCCGCGCCGGAAGCGTAGAGGACGACGCGTCTGCGCACGAGCGTAAATTCAGCCCACGACGCAGCGCTGTCGCCTTCACGTCGTCGGAAATTGCCCGAAGGCCTGTCAGCCCATCGCGCAGGCGCGTCCGAATCACGACGGCCGGTATCGGGACGACAGCAGCGCGCACCTGGCGGCGCGGCGCTCCGCAGCAGCGGTTCAGCTCGTCACGCTCAATCGCGCTCGCAGGCGCCGCAGCGCATCGGCGTCGGTCTCGTCGCCGAGGATCACGCGCGACACCGCGACACCGGACTCCAGGCGAAAACGCAAAACTAGTAGCCAGGGATGCACGAGGCTGCCCGGCAGCAGCGCCGCGGCGTGCGGTTCACCCTGCGCGCGATGCAGGGTCCAGTTGCCATCGGCATGCCAGACGATGCGCGTCACCGCCTGCGGCGTCAGACCCAGCGCTGGGTGGCGCCGGACCCACAGCCACGACAGGCCGAACGCTGTAGCCAGCGCCATCATCGGCGCACCGGCCGGCACCGAGAAAACCGTGAGCGTCAGGCAGACGAAGTGCAAGGCGAACACCGCGCGAAACACACGGTACGACGGCCGCAGGCTCAGATCAACGGTAGATGCGAAGCTGTTCGACGATGACGGCGTATTCATCGGGCACCGGGTCGTATCCCATGGTCCAGGCCCAGATATCTGGGTCCTCGGCGAGCGTGACGATCCGCAGGAACGCGGCCTTCTCGTCGGCCGGCGCATCGTGGAAGCGGCGCGCGTAGTAGCGCTCCATCATCACGTCGAGTTCCTTCATGCCCCGGCGCAGCAGCCAGCGCAGGCGGCCGTCCATCGCCGGCTTGCCGGACGTCTCGCTCATGCGGTGCTCCAAACGACAAGGGCGGCCAGGCCGCCCTTGTGTGCGTGGCGCGTGCCGCTCAAATCTTGCGCTCCACGACCATCTTCTTCACTTCCGCGATCGCCTTCGCCGGATTCAGACCCTTCGGGCAGGTCTTGGCGCAGTTCATGATCGTGTGGCAGCGGTACAGCTTGAACGGATCTTCCAGCGCGTCCAGACGTTCACCGGTCGCTTCGTCGCGCGAGTCGACCAGCCAGCGGTAGGCCTGCAGCAGGATCGCCGGACCGAGGTAACGGTCGGAGTTCCACCAGTAGCTCGGGCACGACGTCGAGCAGCAGGCGCAGAGGATGCACTCGTAGAGGCCGTCGAGCTTGGCGCGGTCGGCTTCGGACTGCAGGCGCTCACGCGTCGGCGCCGGCGAGTCGGTCTTCAGCCACGGCTCGATGGACGCCAGCTGCGCGTAGAAGTGCGTCATGTCCGGCACCAGGTCCTTGACCACCGGCATGTGCGGCAGCGGATAGACCGAGGCATCGCCCTTGATCTCGTCGCAAGGCTTGATGCACGCCAGCGTGTTGGTGCCGTCGATGTTCATCGCGCAGGAACCGCAGATGCCTTCGCGGCAGGAGCGGCGGAACGTGACGGTCGGGTCGATCTCGTTCTTGATCTTGATCAGCGCGTCCAGAACCATCGGGCCGCAGGCCGCCATGTCCACCTCGTAGGTGTCCACGCGCGGGTTGGCGCCGGTGTCCGGGTCGTAGCGGTAGATCTTGAACGACTTGACGTTCTTGGCGCCGGCCGGCGCCTTGAAGACCTTGCCGGCCTTCTTGTCGAGCTTGGAGTTCTGCGGGAGCGTGAGCTGAGCCATGTCGGTTCTCGGCGGATCTCAGTACTTGCGGGCGACGGGCGGAATGTGTTCCACCTCGTTGTCGAGCGGCTGCATATGCACCGGGCGGAAGTCGATCTTCACGTCGGTGTCAGCCGTGCGCCAGGCGATGGTGTGATGCATCCAGTTCTGGTCGTCGCGGTCCTTGATGTCGTCGCGTGCGTGCGCACCGCGCGATTCCTTGCGGTTCTCGGCGCCGACGATGGTCAGCAGCGCCTGGCCCAGCAGGTTGTCGAGTTCCAGCGTCTCGGCGAGGTCCGAATTCCAGATCATCGAGCGATCCGACACCGACACGTCGCTGGCAAAGTTCTCGATCACCGACTTCAGCTTGACGATGCCTTCCTGCATCGTCGGGCCATCGCGGAACACGGCGCAGTGCTTCTGCATCGTCTTCTGCATGTCGAGACGGATCTTCGCGGTCGGCGAACTGCCCTTGGCGTTGCGGAACTTGTCGAGGCGCGCCAGCGCCTTGTCTTCCGAAGCGCTGGAAATCTTCTTGTGCGGCTGGCCCGGCTTGACCACTTCGGCGGCGCGGATCGCCGCGGCGCGGCCGAACACGACCAGGTCGAGCAGCGAGTTGGAACCGAGGCGATTGGCACCGTGCACCGACACGCAGGCCGCTTCGCCCACCGCCATCAGGCCGGGGACGATGCTGTCCGGGTTGCCGTCGCGCTTGGTGACGACTTCGCCGGTCCACAGCGTCGGGATGCCGCCCATGTTGTAGTGCACCGTCGGCACCACCGGGATCGGCTCCTTGGTGACGTCGACACCGGCGAAGATCTTGGCCGACTCGGAGATACCCGGCAGACGCGCGTGCAGCACTTCCGGCCCGAGGTGTTCGAGATGCAGGTGGATATGGTCGGCTTCCTCGCCGACGCCGCGGCCTTCGCGGATTTCCGTGGCCATCGCGCGCGACACCATGTCGCGCGGCGCCAGGTCCTTCACGCTCGGCGCGTAGCGCTCCATGAAGCGCTCGCCGTTGCGGTTGGTGAGGTAGCCGCCTTCACCGCGCGCACCTTCGGTGATGAGGCAGCCCGAACCGTAGATGCCGGTCGGGTGGAACTGCACGAACTCCAGGTCCTGTAGCGGCAGGCCGGCACGTAGCACCATGCCACCGCCATCGCCCGTGCAGGTGTGCGCGGACGTCGCCGAGAAGTAGGCGCGGCCGTAGCCGCCGGTGGCGAGAATGACCATGTGCGCGCGGAAGCGGTGCAGCTGGCCGGTCGCCAGATCCCAGGCGAGCACGCCGCAGATCGAACCATCGTCGTCGGTCAGCAGGTCGAGCGCGAAGTACTCGATGTAGAACTGCGCCTTGCACTTCAACGACTGCTGGTAAAGCGTGTGCAGCATCGCATGGCCGGTGCGGTCCGCCGCCGCGCAGGTGCGCTGCGCCGGCGGGCCCTTGCCGAATTCGGTGGTCATGCCGCCGAACGGACGCTGGTAGATCTTGCCTTCCGGCGTACGCGAGAACGGCACGCCGTAATGTTCGAGTTCGATGATCGCGGGGATGGCCTCGCGCGTCATGTACTGGATCGCGTCCTGGTCGCCGAGCCAGTCGGAACCCTTGACGGTGTCGTAGAAGTGCCAGCGCCAGTCGTCGCGGCCCATGTTGGCCAGCGCCGCGGAGATGCCGCCCTGCGCCGCGACGGTGTGCGAGCGCGTGGGGAACAGCTTGGTGATGTTGGCCGTCTTCAGGCCGGCCTCGGCCAGGCCTAGCGTGGCACGCAGGCCCGCGCCACCGGCGCCGACCACGATCGCGTCGTATTCGTGATGGATGATTTCGTAAGCGGACATGATTTACCGATTCCTTAGGCCAGCGCGACCTTGAGCACCGCGAAGATCGCGGACACGGCCACGACCACGTGGAAGAACTTCGACAGCAGCAGCGCGGTCAGCTTCCAGCCTTCATGACTGACGTAGTCCTCGATGACCACCTGCACGCCCAGCATCGAGTGATACAGCGTCGCGGCCAGAAACAGCACCAGCGTCACGGCCACCGACGGCGCCGAGACCCACCAGCGCACGTTCTCGAAGCTGACGTCGCCGGTCGCGAGCTTGGCAATCGAGAAGACGAACCACAGCGACAGCGGGATGAGCGCCAGCGCGGAGACACGCTGCACCCAGAAGTGATGGACGCCGTCCTTGGCGGAACCCAGGCCGCGCGCGCGGCCGAGCGGAGAACGCAGGCTGCTGCTCATGTCGATGATCCCCGGTTGATTAGGCGAAACAGGCGACGGCCCAAGCCGCGCCGGTCAGAACGAGCGAAACGACCACCACCGCATAGCCGGAACGCTCGGCGGTCTTGAGGTCGAAGCCCCAGCCGATGTCCCAGAACAGGTGGCGGATGCCGTTGCAGAGGTGATAGGTCAGCGCCCAGGTCCAGCCGAACAGCAGGATCTGGCCGTACCAGGCCGCAATGTGCTGCGAATAGGCGTTGAACATCGCCGGCCCGCTGGCCAGCGCGATGAACCAGCCCGCCAGCAGCAGCGTGCCCAGGCTCAGGCCGATGCCGGTGATGCGGTGCGCGAAGGAGAGCAGCGAGGTCCACTGGAATCGGTAGTACTGCCCCAGCATGAAGGGCGACAGCGGACGACTGGCGGCAGGGCTTTTAGTGCTCATTCCGGCTCCCGGCGGGACGTGAAGGTGGGGTCGACGCTTAATTGGTTCTAGAAATCGATGCAGCGTCCGTTCTTTTCCCAGTCGCCGTAGCGGGTCGGCTCCGGACCGTCGCGCCGCCCACCGATTTCGGCGACTGGCGGCGGTTCCGGGACCTGCGAACGCAGCAGTTCCGACAACGGAATCGCGGGCGCGACGGCGTCCGTGGGTGCTGCTGACGGCAATTCCGGAGTGGTAGGCACGGATGGGAAAACGGGTCTTTGAAACCGCCATAGTGTGACAAAATTGCTGCACTGCACGCAATGAAAATGCACGCCATCTTCCTCAGCCAACACGGTTTCCTGCGCCTTCAGGGCGCGGATACCCAGACCTTTCTGCAAGGCCAGCTCAGCAGCGACCTGCGATTGCTGACCGCCGCACAAGGCCAGCTCAGCAGCTACAACACGCCCAAGGGCCGCGTGCTGGCCCTGCCGCAGCTGTTCATGAACGCCGACGGCAGCATCCTGATGGAGCTGCCCGCGGGGCTGGTCGAGCCGACGCTGAAACGGCTGCGCATGTTCGTGCTGCGCAGCAAGGTGACGGTGGAAGCGCCCGGCGCGCAACTCCAGGCCCTGGGCCTGGTCGGCGACGGCGTCGCCGCGTGGCTCACATCGCAGTCGTTGCCGGCGCCCGAGGCCCCGTTGGCCAGTGCCTCGACCGCCGACGGCCTGCTCGTCGCGCGTCGCCTCGGCGAACCGCCGCGCTACAGCCTGACCGGCGCCCCGCATCAGATCGAGCGGCTCAGCCGGTCCTTGCCCGCCGGCACGCTGACCGACGATCCGCTGCGCTGGCGCCGTGCCGATATCGACAGCGGCGTACCGGTGGTCTACCCCGAAACGCGTGAGCTGTTCATCCCGCAGATGCTGAATCTGGACCTGCTCGGCGGCATCGGCTTCGACAAGGGCTGCTACACCGGCCAGGAAATCGTCGCGCGCCTGCACTACCTGGGTCAGGTCAAACGGCGCCTGTTCGTCGCGCACATTGCCGGTCCCTGCCCGCCCCCGGGCGCATCGGTCATCACCGACGATGGCCAGGCCGCGGGTGAAATCGTCGATGCCGTCCCTGGCGAGTACGGAAGCAGCAACGCCGCGGGCGCACTCGCGACCGTGGTCGTGCAGCTCTCGCAGCGTCAGGCCCGACTGCAGCTCTCCGACGGCGGTGCGGCCGTGCAACTGCTGCGCGGCCCGGACGCCTGACGCACCTGCATCGCCGGCCAACCGGCGCGACCGGCGCGACCGGCACCAGCGGCAGCCTGGGCCGGACCGGCGCGACCCGCGCAGACATCGCCAGGCGATAGACTGCGGCCATCCGTTCGACTGCCCCCGGAGTCTGCGATGCGCTCGACGCTCGTAATATTGCTTGGTCTGGCGTTCGCCGGTCCCGCCGCCGCGTTCACCCCCGATCTGCGCGAGCTGGATCGCCTGCCGCTGCACGTGGCACCGCTCTATGTCGTGCAGAAGCAGGTCGACGCCGCCCTGGCCGTCAAGGGCAATGGACCGGCGCTGTTCGCCGCCAAGGTCGCCCTGCCCGTCGATCTCGACGGTGGACGCTGGGACCAGCCCGATGCCGATACCTGGCGCTGGCGCAGCCGCGTCTACTCTGCCGGCGCACAGGCCCTGCTGTTGCGATTCGCCACCTTCGATCTGCCTGAAGGCGCAACGCTGCGCCTGTACGATCCCGACGGTCGCGTCGTGCAAGGCCCGTACTCCCGTGACGACCGCATGCCGGAAGGCGGCCTGTGGACACCGATCGTGCCGGGCGAAACCGCGATCATCGAGGTCAATGTCCCGGCCGACCGCCGGCACGAGGTACAGCTGCAGCTCGGAGACCTCGGCCACGCCTACAAGAACGTGAACGACCTCGGCGACTCGGGTCTGTGCAACATCGATACGGCCTGCGCGCTCGGCAATGACTGGCGTAGCGAGATTCGCTCGGTGGTGAAGCTGCAGATTCCGGCCGGCGCCTTCGTCGGCCTGTGCACCGGCACCCTGGTCAACAACCTGCGCCAGGACGACACGCCCTATGTGCTCACCGCCGACCATTGCGGCATCGGTAGCACCGGCAGCCCCGCCTCCGGCGTCGTCGCCTACTGGAACTTCCAGAACGGCAGCTGCGGCTCGCGCAATGCCAGTGGGTCGCAAAGCCAGACCGGTGCCACCCTGGTCGCCGACCACCGCGGCACCGACATGACGCTGATCCGCCTCAACGCCAAACCCAGCGCCGCCTTCAACGTCTACTACGCCGGCTTCGACGCCAGCGGCAGCGGCGGCAACCAGGGCGTGACCATTCACCACCCCAGTGGTGACGCCAAGAAGATCAGCCGTTACACGCAGGCGCTGACCAACAGTTCGGTGCAGATCCAGGCCGGCGGCCCGCGCATTCCCGCCTGGGAAGTCGCGCGCTGGAGCGAAGGCACCACCGAGCCGGGCTCCTCCGGCGCTGGACTCTGGAACCAGGATCGCCGCATCGTCGGCACGCTGTCCGGCGGTAGCGCCGCCTGCAGCGGCAATGTCGACAACGACCAGCCCGACTATTTCGCACGCCTGGACAGCCAGTGGCTGGCGGGCGCGCTGACGAGCGCCCAGCTCAAGCCCTGGCTCGATCCCGACAACACCGGCCTGCGTACCGTGGCCGGCAAGGCGCCGGCCAGCGGCGGCACGACCGGAAGCACCACCGGCGGAACGACCGGCGGTACCACGGGTGGCACCACGGGCAGCAGCACCGGCGGCACGACGGGTGGCACGACGGGCGGTACCGGCACGAGCCGCGAAAGCGGCGGCGCGCTACCGGCAGGTTCCGTGCTGCTGCTGGTGCTTGCAGCCGCGCTCATCCCCCGTCGGCGTCCACGGCGCTGACGGCTGGCCCGCACGGGCCGCGCGCGGGTCGCCCCCGTAGCGTTCGTCGCCCTGCGTCGCTTGACGGCGACGGGCCGTCATCCTGACGCGCCGCCGCCGCAGTAACGCGACGTCGACGCCGCTCGACGTCAGCACCCCGCTTGACACACCTCCAGTACGGGTCAAGAATCCATACATACAAACAAACAGTACGTTCGGTTTGTAACTTATAAAGACGATCGAAGCGGTCCTCACGGCCGCCGACGAGGAGACCACATGCAAGCTTCTTCCCACGCCGGGCGCGGGGCAGCCCGGCATCGGCCGCGGTCCCGCGTCGCACGCCACCTTCCCGTGGCTTTGCTCTGCGTCGCCGGCGCGCTCGGCGCCTGCAGTGACTCGGCAGCGCCCTCGCCGTCGCTGGTCTCCCGCTGCGGGGATGTCCGGGAGCGGCCCTGGTGCGACACACGCCTGAGCGCGCGCCAGCGCACGGACCAGTTGCTGGCCCGCATGACGCTGCAGCAGAAGATCCGCCTGATGGCCGGTGAAGACAGCGCCGACGGCGAGGCCACCGGGAAAAGCGAGGGCATTCCCGAACTGGGCATCCCCACCCTCTACATGTCCGACGGCCCCATGGGTCCGCGCGAGGGCGCCGCAACCGCCATGCCGGCACCGATCGCCCTGGGCGCGAGCTTTGATCCCGATCTGGCGGGGCGAAACGCGCAGACCATCGCCACCGAGGTCAAATTCAAGGGCAACGATCTGGTTCACGCGCCGGCCATCGACGTCATGCGAAATCCGCTGGGCGGCCGCGTCTTCGAATCGTACGGCGAAGATCCGTACCTGAGCAGCCGCCTGGGCACCGCCTGGGTGCTGAGCGCGCAGCGCCAGGGCGTGATGTCCAACGTCAAGCACTACGCTGCCAACGCGCAGGAAGGTCAGCTGGGCCTGCCGCCGTTCGTCTCGATCGTCGGTAGCCGTTTCACCGTCGATGCCGTCGTCGATGAGCGCACCCTGCGGGAGATCTATCTGCCGCCGTTCGAAGCGGCCGTCGTCGAAGGCGACGCCGCGTCGGTGATGTGCGCCTACAACCGGATCAATGGGGCACCCGCCTGCTCCAGCGAATTCCTGCTCAAGCGAGTGCTGCGCGAGGACTGGGGGTTCGACGGCTTCGTCGTCTCCGACTACATCGCGGCGATGAAAGACACCGCGGCATCGGCCCGGAATGGCACCGATATCGAGATGCCGAACGCCATCTTCTACCAACCCCTGCTGCTTGAACTGGCGGTGATCAGCGGACAGATCAGCGAGGCAACGATCGACGAGCGGGTCGGGAACATCCTTCGAACGCTATTCCGTTTCGGCTTCTTCGATCGCATGGCCTATCCCACCGATGATTCACAGATCGACGAGACGCACCATCACGAACTGGCGCGCGAGACCGCCGAGCAGGGCACGGTGCTGCTGCGCAATGACGGCGTGCTGCCTTTGGACGCGGCCAGGATCGGATCGCTCGCCGTCATCGGCGCCCCGGCGACCCAGTTGATCAACGGCGGCGGCTCCTCGACCGTCAAGCCACGCCGCTTCAAGTCGGCACTCGAAGCGCTGCGCGAGCGAGCGGCCACGGTGGTCTACGACGATGGCTCGGTGGCGGCGCGCGCCGCACGCATCGCGGCAGCAGCCGACATCGCGATCGTGTTTGCGGCCGATGGCTCGACGGAAGGCACCGACAAGCGTTGCCTGTCACTGGATTGCGCGCCGGTCGACGTGATCGGCACCGTGTACTGCTGGATGCTCAACGGGGCCGGCTCGCCCCTGTGCCGCGCGCCCCTGCCGAACATCGGGCAGGACGCGTTGATCGATGCCGTAGCCTCGGCAAATCCGAGAACGATCGTCGTACTCAACGTCGCCGGCCCGGTGCTGACCCCGTGGCGCGACAAGGTCGCCGCCCTGCTCGTGCCCTGGTACCCGGGTCAGGAAGGCGGCGAAGCGCTGACGCGCGTGCTGTACGGCGACACCGATCCCGGCGGCCGGCTGCCGGTGACGTTTCCAGCGGCGGAGCTGGACACCCCGGTCGCGGGCAATCCGCTGCAGTACCCCGGGGTTCTGGAACGCACCGAGTTCAGCGAAGGCATTTTCATCGGCTATCGCTGGTACGACCAGCACGCCGTCACGCCGGCGTTCGCATTCGGCGAAGGCGAGTCGTATACCCGTTTCGATTTCTCCGACCTGCGCTTTGAAGCCGCAGGCGCCGATGCGCTCAAGGTCCGGTTGGTCGTGCGCAACAGCGGCGCGCGCCCCGGCTGGGCCGTGCCCCAGATCTACCTGTCGCTGCCCTCCCCTGCGCCGGAGATTCCGCAACCGCCGAAGGCCCTGAAGGGTTTCGACAAGCGCTGGCTGGCGGCGGGCGAGCAGTATGTCGCCGAGGTCACGTTGAATCGGCGCGCGTTCGAGTACTGGAGCGTCTCGCACGGCGACTGGCGCATCCAGCCCGGCTGCTACCGGCTCCTGGCCGGACCGTCGTCGCGCGACCTGCCGCTGACCCGGGCGTTCGAGATGGATGAGAACGGCGCGCTGCAGCGCGGCGACGCCGCCTGTCCGTCCACCTGAGGCCGAGGCCGCCCGACGTCATCGCCAGCGGCGGATGACGTCGGGTGGCTGTTCTGAAGACCCGCGACGCCCTAACTTCACGCCCTTACTTCACGCCGTGCATGCCACGGCGGATCAGCGGCGACAGCAGCAGCGCCACCACGCCGGCCGCGATGCCAATGCCGATCATCAGCTCGAACAGATCGGCATAGCGGCCTGCGGCCTGCGCCAGATCGATGACGCCGTCCTCGGGAATCTCGATCGCCGCAAGCTTGCCGAACTGCGCGGCGAGCACTTCCGAATACGCCGTCGCCAGCCAGAACGCGCCCATCATCACGCCGACCACGCGCGCGACCGACAGGCTCGTCACCGCCGACAGGCCGATCGGCGACAGGCACACCTCGCCCAGCGCCAGGAACAGGTAAGCCAGCACCAGCCACCACACGCTCGCCAGTGCGCCACCGCCGGCGCTGTTCGCCGCCGCCAGCATCGGCAGGAACGCCAGGCCCGCGATGATCAGGCCAATGCCCATCTTCACCGGCGTGCTCGGGTTGAGCCCGCGCTTCTCCAGCCACGGCCACAGCCAGGCGAACAGGGGCGCGAGCACCACGATGAAGAACGCGCCAAGGAAGGTCAGCGACCCCGCGGTCTGCGGCACCAGCACCACGTCGTGCACCAGCGCCACCATCAGCGCCAGCGCCATCAGCCCGAAGCAGGCCCGCGCCAGCGCATCGCGGCCGCGATCGCTGGCCATCAGCGCCACGACCATCAGCAACGGGCTCGCGCCCAGCGCGAACAGCGCCCACGGTACGGTGGCGCGGTAATCGCCCGCCTCGATCGCGAACAGGTCCTTGGTCAGCAGGCGATCGGTGAACGTGATCCACGAGCCATAGGTCTGCTCATAGAGCGCGAAGAACACCAGCACCGCGATGATCAGCGCCACCAGCGACAGCATCTGTCCACGCTCCACCGCGTTGCAGCGCGCCACCAGGAACCAGACGAACCAGGCCAGGAAGATCACCGCGATGAGGTGCATCGCACCGTGCACGGTCCAGGTGCGCTGGATCAACTGCCAGACCACCAGCACGCCGCCGAAACCGCCGAGATAAATCCACCACTCGCGCGGCAACCCGACGATGCGCTCGCGCAGCAGCGCAGGGTTCGCAGGTTCGGCATGGCCGTCGAGATAACGCTGGCCCCACAGGAACACGCCGAGGCCGGCGACCATGCCGATGCCAGCGGCGCCGAAACCGTACTTCCAGCCATAGGTTTCGCCGAGGAAGGCACAGACCAGGCTCGCGAACAGTGCGCCGACGTTGATGCCGGCATAGAACAACGTGAAGCCCGAGTCGCGACGCGGATCGTTTTCCTGATACAGCTTGCCGACGATGATCGAGATCGTCGGCTTCAGGAAGCCGACCCCCATGATGATCAGCGCGAGCGACAGGTAGAACACCTGCAACGCGCCCTCGTCGCGCATGACCACACCGTCGACGAGCCGGGCCTGCTCACCCTCGAACGCCATGCCGAGGTGCCCCAGCACCAGCAGTACGCCGCCGAAGACCACCGCCTTGCGCATGCCGAGGTAGCGATCCGCCAGCAGGCCGCCGATCACCGGCGCGGCATACACCAGGCCCCCGTAGGCACCGAGCAGGTCATAGCCCGCGCCATCCGTGAACAGGTGGTACTTGAGGATGTACAGCAGCAGCAGCGCCTTCATGCCGTAGAACGAGAAGCGCTCCCACAACTCGGTGAAGAAACAGATGTAGAGGCCCTTGGGGTGACCCAGGAATTCGTTCGAGGCGGCGCGCGGAGTGGTCATGGGTCGAAGGCGACGGAATGGCCGGTTGGAGTGGCCGGAGTATAGACAGGCCGCGGCGGCCGGCGATGAGGGCTTGCCCGCGCTGCAAGCTCAGCCTCGATTCAGGGCTCGGCGCGCATATTCAAACTCCGCATTCATCGCGCAGTCGTCGAAAGACCGACGTGTGCGCAGGAGGAACCGAGATGACTCGTCCTACCATCCTCGTCGCCGCCGCGCTGTTTAGCGCGGGCGCGCTCGCCCAGGGCGGCGGTTCCGGCACCGACGGCGGTGCGCCCGCCGCGGCACCGGCCACGCCGCCGCCGCTGACCGTACCGCCGCCGCTGACGCCACCACCCAACAACATCTCGCCCGGCCCGGCCGCACTGACGCCACCGCCGACGCAAAGCTCGCCGGGCCCCAGCACCGTACAACCGCCCACCGAGCCGGTACGGCCGATCACGCCGACGCCGCCCTCGCCGCCGGGCGCGCCGCGGCCCAACCCTTCAGCCCCACCGAGCCAGAACCAGGATCGCACCGTCGTCATGCCCGGCGGCGCGGCGCAGCGGCCGGTAACGGAACCGATCACCGCCGGCACCCCGATGCAGGGCCGCTTCGGCAGCCTCGACAGCAATGGCGACGGCTTCCTGCACGCACCGGAGATCCAGTTCGACGCCGATCTCGCACGCGCCTTCGACACGCTCGACCTCGATGGCGACGGCCGGCTCTCGCCTGCCGAATTCATGCGCTACAGCGGTCCCGTCGTGACGCGCTAGCGCGCTCGCTGCAACGGGCGCCTTCGCGCGCGCCTTGCCGATCCGCATCGAACTCGTCCACATCGAAACGTCTGCATCGAACCGTGTGCATCAAACCGCCCTATTGACGATACGCAAGCGCTCCACGGCGGCGCTTGGCATCGTTCGCGCCCCTGCGCCTGAGGCCAATCACCCACGCCCGCACGCGCACGATGCGGCTACCATGCCCGCTCCATTTCACGCGGGCACCGACCTTGAAACACGTTCTTCTGGCCAGCGCCTGCCTCGCGTTGGCCACTACCGTCATGTCAGCTCCCACCCAGGAACGTGCGCGCGCGTTCACCGTGCACGATCTCGTGCGGCTCGATCGCGTCTCCGATCCGCGGCTGTCGCCCGACGGCCGTCACGTCGCCTACACGCTGCGCAGTACCGACTACGACGCCAACAAGGGCGTGCAGCAGCTGTGGCTGCTCGATCTGAGCAGCGGCGCCAAGCGCGCGCTCACCACCAGCGCCAGCAATTACGCGCCGCGCTGGTCCAACGACGGCAAGCAGCTCTATTTCCTGTCGTCGCGCTCCGGCAGCGCACAGGTCTGGCAACTGAGCCTGGACGGTGGCGAAGCCCAGGCGGTCACCACGCTGCCGCTGAGCGTCGGCGCCTATGCGCTGTCGCCGACCGGCACGCGTATTGCAGTGTCGATGGAAGTGTTCACGGACTGCGTCGATCTGGCCTGCACCCAGTCGCGACTCGATGCGCGCGCCGCGCAGAAGACCACCGGCGTGGTACACGAAAAGTTGTTCGCGCGTCACTGGGACACCTGGAAGAACGGCACCCGCGCCCAGCTCTTCACGCTCAAGCTCGGCGCCGATGGCAAGGCTAGTGACCCGGTACGCGTCAGCCAGGGCATCGACGGTGATGTACCGACCAAGCCCTTCGGCAGTGACAGCGATTTCACGTTCTCGCCGGACGGCAAGGACATCGTCTTCGTCGCCCGCATCGCCGGCAAGACCGAAGCCTGGAGCACCAATCTCGACCTGTGGCGCGTGCCGGCCGACGGCACCGCCAAGCCGGTGAACCTGACCGCCGGCAATCTCGCGGTCGACACCAACCCGGTTTACTCGCCGGACGGCACGCAGCTCGCGTGGCGCGCGATGAAGCGGCCGATGTTCGAGGCCGACCGCTACGCCGTGATGCTGCGCGACCTCAAGACCGGCGCCACACGCGAGATCGCCGCCGGCTGGGATCGCTCCGCCGAAGCCCTCGCCTTCTCCGCCGACGGCCGCACGCTGTACACGCATGCCGACGATCTCGGCCAGAACCGTCTGTTCGCGATCGACATCGCCAGCGGCCAGGTGCGTGCGCTCACCGGCGAAGGCAGCGTCGCCAGCTTCACGATCGGCAAGGAGCGCATCGTCCACACGCTCAACCATCTCGGCGCGCCGGACGATCTCTACGAGATTCCGCTGAGCGGCGGCGCAGCGCGACGCCTGACCACGCACAACGCCGACAAGCTCGACGGCGTGCGCTTCGGTGCCGCCGAGCAGTTCACGTTCGCCGGCTGGAACGGCGAAACCGTGCACGGCTACGTGGTCAAGCCCTGGAACTACGTCAAGGGCCGCAAGTATCCGGTCGCCTTCATCATCCATGGCGGTCCGCAAGGCAGCATGGCGAACAGCTGGCACTACCGCTGGAACCCGCAGACCTACGCCGGCCAGGGATACGCCGTCGTCTTCATCGACTTCCACGGCTCCACCGGCTACGGCCAGGCGTTCACCGACTCCATCAGCGGCGACTGGGGCGGCAAGCCGCTCGAAGACCTGCAGAAGGGCTGGGCGCACGCGCTGAAGACCTACGACTTCCTGGACGGCAACAAGGCCGCCGCGCTCGGCGCGTCCTACGGCGGCTTCATGATCAACTGGATCGCCGGCCGCTGGCCCGACGCGTTCAAGGCACTGGTCAACCACGACGGCGTCTTCGACAACCGCAGCATGTACTACACCACCGAGGAGCTGTGGTTCCCCGAGTGGGAACACGGCGGTCCCTACTTCGCCGTGCCGCAGAACTTCGAGAAGCACAATCCCGTCAATCACGTCGCCGACTGGAAGACGCCGATGCTGGTGATCCACGGCGAGAAGGACTACCGCGTGCCGCCGGAGCAGGGCATCGCCACGTTCACGGCGCTGCAACGCCGCGGCATTCCCAGCCAGTTCCTGGTGTTCCCGGACGAGAACCACTGGGTGCTGAAACCGCAGAACAGCGTGCAATGGCACGAGACCGTGCAGGCCTGGCTCAAGCGCTGGATCGGCAGCTGATCGCCGCTCAAAACATCAACGAGGGGACATCACATGAACAAGCTGCATCTCACCCTGCTCGCGGCCGCGCTCGGCGCCGCCGCCTGCGCCAGCCAGCCGCCCGCCAGCATGACCACGTTCGCCGGTGGCGAATCCGCCGGTGCGCCGACCGACGCGCTGGCGTCGATCACCGCGGACGACATCCTGCGTCATGTCGAAGTGCTGGCCTCGGACCAATTCGAAGGCCGCCTGCCCGGCACCAAGGGCGAGGAACTGACGGTCGCGTACCTGACCGAACAGTTCCGCAACATGGGCCTGCAGCCCGGCAACCCGGACGGCCGCTACGTGCAGGACGTGCCGCTGGTCGGCATCGACGGCACCGCCACGATGAGCCTCAAGGTCGGCAAGAAGACGATGAAGCTCAAGCCGCGCAAGGACTTCGTCGCCACCACGGCGCGCGTCGTGCCGCGCATCGACGTCAAGGCCTCGGACCTCGTGTTCGTCGGCTACGGCGTGCAGGCGCCCGAGTACGGCTGGGACGACTACAAGGGCCTGGACGTGACCGGCAAGACCCTCGTCATGCTGATCAACGACCCCGCGATCCCCGATCCCAAGGACCCGACGCAGCTCGACGCCAACCTGTTCCGCGGCAAGGCCATGACCTACTACGGCCGCTGGACCTACAAGTATGAGATCGCCTCCAGGCTAGGTGCCGCCGGCGCCATCATCGTCCACGAGACCGAACCCGCGGCCTATCCGTGGGACGTGGTCGAGAACAGCTGGAGCGGCGAACAGTTCGGCCTCGCCAGCCCGGACGGCAACAAGGACCTCGTGCCGGTGCAGGCCTGGATCACCGTGGACCGCGCCACCGAGCTGTTCAAGGCCGCAGGCCAGGATTTCCAGGCGCTCAAGCAGCAGGCGCTGCAACGCGACTTCCAGCCGGTCGCGCTCGGCGGCACGATGACCGCGAGCATCAGGAACAAGATCCGCAAGACCGCCTCGCAGAACGTCGTCGCCGCCCTGCCCGGCTCCGACCCGGCGCTGAAGGACGAATGGGTCATCTACGGCGCGCACTGGGATCACCTCGGCCGCAACCGCTCGCTCAAGGGCGACCAGATCTTCAACGGCGCGGTCGACAACGCCACCGGCACCGCCGGCTTGCTGGAGATCGCCCAGGCCTTCGCCAAGCTGCCGGTGGCGCCCAAGCGCTCGATCCTGTTCCTGGCGGTGACCGCCGAAGAACAAGGCCTGCTCGGCTCGCGCCACTACGCGCAGAACCCGCTGTACGCGCTGCGCAAGACGGCCGCGATGATCAACATGGACGCACTCAACGTCTGGGGCCCGACCTCGGAGATGCAGGCCATCGGCTACGGGCAGAACACGCTGGAAGACACGCTGGAACGCGTGCTCAAGCAGAACGGCCGTCATCTGCTGCCCGACCAGGCGCCGGAACGCGGCGGCTACTTCCGCTCCGACCAGTTCGAATTCGCCAAGGTCGGCGTGCCGGCGCTGTACGCCAATCGCGGCATCGCCGTGATCGGCAAGCCCGGCTTCGGCGAGGAGAAGCAGAAGCAATACACCGCCAAGCACTACCACAAGCCCTCCGATGAGATCGACCCGGACTGGGACCTCACCGGCGCCGCGCTGGACATGCAGGTGCTGATGGACGTCGGCTACCGCGTCGCGCAGACCTCGCGCACGCCGATGTGGAAGACCGGCTCCGAGTTCAAGGCGATCCGCGAGGCCACGCTGGCCGCGCCCTGAGCGTCATGCGCCCCTCGTTCGCAGAGCGAGGCGCAGGTTCAAGTCACACAGACGACCGCCGCGCACCCACGCGGCGGTCGTTTTTTGTACGGCTCGAAACAGAACCGGGCGTGCAGGAATCGCACTCATGCCGCCAGCGCGGCACAGGTCGTCTCGTAGCGCTCCCGGCAGGTGCCGATCTCCAGCAGATCGACGGTCGGCGACAGGTCCAGCTTGCGATGTGCCGGCAGTGCCTCGGGCACCGCCGGCGATAGCGGTGCGGCCCGCGCCAGCACCTGCAAGCGAGCCACGCACACCACGTCCGCATAGTCGGCCGGTCCGTCATGGCTGCGCTGCAGCTCCACGCAATCGGTCGGCACCGCCACCAGCTCCGGCGGGAAATGCCAGGCCTGCAACACCAGCCGCCCGATGCGCGGCGCGAGCAACCGGATCACCGCCTCCAGCATCGGCCCCGGCTCCACACGTTCGGCCTGGCTGTCGGCCACCCGGATCACCGGCAAGGCCCCGACCTCATGCACCAGCCCCGCTAGCATCGCCCGCGCCGGATCGAGCAAGGTGCAATGCGCCGCAATCACTTGCGAGAGCCCCGCCACCGCCACACTGCGCTGCCAGATACCGCGCAAGTGTTCGCGCAGTGCGGGCGTCGTCGTCGTGAACAACTGCTCCATCACCAGCGACTCCACCAGCAAGCGCGTGTAACCGATCCCGAGCCGCGTCACCGCCTGCTGCAAGCTCTCGATGCGGGCATTGCCGCGCTGCGCCGCACTATTGGCCACCCGCAACAACCGCACCGCCAGCGCCGGATCGCGACCAATCTCCGCCGAAAGCTGCGCGGCCGTCACCTCCTCCTGCGTCGCCAGATCGCGCACCCGCAGCGCCGCCTCCGGCAAGGTCGGCAGCACCAGCCGGTCGTGAACCAGCTCGTCGACGATGTAACGGTGCAAGCGATCTTCGATGCCCATGCGCGGATCCCTGTAGTCCGAGCGATGGTCGCGCGAGCCCGGCACCGAGGGACGAGTGTCCGGATGAACGCGCGCCATGGCCGTTCAAGCGGCGGCAACGCCCGCATCCGGCCTGCGGCATCCGGAACAATTTAGTCAGCCTGATCCGGCGAAATCGCCGTAAGTAACTGACCGAAAGGACAGTCGACTTTGATAGGCGACTTGGGTAGGGTCAGGAGCAGTCGTATAAACAGCGTTGGGCACCAAAATGAGCGCGGAGTAGGTCAAGAGATCGAGAAATGAACTTCACGCACTACGACCTCGGCCAACTGACGACGGGCCAAATCGTGGAAGTCACGCTCTCGGGAAGCGCGGCCAACGTCCGCCTAATGGACTCGTCTAACCTTAGTAACTTCAAAGCTGGCAGACACCACCGCTATCGCGGTGGCATGGTCAAGCAGTCGCCGTATCGGATTGCGGTGCCCAGCTCGGGTCGCTGGCATGTCACGGTTGATATGAATGGGCTTCGGGGCACCGTTCGCTCAGCAGTCAGAGTTCTTCCTGGTACGCTTCCCATTGCCCGTGTGCTCCCGCTTGCCAGCGTTCCGAGTTTGGTTCAAAGAGACGAACCGCCGGGAAATGCTTCAGTTGTTCGTGCCCACGACGTTTTCATATCGCACGCATCTGAGGACAAAGATGCCGTTGTTAGACCATTGGCCGCAGCGCTCATCACCGAAGGTCTTGATGTGTGGTACGACGAATTCGAGCTCCGTATTGGCGACAGCCTTCGCAGAAAAATCGATCAAGGTCTCGCCAACAGCCGCGTTGGCTTGGTTGTTCTCTCGCACGCATTCATCGCCAAAGGGTGGACGAACTACGAACTCGACGGGATCGTCACGCGCTCAATCTCCGGAGAACAAGTATTGCTTCCAATCTGGCACAACATTTCCAAGCAGGAAGTCGTCGCATACAGCCCGTCGCTCGCTGACAAGGTGGCTCGCAGTACTGCGAGCCACACGGTCGAAGAGATCGCGAAAGAGATTGCAGAACTCATCGACAGCCAGAGAAGTTAATGCCCAACCAACGGTTTCAGCCGATGTCCATGCCGCCGCTTAGCGCCATCATGGCCGCGGCTGGACCTCAGCGTTAGGCCAAAAACGAGGGGAACCCACGTGCGGCGCCCAGAACTAATCTTTGATGATGCACTTAGGGCGTTCCTAGCTCGGGAAGGAAGCTCTATCCTGGCCGATGTGAGTGAACGCAGCACATGCAGCCGCTTGGCTCATTACATCGAGCTTCAATTAGAGTATGAGAACGTTTCAGGCTACTACGCTGACGTTGAATACAATCGAAAGCAGCGTGGAAAAGTCAAGACAATAATAATAAATGAGGAACAGATTGTATCAATAACCCCAGATCTTATTGTCCACTCGCGCGGTGAAATACCAGCTCCAAACGACAATATGATCGCGGTTGAGGCCAAGAAGTCTTCTCGCCCAACGCGAGGAAAAGAAGATGACACCGCTCGTCTAATCGCGATGACCAGAGAACCTTATAACGGCGTCTGGAATTGGGAAGACGGCCATCCAGAGCATGTGTGCGGTTACGCGGTCGGGATATTTATGGAGATTCGCCGCGAAGCACGAGAGGTTCTTTTGGAGTACTTCAAGCGCGGCCAAAAAACCAAAGAGCAGTTGTTCACCATCCCTGTTGCAAAGACCCAACAAGCAGTTCCAGCGGGACGTCCTCGCCTCCGGCGAGGTCCCCCCTGAACCTAGGCGTTGGGCGGCTCAGCACAGATCAGTTTCCAGGTAGTGACGCCATGGTGAATGTCGACCTCCACTTTGAGCGACTGCGAAGACATCACGAGGCAGCAGTGAACACCTATGACGAGGTGTCGCTATGCGACCTATCGCACACGCTTCGAATCTGGGCCGACCTCAAGTCCCACCTTTCGAGCGTTCCAGTCTTCTCTTCCTCGGTGGCGTTCAAAACCGGCATCCCACCTAAGAAAGTGAGGAAGGCGGCGCGGGGGCATAGGCATGTGTTCGCATTCATGCCGGGTGGGGTGGTGACGCGAGCCAATCAGGGCCAAATCGCTGGTTCGTCGGAACCCGATGATGACCGGGGAGACTTGCACATGGCCGTTTGGTTCAAACAGAACAACGATGGATCGGCCGAACTAAAAAATTTCTCTTTCGTTGCAGCTGCGGTCAGTGACGATTTAGCTCGAGCGATGAGATCTGAAGAAATCACTCGATGTAACTATATTCAATGGTTAGGAGCCGAGGTCGCTCGGATAGCATACAAAAACGAAGCGGGAGCTCTCACAGCCGTCTCCATATCGCGTGAGCAGATGATTCGGAGGGTGGCTAATACGATGGACGGATCGCATCCTTCTACAGGGGCTACGCCTTCATCAAATCGCTTCGATGAGCCCATTCGAAAGCTTTTGAACTACCAGTTGGGGGGACTACCACTTCCGTATTTCATCCTCCTCAAGGTAGCACAGGACATCGTAGCCTTAGGAGATCGAATCTTGAGCCGGATGCCTGCTACACCTTCAGCTTGAACGCCTTTCGTCGCCGCTTAACGCTGGCGACGTGCGATACGGAAGATTACCTCGCAACTTGAGCTTATGTCGCTGGAGCCAAAGGCTGAGCGGCTCGTCGCGTATCTCGAACGGAACGCACCATGGGACTCTTGACCTTCAGCCTCAATGTCACCTTGGACGGCTGCGTCGATCACCAGGAAGGCATTGCCGACGACGAGACGCACGCCTTCTTCACCCACCTCATGGATCAGGGCGGTGCGATGCTCTGGGGCCGTGTCACCTACGAGATGATGGAGGGGTACTGGCCGGCCGTCGCCCGCGGCGACGTGGAGGCGCCGCCTGCCGTGCGCGAGTGGGCGGTCAAGCTGGAGGCCAAGCCGAAGTACGTGGTGTCCTCGACGCGAACGGACTTCCCGTGGACCCATAGCCACCACATCGCCGGCGATCTGCGCTCGGCCGTACAGAAGCTCAAGGATGCAACGCCGCGCGGCGTGCTCCTCGGCAGCTGCAAGCTCGCGACCGCGCTGGACCGCCTGGATCTGATCGACGAATACCAGTTTCTCGTCCACCCCAGAATCGCCGGCCACGGCCCGACGCTGTATGAAAGCGGACTGCCCAGCACGCGACGGCTTGAGTTGATCTCGGCGAAGCCCCTGCGCTGTGGCGCGGTCGCCATGCACTACCGGCGCGCCCGCTGACGAGGTAATGGTCAGGAGGAATGCGGCGATGACCTTGCGTGCATACTGGCGCCTTCAGGCGCACGCGCCCTGCACCACTTCGACGCGCTCGCAGCGCGGCCCCGTGGGCGCCTGAGGCCACTCGGAAGACCCAATGGATGTTGCCGAGGTCAAGGAACACTGCAGCCATCTACCCGGCGCTGCTTCGAAGCGCTATGGGCCACCGAGCAACGTGCTGGTGTATTACGTGGGCGGGCGAAAGTTTGCCTATTTCAAGACCAGCGAGCCGGAACAGTGGCGCTTCAGCATTCGCACGTCGCCGGCGCGCTTTCTGGCGTTGACTGACATCCCCGGCTTCAAGCCGGCCCGGTACCTGGCCCGGTTCCATTGGGTCACGATCGTGGATGTCAGCGCCGTTCCCGAAAACTTTCTTCGGGAGCTGATTGCTTGGTCTTACGAGAAGGCAACGACTCGTCGAAAGAAGGCCGCTGCGCGGCTGGATGAGTAAGCCGACCTGCTGCCCTCGTACAGCCACAAAAAAGCCCGCCGAAGCGGGCTTTTTGTTGGAGCCTCGAAGCGGCTTACGCCGCCAGCTTCTGGGCCACCTGGCTCTTCTCATGCTCCCGATCCAGCAGCACGCGGCCCATGCGTTCGCGGCCGTAGGACGGGGTGTAGGCGCCGTCGGCCCAGGCAAGCTTGCCGCCGATCATGACGTGGCTGATGACGCCACGCGGGCGGTTGACGAGCTGATGATGCTCGAAGGCCGGGCGGAACACGTACTCGACGCTGCGGTCCGGCTCGTAGCGGCGCAGCGCATCCGGATCGACGACGACGAGGTCCGCCTGCGCGCCCGGCTGCAGCACGCCGCAGTCGAGGCCGAAGAAGTCGGCCGGTTCCTGCGTCAGGCGATGCACGGCATGCGCCACCTTCTCCACGCCGTCTTCCTGCGCGAACTTGAGCGTGCGCAGGTTGCCGTCGTAGAAGGCCATGTTGGTCAGGTGCGCGCCGCTGTCATTGAAGCCCGGCAGCAGCTTGGGATGGAACAGCAGCGCCTTGGTGGTGGCGCGGTCGTGGTTGGCGGTGACCGTGGACCAGCGCAGGCCGGTGTCGTAGCGGCGCAGCAGGTGGATGAAGAAGTCGGCATCGTCCGGCTGCTTCGGGAAGCTCTCGAAGACTTCGCGTTCCGCCGCGCTGCGGGCGCCCTCGCCGTTCTGCTGCCAGGCGAGCAGGCGCTGATAGACCTGCTGCAGCGTCTCGCCCGTCCACTCGGTCAGCGGTTCGCAGCTTTCCACGGTCATGTCGCGCAGCTCGCGCGTCAGCACGCAGTCGTCCAGGCCAAGCATGCGCTTGAGGCGCGCGAGGTTGAAGCCGCGCTTGCCGTGGAACCA
Organism: Solimonas sp.; assembly: GCA_036405815.1. GTDB lineage: Bacteria > Pseudomonadota > Gammaproteobacteria > Nevskiales > Nevskiaceae > Solimonas. The sequence goes on along the minus strand of DASWWX010000068.1, from coordinate 5,885 downwards.
CATGGTCCGGAACTCGGCGACCCACTCGGGCGAGGCCATGATCGCGGCGCGGCCGGCGCGGTCGTCGAGATCGCGTTCGTTGAGGCGGCGCAGCACCGGGATTTCCTCGGCCAGCGGCGTGACCACGCCGTCGCTCCAGGTCTTGAACGGCGCGGACAGCGCCTGAAAGCGGAACAGGCCGCCCAGCAGGCGCGAGTTGAGCAGGCGCGACAGCGTCAGGCCCATGCGCAGGATCGACTTGTTGGTGGTGATGTCGATCGCCGCCACCGCCGTGACCTTGAGCGTCTTCTTGTACAGACGGCCGGAAGTCAGCAGGAAGTTCTTGAACACCGCGAGCTTGTCGTCCTTGGGCGGCGTGGCCTGCCAGATGCGGCCCCAGCGGCGCAGCACATTGGTCAGGCGCTTCAATTCCCAGAACGGCGCGAACTGCGTGGGGATCTGCTTCTGCGTGTTCGGCGCGTTGGCCAGGAAGTGGAACGGCAGCGCATCCGTGGACAGGCCGACGTAACCCTCCTTCATGCCCTTCTCGACTAGCGCTTCCATGCGCGCCATCTCGTCGGGCGTCGGCTCGCGCGAGATGGAATTCTTGAGACCCATGACCTCGATACGCAGCATCGAGTGCGGAATCATCGGCACGATATTGGGGCCCAGCGGCAACTGCGCGAAGTGGTCGAGGTAGGCCTTGGAATCGCTCCAGGTGACCTTGTCGGCGACCTTGCGCAGCACGTGCTTGGGCACGTTCTCAACGCGGGCAAAGCAGTCGACGATCGGGTCGGCACCGTCGCGGCGCTGATTGCCGAAGGCCAGACCCAGGCTGCAGTTGGCGACGACGACCGTGGTGGTGCCGTGGCGCACGGCTTCCGGCAGCTGCGGTTCGATCTCCACTTCCAGATCGAAATGGGTGTGGATGTCTAGCATGCCCGGCATCAGCCAGCGGCCGGCGACGTCATGCACGCTCTGCGCCTGCGCGCCGTCGAGGCTGGGCGCCATTACGGCGATGCGGCCGTCGCGCACGGCGACGTCCAGTGTCTGCGGCGAGTTGCCGCGGCCGTCGAAAACCAGTGCGTTCTTGAACAGGCTGTCCCAGGGTTTGGCGCTGCCGTCCATGGTGTTCTCCGTTGAGGGGGCGGTCCGGGGGAACCGAGCAGGCCATGTTACGCAGCGCCCCATCCGCGCCACGATGGGAAAAATGACCTTCGGCGCCGCAACGACCGCTGCCGGCGTTTAGAAAGAGACGACGACCACGACGCCGGCCACCGCCAGCAAGGTACCCAGCCACTGCCGCGGCGCCACCCGCTCGCGCAGCACGAACACGGTCAGCAGCAGGATGAACACCGCCGCCAGTTCGTTGAGCACGGCGGCAATCGAGGCCTGGGTGTACTTGTAGCCGGCCAGCCACAGCATCATCGAGACGTAGGAGCCGGTGAAGCCGGCGGCGGCGATGACCCCCCAGTGCCGAACGCCCGCATAGAGTTGGCGCAGCGCGCCGAACTGGCGCCGCACGGCGGCAATCGCCAGCATGCCGAGCAGGCCACCCGCGATGCGCAGCGCCACCACCCATAGAAAATCGTGCTGCTCCAGCATCGGCTTGGCGAGCACGACGCCAACCGCCATCAGGAATACCGCCAGCACCCCCCAGGCCGCGCCGATCAGCAGGCGCCGCGCCTCCACCGGCGCGCCGCTGCGCGCATAGGTCACCAGGGCGATGCCGCCCAGCACCAGCGCGATGCCGACGAACTGGCCGAGGCTCAGGCGCTCGCCGAGGAAAGCCAGCGACAGCAGGATCACGAACGGCGAGTACAGCGTCTGCGCGGCGGCGATACGGCCGGGGCCGATCATGTTGAGCGCACGGAAGTACAGCGTGTCGGCAATCGCGATGCCGAGCAGACCGGAGACGCCGATCAGCAGCCAGTGCGACAGCGGCATCATCGGCCATTGCCAGCCCTGCACCACCCGGATCGTCAGCAGGAACAGCGGCAGGATCGCAGCGTTCTTGACCAGGTTCAGCGCGAACGGCGGCAGGCTCTCACCGGATTTGCGGTACAGGATCACCGCCAGCGCCCAGACCATGGCGCAACCCAGCGAATAGAGTTCACCCGGACCGAAAGACATGGCGCTCGCCGTGGAAGGCCGCGCAGTCTAGCCGGCGCGCTGCGCGCGCGCCCAGGCTTCGGCCCAGCGCTGGATCGGCTCGAACAGCGCCATCAGCTCGCGACCGCGCGGCGTCAGCGCGTAGCCGGATTCGCCGGCCTCCACCAGCAGCGCCTCGCGCAACTCCGCCAGACGCTGATTCAGCACCGACGGCGACATGCCCTCGCAGGCCGCCTGCAGCGCCCGGAACGACAGCGGCTCGTCACGCAGCTCCCAGACCACACGCAGCGTCCAGCGCCGGCCGAGCAGGTCCAACAAGGCCATGATGGGGCGGCCGCTGCGCGATCCGCGGACGGGTTTGTCGATTGTGCTCATCGCCGGGCTCGCTTGTGCTACGAATTCAGAAGCAATATGCTTCGATTATCGTAGCACCCGGAGAGACCCGTGTCCGTCCAGCCCCGCATCGCACCGTTGGATCCGCCCTACACCGCATCGATTCAGGCTGCCTTCGACGTGGCCATGCGCGGCGCGCCGCCGTTGACGCTGTTCCGCGTCGCCGGTCGCAACCCGCGCGTGCTGCAACGGATGATGGCCGGCGGCTTGCTCGATCGCGGCAGTGTCTCGATCCGCCAGCGAGAGCTGATGATCCTGCGCAGCACCGCGCGCTGCGGCGCCGAGTACGAATGGGGCGTGCACGTGGCGGCATTCGCCGGCAAGGCGCCGTGGACGCCAGAGGAGCTGAAGGCCAGCGTGCACGGCGATACCGATGCTGTCTGCTGGTCGGCGCAGGATCGGCTGGTGATCCGTCTCGCCGACGCGCTGCACGAGCATCACGACATCGACGAGGCGCTGTGGGGCGAACTCCGCGCGAACTTCGCCGAGGACCAGATCATCGAACTGATCATGCTCGCCGGCCTCTACCACGCGGTGTCCTACCTCGTGAACGGTCTGCGCATCCCGCACGAAGCCTTTGCGCCACGGTTCCCGAGCGCCGCCTGAAGCAGCGGCGCGCTCGTCAGACGCTCACTAAGCACTCACCAGGCGCTCACCGGGCGCTCACCGGGCGCTCACCAGTTCAGCGTCACCGCCGCGAACAGCTGACGGCCGGCGGCCTGGTGGGCGTAGTAGCTGCCCTGGAACAGCAGGGCGTCGGTGACCTGATTGAGCACGCGTTCGTCGGTCAGGTTGCTGCCGCCGACCGCGACGTTCCACCAGCCCACCTGCGGCCCGAAGCTCAGGCGCGCCGAGTAGGTCGTCACCGCCGGCACGTAGGTGTTGCGGTCCAGGTCGGTATCGGTGAACTGGTCGCCCTGGTAGAGCACGTCGACGCTGGTACGCAGCACGTAGTCGCCGAACAGCAGGCTCAGCGTCGGCGTGAAGCTGGCCGTGACCCTCGGCGCGAACGCGATGCGCTTGCCGGCCAGGTTCTGTGTTTCACCCGCGCCCTGCTCGATCGGCGCCGGCGCGCCGGGATAGAACTGGTAACGCGCATCCAGCAGGCCGACGTTGCCGGCCAGCATCAGCGGTTCCCAGGGCGTCAGCCACATGAAGTCCGCTTCCAGCCCCTGCGACTTGGCGCGGCCCGCGTTGCTCACGGTGGAGAACGAGCCGGCGAAAGCCAGCACCTGCAGGTTCTCGAACTGGTTGTGATACAGCGTCATGTTGAAACGCAGGCTGCGGTCGAAGAAACGGCTGCGCAGGCCGAGTTCGTAGGTAGCGACCTCTTCCGGCTCGAACTCCAGGTTCTCGCCGTCGAAGGAGATGGCGTTGTAGCCGCCGCTCTTGAAGCCGCGCGCGTAGCTCGCGTAGAAGTTCAGGTCGCTGTCCCAGGCGTACTGCAGCGCCAGCTTTGGCGACAGGTCTTCTTCGTTGCGACGCTGGTTGCGTTCCTCGTAGTCGCTGGCCTGCAGCACGCTGCTGACGATGCAGAACGGCAGGCCGAGGCTGTCCTTGGTGCGGCAATGCGCGGTGCCCAGCGAATCCACGCGCTTGCGCTCGCGGTTGTAGCGCAGGCCCGGCGTCAGCGACCAGTGCTCGTCCAGCTCCCAGGTCATCTGCGCGAACAGGGCCATCGTCTCGACATCCTGCTCGTAGTCGAACTGGTACCAGTCCTCGCCGATCACCGGCGCGGTGACATTGCCGAGGATCGGCAGCGGCGGCAGACCGAGCGCGGCGTAGATGTCGCCGATGGTGCCGAGGTCGAGCTGGTCGAAGAAATCCTTGGTCAGCACGAAGGCGCCGAGATCCTTGCCGGCGCGGATCTGTGCATCGAGCACGTAGTTGGAGCGGTAGAAGAACGCACCGGTCACGAACTCCACGCCGCGGCCCAGGCCGAACAGGCTGTTGGCGCTGCCGGTGAAGCGCAACTCCGCGGTGGACTGGCGGTGGTCCTCGTAATTGACCAGCCGCACCAGATCGGCCGGCGAGACGTCGAGGTCGTTGAGCTGGTCGATGTAGAACGTCGAGGCGCCGACGATCAGTGTGCTGGTCAGATCGTAGATCGGCCCCACCTCGCCCATCTGCCACTGCACGCGCGCACCGCCGGTGGATGAGCCCTTGTCGAGAAAGCCCGGCGTGTCGAAGGAGGCCTGGAAGTTGTAGGGGTTGTCCTCGACCTGTGGATCGTAGGCCTGCAGGAAGCTGCGCGTGTCGTCGTCGAGCCGGAACAACTGGTATGGCCAGAACGCGATGCTGGTATCGGACTTCACGCCGATCAGTTCCACGCTGACCGTATCGAACGGATGGAACAGCAGGCGCACGCGCTGCGCGCTCTGTTCCAGCTCCTCTTCCGAGCGCTGCAGCTTGGTGTTGTAGGCGCGACCGTCGCTGCGCATCTCCAGCGCCGCAACGCGCAGGCCGACGCGATCGTCGAAGAAGCTGCCGCCCACACCCAGCTCATAGCGCTGCTCGCCGTTGCTGCCGTAGCTGGCGCGCGCGTCGCCCGAAAAGCCGACCCCCGGCCCCTTGCTGAGCACGTTGAACACGCCGGCGATGGTGTTCTTGCCGAACAGCGTGCCTTGCGGCCCGCGCAGCACCTCGACGCGTTCGATGTCGAACATCGCTTCGGTGATATAGCCGGCGCGGCCGAAATAGAACTCGTCCTGCACGAAGCCGACCGAGCTTTCGAAGGCCGGATTGAAAGTGTTGGTGCCGAAGCCGCGGATGAACACCTGCGGCGAGCCGAGATCGTCCACGTCCATGCGTACGTTCGGCAGGTAGGGCGCGAGATCGGCGATGTCGGTGGCGCCGATGGCCTGGATGAACGGCCCGTCCACCGCGCTGACCGAGATCGGCACCTTCTGCGCCGACTGCTTGGTCTTCTGCGCGGTGACGACGATCTCGTCGAGCTGGCGCGGGCTGTCGTCTGCCACCGCCGCCGATGTCGCTTCGGGCCGCAGCGGTTCCACCGCGATCGTGCCCGGCGACTCTGCGGCCATCTGCGCGATCGCCGCGTCCGCCGAAGGCGCGTCCGTCGATTCCCACTGCGCCGACACCGCCGTGCTCAGACACAGCGCCCACAGCGCGACGCAACGCGATAGCGACATAAATCCCCCGATTGGAAAAGCGCTGAATCCCCGCCGCAAGAAACGTACCCCTTACCGCGGCGGCGTGGGTGAGAAATTCAGCCCATTGCCGCTCGCGTCACCTGGGATGCGGTGGCGAGTGATGCCGGAAGGGCGCGAGCGCGCCGCAGGATGGGGTGGCGCCGCGCGGCTGCAGCGCCGGAGAAACGGGGAGACGGAGAAACGAGAACGACGAACTCAGCTGCGCGCCTTCTCGATCAGGCGCGTGGT
>DASWWX010000067.1:0-176802 GCA_036405815.1 Solimonas sp. | reverse complement strand
TCGGCGCCGACCGGCACGCCGGGCGGAGTGCCCGGGCACTTGTCGAGATAATCGGGGATGCCGTCGCCATCCTGGTCGGCGACCGGGCAGCCGTCGGAGTAGACCTGCACGCCCTTGGGCGTATTCGGGCACTTGTCGAGGCGATCCGGCACGCCGTCGCCGTCGCTGTCCTTGCCGCCGCCTTCACCGAAGGCGTAGCGCAGCGACAGGCCGATCTGCTGATTCTCGTACTCGGACTTCAGCGAAGTGCGGGTGTTGGTGGTCGGATCGGTGGACGAGAACGTCGGCTCCTGCGCGACCAGGAAGCGGTAGTCGAGCGACAGGGCGGTGCGGTCGTTGGCCCAGAAGTTCACACCCGCGCCGAGCTGATAGGCGGTGGTGGTGTCGTCGGCCTCGACGTCCTGGCGCGAGAACTCGGTGTTCTGGAAACCGAAGCCGGCACCGACGTAGGGCATCACGCGGCTGCCGAAGTCGATGTCGTACCAGACGTTCGCCATCAGGCGCATCGCACGCAGCTTCGAATTCGAGCTGTCGAGGCTGGTGCCGCCGACCGTGAAGGTCTTGATGTCGTTCTCGTTGTACGAGAAGTTCACTTCGGGGCGCAGGCCGCCGTCGAACAGGTAGCCGAGCTTGAAGCCGGCGCCGAAGCCATCGTCGTACGAGAACGAGAGCGGGAAGTTCTCGCGGACCACCGGACCATCCGGGTTGCCCGGCGTGCCGGGTGTGCCGCCGCCGATGATGCAGGTGCCCAGCAGGCCCAGATTGACGCCAAGCAGATCGATCGGCAGCAGGCAGTCGACACCTGGATCGCCCGGATTGCCGGGCGTGCCCGGCGTGATGACCGTCGCCGTGCCGTCACCGTCGTTGAGCTGCGAAAGAAACAGGTCGACACCGAAATACCACCCCGGCGTGTAGGCGGAGGCCGTGGGAATCGAGGCGGCGCCGAGCGCAGCCGCGAACCCGAACCCCAGCGCACTGACCCACCGGCTGCGAGCGAAAACTCCCATGTCCATCTATCCCCGTGCTGAATCGTTAGGTTTTAAAACGTTCGAGAATTCTATCCGAACGCAAGGTCCGCGCCAGTGGGGAAAGGCGACTTTTTTGTGGGTGAGCGGCGGCTTACAAATCTGACCGTCCGATTCGGTGCGGTGGCCAAAGAATTTGGTGCTGACCCGACCCGCCCTTGGCAGCGGCGGGGGGCTGGCGTGGCTGCTGCGGCCTCCCGCCAATTAGTAACCCAGCTGCCGGCCGGCCAGATCTTTCATGATTTCCAGCGAACCGCCGCCAATGGTCAGGACCTTGGTCTCGCGGTAGATGCGCTCCACCTTGCTGCCCTGCAGGTAACCGGCGCCGCCATGGATCTGCATCGCCTCGTTGGCAACCCATTCCAGCATGGTCGTCGCGTGGTTCTTGAGCAGGCAGACCTCGGCGACGGGCATCTGCTTCTGGCTGACACGCCAGGTCAACAGGTCGAGGTGGGCTTTCACCGCGTCGATGCGCATGCGCATGTCGGCCAGCTTGTGACGGATCACCTGGCTCTTGATCAGTGGCTTGCCGAAGGTCTCGCGCTGACGGGCGTAGGTCAGGCTTTCTTCGTAGCAGACCTCGGCAAAGCCGTAGGCCTGGGCGGCGAGCATCAGGCGCTCGTTGTTGAAGTTCATCATGATCGCCATGAAGCCGGCGTTCTCCACGCCAATGCGATTGGCGACCGGCACTCGGCAGTTCTCGAAGTACAGCGTCGCGGTGTCGGACGCCCACCAGCCCATCTTCTTCAGCGGCGCGCGCGAGAAGCCGGGGGTCCCGGCTTCGACGATCAGCAGCGAGACGCCGCCCATGCCCGGTCCGCCGGTACGAACGGCGACAGTCACGAAGTCGGCGCGCATGCCGGAGGTGATGAAGGTCTTGGAGCCGTTGACGACGTAGTGGTCGCCGTCGCGCTCGGCACGCGTCTTCAGGTTGGCCACATCCGAGCCACCGCCGGGCTCGGTGATCGCCAGTGCGGCGATCTTGTCCCCAGTCATCACCGGTGCGACGAAACGCTGCTTCTGCTCGTGTGTGCCGGTGTGCACGACCGGCGGCGTACCGATGCCATGCGACATCAGGCTGGCGATGACGCCGCCGCTGCCGGCGCGGGCCAGTTCCTCGGTCAGCACGACCGCGTAGAACAGGTCCGGCACGTCGGTGCCGCCGTAGGCTTCCGGAAATCCGATCTGCAGCAGACCGGCTTCGGCGGCCTTGCGATGCAGCTCGCGCGGCAACGTTTCCGCGGCTTCCCATTTCTCGACGTAGGGAGCAATCTCCTTGTCGACGAAACGTCGCGCCTGGACCCGGAAGCTGTCGTGGTCTTCGTTGTAGAAAGGAGAGCGGGCGGGCTTGGCGGTCACGTGAATTACCGTTCGTCGTGTGTCTAAAAATCAGAAGAACCGAACGATATCCGAAAGCGTCCGCGCATCGCTATGCATGATGCGAAGGTAACGAGCATTACAGGAGAGTGCGATGGAGAAGCTCGATCCAGCATTGCTGCCGTTGCAGCGCGCCTATCACTGGGAGCGCGCGCTGCCGCATGCGATCTGGCTGACGCAGCCGATGGGCGGCGGGCAAGCGCGCGACTACACCTGGCAGCAGGCCTTGAACGAAACGCGGCGCATGGCCGCCTATCTGCAGGCGCAGGGTTGGGAGCCGGGATCACGCGTCGCGATCCTGTCGAAGAACTGCGCGTGGTGGCTGATGTCGGACTTGGCGATCTGGATGGCCGGCCACGTCAGTGTGCCGCTGTACCCGACGCTGACCGCGCAGAGCGTGCGGCAGATTCTCGATCACAGCGGCGCCAAGGCCTGCTTCGTCGGAAAACTCGACGAGTGGGAAACGATGAAGCCGGGTGTGCCGGCCGACGTGCACTGCATGTCCTACCCGCTGTCGCCGCCCAACAACTACCCGAGCTGGGACGACCTCGTCGCTCGCACCGCCCCGATCGCTGGCGACCCGCTGCGCGCGCCGGATGATCTGGCGACGATCGTCTACACCTCCGGCACCACCGGCATGCCCAAGGGTGTGATGCACAACTTCGACAACATTGGCTGGGCGGCGGATGCGCTATACCACCGCATCGACGGAGTCGGTGAACCCGCGTCGCCATCGGACCGCATGCTGTCCTACCTGCCGCTGTCGCACGTTGCCGAGCGCTGGGTGGTCGAGTCCGGCACCTTGCGGGCAGGCTTTCGCGTCTACTTCGCCGAATCGCTGGACACCTTCGCCGAGGACCTGCGTCGTGCGCGGCCGACCATCTTCATCTCGGTGCCGCGGCTGTGGGTGAAGTTCCAGCAGGGTGTGCAGGCCAAGATTCCGCAGCGGAAGCTGGACCGCCTGCTGCGCATCCCCATCGTCAACCGCGTGATCCGACGCAAGATCCTGCAGGGGCTGGGCCTCGACCAGTGCCGCTTCGCGGCTGGCGGTGCGGCGCCCATGCCGCCGTCGATGCTGCAGTGGTTCGGCAGCATCGGTCTGCAGGTGCTGGAGGGCTACGGCATGACCGAGAACTTCGGCTGTTCGCACAGCAACCTGCCGGATGATGCGAAGGCGGGTTATGTCGGCACGACCTACAAGGACGTCGAGCATCGCATCGCCGACAACGGCGAGGTGCAGATGCGCTCGCCGGCCATCATGCAGGGTTACTACCAGGAGCCGGAAAAGACTCGTGAGGCGTTGACGGAAGATGGCTTCCTGCGGACGGGCGACAAGGGCGAGATCGATGCGCAGGGTCGCTTGCGGATCACAGGCCGCGTCAAGGATCTATTCAAGACATCCAAGGGAAAGTACGTCGCGCCGGCGCCGATCGAGGACCGGCTCGTTGCGTTTCCGGGGATCGAGGCCTGCTGCGTGGCGGGCGCCGACTTCGCGCAGCCGTTCGGCATCGTGATGCTGTCGCAGGACGCCGCGGATCGCGCGCGCGATCCCGCGGTCCGTTCGACGATGCAGGCTGCGCTCAGCGAGCACCTGCAGACGATCAATGCGTCGCTGGACCCGCACGAGCAGATGGACTTTCTTGCCGTCGTCAGCGAGCAGTGGACCGTAGGAAACGGTTTCATCACGCCGACGCTGAAGATCAAGCGCAACGTCATCGAGGAGCAGTACGGGCCGCGTTTCGAGCCATGGCTGCGCCGCAAGCAGCCGGTGGTCTGGGTGGAGTAGAAGCGGCCGCCGCGTAACGAACGCGAAGGACGCAATTGGGCGGGAGTTGCCTGCCTCGGCTCGCGCTCTCGGCAATATTTGCGATCTTTGCGTTCTTGCCGTGATCGCAGCGGCTGCTTATGCGCCGAAGCGCTGCGCGGCTTCCAGGGTGTTCTGCATCAGCATCGCCACCGTCATCGGGCCGACGCCGCCGGGGACGGGCGTGATGAAGGCGGCACGTTCGCGTGCGGATTCGAAATCGCAGTCGCCGACCAGCTTGCCCGTGTCGAGACGGTTGATGCCGATGTCGATGACGGTGGCCCCCGGCTTGATCCATTCGCCCCTGACCATGCCCGGCTTGCCGACGGCGACGACGAGGATGTCGGCGCGTGCGACTTCGGCCGGCACGTCGGCGGTAAAGCGGTGGCAGCAGGTTGCGGTCGCACCAGCCAGCATCAGTTCCAGCATCATCGGCCGGCCGACATGGTTGCTCGCGCCGACGACGACCGCGGTGCGGCGCTTGAACGGCTCGCCGACCGACTTCAGCAGCTCGATGACGCCATACGGTGTGCAGGGCCTCAGCGTCGGCATGCGCTGCGCGAGGCGGCCGAGGTTGTAGGGGTGAAAGCCGTCCACGTCCTTCTGCGGCGAGATGCGTTCGGTAACCGCGACCGGGTCGATCTGCTTGGGCAACGGCATCTGCACCAGGATGCCGTCGATGCCGGGATCGGCATTGAGCCGGTCGATTTCGGCCAGCAACCGCTCCTGCGTGATGGTGTCGTCGAACTGCGCCGGCACCGAGCGGATGCCGACTTTCTCGCAGGCCAGGCGCTTGTTGCGCACGTAGACGTGCGAGGCCGGATCGTCGCCGATCAGCACCGTGGCAAGCGCGGGGGCGCGCCGGCCCGTGGCGAGCCGGGATTCGACGGCGAGGCGGACGCGGTCCTGGACGGTGGCGGCAACGGCTTTGCCGTCGATGAGCTGGGCGGGCATGCGGGCAGGTGGGTGCGCGGGATTCGGAATCGGATGCGCGTAGTTTAGTGCCAAGCCGCTGTCGGACACTCAGCTTCGGCGCGCCGTCCGCGTAAACTACGGCCCCTTTTCCCGACCGCCTTCCCGTCCGACGTGTCTTTGCTTCGCGCCGAGGGCCTTTGCGTCTATCGCGGCGACCGCCGCCTGCTCGCCGATTTCGCGCTCGATCTCGGCCGCGGTGAGCTGCTGCATCTGCGCGGTCCCAACGGCATCGGCAAGACCAGCCTGCTCGAAACCCTGGCCGGGCTGCGCCCGGTGCGCGAGGGGCGGGTCCAGCGGCCACCGCAGGAGGCCGGCGTGCACTGGCTGGGCCACCGCAACGGGCTGAGCTTGCAGCTGTCGCCGCGCGAGAACCTTCAGGACTGGTGCGGATTCAGTCTCGGTGATGCGGATCGCGTGCCGGCAGTGCTGGAGCGGTTGGGTCTGCCGCCGCGCGCACGGTTACGGCCTTGCCGGCTGCTGTCGGCGGGCCAGAAGCGGCGCACCGCGCTGGCGCGGCTACTGCTGGTGCCGCGACCGCTGTGGCTGCTGGACGAGCCGCTCGACGGCCTCGATGCCGCCGGCCTGTCGCTGTTTGCCGAACTGGCCACCGCGCATCTCGACCAGGGCGGTGCCGTGCTGATGACCAGCCATCAGCCCTTGCCGGCGGGTCTCGCAGCGCGTGCAAGCGAGCGGGTGCTGTCATGAGCGGCTTATGGGCTTTGCTGCGCCGAGAACTGCGTCTGGCGGCGCGGGCACGCATGGAATGGCTGATGCCGCCGTTCTTCTTTCTCGTGGTGGTGACGTTGTTCGGGTTCGGCGCCAGGCCGAATGACCCGCAGCTCGCGCTGTTCGCGCCCTCGGTGCTGTGGGTGGCGGCGCTGCTGTCGGCGCTGATCACGCTGGAGCGTCTGTTCCGCACCGATCTGGAGGATGGTTCGCTGGAGCAGATCAGCCTGGGGCCGACGCCGCTGGTGCTGGTGGTGCTGGCCAAGGTCGTCGCGCACTGGCTGCTCAGTGGCCTGCCGCTGGTGCTGCTGGCCTGGCCGGCGGCGCGGCTGCTGGGGCAGGCCGAGGCGCTGGAGGTATTGCTGATGGGCCTGGCGCTCGGCACGCCGACGCTGAGCCTGCTGGGCGGCTTCATGGCGGCGCTGACGGTCGGCCTGCCGCGGGGCGGCGTGCTGCTGCCGGTGCTGACGCTGCCGCTGATCGTGCCGGTGCTGGTGTTCGGCGCCGGCGCGGTGCGCGCCGCGCAATCGGGGCTCGACGCGGGGGCTCCGTTATACTTCCTCGCCGCGATTCTGGCCCTGGGCCTGACGCTGGTGCCCTGGGCCGCAGCTGCCGCACTTCGCAACGCCTTCGACTGATGAACTGGACCTGGTTCCACCGCCTGGGCTCGCCGCCCAGCTTCTTTCGCTTTGCGGATCGCCTCTCGCCATGGCTGGGCTGGGGTTCGCTGATCCTGCTGGCGTACGCCTGGTTTGCCGGGCTGGTGCTGGTGCCGCCGGATTATCAGCAGAAAGATGCGTTCCGCATCATTTACGTCCATGTCCCCGCGGCGTCGATCTCGCTGTCGCTGTACGCGATGATGGCCGTGGCCGGTGCGGTGGCACTGATCTGGCGCATGAAGCTGGCTGAATGCGTGGTTATCGCCACAGCGCCGGTGGGCGCCAGCTTCACGGCGCTGGCCCTGATCACCGGCATGCTGTGGGGCAAGCCGATGTGGGGCACCTACTGGGTCTGGGACGCGCGCCTGACCTCGGAGCTGGTATTGCTGTTTCTCTATCTCGGCGTGATCGGCCTGGCCCAGGCGTTCGACGATGCGCGCGCCGCAGCGCGCGCCTGCAGCCTGCTGGCCGTGGTCGGTGTGATCAACGTGCCGATCGTGCGCTACTCGGTGGAATGGTGGAACAGCCTGCACCAGGGCTCCACGATCCTGAAGCTGGGCAAGCCAAGCATGAATCTGGACATGGCGTTGCCGCTGTATGCGGCGTTGCTGGGCACGCTGCTGTTCTGTGCCTATGCGGTTCTGCGACGTACGCAGAACGAGGTGCTGCGGCGAGAGCGCGGTACCGCCTGGGTGCGCGAACTGTCGAACCGGGAACTTGCCGGAGGCGCCGATGTCCGCTGAATTCTGGAACATGAGCGGCTACGCCGTGTTCGTCTGGGGCAGTTTCGCGGCCGCGCTGGTCGTGCACCTGTGGAACCTGTGGGGCCTGCGTGCGCAACGGCGCGCAGCGCTGGAAGAGAGCGTCGAGGAATGAACAAGCGTCAGAAGCGGATGGTGGCGGTGGCGAGCCTGCTGGTGGGCTTGGCACTCGCGTCGGTCCTGGGTTTCACCGCCTTCCGCAAGAACATGATGTACTTCTACACGCCGACCGATCTGGCGACGCAGGCGGTGCCGGTCGGCGCCAAGCTGCGGCTCGGAGGGCTGGTGGAGACCGGCAGCGTCAAGCGCGGCGACGGTCTGCAGGTCAATTTCACGCTGGCGGATTGCGACAAGACGGTCGCGGTGCGCTACGACGGCATCCTGCCGGACCTGTTCCGCGAGGGGCAGGGGATCGTCGCCACCGGCAGCGTCGATGACGGTGGCACCTTCGTCGCCGACGAGGTGCTGGCCAAGCACGACGAGAACTACATGCCGCCGGAGCTGGCCGAGTCGCTGGTCAGCGCCGACGGCAAGCATTCGTGCATGCCGTTCAAGCCGGTGAACAAGCCCGCCGCTGTCAGCGCCAGCCTGTCGTGATTCCGGAACTGGGGCATTTCGCGCTGTGGGTGGCGCTTGCGGTCGGCCTGCTGCAGGTCGTGCTGCCCGCACTGGGCGTATGGCGTCGCAATCCGCGCCTGATGGCGATGGGCGCCTCCGGCGCGCAGGCGCAATTCTTCCTGATCGCGGTGTCCTATGCCTGCCTGACCTGGGCATTCGTGACGCGCGACTGGTCGGTGGCCTATGTCGCCGCCAACAGCCATTCGGAACTGCCGTTGATGTACCGCATCAGCGCGGTCTGGGGCGCGCACGAAGGCTCGATGCTGCTGTGGGTGCTGATGCTGACCGGCTGGGGCTTTGCGGTGTCCGTGTTCAACCGGCGCCTGCCGGCGGATCTGGCGGCGACCACGTTGTCGGTGCTGGGCGCGCTCAACATCGGCTTCCTGCTGTTCATGCTGCTGACCAGCAATCCGTTCGCGCGCGAGTTCCCGGTGCCGCTGGACGGTCGTGACCTGAACCCGCTGCTGCAGGACCCCGGCCTCATCATTCATCCGCCGCTGCTCTACATGGGGTACGTCGGCTTCTCGGTGGCGTTCTCGTTTGCGATCGCCGCGCTGATCTCCGGCCGGCTCGATGCCGCCTGGGCGCGCTGGACCCGGCCCTGGACCACGACCGCATGGCTGTTCCTGACCCTGGGCATCACGCTGGGCTCATGGTGGGCGTATCACGAACTCGGCTGGGGCGGCTGGTGGTTCTGGGACCCGGTCGAGAACGCCTCGTTCATGCCCTGGCTGGTCGGCACCGCGCTGATCCACTCGCTGGCAGTAACCGAGAAGCGGGGCTTGCTCAAGGCCTGGACCGTGCTGCTGGCGATCCTCGCATTCGCGCTGTCGTTGCTCGGTACCTTCCTGGTGCGTTCGGGCGTGCTGGTGTCGGTGCACGCGTTCGCCACCGACCCGGCGCGCGGCGTGTTCATCCTCGCGTTCCTGTGCATCGTGCTCGGCATCGCATTCGCGTTGTACGCGTGGCGCGCGCCGCGTCTGGTCGGCGCGGTGCAGGGCGAGCTGACGCTGTTTTCGCGAGAAGGCTTGCTGCTGCTCAACAACGTCTTTCTCACCGTGGCGGCGGCGGCCGTGTTGATCGGTACGCTCTATCCGCTGGTGATCGACGCATTCAATGCCGGCAAGGTCTCGGTGGGCCCGCCGTATTTCAATGCGGTCTTCATCCCGCTGACCGCGCCGCTGGCGGTGCTGCTGGGACTGGCCACGGCCGTGGGCTGGAAACGCGCCGCCTGGGGTCCCGTGCTGCGGCACCTGCGCTGGCCGATGGTGGCCGCCCTGATCGCCGCTGCGGCGCTGCCGTTCCTGCTGGGCGAGGCGGCGAGCCTTGCCGCGTTCGCCGGTGGCCTGCTCGGCTGCTGGGTGCTGATCACGGCGGTGCAGGAAATCTGGCGTCGCGCCGGCAGCAAGCGTAACCGCTGGCAGGGGCTGCGCCAGGTGCCGCGCGCGGTCTGGGGCATGAGCATCGCCCATGTCGGCCTCGGCCTGTGGGTGCTGGGGGTGACCTTCGTCAGCCTCTACAGCATCGAGCGCGACGTGCGACTCGGGCCAGGGCAGGCGGCCGATCTGCGCGGTTACAGCTTCCTGTTCCGTGGCGTCGAGCCGCATCCGGGCCCCAACTACGACGCCGACCGTGGCTTCGTCGAGATCTCGCGCGACGGCCGGTTCATCGCCCAACTACATCCGGAAAAGCGCCAGTACCGCGCGCATCAGAACGTGATGACCGACGCGGCGGTGGACTACAACCTGCTGCGCGATCTTTATGTCGCACTCGGTGAGCCGCTGCAGACCGAAGGGCGCCATCAGGGCGACTGGGCGCTGCGCGTCTATTACAAGCCGATGATGCAGATGGTCTGGCTCGGCGGCTTCGTGATGGCGCTGGGGGGCATCGTCGCGGCCTGCGACCGGCGCTATCGCCTCGCGGCGGCGCGCACGGCCCAGGGCACGGAGGCGGCCGGCTGATGCGTCTCGGATTCGTGCTGCCGATCCTGTTGCTGGTGGGGCTCGCGCTGCTGCTGGCCTTCGGCCTGGGCAACGATCCGCGCGAGGTGCCGTCGCCATTGATCGGCAAGCCGTCGCCCGCTTTCGATCTGGCGCGACTGGACACCGATGCGCGGCTGACCGAAAACGATCTGAAAGGGCGAGCGCTGCTGGTGAACTTCTGGGCCTCGTGGTGTGCCGGCTGCCAGGTCGAACATCCGCTACTGATGCGGCTGGCCAGCGAGGGGGTCGAGATCGTCGGCTTCGACTACAAGGACGAGGACGCCGCCGGGCGCCAATGGCTGCAACGGCACGGCAATCCCTACCGCATTATCGCCACCGACCCGCAGGGTCAGGCGGGCCTGGATTGGGGTGTCTACGGGGTGCCGGAGACCTTCGTGCTCGATGCTGGCGGGGCCATCGTCTACAAGCACATCGGACCGCTGACCGAAACCGCCTGGCGCGAACGCGTGCAGCCGGCGCTGAAGGGAGCGCACTGATGCGACGCCTCTGGCTGGCCGGACTGCTGCTCGGGTTCGCCGCGACGCTGGCGGCGCAGACGCCGACCCAGGATCGCATAGAAGCCGACGCGCTCGATCCGTCGCAGCAGCAGCGCTATCAGAAGCTGGTCAACGAACTGCGCTGCCTGGTCTGTCAGAACCAGAGCATCGCCGACTCGGATGCGCCGCTGGCCGCCGATCTGCGCACGCAGGTGCATCGTCAGCTCGCCGCCGGGCGCAGCGACGCGGAGATTTCCGAATACGTGACCGAACGCTACGGCGACTTCGTACTGTACCGCCCCCCGTTCAAGCGCAGCACCTGGCTGCTGTGGCTGGGGCCGTTCGCCTTGCTGGCGGTCGCCTTGCTGCTGGCCTGGATTTTCGTGCGCCGCCGTCGGCCGCGTGCTGTTGTCGCGAATGCGCCGGTCGATGCCGCGCGCCTGCAACGCCTGCTGGATGAGGAGCGTCGTCAACCATGATCTTCACGATTGCCGCCGCCCTGATTGCGCTGCTCGCGGCACTGCTGCTGGCGCGGCCCTATCTTCGCGGCAGCCTCGACGAGGGCCTGCGGCGCCGGCGTGCCAACGTGCTCGCTTACGAAGGCCGTGTCGCGGAGATCGGCGACGAGGTGGCGGCCGACGTCGTACGGGCGGACACCGCCGAAGAACTGCGCCAGGAAGCCGCCGCCCAGTTGCTGGAGACCGAGCAGGCGGCTGCGCCGTCGGCATCGCCGGCGGGTGCGCGTCGCTGGTCGGTGTTGCCGTTGCTGCTGGCGGTCGTGACCGTCTTCGCCGCGATCGGTTATCTGCAGAACGGCAGCTGGCGGGTGCGGGAGCTGATCGATCTTTCGAAGCACGATCCGGCGGCAGCGGAACGGCGCATGGTCGATCAGCGCATCATCGATCTGGAGCGACGGCTGGCCCTCGCACCGCAGGACGCCGAGGGCTGGGCGATGCTGGGGCACTCCTACGTGATGCTGGGCCGCAGTGCGGATGCGGCCGAGGCCTGGTCGCAGGCCAACCGTCGCAGCGAGGCACCGCAGGCCGACTGGCTGGTCGCCGAGGGTGAAGCGCGGGCCATGGCCAGCGAGCCGCGCGATCTGGCGTCCAGCCGCAGCTTGTTCGAGCGTGCGCTTACCGCCGATCCGCGCCACCCGCGGGCCCTGCTGTACCTGGGTCTGGCCGCGGCGCAGATGCAGGATTACGGTGCGGCACTGGATGCCTGGCTGCTGCTGCGTGCGCAGGAGCTGCCACCGGAGATCGAGGCGTTGCTGGATCAGCGGCTGCCACAGCTCGCGCAGATGGCCGGCCGCGAGTGGCCGCCCGCAGGATCGGCGCCCGCGACCGGCGGGCCGGTGCTGCTGCTCGACGTCAGCCTCGCACCTGAACTGGAGTCACGTCAGACCGCGGAGATGACGCTGTTCGTGTACGCCCGCGCCGAACAGGGGCCGCCGATGCCGCTGGCAGTGCAGCGTATCGCCGCGCCGACGTTGCCGGTGCAGGTGCGGCTCGACGACAGCCAGGCGATGACGCCGACGATGCGCCTGTCGCAGTTCGAACGCTGGACCGTGGTCGCGCGCCTGAGCCGCAGCGGCGGCGCCGAGGCGGCACCCGGCGATCTGGAGGGCCGCCTCAACGTCGGCCGCGACCAGGCGGGGCAGCCCTTGCGTCTGGTCATGGACCGCGTTTTACCCTGACGCCCCGATTCCCGTTTTTCTCCATCGCCTCTTCGAGATTCCGTTGCCATGAACATCGTGCTGAATCAGCTTCCCTCGGCGCAGACCTTGTACCTCAAGGCAGCGACCACCCTGTTCAAGCGCCCCAAGGGCCGGCCGGTGTTTCCGGCGCTCGAGGTGAGGGTGGGGCAGGTCGCGGTCGATCCGCAGCACCTGGCCGAGTACCGCGCGGTCTGCGGGTTTGCCGAGTCCGAGCACCTGCCGATCACGTTCCCGCACGTGATGGCGGGCGCGCTGCACCTGCAGATGATGACGAGCAAGACCTTTCCGGTGCCGCTGCTGGGTCTGGTGCACATTCGCAACCGCATCGAGCAGGCGCGTCCGCTGGCGGCCGATGCGCGCTACGACATTCGCGTCACGCTGGGCGAGGCGCGCGACGTGCGCCAGGGCATCGAGTTCGATTTCCTGACCGATTTCGAGTTGGACGGCAACGTGGTCTGGCACGAGGTCAGCACGATCCTGTATCGCCTGCCGGCGCCGAAGGGTGCCGGCGGTGCACGGCCTGCGCCCACGCCCAGCCCGCTGGCGGCGTACCACGCCTTCGAGGCGCCGGCGGACATCGGTCGCCGCTATGCCGGCGTCGGTCGCGACTACAACCCGATCCACCTGTCGCCGCTGCCGGCCAAGCTGTTCGGCTTCAAGCGCCACATCGCCCATGGCATGTGGTCGCTGGCGCGCTGTGCCGCGTTGCTGGAGCCGACGCTCGGTGTCGCACCGCGTGTGCTGGACGTGCAATTCAAGCAGCCGCTGTTCCTGCCGGGGCGCGTGGCGCTGAAGCATCGCCGCGACGGCAGCGGAATCGAATACGCGCTGCTCTCGCGCAACTCCGACAAGGTCCATTTGAGCGGAACGCTGAGCTAGACTGTCGCTTCGTCAAGGAGCCCCCCGATGCGCATTCGCAAAGCGGTTTTCCCGGTCGCCGGACTCGGCACGCGCTTCCTGCCGGCCACCAAGGCCAGCGCCAAGGAGATGCTGCCGATCGTCGACAAGCCCCTGATTCAGTACGCCGTGCAGGAGGCGATACACGCCGGCGCGCAGGAGCTGATCTTCATCACCGGCCGCTCGAAGAACTCCATCATGGATCACTTCGACAAGGCCTACGAACTCGAAGCCGAACTCGAGGCGCGTGGCAAGAAGAAACTGCTGGAGACGGTACAGGACATCGTGCCGCCCGGCGTGACCTGCATTTTCATCCGTCAGGCTGAGGCGCTGGGTCTGGGACACGCCGTACTCTGTGCGTGGCCCGCTGTCGGCGACGAGGATTTCTATGTGATTCTGGCGGACGACCTGATTGATGGTCGCCTCCAGCCCTGTCTGTCGCAGATGCACCGGGTTTACCAGCAATACGGAACCAGCGTGCTCGCGACTCAGCGTGTCCCCAAGGATGAGGTCTCCAGCTACGGCGTGGTCGATGTGCAGCCGATCGGGCCCGGTCTGAACGAGATCAAGCGCATCGTCGAGAAGCCGAAGCCGGAGGATGCGCCCAGCAATCTCGCCGTCGTCGGCCGGTACATTCTGACGCCGCGCATCTTCAAGCTGCTGGAACGTACCAACCGTGGTGCCGGCAACGAGATCCAGCTCACCGATGCGATCAGCGCGATGCTCAATGAGCAGACTGTTCTGGCCTACGAGTTCGAAGGCACGCGCTACGACTGCGGCTCCAAGCTGGGTTACCTGCGTGCCAACGTCGAGTTCGGGCTGAAGCATCCCGAGTTGGCGGATGAGTTCCGCACGTATCTGACCGATCTGACCGGCACGCTGCTGCGCGACACCGACAAGAAAAGGGCCTGACCGGTCGCCGCTGTGACCGGGTAGGGCCGAGAGACGAAGCGACATGGCCAAGAGCAAGTACAGCAGCTTCATCGAGTCGTCCTCGATCCAGGGCGCTAACGCGCCTTACGTCGAGGCCTTTTACGAGCAGTTTCTCGACGACCCCGAATCGGTCGATCCGAGCTGGCGCGCCTACTTCCGCAACATCCAGGACCAATCGGCACCGCGCGAGGTCGCGCACAGCGATGTCGTGGCGCGCTTCGAAAAACTCGCCCGCGAACCGCGCCGGCTGGCTGTTGCCGAGGCCGGCTTCGATGCGCGAGCGGCCGAGAAACAGGCCGGTGTGCTGCGCCTGATCAACTACTACCGCGTGCGTGGTCACCAGGCCGCGCGTCTCGATCCGCTGGGTCTGGCGCCGATCGACAATATCGCCGACCTCGATCCGGGCTACCACGGCCTCGGTGCCGAGGACATGGACACGGTGTTCAACACCGGCACGCTGGCGACCAAGCATGATCGCCTGCCGCTCAAGGAAATCATCCGTGTGCTGAAGTCCGTGTACACGGACACGATCGGCGCCGAGTACATGTACCTGACGGAGACGACCGAAAAGCGCTGGATTCAGCGGCGCCTGGAGGCGGTGGCATTCCAGCCGCGCATTTCCGAGGACCGGAAACGCGAGGTGCTCAAGCAGCTCGTCGCCGCCGAAGGCCTGGAGCGTTACCTGCACAACAAGTACGTCGGCCAGAAGCGCTTCTCGCTGGAAGGCGGCGATGCGCTGATGCCGGCGCTGGACGAGATCCTGCACGCCTGCGCCGCGCGCGATGTTGAGGAAATCGTCATCGGTATGGCGCACCGCGGGCGCCTCAACGTGCTCGTCAACGCACTCGGAAAATCACCCGGCGATCTGTTCGCCGAGTTCGAAGGCAAGTACAAGGAAGAGGATCTCAAGAAAGCCGGTGACGTGAAGTACCACATGGGCTTTTCCACCGACGTCGAAGTCGATGGCAAGCGCTTGCATCTGGTGCTCGCGTTCAACCCCTCGCACCTGGAGATCGTCAATCCGGTGGTCGAAGGTTCGGTGCGTGCGCGTCAGATCCGTCGCCTCGACGAGCAGGGCCAGAAGGTCGTGCCGGTGCTGATCCACGGCGATGCCGCGTTCGCCGGCCAGGGCGTGGTCATGGAAACGCTGCAGCTGTCGCATTCCAAGGGTTATGCGACCGGCGGCACGGTGCACCTGATCGTCAACAACCAGATCGGCTTCACCACGCCGAACCCGATCGAAGCCAATCCGGGCCATGAAGCGCGTACGTCGCGCTACTGCACCGACATCGCCAAGATGCTCGAGTCGCCGGTGTTTCACGTCAACGGCGACGATCCGGAAGCGGTGGCCTTCGTCACGCGCCTGGCGATGGACTTCCGCAACGAGTTCCACAAGGACGTCATCGTCGACATCTGCTGTTATCGCCGCTGGGGCCACAACGAGGCCGACGAGCCGAGTGTCACCTCGCCGACGATGTACGAAGCGGTCAAGAAGCAGCCGACCACGCTGACGCTGTATGCGCGCAAGCTCGAGGAAGAGGGTGCGGTCAGCAAGGCCGAGTACGAATCGCTGGTCAAGGCCTATCGCGATGGTCTCGACAAGGGCGAGAACATCGCGCGGACCACGCTCGGGCTGGTCGGTAACAAGTACACCGTGGATTGGGCCAAGCATCGTCAGGGCGAGTGGGATACGCCCACCGACACGACGGTGACCGCTGCGGCGCTTCGCAAGCTGTCCGATGCGCTACTCAAGTTGCCGGATGGGTTCACGCTGCACCCGCGCGTGCAGAAGATCTACGAGGACCGCGCCAAGATGGCGGCGGGCGAACTGCCGATGGACTGGGGCTTCGCCGAGACCATGGCCTATGCCACGCTGGCCAACGAGGGCTTCTACATCCGCCTGTCCGGACAGGATGCGCGCCGCGGCACGTTCTTCCACCGTCATGCGACGATCCACGATTACAAGACCGGCGAGCGCTTCACGCCGCTGCGACACCTGACCAAGGAAAAGTACCGTTTCGTCGTCAACGACACGCTGCTGTCCGAAGTCGGCGTGCTGGGTTTCGAGTACGGCTACTCGACCACCGATCCGGACACGCTGGTGATCTGGGAGGCGCAGTTCGGCGACTTCGCCAACGGTGCGCAGGTACTGTTCGACCAGTTCATCGCCTCGGGCTACGCCAAGTGGGGCCGCCTCTGCGGTCTGGTCAACTTCCTGCCGCACGGTTACGAGGGGCAGGGGCCGGAGCATTCCTCGGCGCGCCTGGAGCGCTATCTGCAGTTGTGCGCCGAGAACAATCAGCAGGTGTGCGTCCCGTCGACGCCGGCGCAGATGTTCCACATGCTGCGTCGCCAGATGAAGCGCAGCCTCAAGCTGCCGCTGATCGTGATGACCCCGAAGTCGCTGCTACGCCATCCGCTGTCGGTGTCGTCGCTGGATGATCTGACCAAGGGCGGCTTCCAGCCGGTGATTCAGGAAATCGAGACGCTGGACCCGAACCAGGTCACGCGCATCGTGTTCTGCTCGGGCAAGGTCTATTTCGATTTGCTGCAGGCGCGTCAGAAGGCGGGTCTCGACAATGTCGCGCTGGTACGTCTGGAACAGCTCTATCCGTTCCCGCGCGAAGGTTACGAGCAGGCGCTCGCGGCGTTCCCGAACGCCAAGGAAGTCATGTGGTGCCAGGAAGAGCCGGAGAATCAGGGGGCTTGGTATCAGATCAAACATCGCTTGTCCGCGTATCTGCAGCCCCAGCACCAATTGCTGTACTCGACGCGCAAGGGTGCGTCGACCACGGCTGTCGGCTACCTGAAGGTGCATCAGAAGCAGCAGGAACACGTTGTCCAGGAAGCCTTGACCGGCGGCACCCGCGTCTGAAGAACGCCGCCTTACGAACAAAACCGAGATCAGGAAACAACAATGGCCATCGAGATCAAAGTCCCCAACCTGCCGGAGTCGGTGTCGTCCGCGACCGTCGCGACCTGGCACGTCAAGGCCGGCGATACGGTCAAGCGCGAGCAGAACCTGCTCGATCTGGAAACCGACAAGGTGATGCTGGAGGTGCCGGCGACGGCCGACGGCGTCATCACGGAACTGCGCATCGAAGCGGGCGCCACCGTGCAGGCGGGTGACGTGCTCGGCGTGCTCGAAGCCGGCGCTGCCGCACCGGCCGCCAAGAGCGAGAGCAAGGCGGAAAGCGGCGGCAAGCCGGCCACTGCCAGCACGGCGCCGGCCGCGCCGGCGGGCGGCAACGAGGATCAGTCGCCAGCGGTGCGCAAGCTCCTGTCGGAGCTGGGCCTGTCGGCGAGCGACATCAAGGGCAGCGGCAAGGGCGGGCGCCTCACCGTCGAGGACGTCAAGGCGCACAGCGCCAAGCCGGCGGCTCCCGCCAAGTCGGAGGCGAAGACCGAGAGCAAGCCTGCGGATGCGCCGAAGGCCACGCCACGCCCGGCTGCCGGTACGCGCGAAGAACAGCGCGTACCGATGACGCGCATCCGCGCGCGCATCGCCGAGCGTCTGCTCGAGGCCAAGAACTCGACGGCGATGCTGACTACGTTCAACGAGGTCGACCTCAAGGCAGTCTCCGATCTGCGTGCGCGCTACAAGGACGTGTTCGAGAAGACGCACGGCGTCAAGCTCGGCTTCATGTCGTTCTTCATCCGCGCCGCGATCGAGGCGCTGAAGAAGTATCCGGTGCTCAACGCCTCGGTCGACGGCCAGGACGTGATCTACCATGGCTACTACGACATCGGTGTCGCGGTGTCGTCGGAGCGCGGCTTGGTCGTGCCGATCCTGCGCGACGCGGACCAGTTGTCGATGGCGGAGATCGAGAAGGCGATTGGCGATTTCGGCACGCGCGCCAAGGCCAACAAGCTGACGATGGACGATCTCACCGGCGGCACGTTCTCGGTTACGAACGGCGGCGTGTTCGGCTCGATGATGTCGACGCCGATCCTCAACCCACCGCAGTCGGCGATCCTCGGCATGCATGGCATCACCGAGCGCCCAGTCGTGGTCGGCGGTCAGATTGTGATCCGCCCGATGATGTACCTGGCGCTGTCCTACGATCACCGCATCATCGACGGCAAGGAAGCCGTGCTCGGTCTGCGCACGATCAAGGAATGTCTGGAGGATCCGGCCAAGCTCCTGCTCAGCCTGTAAGACGCGACTTGGCTGTGGCGACACGGGCCCGCTGACGCGGGCCCGATTCGTTTCCGCGACCGCTATTGCATACTCGCGCCATGCCGCAGACACCTCTGCATGCCGATCCGATTCCATTTATCACGCTGCCCAATTGGGTCAAGGCGGCGACGGTGTGCGGTTTCAATATCCAGCCGATTTTCGAGCGGCTCGGGGTGCAGACCGACTTGATCCATCTCGAGGACGCGACGATCAGTGCGCCGGCCCTTGGGCAGGTGATGGAGGAATGCGTCGCCGCGTCGCGCGAGGCAGCACCCCGGCAGCATTTTCCCTTCATGCTGGGCGAGACCTTCGCCTTCGATTACCTGCCGGACATCGCGACGTTTCTGGCCACGAGCCCGACCTTGCGCGAGGCACTGCGGGTGTTCGAGTGGGTGCGCGAACTGATCAACCCGCTGATCGCGTTCCGGCTGGAGGAGCGCGGCGAGCACGCCGCATTGGTATTGGAAGCGGTGCACGGCGACGCGACGCCGCAAGATCGTTACTTCATCGAATCGATCTTCGCGGCGGTCGCCAAGTTCGGGCGCATGCTGGCCGGCGATCTCGACCAGTTCTCGCAGCTCGCGTTCCGTTTTCCGGCGCCGGCGTATGCGGCGGCGTACGCCCCGTATTTCCGGATGCCGGTGACGTTTGGCCAGGCACGTAATGCCCTGGAGTTTCCGCGCGAGCGGCTGGACCTGTCGCTGGAGGGTGCGTTTCCGAGCCTGAATCGGCAGGCCGCGCAGCGGGTCAGCCAGGTGCTGGCGCAGATGTCGCGCCGCACCGGTTTGGTCGCCGCGATCGAATCGGTGTTCGACCGCGAGCCCGCATTGCTGGGGCGCGGCATCGAGGCCGTGGCCGATTCCCTGGGCTTGCACGTGCGCGCGCTGCAACGTCGCCTGCGTGACGAGGGCGAGTCCTATGGGGCGGTGCAGGATCGGGTGCGCTACCGCCTCGCGCTGCGCGCGCTGCAGCAGCCGGATCTGGATCTGGAGACGATCAGCGAGCGGCTGGGCTTCTCCGACCGTCGCGCCTTCACGCGCGCGTTCACGCGCTGGTCCGGCGTCAGTCCCAGCAGTTTCCGGCAGCGTCGCGAACTTTAGCTTTCCGTCGCAAGCACCTGATCGGGCGGCCCTAAGCGCAAGCTCAGGGCGCCACCGGCGACACTGTCGCGAAAAGTTCCCTGCCGTCGCCCGCGGTCATAGCCGGTGCTGGATGCGCGCTCTACAGTCTCGCCATAGCCGCTTCTTCAGGAGTCGCAGATGGATGGAGGCATGTCGCAGGGCATCACGCCGCGCAAGGGGCCGGATTTCGGGCTGGACGGCGATATTCCCAAGTACTGGTTCGACGGCGATGCGTTCAAGACGCGTTTCTTCGACGCCATGTCGATCCTGTTCCCGGAAGGCGAGAAGTTCTTCATCGCCTGCGTGCGCGATTACCGCGACCAGATCACCGACCCGCAGCTGCAGGCCGAGGTCAAGGACTTCATCTACCAGGAAGGCCAGCATGGCATGGTGCACACGCAGTTCAACAATCGCCTGAAAGCGCAGGGCATCGCCGTGGATCACATCCTGGCGGAGCAGAAGCACATCATGTTCAACGTGTTCCGCAAGCGCCTGCCGAAGGTGTACACGCTGGGCCAGACGGCGGCGGCGGAGCACATGACCGCACTGATGGCGCACGGCTTCTTCAGCAACGGCATGTTCGAGAAGGCCGACCCGCGCATCCGCGCGATGTATGCCTGGCACGCGGTCGAGGAGATCGAGCACAAGGCGGTGGCGTTCGACGTGCTGCAGAAGGTCGCCAAGGGCGGCTACTGGTCGCGCGTGCTGTCGATGCTGCAGGTGTCGCTGACGTTTCCGCTGCACGTGTTCCTGATCATGTCGCACATGTTCAAGGTCGACGGCATTCCCTTCCGCCGTCGTGCCGGTATCTGGCTGCGCGGCCTGTGGTGGCTGTACGGGCCGGGCGGCCTGTATCCGCGCTTGCTCCCGGCCTACCTGGTGTACTTCAAGCCGGGATTCCATCCGTGGAAGCATGGCGACATGGAGACCTATCAACGCTGGTTGTCGGCCTACGAACGCCATGGCCGCGATGCGGTCGCGGCCGCCGACGAGGTCATGGCGAGCACGCTGGCGCCGGCCTGATCGCTCAGTCCGACACCTGATCTTCGACGCCCGGACCGGCAACAGTCCGGGCGTTTTCGTTGGTGCCGGGTTTTGCGCATTCGCCGTTGATCCTTGAGGGGTTTCCGCCGTGACGATCGAGGCGTGCGGCAGCTAGAATGCCGGGCAAATCGGAAGCGAGCCCCATGACTGAGCAATACGATGTCGTTGTCGTCGGCGGTGGACCCGGCGGCTATCCCTGCGCGATCCGCGCCGCCCAACTGGGCTTCAAGACGGCCTGCATCGACAGCTGGCTGAACCGCGACAACACTCCGGCCTTCGGTGGCACCTGCCTCAACGCCGGGTGTATCCCGTCCAAGGCGCTGCTCGAATCCTCCGAGCTGTATCACCGCATGCAGCACGAGGCCGAGGCCCATGGCATCGGTGTCTCCGGCGTCAAGCTAGACCTGGCAAAAATGCAGGCGCGCAAGACCACGGTGTCGAAGTCGCTGACCTCCGGCATCAAGACGCTGTTCACCGCCAACAAGGTCACCGGTCTGGAAGGTTTCGGCAAGCTGATCGGCAACGGCCAGGTCGAGTACACCTCGCACAAGGGCGAGAAGAAGGTGCTGGCGGCCAAGCACATCGTCATTGCCACCGGCTCGGCGCCGGTCGACCTGAAGATCGCGCCGATGGATGGTAAGCGCATCGTCGATTCCTGGGGCGCGCTGGATTTCGAGGAAGTGCCAAAGACGCTGGGCATCATCGGTGCCGGCGTGATCGGCGTAGAGCTGGGCAGCGTCTGGTCCCGCCTCGGCGCCAAGACCGTGATCCTGGAAGCGATGCCGGACTTCCTGCCGATGGTCGACAAGCAGATCGCCAAGGAAGCGCTGCGCCATCTGACCAAGCAGGGCCTCGACATCCGGCTCGGCGCCAAGGTGCAGTCGGCCAAGAGCGATGGCAAGAAGGTCGCGCTGGAATATGAAGCCGGCGGCGAGAAAAAGCAGGAAACCTTCGATAAGTTGATCGTCGCGGTCGGCCGCAAGCCATTCACCGCGGGCCTCAATGCCGACGGCGTGGGCGTGGCGCTGGATGAGCGCGGCTTCGTCAAGATCGACGCACACTACAAGACCAACGTCGCGGGCATCTACGCGGTCGGCGACGTCACCGGTGGTGCGATGCTGGCGCACAAGGCGATCGAGGAGGGCGTGGCCCTCGCCGAGCAGCTCGCCGGGCACCACACGCAGGTCAACTACAACGCGGTGCCGAGCGTGATCTATACGGCGCCGGAAATCGCGTGGACCGGCCTGTCGGAAGAACAGGCCAAGGCCAAGGGCCACGAGGTCAAGACGGGCAGCAGCTCGTTCGTCGCCAATGGCCGTGCCAAGGCGATGGAGCAGGCACAGGGCTCGATCAAGATCATTGCCGACGCCAAGAGCGACCGCATCCTGGGCGTGCACATGGTCGGCCCCTACGTATCGGAGCTGCTGTCCGAGGCGGTGCTGGCGCTGGAGTTCGCGGCCACCTGCGAGGACATCGCGCTCACGATGCACGGACATCCGACGCTGGCAGAGGCGTTCCATGAGGCCGTGCTATCGGTGGACGGCCGTGCGATCCACGGCGTCAACAAGGTCAAGAAGCAGTAAATCAACGCAAACCAAATAGGGGAAGGGAACATGAACGTGAGCACATGGGGACGCCGCATCGCGGCCGGCTTGATGCTGAGTCTGTCGGCGGGGGCCGCGCAGGCGGAGATCGTCGACTTCAGCGTCGGCGACAACAGCTTCCGTCTCGCGCTGTACGGTCCGCTGTCGCGCGTATTCGACAACGCCAAGGGCCAGTACGACGTCGGCGTGATCATGCGGCCGGAACGCAACGACGATCTGCTCGTCGTGCACACCGGCGTGCTGCTGACCGGCGATGCCGGCATCAAGAGCGCGAACGTCGCGGCTGGCCTCGGCATTCGCGGCGTCTACATCGGTCGCGATGCCGACAGTGGTGGCGCGGTGGCGCTGGGCGGCCAGCTCGAGTTCCGCTTCCCCGGCTACGAGCGCGTGGGCTTCTCGGTTTACGGCTACGGCGCGCCGGAAGCCACCAGCCTGGGCCAGGTCGACAAGTACTACGAAGTCGGCGTCGGCGTCGACTATCAGGTGCTCAAGGATGCCTCGATCTATGTCGGCTATCGTGAAGTGCGCGTGGATATCGCCGATCTGACCGACGTCAAGGCTGACGACAGCTTCCATATCGGTTTGCGGTTGAACTTCTGAACCAGGGCGTCGAGACGGCTTATGGGTCGAGGTCCGAGTATCGCGGCGCGCAAGGGTGCGGAAGACGCCCGCCGCGGTAAGCTGTTCACCAAGTTCATCCGCGAGATCACCGTTGCCGCGCGTGCCGGCGGCGGTGATCCCAAGTCCAATTCGCGCCTGCGCCTGGTGCTGGACAAGGCATTCGCCGCCAACATGCCGAAGGACACCGCGGAACGCGCCATCAAGCGCGGTACCGGGGACGGTGGTGCCGACAACTTCGAGGAGATCCGCTACGAGGGCTACGGCCCCGGCGGCGTGGCGATCATCGTTGATTGCATGACCGACAATCCGACACGAACGGTGGCGGACGTGCGCCATGCGTTCTCCAAGAACGGCGGCAGTCTCGGTACCAGCGGGTCCGTCGCCTACCTGTTCACCCGCGTCGGCCAGATCTTTTTCGAGACCGAAGGCGACGGCGCGCTCGAGGAGCGCATTCTCGAAGCAGCGCTGGAAGCCGGTGCCGACGATGTGATCAGCGAAGACGGTTACACCGAGGTACTGGTGTCGCCAGAGGCCTTCGAGTCGGTGAAGCAGGCGCTGGACGCTCGCCAGCTCAAGCCGGTGCAGGCCGATGTGGCGCTGCGACCGGGCACCATGATCGGCGTCAGCGGCGAGCAGGGCGAGGTCGTCTCCAAGCTGATCGAAATGCTCGAAGACCTGGACGACGTGCAGAAGGTCTACTCAAACGCCGATCTGGGCGCGGGGTGAACGCTGCCGTCCGCATCCTCGGCGTCGATCCCGGCTCACGCTACACGGGCTACGGCATCGTCGACGTCGAGCGCGGCCGTCACCAGATGGTCGCTTGCGGGCGTATCGACAGCACGCGGGGTTCGATGGCAGAACGTCTGCTGCTGATCCAGCGCGAGTTGACCGCGATCATCGCCGAACATGCGCCGAGCGAGGCGGCGATCGAAGAAGTGTTCGTCAACAAGAATCCGCAGACGACCCTCATCCTCGGCCAGGCGCGCGGCGTGGCGATCTGCGCCTGCGCGCAGGCGGGCCTGGCGCCGGCGGAGTACGCGACCGCCTCGGTGAAACTGGCGGTGACCGGGCAGGGTCGTGCCGACAAGGAACAGGTGCAACACATGGTGCGAGTGCTGCTGAAACTGCAGGGACGGCTGGCGCTCGACGCGTCCGACGCGCTGGCGGTGGCGTTGACCCATGCCCACGTGCGCAGCACGCACCAGCGCGCGGGTATCGCGCTCGGTGCGGCATGGAGTCGCGCATGATCGGCCGGATCAGCGGTCGCCTGCTGCTCAAGCAACCTCCGCTGCTGCTGGTGGATGTGGGTGGCGTCGGCTACGAGATCGAAGCCCCGATGTCGACGTTCTACAAATTGCCGGCGGTCGGCGAACCGGTGACCTTGCACACGCACCTGACCGTGCGCGAAGACGCGCATCTGCTGTTCGGGTTCGGCAGCGTGCAGGAGAAGGCGCTGTTCCGCGAACTCATCAAGGTTTCCGGTGTCGGACCTAAGCTGGCCTTGTCCGTGCTGTCCGGCGGCAGTGTCGACGACTTCTGGAATACCGTGCGCGCCGGCGACATCGCGCGCCTCACCAAATTGCCCGGCGTGGGCCGCAAGACCGCAGAGCGCCTGGTGGTGGAAATGCGCGACAAAGCCGGCGCCGGTGCGGATCAAGCGCCAGGTCTGTCGGCGCCCGCAGGATCGCCGCTGCAGGAGGCGCGCAGCGCGTTGGCGGCATTGGGCTACAAACCGGTCGAGATTCAGCGCTACACGGAAGCGGTGTACAAGGACGACATGACGACCGAACAGATCATCCAGGAAGCGCTGCGGCGCGCTGTGCGATGACGACTTCGTCGGGGAGCGACAGCGATCGCCTCGTGTCCGCGCGTGCCGGCAACGAGGAGGAGCGCATTGAGCGCGCCATCCGCCCGCAGCGTCTGGCCGAGTATGTGGGACAGGCCCCGGTGCGCGAGCAGCTGGGCATCGCGATCGAGGCTGCGCGCCGTCGCGGCGAGGCGCTCGACCATGTCCTGATCTTCGGGCCGCCCGGCCTGGGCAAGACCACGCTCGCGCATATCCTGGCCGAGGAGATGGGCGTCAATCTGCGCCAGACCTCCGGGCCAGTGCTGGAGCGGCCCGGCGATCTGGCGGCGCTGCTGACCAATCTGGAGCCGCGCGATCTGTTGTTCGTCGACGAGATTCATCGCCTCTCGCCCGTGGTCGAGGAAGTGCTGTACCCGGCGATGGAGGATTACCAGCTCGACATCATGATCGGCGAGGGGCCGGCGGCGCGCTCGATCCGCCTCGATCTGCCGCCATTCACGCTGATCGGCGCCACCACGCGCGCCGGCGCGCTGACCAGTCCGCTGCGCGATCGCTTCGGCCTGGTGCAGCGGCTGGAGTTCTACTCGGTCGAGGATCTGACCCGGATCGTGACGCGCTCCGCCGGCATTCTGCGCACGCCGATCGATGCAGCGGGCGCTGTCGAGATCGCGCGCCGCTCACGTGGGACGCCGCGCATCGCCAACCGCCTACTGCGACGCGCGCGCGACTATGCCGAAGTGCGTGGCGACGGCACGATCACCGCGCGCGGCGCCACCGAGGCGATGCGACTGCTCGATGTCGATGACAACGGCTTCGACCTGCTCGATCGCAAGTTGCTGCTGACGCTAATCGAACGCTTCGATGGCGGACCCGCCGGCATTGATAACCTGGCTGCCGCGATCGGTGAGGCGCGCGATACGCTCGAAGACGTCATCGAGCCTTATCTGATCCAGCAGGGATACCTGATGCGTACGCCGCGCGGGCGTATGGCTGGCAAGCTTGCTTACCAGCATTACGGTCTGCGCGCGCCGGAAAAGCTGGAATCCCGGGATCTGTTCGGCGCATGACCCCTGCGTCCACGCCGGCGACCGCCACCGCAGGCACGGCAGCCCCGTCGCCGGCCTACCGTTTCGCGTTGCGGGTCTATTACGAGGACACCGACGCCAGCGGAGTTGCCTATCACGCCAATTACCTGCGCTGGTTCGAACGCGCCCGCACCGAGTGGCTGCGCGCGCTGGATGCCTCGCAGGAGCGCATGCGGCTGGAATGGTCCATCGCGTTCACGGTGGCTTCATTGGAGATCCGGTATCTACGACCGGCGCGGCTCGACGATGCCCTGGAAGTCGAAACGGTCGTGAGCCGTTTGCGGGGCGCCAGCCTGGAATTCGAGCAGACGTTGTATCGGGCCGGCGAGAACCGGGCTCTGGCCACGGTCCAGGTCCGGATCGGTTGCGTGGATGCCGCCAGCTTCCGGCCGTGCCCGATCCCGGCCGCGCTGGCGGCGGGCATGGCCCGCCGAGCGGGGGCGTCCGACGATGAAAAAGGATCGACCGCGTGAACCGATTTACTTCAATATAGATAGAATCCGCCGCCGGTTTCAGACCGGCGCCATTTTTTACGTTTATTCCGCACCGATTCGACGCCTCTAACCACGGGCCTTCAGGAACTCAGCGAACGCCATGACCACCGACATGTCCTTTACCCATCTGATCCTGCAGGCCAGCGCACTGGCGCAGATCGTGTTGCTGCTGCTGGTCGCAGCCTCGATGGTCAGCTGGTACGTGATCCTCCTCAAGCGCAAGATGTTCTCGCAGGCGCGAGCCGAAGCGGACCGTTTTGAGGACCGCTTCTGGAGCGGCGGCAGCCTGGCCGATCTCTACGAGTCGGTGCGTCGCGGCCCGGAACCCAACGGCCTGTCGGCAATCTTTCAGGCCGGCTACGAGGAATACACCCGCCAGCAGACCACCGGTGGCGACAGCGAGCCGGAAGACGTGCTGGCCGCCGTGCAGCGTCAGATGCGCGTTGCGCAGGTACGTGAAATCGAGCGCCTCGAAGGCAATCTGGCGCTGCTGGCCACGATCGGTTCGACCAGCCCCTACGTCGGCTTGTTCGGGACGGTGTGGGGCATCATGAATGCGTTCATCTCCATCGGTAACGTCAAGCAGGCGTCGCTGGCGGCGGTTGCGCCCGGCATCGCCGAGGCGCTGATCGCCACTGCGATGGGCCTGTTCGCGGCCATTCCCGCCGTCATCGCCTACAACTTCTTCACGCGCAGCCTGGAAAGCATGGAAAACCGCTTCCATACCTTCGCCGAAGAGATGATCGGCATCATCGACCGCGGCCTGCGTCACGGCAAGACCAACTGAGGCGCTGCTCATGGCTCGTCGCAAGCTGTCTTCTGAGATCAACGTCGTTCCGTATATCGACGTGATGCTGGTGCTGCTGATCATCTTCATGGTCACGGCGCCGATGATGGTGCAGGGCGTGGAAGTCGATCTGCCGGACGTCAATGCGCAGTCGATGACTGCGGACCAGGACGAGGTCGTGCTATCGGTCAACGCGCAGGGCGAATATTTCCTGAGCGTCGGCGACGATCAGGGCAACGCCCTCGATGCGCAGTCGCTGACCGAAAAGGTCGGCGCGGTACTCGGCAACAAGCCCGAGCAGATGATCCTGGTGCGCGGCGATGCCAAGGTGCCTTATGAATACGTGGCGCGTGGCATGCAGCTGCTCAGCGATGCCGGCGCCAAGAAGATCGGGTTCGTGTTCGATCCCCGCGAGGACGGTAGCGGCGCACGCTGATGGATTTCGATCGTCGATATCTTGCGGCGTCCGTGCTGCTGCATGTGGCGCTTTTCGCGTTGCTGTTTCTTGGCAGTCTGTTCCCCCGAAAGATGGAGCCGCCGCAGATCATTCAGGCGGCGCTGATCATCAACAACGCTCAGGTTCAGCCAGGCGAGCTGATTCAGCAGCCTCAGGAAGAAGTGCCCCCCCAGCCGGACCCTCGGATCGAGGAGCAGAAGCGTCGCGAGCAGCAACAGAAGCTCGAAGAGCAGCAGCGCCGCGAGGAGCAACGGCAGGAGCAGCAGCGCAAGGAACAGGAGCGCAAGCGCGAAGAGCAGAAGCGCGTCGAGGAAGAGACGCAGAAGCGCCGCGAAGAGGAACAGATCAAGAAGCGCGAGGAGCAGAAGCTCAAGGCTGACGCCGAGCGCAAGCGCCTGGAAGAAGAACGCAAGAAGGCGGAAGAAGAGAAGCAGCGTCAGGACGAGATCAAGCGCAAGATCAAGGAAGCCGAGGAAGAGCGCAAGAAAGCGGAAGATACGGAACGCCAGCGTCAGCTGGATGAAGAGCGCAAGGAGCTGGAGCGGATCAAGCGCGAGCGCGAAGCTGAGGACCGGCGCCGTCGTGAAGAGATGATGGCGCAAGCTGCTGCCGAGGATGCGGCGCGAGCCGCTGCGGCCCGCGCCGCCGCGCAGGCACCGTGGTCGGCGGCGATCATCGAGAAAATTCGCCGCAACTGGCAGCGCCCACCAGGCTCGGCCGATCGCTTCAACTGCCTCGTCACCATTGAGCAGCTACCCGGTGGCGAAGTGGTGCGCGCCCGCGTCGTGCGTAGCTGCGGTAGCGCGATCCTGGATCGCTCGGTCGAGAACGCCGTACTCAAGGCCAGCCCGCTGCCGTCGCCGCCCGATCCGAGCCTGTTCGAGCGCAAGATCAATGCGACGTTCTGTCCGGAAGCCAATGCCTGCTGATCGTGACGTTGCTTCCCATCATCGCCGGGTGTTCAGCCCGGCTTCATCGTGATTTGCCGAGGATGTTTGGTTATGCAAGTTCTTAAACTGTTTTTGATCGCGCTGCTGTTCGCGGTGATGCCGGCCCGGGCGCAGTTGGAGATCACGGTGACCGGTGGCGACGTTTCCGCGCTGCCGATCGCCATCGTGCCGTTCACGCAGGTCGACGAGGTGCAGCTGGATCTCGCCAAGGTCGTCGACAACGACCTGTATCGCAGCGGCCGTTTCCGCACGTTGCCGCGTGGCGACATGCTGCAGAAGCCTTCGCAGGTTGCCCAGGTGAACTACGGCACCTGGCGTTCGCAGGGCATGGACAACCTGGTGATCGGCCAGGTCGGACGTACCGAGAATGGCGGTTATTTCGTCCGTTTCTTCCTGCTCGATACGGTCAATGGCAAGCAGATTCTTGGCTACGACATCCCGGTGCGCAGCCTGGACCAGATGCGCTATGTCGCGCACCAGATCTCGGATCTGATCTACGAAAAGCTGCTGGGCCTGCCGGGCTACTTCAACACCAAGATCGCTTACGTGGTCGCAACCGGCCTGGGCTACCAGCGCAACTTCCAGCTGGTCGTCGCCGACGCGGACGGCGAGAACCCGCGTGTGGTTGCGACCTCGCGCGAGCCGCTGATGTCGCCGGCCTGGTCGCCGGATCGCAAGCAGCTGGCCTACGTCGGTTATGAGCGCGGCCGCTCTGCGATCTACATCCACACGTTGGCCACCGGCCAGGTGCGCAAGTTGATCAACGAGAAGGGCATCAACGGCTCCCCGGCCTGGTCGCCGGATGGCACGCGTCTTGCGATCACACTGTCCTTCGAGAACAACCCGGACATCTACGTCGTTGATGTCAGCGGTGGTAACCGTCGTCGCCTCACGGATCATTACGGCATCGATACCGAACCCGCCTGGTCGCCGGACGGCAGCAAACTGGTCTTTACTTCGGACCGCGGCGGCTCGCCGCAGATTTACGAGATCAGCGCGGAGGGCGGCGATGCACGCCGCGTGAGCTTCCAGGGGCGCCAGAATCTGCGTGCCAGCTATGCGCCGGACGGACGCTCGCTGGTACTGGTCAACATGGATGGCGGCCGCTATCGCATTGCCACGCTGGACCTGAGCAATGGCGATCTGCGTCAGCTCAGCGACGGCCGGCTGGACGAAAGCCCGAGCTTCGCGCCGGGCGGCGCTGTGGTGATCTACGCCACGCAAGGCGCACGTGGCGCGGAACTTGCCACGGTTTCGATCGATGGTCGTGTGCGTCAGAGTCTTCGTCAGGCGGGCGATGTGCGCGAGCCGGCCTGGTCGCCGCTGGCCAAGTGAGCCTCGCCGTTCAGCACCGATTCGAGTTGTTTCCCGTTCATTATTTCAACCCTTAAGCGTTCCAGGAGTGGTACCCATGTCCAAGAATCTCGTTTTGTCCGTGTTGGTGGTTTCGGCTCTCGCGCTGACGGCCTGCTCATCTGCGGGCAAGCGCACGGCCGACGACGGTCGTGGTCAGGGCAGCACGACCCAGTCGGGCATGCCGTACACCGATAACATCTCCGGCTCGACCTCGCAGGTTGGCGGTGAGGGCGGTTACGACGCGGCCGTGGCGGCCGAGCGTGCGCTGAGCACCAACATCATCTACTTCGACTACGACCAGAGCACGGTCAAGGCCGAGTACCAGGGTGTCGTCGACAGCTACGCCCGGTATCTGTCGTCCAACCCGGCCGCCAAGGTCCGCCTCGAAGGTCACACCGACGAGCGCGGCACCCGCGAATACAACATCGGTCTGGGCGAGCGTCGCGCCAGCGCGGTGCAGTCAGCGTTGCTCGCGCAGGGTGTCAGCGGCGCGCAGGTGTCGATCATCAGCTACGGCGAAGAGCGCCCGGCCGCCTCGGGCCGAGATGAATCCGCCTACGCCGAGAATCGTCGCGTCCAGATCATCCGCCAGTAAGTGCGCGGAGCCGATCCGCGCTAAAGTGGCGTCCTGATCGTCCGTCTACTGCCTAACGCTGCCATGCATTTTACGTCTGCTCGTCTTTCGGTTCTTTGCGCTGCGGGTCTGATGTCCGCCTGTGCGTCCACCTACGGCGGCCCGATTTCCGGCGGCAGCGACTCGCTGTCACCGCAGGAACGTCGCTTGCAGGCAGCCGAGACTCGGCTGGCAGAGCTGTCGCGCCGTCTGGACGCCGTGAACCTGACCGGCATGGATCAGGAGAACCTGCGTCTGCGCGATGACATCCGGTCGATGCGCGGGGAGCTGGAGCGCCTGCGCTACGACTTCGATCAGGCGCAGCGTCGCGCGAAGGATCAGTACCTGGATCTGGACGGCCGTTTGCAGCGACTGGAGACGGCCGGCCCGAGCCAGCCGTCTCCGGGTGGTGTCGCCTATCCGCCGCCGGCGTCCGCGCCGGCGACGGGTGGCGGCTTTGCCACGCCGCCGCCCCCGGTCTCCAGTGCGCCGTCCGCACCGGTCGTCATCTCCCAAGGCAGCGGTGCGTCACCCGAAGAGGAAGGCGCCTACCTGACGGCTTTCGACGCGCTGAAGAACGGCAAGTACGACGATGCCATCCGTGGCTTCCGTGCGGTGCTGGAGAAGTGGCCCAACGGCCGCTACGCCGATAGCGCGTTGTACTGGATGGGCGAGGCGTACTACGTGAAGCGCGATTACAAGTCGGCGCTGACGGCCTTCCAGACGGTGGTGCAGCGGTTCTCCACCAGCTCGCGTGCGCCGGACTCCATGCTCAAGGTCGGCCTGACCCAGATCGAACTGAAGCAGGACGCCGAGGGGCGCGCCAGCCTGCAACGCGTCATCCAGACCTACCCGCAGAGCAATGCGGCGCGTCTGGCCCAGCAGCGGCTGGAGTCGCAAAGGTCCAACTGAGCACGGCCTTTTTCGCTGGGGCTCTCGTTGAGCGCAACGTCCGAATCCGCGGCGCCGCGGCTCAAGATCACCGAGATTTTCCTCTCCCTGCAGGGAGAGTCCTCGTCGGTCGGCTGGCCGACGGTCTTCGTGCGCCTGACCGGCTGCCCGCTGCGCTGCCATTACTGCGACACCGCCTATGCGTTTCACGGCGGCCAGTGGATGGAGCTCGATCAAATCCTGGCGGAGGTTGCCAGGCATGGCGCCCGTCATGTTTGTGTGACCGGTGGCGAGCCGCTGGCTCAGAAGCCCTGTCTGCC
Source organism: Solimonas sp. (assembly GCA_036405815.1). Taxonomy (GTDB): domain Bacteria; phylum Pseudomonadota; class Gammaproteobacteria; order Nevskiales; family Nevskiaceae; genus Solimonas. The sequence goes on along the minus strand of DASWWX010000067.1, from coordinate 145,501 downwards.
GTTGCTGACGCGCCTGTGCGACGCCGGTTACCAAGTCTCGCTGGAAACCAGCGGCGCCATCGATGTCAGCGGTGTCGATGCGCGGGTGCGTCGGATCATCGATATCAAGACGCCGGCGTCCGGGGAAGTCTCGCGCAATCGCTGGCAGAACCTTGAACAGCTTCGCGCGGCCGACGAGATCAAGTTCGTGATCTGCGATCGTGACGATTACGACTGGGCCAAGGACCTTTTGAACCAGAAGGCGTTGCAGACGCAGTGTACCGTGCTGCTGTCCCCCAGTCAGGGCCAACTCGAAGCCGCTGCACTGGCCGACTGGATTCTCGCGGATCGTCTGCCAGTGCGATTCCAGCTGCAGCTCCACAAGGTGCTATGGGGCAACCAGCCGGGGCGTTGAGATGAGCGAACAGGCCAAGGCGGTTGTACTGCTGTCGGGTGGGCTCGACTCCGCGACCGTGGTCGCCATCGCCCGCGACCAGGGCTATGCCGTGCATGCCCTGAGCGTTTCCTACGGCCAGCGTCATGTGACCGAGCTGCAGGCTGCGGCGAACATTGCCGCTGCGCTGGGCGTGGTCGAGCACCGCACCCTGCATGTTGATCTGGATGGGGTGGGGGGGTCGGCTTTGACGGACACTCGCATTGCCGTGCCAGAAGCCCCAGCGCCCGGTATTCCGGTGACCTACGTGCCAGCGCGCAACACGCTGTTCCTGGCGCTGGCGCTAGGCTGGGCGGAAGTGCTCGGTGCGCAGGATCTGTTCATTGGCGTCAACGCGGTCGACTACTCCGGCTACCCCGATTGCCGTCCTGAATTCATCGAGGCTTTCCAGCAGTTGGCGTCGTTGGCGACGAAAGCAGGTGTCGAAGATCGACCATTCCGGATTCATGCACCGCTTCAGCACTGGAGCAAATCCCAGATCATCGTCGAGGGCCGGCGCCTGGGCGTGGATTACGGTCTGACGGTGTCCTGCTATCAGGCCGACGCGCTGGGCCGTGCGTGCGGTCGCTGCGATTCCTGCCGCCTGCGTCGCGAAGGTTTTGAGCAGGCAGGTGTCGCCGACCCCACGCGGTACACCTGAGCCCGCATCGCGAGGTTCAAGCGCGCGGGCGATTCGGCTATCATTCGCGCCCTGCATGCGGGGTCGTTAGCTCAGTCGGTAGAGCAGCTGGCTTTTAACTAGTTGGTCGTTGGTTCGAATCCAACACGACCCACCACTTTCTTCCGCGGTCAATCGGCGAAGGGCGCAGCTGAGCCGATAGGTGCAGGAGCCTGCAGGCTGGACGCAACGACGGCATCGGTCATCGGAATCTCGAGCGTCTGCTCGAACGAGCGATTACAATGCGCGCCGTGATCGGAGCGTAGCGCAGTCTGGTAGCGCACCTGCCTTGGGCGCAGGGGGTCGGAGGTTCGAATCCTCTCGCTCCGACCATTTCCTCTCTTACGGGTCGTGATGCGGCGTGCCGTCGACCTGAAGCCAATGCCGGCCCGTTTCAGCATCGCGCAGCAGCCGTACATCGATGCCATAGGTGCGACGCAGCAGCGCAGGCGTCAGCACCTCATCCGCAGGCCCGCAGGCCAGTACCTCCCCGCAACACATCACGGTGACCTTATCCGCGTGCATCAGCACGAGATTGGGATCATGCAGCACCACCAGCACGGCGACGCCGCGCGCGGCGAAGGCGCGGGCGACGTTCAGGCAAAGATGCTGGTGCGCGAGATCCTGGCTGGCGGTCGGCTCGTCCAGCAGCAGGCAGCGTGTCGCCCCGTCGATCGGCTCCCAGATCTGTGCCAGCGCACGCGCCAGCTGCACGCGTGCGCGTTCGCCGCCGGACAACGTCGGGTAGTGGCGGTCACGCAGATGCGCGGCACCGCACAGCGACAGCGCCGCCTCGACGATGTCGGCGTGATGAGCGGCCGAACCGCCGGGATGCGGCAGTCGCCCCATCGTGACGACTTCTCCGGCGGTGAACGCGAACAGCAGTTGGTCCCGCTGGCTCATCACCGCCCGCACCTGCGCCAGCGCCTCGCCGGGCCAGCGATCGAGCGCACGCCCATCCAGCGCGATTGAACCGCGTTGCGGTCGCAGTTCACGCGACAGCACGCGCAGCAGGGTCGACTTGCCGGCGCCATTGGGGCCGAGCAGGGCATGTACCTGGCCCGGTTGCAGGTGAATGTGCGCGCTGCACAGCAGGTCGCGGTCGCCGGTCCGGTAATGCAGTTCGGTGGCGACGAGGCTCATGCCAGCTCCGAACGGTGGCGATAGCGCAGCAGCAGGATCAGGAAGAAGGGCCCGCCGATCAGTGCGGTGAGAATGCCGATCGGGATTTCGGCGGGCGCCAGCAGGTTGCGAGACAGGGTATCGCCCAGCACCAGCAATAGCGCGCCACCCAGCGCGGTGGACGGCAGCAGCACGCGATGATCGGGGCCATGCCAGAGGCGCAGCAGATGCGGCACGATCAAGCCGACGAAGCCGATGATGCCGGCAACCGCGACTGATGTTCCGACGGCGACGATGATCAGGATCATGACGCGACGCTTCAGTCGCTCGACATCAACGCCTAGGTGCCCGGCTTCGGCTTCGCCGAGCAGCAGCGCGTTCAACGATGCGGCTTCCCGGGGCAGCCACAGGATCGGCAGCAGTAGTAGCGGGACCGCCACCGTAAGCTCCGGCCAGCCGGCGCGGCCGAGCGAGCCGAACATCCAGAACGTGACCGAGCGCAGCGCACGATCGTCGGCGACGTTGGCCAGAAAGCCGATGCCCGCACCGGCGACCGCATTGATCGCCAGACCCGCCAGCAGCAAGGTGGCTACGCGGGTGTAGCCGTCGTGGCGAGCCAGGTGCAGCACCAGCATCGCTGCCAGTGCAGCGCCAGCGAAGGCAGCGGCCGGCAACAGCCAGCGCGAGGCGAACATGGCATCGAGCCCGATCACGGTGCCCAGGACCATGACCGTGGAAGCGGTCAGCGCCGCGCCGCTGGAAAGACCGAGCAGGCCGGGATCGGCGAGCGGATTGCGCACCAGGCCCTGCATGGCGGTTCCCGCGATCGCTAATGCGGCGCCGACCGCAGCTGCGAGTAGCAGGCGCGGCAGGCGCAGATGCAGCAAGGTCGCGGTCTCGAACGGTTGCGGCGGTTCGCCGACCGGCAGGCCGAATCCGTTGAGGATGGTGCTGAGCGGGATAGGCAGGGCGCCCCATGCGAGCGCGAGTGCCGCCGCCGCGAGCAACGCGGCGGACAGACTCAACATCAGAAGACGGGACGTGCCCGGTGCTGCGACCATCCTTGGAGCGGCGGCGATCTATTCGGGGCCGCAAGGGTAGCGAAACCGTGGGCCGCTTGCTCCTGACGCCGGCTATCGGGCGCGCGGCAGTTTTGTTGGCGGCGTTGCTCTATTTGTTGAGGATCAGCCGGTCGTTGCGGGTACGCAGCAAACGGTATTCCTGGCCGCGATGTTCGATGACGAGTTCGCGGGTGCCGCGCAGCAGATCGTCGCTGCGCACGCGCGGCGAGGAGGGCTTGAGGGTCGGCAAGGCGAGCGAGGGAGAGCGCAGAGTCAGCGTGCTGGACATCGGGGAATCCTCCGTGGCAGTGGCCAACAAATGATAATCGTTCTCAAATGAGTGTCAATACCGTTTGAGGTCGATGTGCGCGGGCCGGCTGACGTCCGGCAGTGTCCTTTCGGCGGCCGTGGCCGGAATCTTTAGCGAAGACGCGCTGCTATACTCCGCGGCCCGCGCGAAAGTGGCGGAATTGGTAGACGCACTGGATTTAGGTTCCAGCGCCTCACGGCGTGAGAGTTCGAGTCTCTCCTTTCGCACCAGGCACGCCGACCCTCCTCAAATAGATCAATCGGATTAGAGCGTTAGCAATGGAAGTTCATGTCGAATCGCCCGGCGGCCTGCGTCGGGACCTGCGAGTCCGTATTCCGGCCGATCGCGTCAGCAAGGCGGTCAGCGAACGCCTGCAGCGCTACGGCAATCGCGCCAAGCTGCCGGGGTTCCGCCCGGGCAAGGCGCCGGCCAAGGTCGTCGAACAGCAATATGGCGCCGCGGCGCGCATGGATGCCATCTCGGACATCGTCAACCAGACCTATCCGGAAGCGCTGGGCAAGGCCGGTGTGACGCCGGCCGGACAGCCGAAGATCGATATCACGGCGGAGAGCCCGGGTGAGGCGCTCGAGTACGTGGCGCACATCGAGGTCTATCCGGAGATCAAGCTCGCGGGTTTCGATGGCGTGAAGATCGAGCGACCGGTGGTCGAGGTCGGCGAGGGCGATGTGGATCGTCTGATCGATAACCTGCGCAAGGCGCGCCGCGAGTTCGTCGCGGTCGAGCGTGCGTCGCAGGCTGGCGACACCGTCAAGGTCGACTTCCTCGGCAAGCTCGACGGTGAGCCGTTCGCCGGTTCGGAAGGCAAGGACGTGCAGTTCGAGATCGGGGCCGGCCAGTTCCTGCCGGATCTGGAAAATGGCATCAGCGGCCGTAAGGCGGGCGAAAGCTTCGTCGTCGACGTGAGCTTCCCGGCCGACTATCGCGCCGAGAACCTGCGCAGCAAGACCGCGCAGTTCGAAGTACAGCTGAAGGAAGTCCGCGAACCCAAGCTGCCGGAGGTCGACGAGGCGTTCCTGAAGACGCATGGTGTCGAGGACGGCGCGGGCGTCGACGGCCTGCGCATGAAGTGCCGTGCCGCGCTGGAAAAGGAGCGCGACAAGGCGGTGCAGAATCGCCTGAAGTCGCAGGCCCTCGAGCAGCTGCTGTCGCTGAATCCGATCGAGATTCCGGGCGCGCTGATCGAGCAGGAAATCCCGCGCCTGCGCGAGGAAGCTGCGGCGCGCATGAACATGGCCAAGGTCGATGCCGACAAGCGCAAGGATCTGTTGCCGGACGCGCTGTTCGAGCAGACCGCGCGCCGTCGCGTCGCACTCGGCCTGCTGATCGGCGAAGTCATCAAGGCGCAGGACCTCCAGCTCGATGCAGCGCGCGTGGAAAAGGCGCTGGACGATCTGGCGGCGGACTACGAGCAGCCGGAGCAGGTCAAGGCGTTCTACCGTTCGCGACCGGACCTGCTGCAGGGTTTGCGTGCGATGGCGCTGGAAGACCAGGTCGTCGAGAGCCTGATCGCCGGCGGCACGCAGAGCGAGACGCCGATGGCGCTTGAAGCGCTCTTGAATCCGCAGCAGTCGGCGCAAGCTTGATCCCTGGGCCCGTCGCGCTGTCGCGCGACGGGCCAGAGCCGAACCCTTCGATAGCCACCTCGCCGCCGGCTTTCTGGCGACGCCTTCAGGACAGCGACCCATGAGCGACATCCTCACCCGCGCACAGCATCTGGTTCCGATGGTGGTCGAGCAGACCGCGCGCGGTGAGCGGGCCTTCGACATCTACTCGCGACTGCTGAAGGAGCGGGTGATCTTCATCGTCGGACCGGTCGAAGACCACATGGCGAACCTCGTGGTCGCGCAGCTGCTGTTCCTGGAATCGGAGAATCCGGACAAGGACATCCACCTGTACATCAACTCGCCCGGCGGCGTGATCACCTCGGGGCTGTCGATCTACGACACGATGAAGTTCATCAAGCCGGACGTGGCGACGATGTGCATCGGGCAGGCGGCCAGCATGGGTGCGTTCCTGCTGTCGGCCGGCACCAAGGGCAAGCGCTTCGCGCTGCCCAACGCGCGCATGATGATTCACCAGCCCTCCGGCGGCGCGCAGGGGCAGGCATCGGACATCGAGATCCAGGCGCGCGAGATCCTGTATCTCCGCGAGAAGCTGAACAAGCTGATGGCCGATCACACCGGACAACCGCTGGACAAGATCGAGCGCGACGTCGAGCGCGACTACTTCATGAATGCCGAGCAGGCCAAGGAATATGGTCTGATCGACCAAATCCTCACGCAGCGTGTGCCGGCCGTCGCCTGAGGGTGACCGCAAGTCCTCGCAGGCATTCAGGTTTTGCAGAAAAGTGACGCTGTGCTATACAGCAAGTGTCTCCGGGCGCTCTCCTCGCGTCCGGTTTGAGGAACACAGATGAGTAATGAGACGCGGAGCGGCGGTTCCCACAGCGGTCGGGTGCTGTATTGCTCCTTCTGCGGCAAAAGCGAGCACGAGGTCCGCAAGCTGATCGCGGGCCCGTCGGTGTACATCTGCGACGAGTGCGTCGACCTGTGCAACGACATCATCCGCGAGGAAGTGCACGCCAAGCCGACCACGAAAGGCCTGCCCAAGCCGCAGGAAATCCGTGCGGTGCTCGACGAATACGTGATCGGCCAGGATCAGGCCAAGAAGATCCTGTCGGTCGCGGTCTACAACCATTACAAGCGCCTGTCGGTGAAGGGTTCGGCCGACGGCATCGAGATTTCCAAGTCCAACATCCTGCTGATCGGCCCCACGGGTTCGGGCAAGACGCTGTTGGCCGAGACGCTGGCGCGCCTGCTGGATGTGCCGTTCGCGATCGCCGACGCCACTACGCTGACCGAAGCCGGTTACGTGGGCGAGGATGTTGAAAACATCATCGCGCGCCTGCTGCAGAAGTGCGATTACGATGTCGAGAAGGCGCAGCGCGGCATCGTTTACATCGATGAGATCGACAAAATCTCGCGCAAGTCCGAGAACCCGAGCATCACGCGCGACGTGTCCGGCGAAGGCGTGCAGCAAGCGCTGCTGAAGCTGATCGAAGGCACGATCGCCAGCGTCCCGCCCCAGGGTGGGCGCAAGCATCCGCAGCAGGAGTTCCTGCAGGTCAACACGGCCAGCATCCTGTTCATCTGCGGTGGCGCATTCGCGGGCCTGGACAAGGTGATCCAGCAGCGCTCCGAGAAAACCGGCATCGGTTTCTCGGCCGAGGTTAAGTCTGAGAAGGACAGCCGCCATATCAATCAGCTGTTCTCGCGGGTGGAGCCGGACGACCTGATCCGCTTCGGCATGATTCCGGAGTTCATCGGCCGTCTGCCGGTGGCGGCGGTGCTCGAAGAGCTGGACGAAGAAGCCTTGATGTCGATCCTGCGCGAGCCAAAGAACGCGCTGGTCAAGCAGTACGGCAAGCTGTTCAGCATGGAAGGCGTGCAGCTGGAATTCCGTGAGGACGCGCTACGTGCCATCGCGCGCAAGGCCAAGGAACGCAAGACCGGCGCTCGTGGCCTGCGTACGATCCTCGAGAACATGCTGCTCGACGTAATGTACGACCTGCCGTCGCTGAACAATGTCAGCAAGGTCGTTGTCGACGAGGCGGTGGTCAAGGGTGAGGTCAAGCCCTTCATCGTCTACGAGAACAGCGATGCCAAGCGCGAGGCGCAAAGCTCCGCCGCCTGATCCCACTGCAGTAGCGATCACAGCCCCGCTTCGGCGGGGCTGTTTCGTTTCTGGCGGTGCGGCGGGAGATGCGGCTATCCGGATGCAAGAGCTACTCGCTCGCATCGACAGACGCCCAAACAAAAACCCGCCGGGCGGCGGGTTCTGCAAAGCTGGCGTTCCCACGGGGATTCGAACCCCGGTTACATCCGTGAAAGGGACGTGTCCTAGGCCTCTAGACGATGGGAACAACGGAAAACTTTGGTGGAGCTAGTCGGGATCGAACCGACGACCTCTTGCATGCCATGCAAGCGCTCTCCCAGCTGAGCTATAGCCCCACGACGCTAGGGGCGCGCATTATACCCAATCGTGCGCGCGAGGGAAGCGTTCTTTGCAGCGTGATTTGCAAGATATCGGCGGCGGCTGGCGCAAGGCTCTGACGCCGCCAGGCACGGTGCCAGGATCGGCAGGCAGCTTCGGCTTTCCCCGGCTTCAGGGCGCTGCGCGCGGTTTGCGATTGGGTCGCATCATCACGTCGGCCCCGCAACGATCATCGACATCGCGGCCGCAGGCGCGCGGCTGAAACTCAATGTCCAGGCAGACCCGCACCTCGCGCAGCCAGCGGCCGCTGCATTGCACGGCCAGGCTCTCGGCCGACAGCTGCGGATTCTCGGCGATGAACGTGGCTTCGATCTCGCGCACGCTGGTGCGCAGATGGGTTTCCGGGTTGCTGTAGGCGGGCGGCACCACGATGCTGCGACGCGCGCGCTCGACTTGCAGAGCGTACTCCTTGACGTCCAGGCCGCTGCAGCTGCCGTGCTTGCGCCACTGGTGCTGGATCAGGTTCTCGGACGGCATCAACGGCAGCAGGCGCGTCACCAGATCGCGCGGGACCGGATCGGTGCGCTGACAGAAATCCGGGAAGCCGCGCTCGTACTGCGGCCACAGGCCGTGCACGACGAAGTTATGCGGATAAACGCACTGCGGGTCGGCACCCTGATTGGCGCAGTACTGTGGCGACCAGGACAGTGCGAGCAGCCAGTAATCGAACTCCCCGGGACGATCACGGCCTTGGGCTGCGACGCAGAACGCAGACAGCGCGAACGCCCACAGGCTGCGGCGGATCATGCCTTCTGCCCTGCAAGAAACAGCCAGGTCTCGACCACCGTGTCCGGGTTGAGTGACATCGACTCGATACCCTCATCCAGCAGCCATCGTGCGAGATCCGGGTGGTCCGATGGCCCTTGGCCGCAGATGCCGATGTACTTGCCGCGCTTCTTGCAGGCGTCGATCGCCATGTGGAGCATGCGCTTGACCGCTTCGTTGCGCTCGTCAAACAGGTGCGCGATCAGGCCGGAGTCGCGGTCCAGGCCCAGCGTGAGCTGGGTCATGTCGTTGGAGCCGATCGAGAAGCCGTCGAAGTACTCGAGGAACTGGTCGGCGAGCACCGCGTTGCTCGGCAGCTCGCACATCATGATCAACTGCAAGCCGTTGTCGCCGCGCTTGAGGCCGTTGGCGGCAAGAATCTCCACGACCTGACGCGCCTCGTCGGTCGTACGCACGAACGGAATCATGATCTTGATGTTGGTCAGGCCCATCTCGTCGCGCACGTACTTCAGCGCGCGGCATTCCAGCTCGAAGCAGGGGCGGAACGACGGCGCGATGTAACGTGAGGCGCCGCGGAATCCGATCATCGGGTTCTCCTCGTGCGGCTCGTAGCGCTTGCCGGCGATCAGGTTGGCGTACTCGTTGGACTTGAAGTCCGACATGCGCACGATGACCGGCTCGGGGGCAAACGCGGCCGCGATCGTCGCCACGCCTTCGGCGAGGCGCTTGACGAAGTAGTCGATCGGATTGCCGTAGGGCGCGATCATCGGATCGATGATGCGACGCAGGTCGGGCGACTGCTTGTCCAGTTCCAGCAGGGCCTGCGGGTGAATCCCGATCTGGCGGTTGATGATGAATTCCAGGCGCGCGAGGCCGACGCCCTTGTGCGGCAGCGAGGCGAAGTCGAAGGCCTGCTCGGGCGTGCCGACATTCATCATGATCTTGACCGGAATCTCCGGCATCTTGTCGAGTGCAATCTCGTCCACGGCGTAGTCGATGTTGCCGCCGTACACGTAGCCGGTATCGCCCTCTGCGCACGAGACCGTCACCGCCACGCCATCCTTGAGGCGCTCGGTTGCGTCGCCGCAACCGACGACGGCGGGGATGCCGAGCTCGCGCGCGATGATCGCCGCGTGACAGGTGCGGCCGCCTCGGTTGGTCACGATCGCCGAGGCGCGCTTCATGATCGGCTCCCAGTCGGGATCGGTCATGTCGGTGACCAGCACGTCGCCGGGCTGCACACGGTTCATTTCGTCGATGGACTTGAGCAGGCGCACTGGACCGGCGCCGATCTTCTGGCCGATCGCGCGGCCCTCGACCAGGCGCTCGCCCTTGCCCTTGAGCTTGTAGCGGCGCAGCACGTTGGCGGCGCTGCGAGACTGAACGGTCTCCGGACGCGCCTGCAGGATGTAGAGCTGGCCGTCGATGCCGTCCTTGCCCCACTCGATGTCCATCGGGCGGCCGTAGTGCTGCTCGATGATCAGCGCCTGCTGCGCCAGGGCTTCGACTTCGGCATCGGTCAGCGAGAAGCGGTTGCGCTCGTCCGACGGCACCGGCACGAACTCGACCGTTTTGCCGAGCGTGCGGTCGGCGGTGTAGATCATCTTCTTCGCTTTCTCGCCGAGACCACGCTTGAGGATGGCGGGACGGCCGGCGCGCAGGTTCGGCTTGTAGGCGTAGAACTCGTCGGGATTCACTGCGCCCTGGACCACGGCCTCGCCAAGGCCATAGCTGGCGGTGATGAACACCGCTTCGCGGAAGCCGGATTCGGTATCCATCGTGAACATCACGCCGGAGGCGCCCTGATCGGAGCGCACCATGCGCTGCACGCCGGCGGACAGCGCAACCGTGGCATGCTCGAACTTGTGGTGGACGCGATAGGCGATCGCGCGGTCGTTGTACAGCGAGGCGAATACTTCCTTGATCGCATGCAGGACGTTGTCGATGCCCTGTACGTTGAGGAAGGTTTCCTGCTGGCCGGCGAAGGAGGCGTCGGGCAGGTCCTCGGCAGTGGCCGACGAGCGCACGGCGACCGACACCTCGCCCCCCCTGGACTCGGCGACGAGCTGGTCGTAGCCGGCGCGGATCTCGCGTTCCAGCGCGGCCGGGAAGGGCGCCTTCACGCAGGCCTCGCGGATCGCCTTGCCGGTCTTGGCCAGCGCCTGCACATCATCGACGTCGAGCTTCGACAACATATCGTTGATGCGCTCGGCCAGGCCCTCGTGCGCGAGGAACTCGCGGTAGGCTGCGGCCGTGGTCGCATAACCGTTAGGAACCTTGACGCCGCTGGCCGCGAGATTGCGGATCATCTCCCCGAGCGACGCATTCTTGCCGCCGACGATCTCCACGTCGTGCATGCCCAGTTCCGAATACCAGAGAACGTTCTTATTCATGCGGCTCCCAGCCGGTTGGGCCCCGTGGCGTGTCCTTGCGGCGCGTCTGCGGGGCATGCGATGTTGAAGACATGAGCACGCCCCGCACCGTCTTCTTCGTTTCCGATGGCACCGGCATCACGGCCGAAACCCTGGGCAACACCCTGTTGACGCAGTTCGAGGGTCTGGCCTTCACCAAGACCACCCTGCCGTTCATCAACACGGTCGAGAAGGCACGCAGCACGCTCGACTACATCAACTTCGTCGCCCGCGACAGCGGCTTGCGACCCTTGGTGTTCAGCACCACGGTCAACGACGAGGTCCGGGCCATTTTACGCGGGGCCGACGGCTTGTTCCTCGACCTTTTTGACCAGTTCGTGCATGCCATGGAGGGCGAACTGGCATTCAAGTCCACCCATGCCCAGGGCCGCGCCCATGGCTTGGCCGATCCGAACCGCTACCGGGCACGTATCGACGCGATGAATTTCGCGATGGAACACGACGATGGCGCCTCGACCCGCGACCTGACGCGGGCCGACATCGTGCTGATCGCGCCCTCGCGCTGCGGCAAGACGCCCACGAGCCTGTACTTGGCCCTGCAGCACGGCCTGTACGCGACCAACGTGCCGCTGACCGAGGAGGAACTCGAAGCCCAGCGTCTGCCGTCGGCGCTCAAGGGGCTCGAGGATCGGTGCTTCGGGCTGACCTCCGATCCCGAACGCCTGTCGCAGGTCCGCACCGAGCGCCGGCCGGGCTCCAAGTATGCGTCGCTGGCGCAATGTGCCTACGAACTGCGGCAGGCCGAGCAGCTCTATCGCCGCTACAACATCCCGCACATCAACTCCGCCAGCATGTCGATCGAGGAAATTGCAACGCTGGCGATGCAGGAAAAGAACCTGCGCAAGCAGACGTTCTAAAGGCTGTTGCGGGTACTCGCTGCGAAATGACAGCGATCGGGACCCCTGGGTCGAGACGCGACGGAAGCCGTCACGCGAGCGCAACGCGGCTGTCCTACACTTGCCGCAATCCCGTTCTCCCCGGTTTACCAGTCGAGGTCGCACACCATGTCCGGTCCCCGTCGTCGTTCCCTGCGCCGCCAAAAAGGCTTGAGCCGTCGCGACTTCCTCAAGCGAGCCGGTGCCGGTGCGGCGGTTCTGGGTGCGCTGCCGGCGTTGACCGCCTGCGGCGACTCCTCGCGGGCCGGCGGTTCGGGCGGCGGTGCCAATCTGCGGTTCGAGCACGGGGTCGCCAGCGGCGACCCGCTGCCGGACCGCGTGATCCTGTGGACGCGGGTCAGCGGTGCCAACGCGCCCACCACGTTGGACTGGGTCGTGGCGACCGATCCCGCATTGCAATCCATTGTGCGCAGCGGGGTCGTTCTGGCCAGCGAGGCAGGGGACTACACCGCCAAGGTCGATGCCGATGGCCTGTTGCCGGGCACGACGTACTACTACCGCTTCAACGCCGGCGATGCGCACTCGCCGATCGGTCGTACGCGCACCGCACCGCAGGGCGCGCTGGAGCGCCTGCGCGTCGGTGTCGTGTCGTGTTCCAGCCTTGCGCACGGCTACTTCAACGCATACCGCCGTCTGGCCGAGCGCAGCGATCTGGATGTGATCCTGCATCTGGGCGACTACATCTATGAGTACGGCACCGGCGAGTACGGCAGCGTGCGCGCCTACGAGCCGGATCACGAGATTCTGACCAAGGCGGATTACCGTCAGCGCCATGCCCAGTACCGCCGCGACGCCGACCTTCAGGAGCTGCACCGCCAGTTTCCGATGATCGCCATCTGGGACGACCACGAGACCGCCGACAACTCCTGGCGCGACGGCGCCAACAATCACACCGAAGGCGTGGAGGGCTTGTGGGCGCAGCGCAAGGCCGACGCCGTCGCCGTGTATCACGAGTGGCTGCCGATCCGAGCGCCGGATGCATCGAATCTGGAGCGCATCTACCGCAGCTTCCGCTATGGCGATCTTGCGGATTTCGTCATGCTCGACACGCGCCTGATCGGCCGCGATCTGCAGGCCAGCCTGGTCGATGCCGGTTCGATCAACGACGCCGACCGCTCGCTGCTCGGCGCACCGCAGTTCGCCTACTTGCAGGCGCAGCTCGGCAGTACCGGTGCGCGCTGGAAGTTCTTGGGCCAGCAGATCATGTTCGGTCAGCTGCGCATTCCCAGCTTGCCGGAACTGTCGGTGCTCACCGGCCTGCCGGTCGAGCAGCTGCAGGCCTTGCTCGAAGGCTTACCCGTGGTCAGCACGGGTGGCCTGATCATCAATGCTGATCAGTGGGACGGTTATCGTGCCGAGCGCGCACGCGTCTTCGACCTACTGGAAACCCTGAACATCGATAATGCCGTCGTGCTGACCGGCGACATCCACACATCGTGGGCGATGGATCTGTCGCGCGATCCGGCCAATCCGCTGGTCTATAACCCGCTTCTCGGATCCGGCTCGCTGGGCGTGGAATTCGTCTGCACCTCGGTCACCTCGCCGGGGCTGGATCAGCTCAATCCGCTGACGCCGCTGCTGCGCCTGCTCAACCCGCACATGAAGTACGTGGATCTCGCGCAGCAGGGCTACATGGTGCTGGACATCACGCCGGAGCGCACGCAAGGCGAGTGGTGGTACGTCAGCACGATTGCGGAATCCGGCGGCACCGAAAGCTTGGGGGCATCCTGGCAGGTACGGGATGGCGCGCGGCATCTGACGGCGGGTGAGGGCGCAACGCAACCGCCGGCTAGCGTACCGCTGCCGGCGCCCTGAGGCGCGCAGCCGTTATCCTATGCGGGCCCGGTCGTCAGACCGGGCCTTTTTCGTTTTTTGTCTGCCGACCGTGACCAGTCTCTACAGCCCGCGTCTAACCCGCCTGATCGAAGCCCTGCGTCGCTTGCCCGGCGTCGGCCCGAAGTCGGCGCAGCGCATGGCTTTCCACCTGCTCGATCGCGATCGCGACGGCGCCGAACACCTATCGCGCGCGCTGGGCGAGGCCCTGTCCGGGATTGGGCGTTGCGCCACCTGCCGCATGTTCTGCGAAGACGAGAATTGCCGCTACTGCACGCCGCAGCGTGTCACCACCGGTCAGCTTTGCGTGGTTGAAGGGCCGGCCGACCTGATGGCGATCGAGCACGGCACGCCATATCGTGGCCGCTACTTCGTTCTGATGGGACGCCTGTCGCCGCTCGATGGCGTCGGCCCGGACGAGCTGGGTTTGCCGCAGTTGGGGCAGCAGCTCGATGGCGGCGCCGTTCAGGAACTGATCATCGCCACCAACCCCACCGTCGAAGGCGAGGCCACCGCGTACTACCTCGCGGAGATGGCGAAGACGCGCGGTCTGCGCGTTACCCGCATCGCCCATGGCGTGCCGATGGGCGGCGAGCTCGAATACGTGGATGGCGGCACGCTGGCGCACGCCTTGTCGGGACGCACGCCGGTCTGAGCAGCGCGCTGTGCCAGGCGGGAGTCAGGCCAGCAGCAGGTCGATGCGTGCGGCGCAGATGAAATCGTTTTCCGACAGGCCGTCGACGGCGTGCGTCCAGTACGTCACGGTCGCCTGCTTGTAGCCGAAGGCGATGTCCGGATGGTGGTCGGTCGTGTGCGCGATCCAGGCCACGGCGTTGACGAAGGCCGTGGTCTGCCAGTAGTTGTCGAACTCGAACGTCGCCTCGATCGCCTTGCCGTCGCGGATCAGCTTCCAGCGACGGTCGAGCTCTTCCTTGAGCTTGGCCGCGGCGCCGAGATCGAGGGCGGGTACGCCGCCTTCGCAGGGCTTGCACCGTTTCTTTGCCAGATCCGACATGGCCGCTCCTGAGTGGGGACGAGGATTCTAGCCCAGTGCGCGCTGCAGGTCGGCGCGCAGGTCGGCCAGATCTTCGATGCCGACCGAGAGCCGGCACAGCGTGTCGGAGATCCCGAGCGCGGCTCGCGTCTGAGCGGGCACGCTGGCATGCGTCATGATCGCCGGGTGTTCGATCAGGCTTTCGACGCCGCCGAGCGATTCCGCCAGCGCAAACAGCTCGCAGCGTTCGAGAAAGCGACGCGCCTCGTCGAGGCCGCCCTTGAGCTCGATGGTGATCATGCCGCCTTGTCCTCGCGGCATCTGGCGGCGCGCCAGCGCATGCTGCGGGTGCGAGGGCAGGCCGGGGTAGTGCACACGCTCGACCTTGGGATGCCGCTCCAGCCAGCCGGCGAGTTCGAGCGCGTTTTCGCAGTGGCGCTGCATGCGAAGACCCAGCGTCTTGACACCGCGCAGCGCCAGGAAGCTGTCGAACGGTCCGAGCACGGCACCGACGGCGTTCTGCAGGAAGGTCAGGCGCTCGGCGAGTGGCGCATGGTCGCCGACCACGAGCAGGCCGTTGACGACATCGGAGTGGCCGTTGATGTACTTGGTGCCGGAATGCATGACGGCGTGAAAGCCGTGCTGCAGCGGATTCTGCAGCGCCGGTGAGGCAAACGTGTTGTCGGCCACCGCGATGACGTTGTGGCGGCGTGCGATGTCGCCGATCGCCTGCAGGTCGGCGAGCTTGAGCATCGGGTTGCTGGGGGTCTCGACCCAGATCAGCTTGGTTTCTGGACGGATCGCTGCCTCGACGTTACGCGCGTCGCGCATGTCGACGTAACTGAAATGCAGACCCGCCGACTGCTCGCGCACGCGCGCGAACAGGCGATAGCTGCCACCGTACATGTCGTCGCTCGCCACGACGTGATCGCCCGGCGCCAGCGTGTCGAGCAGCGTCGCCGTCGCCGCCAGGCCTGAGGCGAAGGCATAGCCGCGCGTGCCGCCTTCGAGATCGGCGACGCAACGCTCGTAGGCGAAGCGTGTCGGATTCTGCGAACGTGAATACTCGTAGCCCTGATGCACGCCTGGCGAGGACTGCACGTAGGTCGAGGTCGCGTAGATCGGCGGCATGATCGCGCCGGTGCTCGGGTCCGGCGCCTGGCCGGCATGGATGCAGCGCGTATCGAAGCCCGGCTTGTCGGTCATGGCATCAGCCCTGGTAGATGCGCTCGGCGAGCAGGATGTCATTGGCGAGCTTGCGCACCGCCATGATCAGGAAGTTGCTCAGGTCGGATTTCTCCGAATAGTTCGCCGAGTTGATGTTGGAAACGCGGTTGTCGCTGACGAACTGGAAGGCGTTCCCCCATTTTTCCTCGTGGTGAGGATCGTAGACGGCGATCGGCACGCCGCCGTGCTGTTTCAGCAGCGAGAAGCAGGGAATGTCGGTATAGCCGTCGCCGACGAAGATCATGCGGTTGAGCGGCACGCGGATCTGGTCTGGTGGCAGCTTGCGATTCACGTCGAACGGCCGGCCGCGCGCGGTCTTGCCGATCAGGCCCTTCTGCACGTGGAACAGATAGCGGGTCTTGTCGGTGAAGCTGACGATCTTCTTCGGGAATGCCGCAGCGCCACTGGCGTCGTAGTGGAATTCCGAGGCCCAGATGTCCTTGAACTCGTGTGCGATCGTGGTGGCGCGCAGCACGTCGCCGATGCCGCTGGAGATCACGTAGAACTCCAGGTTCACGCGTGGATTGGCGTCGACCGCCGCGCGCCGCAGACGAGCAAACAAGGTATCGACGCCGTCGTGCAACGGCGCGCGCCGTCCCCAATCGGCAAGGCGCTCGCGCGTGATCGGCGGGATGCGGCCGGCAGCGGCGACCTCGATCATCTTGCGCAGATAGGCAGGAACCGGATCCCAGTCATCCAGCGTCAACGGCCCGACTTCTTCCTTCCAGAAGCGGGCGACGTCGCCGAGGCCGGCGTCGCGCAGGTAGCCGGTGGTGGTGTCGGGGGCGAGGGTGTCGTCAAAGTCGAAGACGACGGCGATGGTTTCGTGCATGGCCGGCAGTGTGCCGAATCTCGCGGCGGCTTACAGCTGCTTGCGCAGGTAGTTCAGCAGGTCGATGCGGGTGATCAGGCCGATGAAGCGGCCGCGGTCGGCGACGATGGCCACATGCCCGCGCGCGAAGACCGGCATCAGGTCCTCGATCGCACTGTCCGGGCCCACCGTCGTCAGCTGCGTGACCATCGCTGTCTCGACACGATCCTTGAAGCGTGCCGGGTCGAGATGGACGTGCTGGATCAGGTCGGTCTCGTCGAGGATGCCGACCAGGCGCTCATCCTCCATGACCGGCAGCTGCGAGACTTCAGCGAGTTTCATGCGGCGGTAGGCGTGCAGCAGGCTGTCCTGCGGGCGCACGGTGACGGTGGAGCCTTCGGCGTAGCGGCGCACGATCAGATCGACCAGGCTGTTTTCGGCCGGCCGCTCCAGTAGACCCTGCTCGAACAGCCAGTGGTCGTTGTACATCTTCGACAGATACTTGTTGCCGCTGTCACAAACGAACGTGACCACGGTCTTGGCCGTGGTCTGCTCACGGCAATAGCGCAAGGCCGCAGCCAGCAGCGTGCCGGTGCTGGAGCCGCCGAGAATGCCTTCCTCATGCAACAGTTCGCGCGCGGCGAGGAAACTGTCGCGGTCCGGGATCGAGTACGCGATCCTGACCCGCGACAGGTCGCAGTTCTTCGGGATGAAGTCTTCCCCGATGCCTTCGACCAGCCAGCTGCCCGCCTCGTTCTGGATGGCGCCGGTGCGCACGACGTCGACCAGTACCGATCCTGTCGGATCGGCCAGCACCATCTCGACCTGCGGCGCGATGCGGGCGAAGTAACGCGACAGGCCGGTCAGCGTGCCGCCGCTGCCGACACCGCAGACGACCGCATCGACCGCGCCCGCGGTCTGTGCCCAGATTTCCGGGCCGGTGGTCGTCTCGTGCGCGAGCGGGTTGGCGGGATTGGCAAACTGGTTGACGTAGAAGCTGCCGGGAATCTCCGCGGCAAGCCGTTCGGCGACGTCCTGGTAGTACTCGGGATGACCCTTGCCGACATCGCTGCGCGTGATGCGGCAGTCGGCACCGAGCGCACGCAGGTGCAGGATCTTCTCCTGCGCCATCTTGTCCGGAATCACCAGAATCAGGCGATAGCCCTTCTGCGCTGCCACCAGCGCCAGACCCAGGCCGGTGTTGCCGGCGGTGGCTTCGATCAGCGTGGCGCCCGGTTGCAGGCGGCCCTCGCGCTCGGCGGCCTCGACCATCGACAGACCGATGCGGTCCTTGATCGAGCCGGTCGGGTTCTGGCTCTCGAGCTTCAGCAGCAGGCGACAAGGGCCGGTGTCGAGCCTTCGCACTTCCAGCAGCGGCGTGTTGCCGATGGTGTCGAGCACTGCGCCTGCGCGTCGCATGAGCGGTCTCCTGGCACGTGGAGCGCATCGCGTGCTTGGCGCGATGGCCGTGTTGACGCACCATAGCACTGCCGCCATTCCCCTCGAATGAATGAAAACCCGTGAGCGCCGACGTCAGCAACCTAATCTGGATCGACCTTGAAATGACCGGCCTGGTGCCGGAACGCCATCGCATCATCGAGATCGCGACGGTGGTGACCGACGCGCAGCTCAACGTGCTCGCGGAGGGGCCGGTGATGGCCGTCAAGCAGTCGGACGCGGAGCTCGCGGCCATGGACGACTGGAACACCAACCAGCACGGCAAGTCGGGGCTCACGCAGCGTGTGCGCGAGAGCACGATCGACGAAGCCGAAGCCCAGCGCCGCACGCTGGAATTTCTGGCGCAGTGGGTGCCGGCGAACAAGTCGCCGATCTGCGGCAACTCGATCTGCCAGGATCGCCGTTTCCTGGCGCGCTGGATGCCGGAACTGGAGCGCCACTTCCATTACCGCAACCTGGACGTCAGCACGCTCAAGGAACTATGTGTGCGCTGGGCGCCGGATCTGGCGCGTGGCTTCAGCAAGACCTCCACGCATCTGGCGCTGGACGATATTCGCGATTCGATCGAGGAGTTGCGCTACTACCGCCGTCACTTCCTGCGCGTGCCCGGCAGCGCCTGAGCGCGGTGTCGCTGCGTCAGGGCTTTATCGTTCAGCGCAGCGGCAATACCGCGACGACCTTGGCACCGCCCAGCGGCGAGCTTTCTAGCAGGATCCGGCCTTCGTAGGCCTGCACGATCTCGAGCACGCCGGCCAGGCCCAGGCCCTGACCCGGCTGGCGACGATCCGCACGCGTGCCGCGTTCCAGCAGTTCTTCCGGGCGATCCGGCAGGCCGAGACCGTTGTCCTCGACGACGATGCGGCAGGTGTCCTGTGCCAGCGTCGCCGACAGGCGCACATGCCCCTTGCCGTACTTGGCTGCGTTGTCCAGCAGATTGCCGAGCAGTTCGTAGAGATCGGCCTGGTCGGCGCGCAAGCGTAGATTGGGCACGATCCAGTTCTCGAAGCGCACGGCGCGATCGCCGTAGACCTTGCTCAAGGCGGTGATGATCTTCTCGCTCAGCGGCCGCAGCGCGACCGGCTCGGTCAGCGTGCGGCTGCCGGCAGCGGCCGCGCGACGCAGCTGGTGATCGACGATGTGCTGCATGCGCGCCACGTTCTCGCGCATCGGCGAACGATGCGCCTCCGTCAGCTCGGTTTCGTCGCTGATGCCGCGCAGCACGGCCAGCGGGGTTTTCAGGGTGTGTGCGAGATCGCCGAGGGCATTTCGATAACGTGTCTGCTGCTGACGCTCGTTGACGATCATCGCATTGAGATCGCGCGTCAAAGGCTGCAACTCGTCCGGATACAGGCCTTCGATCCGGCCCTGCTTGCCGGACTCGACGGCTTGCAGCTCCAGGCCCAGGCGTCGCAGGGGCGACAGCCCCCAGCGTAGCAGCAGCAGAAGCAGCACGGTCATGCCAAGGATTTCGGCGCCGAGCCAACCCCACAACGTGCGCCGGAACGCAGCAACCTGCCGATCAAAGCCGCTGCGATCCTCCATCACCACGACGGTGTACCGGCGCGGCGCCGACGAGGCATCGATCCAGCGCAAACCGAAACTCAGTGAGAAGACGCCCGGATTCTGATAGCTGGCAAACCGCCATTCGCCGATTTCCGGTGTGACGGTCAAGGGCATCGCCAGGAATGCGGAGGACGACCACACGGCCTGGCCGTACTCGTCATACAAAGCGGCGGTGAGGCCGGAGAAGGGCTGACGCAGGCGCGGATCCGGAACCGCCTCCAGCGCGATCGTCAGTGCGCCGCCGGGCGCGGGGGAGGCCGCGCCGAGCAACGAGTAGATCAGGCCCTGAAGCTTTTCTTCCTGCGCCAGTTCGAGGCTGTTGCGGAAGGCGTGCTCCATCGCGATGCCGCCCATGCCGATGAAAGCGGCCAGCATCAATCCGGTCACCAGCAGCAAGCGAGCACGCATCGACGTCAGATGCGGCCACCGCAGCCGTGAGGCTAGGGTGGCCGACGCCGGACCTGCTGGCAGCTTGGCCTGCATCGCGTGAACTCCCCCGGACCAGCCTGCTCGAGATCAGGCGCGCGGCAGATCCCAGCGATAGCCCGCGCCACGCAGCGTGGTGATCGGGTTGTACTGGCTGTCCGGATCCAGCTTCGAGCGCAGCCGACGAATGAACACCTCGATCACGTTGCTGTCGCGTTCTTCATTCTCGGTGTAAAGATGCTCGGTCAGTTCCGACTTGGAGATGACCTTGCCGGCATGCGTCAGCAGGTATTCGAGCACGCGGAATTCGTAGCTGGTGAGTTCGACCGGCTTGCCGTCAGCAATGACCGTCCGCGCGCCGAGATCGACGATATAGGGCCCGGAGTTCAACTGCGACTGTGTCCAGCCGCCGACCCGGCGCAGCAGCGCGCGCACACGCGCCAGCAATTCCTCACGCTGGAACGGCTTGACCAGGTAGTCGTCGGCGCCCGACTCAAGGCCTTCGACCTTGCTCTGCCAGCCGTCGCGTGCGGTCAGGATCAGGATCGGGTACTTGCGGCCGCTCTTACGGACGCGACGGATGATGTCGATACCCGAGACGCCGGGCAGGCCGAGGTCGATGATGGCGACGTCAGCGGGATATTCCTCGGCCATGTAGCCGCCTTGCTCGCCGTCGGCAGCGGCATCCACCGCAAAGCCTTCCTCGTTCAAGAACTTGGTGACCTGACCGCGCAGATCGGGATCGTCTTCGATTACCAGGGCGCGCATGGATTCATTTCTCGGTTGTTGTTCTACGGATTGATTTGGAAAATGCGGACTTCGCCACTTTTCAGCATCTTGACGCGATACCCGGCGCCATCGGACTGCACCGACAGCACCCGACCACCATGCCGGCGCTGAATCTCGCGCGCCGCTTCCTCAGGTCCCAGCCTCGGGTGGGACGGCAACATCGCATCTGCCGTCACACTTCCGCTGGCTGTCAGATTTCCACTGAGTACATCCTTCACCGGCCGTGCCTGAACCGTCGCCGAAACGGCGAGCGATCCCAGCAGCAGCGATGTCAGAAGTACTCGTTTAAACATGGACTTACTTTAGTCGCGCCCTGCAGTGGCGTCCATCCGGTCGCGGTGAGGCGAGCGGGTTGCAGCGGGTTCCTCCGGCGGTGCGCGAGACATGACCTCAGTTTTTCCATCGTGGGTGGCGCCTGACCAGCAGGCAACGAGCCACAGCTTAGGGGCGCAAGCTGAATTGCTACTTACTTCCGTCACTTAGGGGCCGTCACTGGAGGACCGCAACCCGTCGCCGTTGCAAGGATCGCAAGGCGGGTATGGTTTGCGCGCCCATTAACGGGCGGCTGCCCGTATGTGTCTCCCGCTTACTTCTGCGAGGTGGTGGCAAAACGCCGCAGCGTGCCCGGCGAAAAATAGCCCGGGTCGGCGTTCCAGTCGTACTCGATCAGCTTGCGTTCCTCATTGGTGAGGTTGATCGCGACGTAGCGTCGCGACTGCAGGTCGTAATGCACCTGCACGCCGTTGACCATGACCGGCACGTTGGCGAAGTTGATCGAATGGGATTCGGCGGTGCGCCAGAACTGGTCGCGTTCGTCATAGATGTCCTGCAGGTGCACGATCCAGGAATCCTCGTCGAGATAGAACGTGCGGCGCTTGTAGCGATGCGCATAACCGGGTCGGACCTGCGCCTCGATCACCCAGACCCGATGCAGCTCATAGCGCGTCAGGTCCTGGTTGATGTGACCCTTCGTGACGATGTCGCGGTACTTCAGCTTCGGATCGTAGAGCCGGTAGCTGTTGTACGGGATCAGCACTTCCTTCTTGCCGAGCAGCTTGATCGTGTAGCGATCGAGCGGGCCGTTGAACATGTCGAGCTGGTCGTGCGTCATCAAGCCGTCGAATAGCGGGTTGTCGTAGCCGACCTCGCCGATGCGGCGGGCGCGACCGACGCTGTTGTTGTAGACCCAGACGCCGGTCTGGTTGGCAATGCGGTCGATCGGCACGTGGAGCAGATGCGCTTCGCCCGCCTTGTTCGGCGGCGATACCGTCTTGGTCAGGGCATACAGATTCATGCCCTTGATCGATTCCACCGACGACTTCGCGTTGTTGTACATGTACGCGAGTTCGAGATAAGCGCGTTCGACGACGAAAGAACCATCGCTCTGTGTGGCGGCGAGATTGACGAAGCCACGGTAGCCCTGGGTGTTGTAGCGCATGATGTGATTCCACATCACTTCCGTGCCGTTCTTCGGAATCGGGAACGGATATCCCTGTGCCGCGCAGCAGAAGCCATAACCCTGGTTGGTCAGCTCCACCGTCGTCGCATTGCGCTTGCTGGCGTCGTAAAACCATGGCGGGTAAGACGCCGAACGCCGTGTCGGATAGACCGGCATACGGTAGCCGGGATAGGTTCGAAACAAGGCGCGATGACCTTCGCTGAGACGGTCCTGATGCTGCGCGAGGTTCTGCGCCGTGATCACGAACAGCGGCTTGTCGGCGGCGTAGGGATCGCTGCCGCGCGGCATCTCCTTCTGCGGCAGACCGCCGCTCCAGGCCGGGATCGTGCCGGCGGCATTGCCGGCGGCTTCCGAACCCATCGGTGTCAGCGCCTTGCCGAGCTGCGCGGCTTCCGCGGCGGAGACCTTGGCCTGTGCGGTCGTCGATGTGCCGACGGCCAACAGCAGGCCGGTCAGCATGTAGGCGGACAGGGAGCGCGCGTTGCGGTGACGGATCATCATGATTGGATCGTGCGTGGGGCGGCGCGGTTCCCCGGCATGCTGCCGGGCCTCAGCATCAGCCAGGCCAGCGCCGGCAGCAGCAGGATGGCGCCGAGCAGATTGGTACCGAACATGAAGAGCAAGAGCAAGCCCATGTCCGCCTGAAACTGCAGTCCGGAGAACAGCCAGGTAGCGACGCTGATGATCAGCGACGCCGATGTAAAGACCACGGCCTTGCCGGTATGTCGTAGCGCATGGAAGTAAGCCTCGCGCAATACCGTGCCGCGTTCCAGGTGCCGGGCAAACTGGCTCCACAGATAGATCGCGTAATCGACGCCGATGCCGACGCCGAACGCGGCCACCGGTAGCGTCGCCGGCTTCATGCCGATGCCCAGCAAGGCCATCAGGCCGTAGGTGAGCAGGGAGCACAGCACCAGCGGCGTCAGAATGCACACCACGCTTACCACCGTGCGGAACGACAGCCAGGCGAACAGACCCAGCGTCGCATGCACCCAGATGATCACCAGCATCTCGCGCGCGCGGATTTCCTCGTTGGTCGCTGCCATGACACCGACGTTGCCGGAAGCGAGCCGGAACCGAAGGCCGCCATGGCCGTTTTCCTTATCGAAAGCCTGGGTCGCATCCACCACGCGCTGGATGGTCTCGGCGCGATGATCGGTTGTGAAGATCAAGACGGGCATTGCGCTGCAGTCGGGGTTGCTCAGGCCCAGCGCGCTGGGAATGGGCGCGACCAGCTGCGAGAGGGCGTCCTGGTTGCGTGGCAGCACGCGCCACTTCGGCGAGCCTTCGAACCAGCCTTGCCGGACCTTCCGCGCCACCTGCGGCAGCGACAGCACCGACAGTACGCCCTCGGTGTTCTGCATCTGCCAGGCGTAGCGATCGATTGTCTCCATGCTCTCGGGCTGGACGCAGCCGTACTCACCGGTCTCGACGATGACCTTGAGCAGATCCACGCCGATCGCAAAGTTGCGCGCGATGGCCTGGGAGTCCTGGTTGTAGCGGCCTTCAGGCCGCAACTCCGGAACCCCGACTTGCTGGTCGCCGACCGTCAGCTGCGGGTACAGCGCGAGAGCGCCGATCAGCGCCGTCGTGGCCACGGCCAGCGTCGGCAGGGCTGCGCGCCGTGTGGCAAACACCGACAGGCGCCGCCACAGGCGATCGCCGATCTCATTGCGCGCAAGCTGCCGACGTCGGAAGCGCTCTACATCCGGCAGGCGGACCCAGGACAGGACGATCGGCAGCATCACCTTGTTCGTGACGATGACAGCTGCCATACCCATCGCCGCGTTCAGCGCCATTTCCTGCACGATGGCAATCTGGATGAACGCCAGGGTTGCAAAGCCGATGACGTCGGTCAGGATCGCGACCGAACCTGGAATGAACAAGCTCCGGAAGGTCGCGATCGAGGCCTCCAGCGCAGGCCGACCATTCTCGGCCACCTCGTTGCCCCAGGCGCTGATGTACTGCACGCCATGCGAGACGCCGATCGCCAGGATCAGGAACGGCACCAGGATAGCAAACGGATCGAGACCGAAGCCGGCCAGTCGCAGTAGGCCCAATTCCCAGATCACGGCCGTCAAAGCCGCCAGCAGCGGCAATAGCGAGAGCCGCCACGAACCGCAGAAGATCCACAGCAGCAGCATCGTCGCCAGCAGCGCCACGACAAAGAAGCCGACCACCTCGCCGCTGGCGTCGGTCACGTCGCCGACGACCTTGGCAAAGCCGATGATGTGCAGTTCGACATTCGGGTCGTAATCCGGATTGGCAGATTCCTGCCAGCGCAGCGCACCTGCGCGCACATGCACGATAGGCTCGTCGGCACGATCACGGTCGGCGATTACGGTGAAGAACCCTGGCGTCCAGCGCGGTGCCTCGTACCGTGTGGCAACGACTGCGCCGGCGGCAAAGTCGCCGACTGCCACCCGAGCTAGCGCTTGCCAGCGTCGCGGGCTGGCGTAGCGTCCGCGAATTTTTTCCAGCTCGCTCGCCGCCCAGCGGTAATCGAGCTTCTCGCCAGTGGCCGGGTCGCGCTCCAGCAGTTCGGCCACCACCATGGCGCCGCGCTCGTCGGCGGACACCAATCGTCCGACGATGCCCGCCTTGGCGACGTTGGCGCGGATCAGTGCCAGTGCCTCTGATGTTGGCTGAAAGTTGCGCGGAACCACGTCGCCGGTCGCAAACCCGTCTTCCACAATTTCCAGGTAACGCACACCGGGCGTGAAGAGCGAGGTGACCCGCGAACGGTCGACGCCCGGCAGGAAGAACACGGCATCGGTCACTGCGCGCAGCACTTCTAGAAACGCGGCGTTGTAGATATCGCCGTCGCGGTTCATGACCGCGATGCTGATCAGATTGGCGCCGCCGAACGCCTGCTCATGCGCCTTGAACACCTGCATGTACGGGTGCTGCAGGGGGATCTGCTTCTCGAACCCGGCGTCTGGTTGCAGGCGCAGTGCGAGCACCGCCATCCAGGCGGTGAACGCCATCAGGATGCTGAAGCTGAGCCAGCGCCGCGCATAGACCAGCGTGACGGCGATGCCAAGAACCTTTTCCGCGACCGGACCCACGGCGCTCCTCCGGCGGTTGTTCTGAGTGCGCCGTCCTCACGGCGAGCGGCATTGTGTCGTCGCCGCGTCCGCGCTCACAAGCCCTGACGGGTTGGCCCGTGACGGGTCAGCCGCCAGGCGCGGGCTTGTCCGCCGCGTCGAAGCTCACTGCGACGCCGTTGGACAGGCGCTGCAGGCCAGTGATGGCAATGCGCGTGCCGGCTTCCAGGCCTTGCGTGACTTCGGCCCGGCCCGGCAGGCGCTGACCCAGGCTGATTTCGCGCTGCAGGGCCTTGCCGCCGTCGATGACGTAGACGAACTGCTGACTGCCGCGGGGAAAGATGGCCTGCTCGGGAATCAGCAGCGCGGGTACCGGCTCGCGCGTCTGCAGGCGCACGCGCGCGAACAGGCCCGGCCGCAGTTGCGCGTCCGGATTGTCGAGACGGGCACGCAAGCCGATGGAGCGCGTGTCGTCGGCCACGCGGGGTTCGATCGCATACAGCTCGCCTTCGAACGCTTTTCCGGTGAAGGCATCGATCTCGATGCGCAGCTTCTGACCGACGCGCAGTTGGCTAAGCGCGGCCTCGGGCAGACGGAAATCGACCTTGACGCGGGTCACCGCTTCGACGCCAACCAACTCCTGGCCGACGGCGACATAGTCGCCAGGGCTGACGCGGCGCAGGCCGGCGAGTCCGTCGAACGGCGCGGCGATGCGTGTCTTGGCCAGGCGTGCGCGCGCCAGCGCCAGCGCAGCGTTCGAGACTTCGAGATTGGCAGCGGCGTTGTCGCGATCGCTCTGTGCGATCAGATGCCGGGCGAACAACTCGACGGCGCGCTCGTGATTGCGGTGGGCGAGACGCGCGTTGGCCTGCGCCTGATCGAACTCGGCGCGGTAGATCGCGTCGTCCAGCTCGAACAGCACCTGACCACGCTGGACGCGCTGGCCTTCGTCGAAGTTGATACGCGTGATGCGACCGGCGATCTCGGAGCTGAGCACCACGGCCTCATCCGAGCGCAGGCTGCCGACCGCAACGAGTTCCTGGTTCAGCGGTTGCGGTTCGACCACTACCGTTTCGATCGGCACCGCGGGGGCGGCAGCCGGCGTGGCAGCTCCGCTCGCGTTGTCGCCGCAACCGACGCTGAGAGCGGCCATGACCAGTAAAAGAGCCCCGCGGCGGATCGGATTCTTCATGAAAGCGGTGGAGTCTCGAATGCGGGCGGGGTCCGGAGCCCGCGAGGTTGTCGGCGCGCAGGATAGACCATCGACGACGGATGCGGTTCCCGTGCTCATGGCCGAGCCGTATCCGTCAAATTGAAGATCAGATCGCGCGAGTCAGCGCCCGGGCGTCGTCGGAGCGCGCATAGGCGCGGAACAGCGAGCGCGCAAGCACGTCCAGCGTACGATGCATCTCGTCCGGCCGCAGATGCCGCAACGGCAGTACGCAGGCCTCGACCAGCGAGATCATCGCCTGCGGCAGATCGTCGAGATCGCGGCCCAGATCGAGATCGCCGCGATCGCTCGCCTTCTGCAGCACGCCGCGCAGCGTGGCGACCGCCGCTGCCTCGAAGGCGCGTTGGCTTTGATGCGGCCGCGCATCGTCGGCCATCGACGGTGTCAGCCAGTAGCCGGCGATACCGCGTGCAACCTGCGGGTCCATCATCAAGGTGCGCAGGCCATCGAACAATCGCTGGACGCCGCGCAGCGGTTGAAGTTCCTGGCGCATCGGTTCGAACACATGGGTTTCGAACAGGCGATGCAGTCGCTGCTGGCAATGCAGATACAACTCTTCCTTGCCTTGAAAATGCCAGTACAGGGCACTCTTCGACAAGCGAGCGGCCTTGGAGATGTCACCAATCGATACACCGTCATAGCCATAGCGACCGAAAAGCTCGAAGGAGCAGTCCTCGATGACCTTGAGTGTGTCGAACTGTTCGTGGGCAGGTTTTCGGGGCATGAGCGGTGCAGGGGTCGGCCCGCAAGTTTGAACGATGCGGCTCTTCTTTGCCCATTCAGGCGCGCCTGTTGGGTTGCGCCGGAGCCACCGAGACGACGACGCAAGCGGATACTCGCATGAGCCTTCTGGCGCGCTGGGCAGACATTTTTGCTGAGATGGGCCTGCACGGCGATCCCGAGGTCCATGCCGAATTGCGCCACGCGTATAGCGCGCCGTCGCGTACCTGCCACAACCTGCACTGGCTGGGCGAGCGCCTGGCGATGTTCAGCGAACATCGCGCGCTGGCGCCGCACGCGCAAATGCTCGAACTGGCCATCTGGTTTCACGCCGCGCACGGCGACGTGCGGCGCGCCGACAACGAGTTGCGCAATGCCGAGTGGGCGCAACGAACATTGATCGCGTCAGGCGCTGAGGCCGGGCAGGCCCAGCGGCTCCATGACCTCGTGCTGGCAACGATCCCGCAGGCCGAGCTGGTCGATGAGTCACAGTGTCTGCTGATCGACGTGCTGACCTCGATCTACGGCGCACGCCCTGCGCGTTACGACGAGTATGAGCGCCTGCGGCGGCAGGAGTACCGTCACGTGCCGCAGTCGCTATACCAGAGCGTGCGGCGCAAGGCGCTGCGCGACCTCCACAACGCACCGCAGCTCTTTTTCACACCGGTGTTTCACGAGCGCTACGACCGCGCCGCGCGCGATAATCTGCAACGCGCGCTGCGTCACCTCGGGGCCGGCGTGCCGGCGCGTGGACCGCTGTAGGCTGAAAGCCGGGGCAGGGCGCCGATCAGAGCCTCGTCGGGTTCAGGACTCCAGGTTGCGGAACTGGCGTCGCAGCTCGAGTTCATCCTGCGCGATGCAGGATTCCATGCTGGCCAGCCGGCGATCCAGCTTTTCGAAGCGCGCGCGCGCCTCAGCGCCACTGATGGTGGTCGGACGATCCCTGAACGCGTTGCGATCCGGGTCGCGCGCGCCGGCCGATCGATCCTGTTGAGCCGCGCCGATGGGACCGTCGGCCGGATCCATCAGATACCACAGCGCGATATAGATCAGGCCAGCCGGGAAGAACCCGCTGAAGATCAACGCCAGGATGAACAGCACGCGGATCGCCTTGACGCTCCAACCGGAATAGTCGGCCAGGCCAGCGCAGACGCCGGCGATCCAGCCGGCGTCCGGCAGGCGACGCAGGTTCGCGAGCACGCCATCTCCACCCGAGGAACGATTGCTTGCGCTATTGGACACGGTGCTTCTCCCTCCAGCCGGGGACTTCGACATCCAGGATGCGTTCGAGTGCGTCGATGCGCTTTTCCATGCGCTCGGCCACCTGCAGCAGCTCATCGCTGACGCCGTCGTGCTTTTGCGCCTCCAGGGCGCGCTTGCGTTCGATGTGGCGCAGGATCATTGCCGGCAACACCACGAACAGCGAAACGATTGCGACCAGCGGTATCAGTTCAACCATTTCATCCACCAATCATTGCCGGTTCTTGTCGTCATCATCGGACGGCGCGGACCGCGCCGCCGTCTTGGCGCGCAATCTTGCCAGTTCCGCCTCGATGCTGTCGTCTTCGAGCTTCGCGAATTCGTCGCGCAGGCTGCGCGCGCCGAGATCGTAGGACTCCACTTGCGCCTCCAGGCGATCGGCATGTCGTTCGGCGACATCGAGCGCGCCATGCGTGCGGTCGAGCGCGCCGTCGTCCATCTTCTGGCGTGCCTTCAGACGCGATTGATTGGTCTCGGTGCGCAGCGTGATCGCCTTCTGGCGCACGCGGGCTTCGCCGAGCTTGGCGCGCAGCTTGCCAATATCGGCATCGAGCTTGCCCAACTCGTCGGCAACCTGCTTGAGCTCGCGCTGCGCGTCCTGCGCGCGCGCGGCGCAGCGCGACTTGGCCGTCAGCGCGCCGCGCGCAAGATCCTCGCGCGACTTGGTCAGCGCCAGTTCGGCCTTGGCCTCCCAATCCGCGGCCTCTTCGGCCAGCGTTTCGGTCAGCCGCTGCAGTTCCTTCTTGCGCGCCAGCCATTGCACGGCGGTGGAGCGCACCTCGACCAGCGTGTCCTCCATCTCCTGGATGATCAGGCGCGCCATCTTCTCCGGATCCTCGGCCTTGTTCAGCAAGGCGTTCAGATTGGCGTCGATGACATCGCGGGTTCTGGAAAAAATGCCCATCCGGTTTCCTCAGTTACAGCAAGACCGCGACCACGAGACTGCAGCCCTGTCGGCGGCGGCTCACTGGCGGTTGACGGCGACCGTCGTATCCGACGGCGCCGGGTTCTGCTCGTCCGGCAGCAACGGCTTCAGGGTCTGCAGCAGATTGTCCTTCAGTTCTTCGCGGATCAGCACCAGGGCATGATTGCCCTGCTGCGCGATCACACGGCCAACGCCGGTGGCGATGCGCGCGCCGACGCCGTCCGAGGCGCTGGCCGGCAGGCTGGCAAGCAGCAGGGCGGCTGCGGAAACGGTACCGAGCGCGAAGGTGCGGATCGTCTGGTTCATGTTGCGGCCTCCTATGGCCATGCGTGATCGACGTCTGAGTTATTGCCAATCCCGTGCCAACGGAGAAAGTGCTTTCAACGTATTGATTAAAATAGATTTATTTGAACGCCGCTGTTGCCAACGAGCCTGGCGGGGCGATGTGGATGCCAACCCGTGGCGAATTTAACCAAGACATAGCAGAATCGCGCAATGGAACTGCGCACAACCCCCGATCCCATCCTCGGTCAGGCCGATAACTTCCTGGCCGTACTGGAAAAAATCTCCCGGGTTGCGCCGTTGCGCAAGCCGGTGCTGATCATTGGCGAGCGTGGATCGGGCAAGGAACTGATCGCGGCGCGCGTGCACTATTTATCGGAGCGCTGGGCGCGTCCCTACGTGAAGTTCAACTGCGCCGCGCTCAATGAAGAGCTGCTGGAGTCCGAGCTGTTCGGCCATGTCGCCGGTGCGTTCACCGGCGCCGCCAAGACGCGGGTAGGACGCTTCGAGCTGGCCGATGGCGGCACCTTGTTCCTCGATGAGCTGGCGTCCATGTCATTGCGCCTGCAGGAGAAGCTGTTGCGCGTGATCGAATACGGCGAGTTCGAGCGTGTGGGCGAGAGCAAGCCGATCAAGGTCAACGTTCGACTCGTGGGCGCCGCCAACGTCGATCTGCCAGCGTTGGCGCGCGCCGGTCGGTTTCGAGAAGACTTGCTCGATCGTCTGTCCTTCGATGTGATCACACTGCCGCCGCTGCGCGAGCGACGCGACGACATCTTGTTGCTGGCGCAGCGTTTTGCCGAGTCGATGGCGACCGAGCTGGAGCGCGAGTACTTCGCCGGTTTCTCGCCGACCGCCGAACGCCAGCTCCAGGAGTACGAATGGCCCGGCAACGTGCGCGAGCTGCGCAACGTCGTCGAGCGCGCGGTCTATCGGCTGGACAACGCCCGTCAGGTGATCGAGCGCATCGAGTTCGATCCCTTTGCCTCGCCGTACCGGCCGCACCGTGTGATCGCCTCGGCTGCGACTGCAATGGTAGCGATGAACGACGGCGGCACAGCGCACCCGTCGCCTACGGCACCGGTGGCTTCCGAGCCCGAGCTCCCGCTGGATTTCGTCGCCAGCGTCGCGGCGTTCGAGACCAGGCTGCTCAAGCGCGCGCTGGACGAAGCGCGCTACAACCAGAAGCGTGCCGCCGAGCTGCTGCAGCTCACTTATCACCAGTTCCGCGGACACCTGCGCAAATACAACCTGCTCAAATCCGACGAGGCTTGACCCAAGGCGCCTCACGCCAGTCAGCTGCGCCGCCTCGCGGCGGCTCAGGCGCGCGATGACCGGATCAGGGACCGACGCGATCCACGGGATGTTGCCGATCCTGTTCGGCCAGTTCGCCGGCACGTTGCCCCGGCGAGCCGGTGCGGCGGCATAGCAGGCGATACAGGGCCGGCACCACGAACAGGGTCAGCAACGTGGAGAACGCGACGCCGAAGAAGATCACCAGGCCCAGCACGCGCCGGGCCTCGCTACTGGCGCCGGCCGCGAGCATCAGCGGGACGACGCCGGCGCAGGTGGCGATCGACGTCATCAGGATCGGTCGCAGCCGCACCTGAGCGGCTTCCAGCAGGGCCTGATCGAAGGGGAGGCCGGCATCGCGGCGCTGGTTGGCGAACTCGACGATCAGGATGCCGTTCTTGGCAGCCAGGCCAATCAGCATGACGACGCCGATCTGACTGTAGATGTTGAGTGTGTTGCCCGACAGCCACAGCGCCAACAGTGCACCGAACAGCGCCAGCGGCACGGTAGTCATGATGACCAGCGGGTGCAACCAGTTCTCGAACTGCGCCGCCAGCACCAGGAACACCACCGCCAGGGCCAGCATGAACGTCAGGTAAAGCGCAGCGGAGGATTCCTTGAGCTCGCGAGACTCGCCCTTATAGGAGATGCGCGCCGTCGCCGGCAACTCTTCGCCCGCCACCTGCTCGATGTACCTCAGCGCCTCGCCCAGTGTGTAACCGGGCGCAAGGCTGGCAGACAGCGTGATCGCGCGCAGGCGATCGTAGCGATTGTAGGTCGCGGCGCCCGCCACCTCGCGCAACGTCACCACGTTGGCCAGCGGCACCAGACGATTGCTGGTGTCGGAGCGGACGTAGATGTCGGCGATGTCCGTCGGGCTGGAGCGGTCCCCGCGATCGGCCTGCAGCATCACGTCGTACTCCTCGCCGCGATCGAGGTAGGTCGTCACGCGACGCCCGCCCATCATGGTCTCGAGCGTACGGCCGATGACCTGCACCGGAATACCGAGATCGCCGGCGCGGTTGCTGTCGATCTCGATCTCGATGGTCGGCTTGGTTTCCTTGTAGTCGGAATCCAGGCGCTGCAGGCGCGGGTTCTCACGCTCGATGCGCGCAATCAGCCGATCGCGCCACTGCGCCAGCTCCTCATAGGTGCCGCCACCAAGCACGACCTGCACAGGTTGGCCGAAGCCGCCACCGAAGCTGCCGCGCTGCGTGGCAACTGCGCGCACGCCGGTGATGCGGTTGAGCGTGGTCTGACCGAAGTCAGCGGCAATCTCGGCGGTGGTGCGGTCACGCGCCTTCCAGTCGACCATCGATACCACCATGGTGCCGGTGTTGACGTCGTCGCCGCCGCCAAAGCCGGGCTGACGCAGGATCATTCGATCCAGCTCGCCCTGGCCCAGCTTTGCGACCAATCCACCCTCGATCTCGGTCAGGTACCGCTGCGTGTACTCGAAGCTCGCGCCTTCGGGGGCGGCGACCTGCACCGAAAACTGACCCCGGTCTTCGGTCGGCGTAACCTCCTGCGGAATCAGGCGCACCACCAGATAGCTGCCCACGAACAGGGCGACGAGCAAGCCGACTGCGATGCTGTTGCGTTCGATCAGTCGCGCCAGCGCTCGACGGTAACCGCCGGAGGCGCGATCCAGGAACAGCGAGAAGCGTTCGATCAGACCCGGCGCGCGGCTGTGATCGTGTGGCTTCAGCAATAGGGCGGCCATGACCGGCGACAGCGTCAATGCGACGAGGCTGGAGCAGGCCACGGCCGCGGCCATGGCCAGGGCGAATTCGCGGAACAAACGGCCGACGTTGCCGCCGAGCAGGGCGATCGGCGCAAACACCGCGATCAATACCGCCGTGGTGGCAATAACGGCGAAGCCTACCTCGCGGGTACCGCGGTAAGCGGCAAGCAGCGGGGGCTCGCCGAGTTCGATACGACGATGAATGTTCTCGACGACGACGATGGCATCGTCAACAACCAGGCCGATCGCCAACACCAGGGCCAGCAGCGTCAGGATATTGATCGAGAAGCCGAGGGCCGACAAAAAGATGAACGAGGCCAGCAAGGAGATCGGAACCGTGACCGCCGGAATCAAGGTGGCGCGCAGATTGCCGAGAAATAGGAAGATCACCGCGACCACGATCAGTCCGGCCTCGATCAGCGTCTTCACCACGGCGCGTAGCGACGCTTCGATGAACAGCGAGAAGTCGGAATTGACGCGGATGCTCATGCCTTCGGGCAGTCCGGGCGCAACCGTGGCCATCTGCGCCTTGACCGCCTGCGCGACGGTGAGCGTGTTGGCCTTGGACTGCTTGATCACGCCGAGCCCGACCGCCGGCACGCCATTGGCGCGGAAGTCACCACGCTCCTGCTCGGGTGCGACCTCGACGCGCGCGACATCGCGCAAGCGAATCGGGAACCCATCGGGCATGCGCGCGATCACCAGCTGTTCGAACTCCGCCGGGGTGCGGTACAGGCGCGCGGTACGCAGGGTGAATTCGCGCTCCGCGGACTCGATGCGACCCGCCGGCAGCTCGACATTCTGATTGCGCAGGGCCGTCTCGACGTCGTTGGCAGTCAGGTTCCGCGCTGCAAGCTGGCGACGGTCGAGCCAGATCCGCATCGCCGGCCGACGATCGCCGCCGATACGGATCTGCGAGACGCCGTCGATCGAAGCGAACCGGTCCAGCAGATAGCGGTCGGCGTAGTCCGTCAGCTCCAGTGGCGATAGTCGGTCGCTAGACAACACCATCCACAGGATCGGACTGGCGTCGGCATCGGCTTTGGTGACTTCCGGCGGATCGGCCTGTTCCGGCAGGTTGTCCAGGACGCGCGAAACGCGATCACGGACATCGTTGGCGGCGGCGTCAATGTCGCGGCCGAGATTGAACTCGATCGTGATGCGGGAACTGCCATCTCGCGACGTCGACGAAATCGACTTGATGCCCTCGATGCCCGCGATCTGGTCCTCGATGAGCTGCGTGATCTGCGTTTCGACGATCGCCGCGGAGGCGCCAATGTAGTCGGTGCTGACCGACACGATCGGGGGGTCGATGTCCGGATACTCGCGGACCGTGATCGACAATACGGCGACGATGCCGAACACGACCAGCAGGAGATTGATCACGGTCGCGAAGACCGGCCGCTTCACGGAAATATCGGAGAGCCACACGGGCGAGTTCTCGGTCGTGGTTTCCACTGAAAACCGGGCCGGACGCGACGCGTCCGGCCCGGCGGCGGCAATGGTGGAGGTGGCGGGAATTGAACCCGCGTCCGCAGATTCGTAGCCCTCGGCTCTACATGCTTAGCCGGTCTTTGGTTTTCGTCGATGGTTCCCGGATCGGCACGGAACGCCACCGCTTATCCCCTTAGGGTTTTAGCGATTAGGCCAAGGGCGGGCTTCGTCGCGATCCCATGAGAGTCGACGTCCATTCCAACCGGCATGGGAACCAGAAGGATGAACGCTCGCCGGATTAAGCGGCGAGGGCGTAGTTAGCGTCGTTCGCAACTAGCTTGGTTGCCACAGGATTTACGAGGACGTGACACCTCGGCATGCACCTCGGATTCCGTGACCCACGTCGAAACCGGTCACCCCCGAGAAGCGGAGTTAAGACTAGCACGGCCCGATGAAGTTCCGCTGTCCGGCCTCAGCTGGCATGGCGCGTGAGACGCGCTTTCTGGCACTGCCTGTGATCACGCGAGTAGCGGCCGCGAAGCAGCCGCGTGAAACGAGTGGGGTCGGATTGGCACCCGATGAGCCCTCTATCCGGCCTCAGCCGGCGTGGCGCATCACACGTTCCTTCTGGCGCTGCCAATCCCGCTCCTTGATCGTGTCGCGCTTGTCATGCTGCTTCTTGCCCTTGGCCAGCCCGAACTGCAGCTTGGCGCGGCCCTTGGTCCAGTGCAGGTCCAGCGGGATCAACGTATAGCCCGCACGCTCGACCTTGCCGATCAACGTCGCCAGTTGGTGCCGCTGCAGTAGCAGCTTGCGAGTGCGCGTGGCGTCGGCGATCTCGTGCGTGCAGGTCTGCGTCAGCGGCGTGATCTGCGCGCCGATCAGGAAGGCTTCCTGGTTCTTGAGAATGACGTAGCCTTCGGCAATCTGCGCGCGCCCGGCACGCAGGCTCTTGACCTCCCAGCCCTGCAGGGCGAGGCCGGCCTCGAAGCTGTCCTCGATGAAATAGTCATGGCGGGCGCGGCGGTTGACGGCGATGACGCGCTCCGTCGTGTCGCTCTTGTCGTTCTTGCTCATGCGCCAATTATAGGGGGCCGCGGGCCAGACTCCCGCTCGGCTAGACTTGCCGCCCATGACCATCCGCGAAAGCAGCTACGGTTACTGGAGCTCGACCCGCAGCTTCATCTGGGTGGCGGCCGGCGCCGCCATCGGCATTGGCAACTTTACGCGCCTGCCGTACCTGATGAGCGAGCACGGCGGCATCCTGTTTCTCGCGTTCTACCTGCTGGCGCTGCTGCTGGTGGGCATGCCGCTGCTGGCGGCGGAATGGATGCTCGGCCGCTGGATGCGCGACGATGTCGTTTCCGGCTTCCGTCGCCTAGCTGAAGCGGCGGGCGTGCGCCGCGTCTGGTCCTGGATCGGCGGCCTGGCACTGCTGTGCGCGGTGGTGATCCTGTCCTATTACAGCGTCATCGCCGGCTGGAGCATGGCCTACGCGTTCCGCGCCACCGGCGGGCTTTTCGGCGAGACGCTCAGCGCCGAATCGGCGCGCGAGATCTTTGCCGGCTTGGCGCAGGACCCGGAGCGCAGCCTGTCCTGGCATACGCTGTTCATGGTCGTGGCCTGCGTGGTGGTCTCGCATGGCTTCCGAGAGGGCATTGAACGCGCGGCCTTGCGTTTGGTGCCGGCGGCGCTGGTGATGGTAGTGCTGCTATGCGGTTACGCCCTGGCGACCAGCGAGGCGAGGGCGAGTCTGCTGCCCCTGCTGAGTCCGGATCTGGCGCGTTTCGGCTGGCGCGGCGCCTTCGAAGCGCTACATCTGGCGTTCTTCACGCTGGGCCTGGGCATGGGCGTAGGTCTGGCGCTGGGCAGTTATCTGCCGACCAACGCGCCGATCAAGCGGCTGGCGATGACCGTACTGTTGATCGACACCGCCTTCAGCCTGGTCGCGGGCCTGGCCGTGTTTGCCGTCATCTATGGCGCCGGGATCGAGCCGATGCCGGGTCTGGCGCTGCTGTTCCAGACGCTGCCACGTGCGCTGCCGCCAGGCCTCGGTGGCGTGCTGTTCGCGGTGGGCCTGTACACGGCCATGTTCCTGATCACCCTGATCTCGGCGACGGCACTGCTGGAACCGATCACGCGGTATCTGATGGACCGGCTGCGCTGGACGCGCGTGTTCGCCGCCACCAGTAGCGCGCTGCTGATCTGGTATCTGGGACTCGGCACACTGCTGTCGTTCAGCCTGCTGCAGGACGCGGCACTGTTCGGTCGCAACTTCTTCGAGTGGGCGCAGTGGCTGACCGCGACCTGGGCGGCTCCGATCGGCGGCCTGTTGATCTGCGTGCTGGTGGTCAGCATCATGCCGCGC
This sequence comes from Solimonas sp., assembly GCA_036405815.1. GTDB lineage: Bacteria > Pseudomonadota > Gammaproteobacteria > Nevskiales > Nevskiaceae > Solimonas. The sequence goes on along the minus strand of DASWWX010000067.1, from coordinate 108,925 downwards.
GATTTCGTGCGCACGCTGTGGGGCGAGCGCGACGGCTGGCTGTTCGGCACTTGGTTCCTGCTGCTGCGCTATCCGGCGCGCGTGGGCCTGATTCTGGTGCTGCTGTATTCGGCCGGTCTTCTCGACTGGCTGTTGTCGCTGTGGGAGGGATGACGGGGTATGCCGACGGTTGAACGTTCCGCGTTACTGGCCTTCGACGCCGAACGGTTGTGTGCACTGGTCCACGATATCGAGGCCTATCCGGCGTTCATGCCGGGCTGTGTGTCGGCCACCGTAGAATCCCGAGAGGGCGATCGCGTGCGCGCACGCCTGGGTTTCCGCTTCAGCGGCATCAGCGACAGCTTCGCCACCGAGAACCAGGCCGAGCACCTGCCGGACGGGCGGCATCGCATCCACATGAACCTGCTCGACGGTCCGTTCCGTGCGCTCGCTGGCGTCTGGGATTTCCAGCCGCTGGCCGAGGGCGCCGCCAAGGTGTCGCTGCGGCTCACGCTGGAATTCGGCAACCGCGTACTGGAGACGACGCTGGGGCCGTTGCTGGATCGCGCCATCAACGGCGCGATCGACGCATTCCGTCGTCGCGCCACCGAACTCTATGGCAAAGGCTGAGACGATCGCGGTCGAGGTGGTCTACGCACGAGCCGATGTACAGCGGTTGCTCGAGGTCGAGGTGCCGGTGGGCGCCTCGCTGCGCGAGGTCGTCGAACGATCCGGCCTGCTGCAGCAGTGCCCCGAGATCGACCTGGATCGCGATCCGGTCGGCATCTTCGGACGAGTGCTGGCACTGGATACCCAGGTGACGGCGGGCGACCGCATCGAAATCTACCGGCCCTTGCAGGCCGATCCGAAGGAGGCGCGACGTCGGCGCGCGAAGGGACGAACTGCCTGAGCGCGGCTTCGTTCCGCTCCCAAGGCCCGCTGTGGGATTTAACGATCGGCGCGTCGGTCGCGGCGACGCGTCAAGGCCTCGTCCAGATTTACGGCGTCGGCGTCTGGCCTTCGGGAATGACCGTGATGCCGGTCTCGCGGCCTTCCTCGCTTTCCTCGCGCGACTTCTCGGTCGCCGCTTTCTTCTCTTCGCGGATGACCGTCTTCAGGTCCGGATTCTCCAGATCGGCGCTGGCGTCGGCGACCTGGATACCCTCCATGCGGTTGAGCGTGCCGTCAGCGAAATACAGGCTGACGACGCGGCTCGACACCTTGCCGCGCGGCGACTTGTAGTAACCGACGTAGTCCCAGCGATCGTCACGGAACGGGCTGGCGGCGAGCGGCGTGCCGAGCAGGAACTTCACCTGATCCGGGGTCATGCCGACCTTGAGCTGGTCGAGCTGCTTCTGTTCGATGACGTTGCCCTGACGCGTCGGCAGCTTGTAGATCAGCTGGCAGGCCGACAAGGAAAACGCAGCGAGGAGAATGACGAGAGCGCGCATCTGGGTTGCCGCAGGGGAATGTGATGGGATAATAGCCGAAACATCGTCTATCGAGCGCCGACATGGAATCCAATGACCTCAGAAACGCGGGACTCAAGGTCACGCTGCCGCGCATCAAGATTCTCGAGATGCTGGAGAGCAGCGACGCGCATCACCTGTCGGCGGAAGACATTTATCGCCGCCTGATGGACCTGAACGAGGATGTCGGCCTGGCCACGGTCTACCGGGTGCTCACGCAGTTCGAAGCGGCCGGCCTGGTGCGGCGCCACCATTTCGAAGGCGGCCATGCCGTTTTCGAACTTGAACGCGGCAACCACCACGACCACATGGTGTGCCTGGATAGCGGCAAAGTGATCGAATTCGTCAGCGAGGAGATCGAGAAGCTGCAGCGCCAGATCGCCGACAAGCACGGCTACATCGTCGAAGACCACAAGCTGGTGCTGTACGTGCGCCCAAAGCTCAAGAGCGGGGGCACGTCGCGCAACTGAGCATGCAGCGGGCGCAGCGCCCGCGTCGGCGCAACGGCCTCAGCGCGCCTCGTCCGCCGTTTCGGCGCGCTTGAGCAGGTCGCGCGCATGTGCGAGCGCTGCCTTGGAAATCTCCACGCCGCCCTGCATGCGCGCCAGTTCGTCAACACGCGCCGCCGCCAGCATTGGCTCGACCCGCGTGTAAGTCTGACCGTCGCGCACTTCCTTGCGGATGCCGTAATGGCCGTGGCCCTGCGCCGCGACCTGCGCCAGATGCGTGACGCTGAGCACCTGCCGTGACGCACCCAGACGGCGAAGCTGACGGCCGACGATCTCGGCGACGCCGCCGCTGATGCCGGCATCGACCTCGTCGAAGATCATGGTCGAGGCGCCGTTGTGCGACAGGCAGGCCACCTGCAAAGCAAGCGATACGCGTGACAACTCACCGCCGGACGCCACCTTGGCCAGGGCTCGCGGCGGTTGACCGGGATTGGCGGAGAAATCGAAGCGGACCTCGTCGGCGCCTTCAGCGCGCACCGTCGTGTCATCCAGCGGATCGACCGCGATCCGGAACTGCGCGTTGGGCATGCCGAGTTCGCGCACTGTCGTCGTCGCCGCCTCGGCCAGGCGCTGCGCCGCCTTGCGCCGCTGGGCCGAAAGTTTGGTCGCCGCCTCACGATAGGCGAGCAGGGCGCGCTGACGTTCGCGCTCCAGCGCTTCGATGCGTTCGGCCGAAGATTCCGAATCGTCGAGTTGCGTGGCCAGTGCCTGGCGGCGGGCGTCGAGTTCGGCCGGGCGTACGCGATGCTTGCGCGCCAGATCGTGAATCGCGCCGAGGCGCTGCTCGGCCTGTGCCAGGGTCTCCGGATCCATGTCTAGATGCGAGAGCGTGTGGCGCAGACTGTCGGCAGCCTCGCGAACCTGGACCTGCGCGCTCTGCACCAGTTCCAGCGGCTCACGGAGCGCAGGGTCGATCGCCACCAGGCCCTGTAGCGTGGCGCCGATCGCTGCGAGCTGGTCGTAGGCGCTGCCTTCGCCGCCATACAACTGTTCCTGCGCGCTGCCGCCGTCCTCGACCAGCCGTCCGGCATGCGCGAGCTTGCGGTGCTCGGCTTCTAGGCGCTCCAGCTCGTCGGCTTGCAGATTCAGCGCTTCCAGTTCCTGCAGCTGGAAGCGCAGGAACTCCAGCTGCGTGGCATCGCGCGAACCCTCGCGACGCAAGCGATCGAGCTCGCGCTGGCTGTCGGCATGCCGGCGTGCGGCCTGATGGACCGCCTGGAGCGTCGGCTCGTACTGGCCGTAGGCGTCGAGCAGGCGACGCTGTACTTCGGACCGCAGCAAGGTCTGGCTCTCGGATTGACCGAAGATGTCGATCAGGCATTCGCCCAGTTCGCGCAGCTCGCTGGCATTGATCGCCGTGCCGTTGACATAAGCGCGCGTGCGGCCCTCGGCGTAGACCACGCGGCGGATGACCAGCAGGGCGGGATCGTCGGCGTCGAGCAGGTCGCGTTCGCGCAGCCAGGCCGTGGCGTCGGCCGCCGTGCCGAGATCGAAGCTGGCGCCGATCTCGGCGCGGTCCTGACCCGCACGCACCAGTGCGGCGTCGGCGCGGTGGCCGAGCGCAAGACCGATGGCATCGATCAGGATCGACTTGCCGGCACCGGTCTCGCCGGTCAGCACGGTGAATCCAGCACCGAACTCGAGATCGAGGCGATCGACAATCGCCAGATTGCGGATCGTGAGTTGCTTCAGCATGGTCAGCGCGGCATCGGTTCGGCGCCGGGGCCACGGCCCCAGTGCAGCTTGTTACGCAGGATGTCGAAGTAGCGATAGCTCTTGGGATGGATCAGGCTCAGCCGCGCGTCGGCGCAGGAAACCTCGATGCGGTCTCCCGGCAGCAGCCGCTGGTTGGTCTGGCCGTCGCAGGTGCACATGGCCTCGACGCCACTGCTGCCGCGCAACACGATGCCCACACGCTGACGCGCACCGACCACGATCGGGCGGTCGGACAGCGTGTGCGGACAGATCGGCACCAGGCTGATCGCCTCCAGCGCCGGATGCAGCACCGGGCCGCCGCCGGACAGCGCATAGGCCGTCGAGCCGGTGGGCGAGGAGACGATGAAGCCGTCGGCGCGATGCTGGGAGATAAAGTCGTCGTCGAGCCAGGTTTCGAACTCGAGCATGCGGATCGACGCCATGTTGCGCACGACCACGTCGTTGATCGCCAGCTGCGCCGGTCCGGCAACGCCATCGTGGATCACGCGCGACGAGAGCAGCAAGCGCTCCTCGCGCAGATACTCGCCATCGAACACCGCGCGCAGGGTGGTGCGCATGTCCTCCGGGCGCACGTCGACCATGAAGCCGAGCCGGCCCTGGTGCACGCCGAGGATGGGAACCCCGGCCGGCGCCATGTCGCGCGCGACCGACAACAGGGTGCCGTCGCCGCCGACCACCACCACCAGATCGCACCGCTGCGCCAGTTCCTGGCGCGTGCCGCGTTCCAGATCGGCCGGGACCTGCGCCAGTTCGGCGCTGTCGCGTTCGACGATGACGCGACGCTGCAGGCCCTGAAGCTCCTGGCACAGCGCGAGCACGGTCGGGGCAACCTGAGGGTCACGACGCTTGCCGATGACGCCGACGGTCTGGAAGGAATTCATGGAAATGGCGGGCGGGACGGCGCGAAACTTATCATGAACCCGGCATCCGCAAGGCACGGATGCCGCGCAAGAACCGGCTATTGAAATCGGACGCCGACTGCTTCACTTTTACCGTATGTCCCACTCACTCGATCCGCGCGCCGCGGAGCTGCTCAAGCTCCTGGTGGAGCGTTACATCCACGATGGCCAGCCGGTCGGATCGCGCACGCTGTCGCGCATGGTGCCGCTGGGCCTGTCGGCCGCCACGATCCGCAACGTGATGGCGGATCTGGATGAGCTGGGCTTCGTCGCTTCGCCCCATACCTCGGCCGGTCGCGTGCCGACCACGCGCGGTTATCGTTACTTCGTCGATGCGCTGCTGGCGCCGGAATCGCTGGACGGGGAACAGCAGGCGCGCCTGGCCGACGAGCTATTGCCCGGTCACCGGTCGCCGGCCGATCTGGCGCTGGCGGCTTCCAACCTGCTGTCGCAGCTGTCGCGCATGGCGGGTGTGGTGACGATTCCGCGCCGCAATCTCGCAGTGCTGCGACGCATCGAGTTCCTGCCGCTGTCCGGCAACCGCGTGCTGGCGATTCTCGTCGTCAACCAGCACGAGGTGCAGAACCGCGTGATCCCGACCGATCGGCCCTACGGCGCCGACGAGCTGGAACGTTACGCCAATCTGCTCAACGAGCATTTCGCCGGACGCGATCTGGTCAGCCTGCGGCAATCACTGGCGCAGGAAGCGCTGGATGCGCAGACCCGCGTCAATCTGCTGCTGCGCGACGCGGCGACGATGGCCGAGCAGGCGCTGCGCGGGCCCGAGCAGAACGACTTCATCGTCGCTGGCCAGCCGAATCTGATGGGCTTCCAGGAGCTGGCCGACGTGCAGCGCCTGCGCGGCCTGTTCGAAGCGCTGGATCGCAAGCGCGACCTGCTGCAACTGTTCGACCAGTGCCTCAGCGCCGACGGTGTGCAGATCTTCATCGGTGACGAATCCGGCTACCGCGTGCTCGACGAGTGCAGCGTGGTCAGCGCACCGTATTACGTCGATGGCCAGGTCGCCGGGGTACTGGGCGTGATCGGGCCGACGCGCATGGCCTACCACCGCATCATTCCGCTGGTGCGCGAGACCGCCCGCATGCTGACCGCGGGCTTGAAAAACCAGGGCTGACCCGCACAACAGCGGGGCCGTGCGACGGGGACATGGACCACCGTCGCCGGGTATCATTCGCGCCCCTCGGGCCGGCGACCGACCGACCCGGACTTTTTCAGCATCAGACTCATGAACGACACCCCGGAAAACCCCACGACGGCGGACGACGCGCCCATCGACGAACTGACCCTGCTCAAGGTCCAGCTCGCCGATGTCGAGGCGCGTGCCGAAGCCGCCAAGGACGCCCAGCTGCGAGCAATCGCCGAACTGGAAAATTCGCGCCGCCGGTTCGAGCGCGACGCCGCCAACACCCTGAAGTACGCCAGCGAGAAGATCCTGGGCGAGCTGCTGGCGGTGGCCGACAGCCTCGACCTGGGCCTCAAGGCTGCCACCGGCGCCGAGGGTCCCGCACAGGCGCTGGCTGAAGGCATGGAGCTGACTCGCCGTCAGCTCGCCAGCGTGCTGGAGAAGCACGGCGTCAAGCCGATCGAGCCGACCGGCCAGCCGTTCAACCCGGAGTTCCATGAAGCGATGTCGATGGTCGAATCCACCGACGTCGCGCCGAATCACGTGCTGGCGGTCATGCAGAAGGGCTACCTGCTGCACGAGCGCCTGCTGCGTCCGGCGATGGTTGTCGTCGCCCGCGCGCCGGCGGCCTGAACGCACGGCGAATGCGACCGCAAATCACGGTCGCAGCGCCTCGAAAGTTTCCGAAAACCCTTGAAACCCGACAGCGCGCCTCGATAAAGGCCGCTAACTGATCTGTATCCCGGAGCACCCCATGGCAAAAATCATCGGCATCGACCTTGGCACCACCAACAGCTGCGTCGCCATCATGGACGGCGGCAGCGTCAAGGTCATCGAAAACAGCGAGGGCGAGCGCACTACGCCGTCCATCGTCGCCTACACCGACGACGGCCAGACCCTGGTCGGTCGCTCGGCCAAGCGCCAGGCGGTCACCAACCACCTCAACACGCTGTTCGCGGTCAAGCGCCTGATCGGTCGTCGCTTCGACGACGCCGAGGTGCAGAAGGCGAAGAAGCACTCGCCGTTCCAGATCGTCAAGGCCGACAACGGCGACGCCTGGGTCGAGGTCAAGGGCAAGAAGCTCGCGCCGCAGCAGGTCTCGGCCGAGATCCTGATGAAGATGAAGAAGACTGCCGAGGACTATCTTGGCGAGAAGGTCACGGAAGCCGTCATCACGGTCCCGGCCTACTTCAACGACTCGCAGCGCCAGGCGACCAAGGACGCCGGCCGCATCGCGGGCCTGGAAGTGAAGCGCATCATCAACGAGCCGACCGCGGCGGCGCTGGCGTTCGGCATCGACAAGGTCAAGGGCGACAAGAAGCTCGCTGTGTACGACCTCGGCGGCGGCACCTTCGACATCTCGATCATCGAAGTCGCCGATGTCGACGGCGAGAAGCAGTTCGAGGTGCTGGCCACCAACGGCGACACGTTCCTCGGCGGTGAGGACTTCGACCAGCGCGTCATCGAATACATCGCGGCGGAGTTCCAGAAGGAGCAGGGCATCGACCTGCACAAGGACCCGCTGGCGCTGCAGCGCCTCAAGGAAGCGGCCGAGAAGGCCAAGATCGAGCTGTCCAGCTCGACGCAGACCGACGTCAACCTGCCGTACATCACGGCCGATGCCTCGGGCCCGAAGCACCTGAATCTCAAGCTGACGCGCGCCAAGCTGGAAGCGCTGGTCGAGGACCTGATCGCCAAGTCGATGGAGCCCTGCAAGATCGCGCTCAAGGACGCGGGCCTGAAGGCGGCGGAGATCGACGAGGTGATCCTCGTCGGTGGCCAGACGCGCATGCCCAAGGTCCAGGACGCGGTGAAGGCGTTCTTCGGCAAGGAAGCGCGCAAGGACGTGAACCCGGATGAAGCCGTGGCCTTCGGCGCGGCGGTGCAGGGCGCGGTGCTGGCCGGCGACCGCAAGGACGTGCTGCTGCTCGACGTGACCCCGCTGTCGCTGGGCATCGAGACCCTCGGCGGCAAGATGACCAAGCTGATCGAGAAGAACACCACGATCCCGAGCAAGAAGTCGGAGACGTTCACCACGGCGGACGACAACCAGACCGCGGTGACGATCCAGGTCTACCAGGGCGAGCGCGAGATCGCCTCGGCCAACAAGTCGCTGGGCCGCTTCGACCTGACCGGCATCGCGCCGGCGGCGCGTGGCGTGCCGCAGGTCGAGGTCATCTTCGACATCGACGCCAACGGCATCCTGCACGTGACCGCCAAGGACAAGGCGACCGGCAAGGAGCAGAGCATCCGCATCACCGCCAACTCGGGTCTGTCGGAAGACGAGATCAGCAAGATGGTGAAGGACGCCGAAGCGCACGCCGAGGAAGACAAGAAGTTCGGCGAGCTGATCGCCGCGCGCAACCAGGCCGACCAGATGATCCATGCGGTCGAGAAGTCGCTGAAGGATCTGGGCGAGCAGGTGCAGGCCGACGAGAAGCAGTCGATCGAGGATGCGATCGCCGGCGCCCGCGAAGCGGTCAAGAGCGACGACAAGGACGCGATCGCTGCCAAGACCGAGGCGCTGGCCCAGGCCTCCGCCAAGTTGATGGAGCGGGTCTACGCGCAGAAGGGCGCGGCGGGTACCGAAGGTGGCGCCGCACCCGAAGGCGGTACCAAGGCCGATGGCGACGTGGTCGACGCCGAATTCACCGAAGTGAAGGACAACAAGTAAGACCGCAGCGCGGGGACCGGTCGGTTCCCGCGCTCAGCCCTCTTCCCTGCGCGGGGAAGAGGGCGTTTCGTTTTCTAGGGAGCGCGCATGTCCAAGCGGGATTACTACGAGGTTCTCGGCGTCGGCAAGCAGGCCGGCGACGACGAACTGAAGAAGGCCTATCGCAAGCTGGCGATGAAGTACCACCCGGACCGCAATCCGGGCGACAAGGCCGCGGAAGAGCGCTTCAAGGAAATCAGCGAGGCGTACGAGGTGCTGACCGACGCGCAGAAGCGCGCGGTCTACGATCAGTATGGTCATGAAGGCCTGCAACGCGGCGGCGCCGGCGGTGGCGGCTTTGGCGGCGCTGGCGGTTTCGCCGACATCTTCGGCGATGTGTTCTCCGACATCTTCGGCGCCGGCGGTGGCGGTCGTGGAGGCCCGCGTCGCGGTTCCGATCTGCGTTACATGATGGAGCTGACGCTGGAGCAAGCGGTCTTCGGATCGACGGAAACCATCCGCATTCCGAGCTGGGAGGCCTGCGAACCCTGCCACGGTCACGGTACCGCCGATGGCAAGAAGGCACCGTCATGCCCGACCTGCAAGGGCCAGGGTCAGGTGCGCGTGCAGCAGGGCTTCTTCGTGTTGCAGCAAACCTGTCCGACCTGCCGCGGCCGCGGTTCGGCCGTCACCGATCCCTGCAAGAGCTGCCGCGGCGCGGGCAAGCAGCGTCGCGAGAAGACGCTGGAGGTCAAGATTCCGCCCGGCGTGGATACCGGCGACCGCATCCGTCTCAATGGCGAGGGCGAGCTTGGTGACCAGGGCGCCGGCAGCGGCGATCTGTACGTGCAGATCAACGTCAAGCCGCATGAAATCTTCGAGCGCGACGGCAACGATCTGTACTGCACGATGCCGATCTCGGTCGTCACCGCTGCGCTCGGCGGCACGCTAGCCGTGCCGACGCTGGAGGGCCCGGTCGAGATCGACGTGCCGGAAGGCACGCAGAGCGGCAAGCAGTTCCGCATGCGGGGCCGCGGCGTGCGCGGCGTGCGCAGTCACACCAGCGGCGACCTGTACTGCACCGTGATGGTGGAAACGCCGGTGCACCTGAACAAGAGGCAGAAGGAACTGCTGCGCGAGTTCGGCGCAACCCTCGACGAGGCCGGCTCGGATCATCACCCCGAAGCCTCGTCCTGGCTCGGACGCGCCCGTCAGTTCTTCGACGATCTGAAGAGCTGAATGAAGTACGGGATCTACCGCCTAAGCGGCAGCCATCACATCCCGTAGCCGGCGCAACGATTCCTCGGACTCTCGAGCGATACGCCGCTGACCGAGCAGCGCGTTGTTGGTACGCAGCAACAGGTTGGGCAGGCTGTAATCGAGCGTGCGCATGAAGCGTGTGCCGCCATAGGCCCGCACTTCCAGCCGGTATTCCAGCCGCAGCGTCACGCCGTTGTCGCCGACCGCCTCGGCTATCCACAGCGACGGCCGCTGCGATTCACGTACGATCCACGACAAGTGCGCCTTGCGGCCACCGGCGTGGATGTCCTCCTCGAAGCGTGCGCCTGCGGCCAGCGGCCGTTCGGCGCCCGACTCCAATCGCAAAGAGGAGGGATGCCATTCCGGCCAGCGGCCCGGTGTCGAGACATAATCGAAGACCGCTTCGGGTGCGGCGGCGATCTCGATTTCGTGCTGCATGCGCGGCATTTTCAATTCCTCTTCTGCGCTGCGGACGCGGGTTCAATACCCGCCGCCTTCGGTAGTGGTCAGTCGGCCTTGCGGCGGAACACGCTGAGGTGATCCAGCGGCAGGCTCTGATCGACCAACACGCCGGTTTCGGTGACGACGATATCGGTGGGCTCGAACATTGGTGGGCGGCCCATGCGCACCGATGACGGGAAGGTGAAGGTGCCGGGCAGCGTCGCCTGCAGCAGTTTGCCTTCGCGCGAGAGCAGGCTGATGCGGCCGGTGAGGAAGTCGGCGAGCAGCACGCCGCCGTCCACCAGCCCCAGGTCGTCATGCACGTCGACCGTGAAATAGATCGGCGTCACCGGACCCGCGCTGCCGTCCGGCTGAAGATCGACCGTGTAGATGCTGCCGCCGTCAGTACCGTAGAAGCGGTTGCCGTCGGCCTGCAGGCCGTTGGGAAAGCGCAGCGTGTTGCCGACGCCGAAGGACAACAGCCCCAGCGGGCTACCCTGGACCCAGACCGATTCCTCGACCACGGTGAACGGATCGTTATCGGCCAGCCGCAGCCGCTTGATCTTGGGATCGGGCACGCAAAGATTGAGTGGCTCGTCGACCACGTATAGCGCGCCGTCGGCACCGACTGCCGTGCCGTTGGCGATGCACATGCCGCTCATGTCATGAATGCGGCGCAGGTGCGGGGCTGCGTTCAACGCCGCGGCCCAGACCCCGCCGTCGCCGCTGATCGCGTAGAGCACCTCGTTACGAATCGCCAACCCGGTATAGCCGCGCGCCTCCGGGGCGATCTGCACCATGCGGAACGCACCGCCGTCGTTCTTCAGGATCTCGAATACCCCGCCGCCGCCGCTGACGAACAGGCGGCCGTCCGGTGCGAAGGTGAGGTTCTCGGCGCCGGGAATGTCGAGCAGGATCGTGCGTTCACCGCAGTCAGAGTTCACGCACAGATCGGCAGCGCTCACATCCGGCGGCGTGCCGGCATCTCCGTCCGCGCCGCTGCTGCAGGCCGTCATCGCGGCGGCAACCAACAAGGCCGGCAGTGCGGCCATCCCTCGCAAGCTCATGAACTCCCCCGTGCAAGACTTTGCGCGCGGTCGTTCCGATCGCGCTACGCGTTCAGCTCATCGTAGAGCGCGAGGTATTCCTGTGTCACGCGATGGCTGCGATCGAACTGGACCAGCGGCTGGTGCCGCTCGTGGGACTCCTTGACCTTGACCGAGCTGGACAGCGTCTGCGCCAGTACCGGCTTTCCTTCGGCGCGCAGCTCCTCGACGATGCGCGTCGGCAGCTTGGAGCGCGACTGGAACTGGTTGACGACGATGCCCTCGATCACCAGCTCCTCGTTGTGGTCGGCGCGGATCTCGCCGATGTTGTCGAGCAGCGTGTAAAGCGCCTGGCGCGCGAACTCGTCGCAGTCGAACGGGATCAGCACGCGGTCGGCGGCGATCAGCGCGGCGCGCGCATAGAAGTTCAGCGAGGGCGGGGTATCGATGAATACCGCGTCGTAGCCGCGCAGCTTGCGCAGCGCATCGCGGAATTTATAGATCTTCTGCTTGGCCTCGAGCTTGACGATCAGTTCGTCCAGGCGCGGATCGGCCGCGACCACGTCCAGGTGCTCGAACGGCGTATTGGTCGCGTAGGTCAGGAGCGGCTGCGGCGACAGCGAGAAGCTCAGCGTCGACTCGAAGAAGTCAGCGATGGTGCGGTCCGGCTTGGCCGGGTGGTCGCCCATCAGATACTGCGTGGCGTTGCCCTGGGTATCGAGGTCGATGACCAGCGTGCGCAGGCCGCGGTGGGCGGCGATCGCGGCCAGGTTGCTGACGATGGTGGTCTTGCCGACGCCACCTTTCTGGTTGAAGACGACTCGGGTCAGCATGTTCGACGCGCATCCATGGCTAGTGAGAACGGAATTTTAAGGCCTCGGCACGGTCCGGCCTTGGCTGCCGCGCCCGGTAGGCGTCGAAATGACGCCAGCGTCACCGCTGTGCCATCGACACCCTGCCCAGCGCATCGGGCAGCTCGGCCTGAAGATCGAGCAATGCCTGTGCCAAGCGTTCGCTCCAACGCATCGCGCCGCGACGATTGGCATGCATGGCATCGTGGAATTCCTCGTCGGCGGCGCTTTGCGTCAGATCGATCAGCGGCAGATGCCGCTGCCGGGCGAGTTGCTGCAAGCGGGCTTGAGCAGCAGCGAAGGATGGGCTGGCCTCGCGGAACCAGCGCTGAACAGGTTGGGCGACCAGGACGACCGGGCTGCCGGCGCTGTCGATCTCATCGAGCAGCGCTTCCAGTTCCGCGGTCTGCTCTGGCGCGTAGGTGTCGCCGCGCTGCACCTCCGGCTGCATGCTCGCGACCAGCTTCAGCGACCACTCGCGGTCCAGGTCTTCGACCCTGGGCGGCGAGCGGCCCCGCAGCCGGTGGCCGAGCGCGACCAGGCTCGCCTTGACCTCCACCGCCAGCTTGCGGGCCAGCAGCACCGGCCGCCACAGCTCCACGACCGCCGGCATCCAGGGGCGTGGCAGGCGCGGTTGCATGGCGCCGGGCGCGCCAGCGAACAGCCGGCTGCGCTGCTTTTCGGTCTCGTAGTCGCTGTACGGGCCGCTGCCGCGGTATTCGTTGCTGGTGAAGTTGCCCATCGACAGGATCAGCACGATGGCGCTGTCGCGCAGGCCCTCCGCTCCCAGGCAATCACGGTAGTCGTGAAAAATCTGTGTGATCTGCGTGACGTTGGACAGCACCACCGACAGATTGACCGCCTCGTCGGCACTACTGGCGCGGCGCAGGGTTTCGGCGTCGTAGGCGCGGCTGCCGGAGGCCCCCAGTACGATCAGGCGCCGCTTCTCGGGCAAGGGGCAATGCCGTGCCAGCGTAAACACCGCTTCCTGGATCTGGCCGACAAACAGGGGCGCAGGCGAGGGCGCCAGGTAATCCGGCAGGCTCAATTGCAGCGGCGCGTCGACATCAACCGGCTTCCATAGCGCCCAGCTCAGCGCCATCAGCAGCAACCAGAACCCGGTAATCCACAGCACCACCCGCAGCAGCGCCCGAAATGCGTTCATGGCAATGCGTCGCTTGCAGGCGCACCCACCCCAGGCGCACCGGCGCGGCGCGCCACGACACCCAGCGCCGACGGCTGTGTCGCTTGCAGCGCGATCAAGGCGTCGGCCAGGCGTCGGGTCCAGATCGCACTGGCCTCCGGCGTGGCGTGCAGGGCATCGAAGAACTCGTCGTCGCCAGCGGTTTCGGTGAGATCGATGTAGGGCACATCGTTGGCTTGCGCATAGCGACGCAGGGTCTGGCGCGCCACTGCGAAGGCGGGCGCCGCCTCGCGCAGCCAGGCCTGCGCGGGCTGGTCGACGATGACGACGGCCGAGCCTGCCGCACGGATACGCTTCACCAGACCATCCAGCTCCGCCACCTGGTCTTCGGCGAAGGGGCGGTCGACTCCGGCATCCGGCAGGAAGTCGGCGATCAAGCGCAACGACAAGTCGCGATCCAGCGCGGGCCGCTCACGCAATGGCGCCGGGCCCGAGGGCCGCAGCCGCCATTTCAATGACTGGCGCAGGTAAGCGGTTTCATCTCGCACGGCGTTGATGAACCCACGCATCGGAATCAGTGGACGCCACAGCTCGACCAGTACCCGCATCAGCGGCGCAGGCAGGCGAGGCGTCACCGCATCAGCTTCGCCGCGATAGAGCCGCGTCTTCAGCTTCTCAAGCTCATAGAAGCTGTACGCACTCTCGCGCCGCGCGCCGGTACGCGTGAAGCTCATCAGCGAGGGGATCAGTACCACGGTGGAATTGCGCAAGCCGTCGGCGCCGAGGCAAGCCCCGAGATCCTGATAGACCTGACGGATCTGCGTGAAATTGGCCAGCGGCAGCGACAGGTTGGAGACCTCATCGGCAGCCGTGGCATCGCCCAGAAAATCCGGATAGAACGCCTGGCTGCCGGAACCGCCCAGCAGGATCAGCCGCGTGCGCGCCGGCGGCATCGGGCACTTGCTGGCCAGCTTGTAGACAGCCTCCTGCAGATGCGACACGAAGATGCTGTAAGGCCGGTGCTCGTAGACGACCTTGCTCAGATGCAGCGGTTTTGCGGACGTTTCCAGCGGCCAGTAGCGATAGGTCGGCAGCATCAGCAACAGCCACAACAGCGCGGCCCAGACGCCGACCTTGAGCAGGGCGCGCAGGGTCACCATCGCTCAGATGCCCTGGTACACGAAGTCGGGCGCGGCGTTTCCGAAGCCGAGGATGAATAGCGCCAGCACGACCACGCGCAGGGCGATCAGCGGTGCCGACTGCAGCACCGGCGCCGCGGCCTGGCCAACGACATGCAGGCGCGACTCGATCGGTCGCAACACCAGCAGCGCGATCGCGGTGCCGATCAGGGTCGACGGCAGCAGCACCAGCAGATTCACAGGCTTCAGCGTGCTGGCGAGCAGCCCCAGGAACTCGCGCTGATCGAGCCAGAATGGGCTAACCGCGACCGAGATGTAGAGGAAGGTCAGGCTCGCACCCAGCAGCGTCAGCAGCCGGGCGCCCGCGCCGGGCGCGGCCGGCTTCTTGCGGCCGCGCGCGGTCTCTCGGCTGATCTGGTTGGCGGTCGCGCCCAGGCCCAGCAGCAGGCCGCAGATCAGGAACGGCGTGGTCGGGCCGTGCCAGGCGCCGACCAGCAGGAAGGTAAAGAAGAACGCGAGGCTGCTGCAGATCATCGCCATGCGACGCGTCGGCGCGAAGCGACGGCCGAACGCGATCATCAGCGGGTTGAACAGGTGGGTCTTGAACCAGTGGGTCATCGTCATGTGCCAGCGGCTCCAGAACTCGTGGAAGCCGTTGGCCAGCAGCGGTCGGTCGAAGTTCTCCGGCAGATCGAGCCGGCACAGCCGCGCCCAGCCGATGACGATGTCCATGTAGCCGGAGAAGTTGAAGTACATGTAGACGACCCAGACCAGCGCGGCGACCAGCAGCACGGCATAGCCCAGCGGCCCGGCACCGTGCCGCTCCAGCGCCGCATGCAATCCCTGGATCAGCGGCGCGACGATCACGACCTTGAGCAGCCCGTCGACGAAGCGCGCCATCGCCGGCAGCGGCTCGTGCCGCGTCGCGCGCTCGCGGATCTCCTCGTACTCGTCGTAGCGCTGGAACGGCCCGGACACCAGCGCATGCGCGCTCAGCGTGTAGCCGAGGTGACGCAGCAGGCCGGGTCGCGTGTCGGCGTCGGCGCCATGTTCGACCAGCAGGTGGATCAGGCGGAACAGCACGTAGGACAGGCCGATCGCCACCGGCAGATGCGCCGGCGTCAGGGCCTCGGGCAGGAAGCTGTACTTCTTCAGCACGATGAACAGCAGGAGCAGGCCACCGACGCCGATGGCCAGGCCCGCGCGATAACCGCGCGCCACCAGTTGCAGGCCGGCGAAGCCGATCGCCGAAAAGCCCAGCAGGATCGCCGCCTGGACCGGGCCCAGGAACAGCAGCATGAACAGCAGGCTCACACCCAGGCTCAGGGCCAGCGGCGCCAGTCCGCGCGGACTGAACTGCGCGATCAGGATGGTGGTGAGGCAGAACACCGCGAACAGCGGATCGAGAAAGATCACCAGCGTGCTCCGCTCAGGTCGCCGTTTCGCGCGGCCGCAGGATCTGCATCGGCAGCGCCGCATCCGGCACGTCCGCGACCGGCAGCGCCCAGATCGTCGCGCCATCGTCGCGGCGCTCCAGCAGCGTAAAGCCCAGCCTGGCGTAGTGATCCTCGACCAGCCTGTTGCGCTCGGTCGGGATGTAGGTGCCGATCAGGCGGCGGATGCCCTGCGCGCTTCCGAGGCGTGCGAGCTCGGCCAGTACCGCGTTCTCGACCTTGCGACCGAGCACGCGGCAGCTCATCAGCCAGGTGTCGATCTGCCAGTCGTCGTGTTCGCGACGGCAGATGAGCACGCTGATCATGCCGTTGTCGCCGAAGGTATCGGCGAGGCGCACCTGCATCGTCAGGCAGGCCGGGTCGTTCTCGAAATGCTCGACGTCGGCCTCGGTATAGCGCCGCGTCGTCAGGTTGAACTGGTTGGACTTGTTGATGAGCTGGGCGATGCGCGCGCGGCCCACCGCATCAAACGGCTGCACCGTCATCGTCATGTTCAGCGACGCGAGGTAGCTGTCGAGATCGCCGGCCTGCTGCCGCAGCGCCACGCGGCGTGCGTTGTCCTGGTAGAACGCCGCACGACTCAGGTCCTCGGCCGACAGGGCGGCGGTCTCGAAGTAGCCGGCGGCCAGCAACGTGCGCGCGTACAGCGCGGGATCTTCCGGCAACTCGGGAACGGCGACTTCCGGCAGCATGCGTCGCACCAGCGCGCGCTCGGCCGGGTTGTCGTCGAGGAACGCCATCGATTCCAGTCCGAGATTCAGCGCCTCGGCGATCGCGCGGATATTGGTCGCCTTGTCGTTCCAGTTGGCCTGGAACACGGCGATATCGCTTTCCTTCAGCAGCATTTCCGGATGCTCGCGGAACGGCAGGCGCGCGGTCTCGTCGTTGTTCTTCGACGACACCGCCAGCACCACGCCGCGTGCCCGCAGCGCCAGCGCCGCGCGCTGCACCGCCAGATGCGCTTCGCCGGTGGCGTCGCCCTGCGCCAGGGCGATGCCTTCGAGGCCGTCGTCGCCGATGACGCCGCCCCACAGCGTGTTGTCCAGGTCCAGGATCAGGCAGCGGCGGCTCTTGCCGCGCTGGGCCGCGATCAGGCGGCAGACGTGATCGGCGTACAGCGGCAGGAAGTTCGGCGAGAACGGCAGCTTCGCCAGGTTCCACAGCATCGGGTCGTGCCAGTCGGCCAGGCCCACGGTTTCGGCCAGCGCCGCCACGTCGAGCAGCAGATCCGAAGAGCCATGCAGCCCTTCGGCGATGCCGAGATTGGCGGCATGCGCGAGCTGGCGGAGCGTGCCGGGCACGGCAGCATCGAGGCTGCCGAACAAGGGCTCGGGCGGTGGCGCCAGCGTCTGCGCGATGCACAGCGCGCCGCTGTGCGTGCGGATCGAGGCGCGCAGCGTCTGCACGCGATCGAGCACGGCGGCAACCGTGGCGCGCGCGGTCTCGGCGTCACCTGGCGAGGGCAGCAGCGGAACGCCGCGCCAGTCCAGCGCCAGCAGCACCGCGTCGGGCTTGGCGCGGTTGACGGTCGAGGCCGGCGACAGCGCCTCCTGCATGACCTGGTCGTATTCGGCTTCGATGCACTCCAGCGCGATGCCGAAACGCGCGGCGGTGGCGGTCAGTACCGGCACCATGAAATGCGTGGTGGCGTTGCTGATCAGGCCAAGCTTGAACGGCTGGCCGACGGCGATGCCAGCCTTGCTGCCGCGCGCGATTGCACGCGCGAGCTGGTTCAACTGGTTTTCGTCGAGACGATGGGTCGCCAGGAAACGAATCTGCCGCGGCCAGTCGGCGGTAGCAGGATCGAGGACCTTGCACTGCGCGCCGAAGTCCGTCGGCGCCGGCGGCAGCCAGGCCAGCGAGGCGAGCAGCGATCCGCTCATAGCTTGGATTGGATGAGCGCTACCAGTTCGCCGACGTTCTTGAGATTGTTGATCTGCGAGGCGGAAAACTTGATCTTGAACGTCTTCTCGACCAGCAGGATCAGGCGAATATGCGCCAGGCTGTCCCAGCCCTCGACTTCCTTGGCGGTCAGTTCAGGCGTGACGACGAGGCCGTCGTTGTCGAACAGGTCGCGCATGATCGTGGTGAGCTGTTCGTAGATAGGCGCGGTACTCATCGGGGCTTCCAGGCGGGGTGAGGATGGGTCGCTAAACGTTGGCGATAGTGAGGGAACCATTACGGTGAATCAACTCGATCAGGCCGAAGCCCGAGACGTAATGGAACGACACCGGCGCGCCGCCGAACAGCACCGCCGGCTTGGACGCGCTGACCTCGGTATGCGGCAGCTCGTCGGCCGCGATCGCCGCGAGCGAGGCTTCGGCGTCGTCGGTGACGTAACAGGAATGATAGATGTTGGAATCGCGGCCCTTGAGCACCGAGGTCAGCGGCCCCGGTACCTCGGTCGGGAGCACCAGCTCGATGGTCGGCAGACCTGGCGCCCGCGCCAGCGAGACCTGCACGTTCTGCTCGGGATCGGTGATCAGCGGGTCGACGCGATAACCCAGACCTTCGAGAAACAGACGCGCCGGCGCTTCTTCACGGACCGCCAGGCCGAAATGGTGGAACGACAGACCGTAGCGATTCACGGCCCGCGTCATACGCTCAGCACGTAGGCGACATTGATCGGATAGGCGCCGGAGACGCACTGCTTCAGCGACTTGCCGGGGTAGGGTACCGACAGCTTGCGTTCGATTTTGAGGCCGGCCTCCGCGATCGTGTCCTCTACATGTTGTTCTGACTCGAACAGCATGATGTGATCGATTGCCGGCGCATTGATACAAGTGGTCACGAACAGGTGCGCGCCCGGCGCGGCCAGCGCGCGAAGACGCTTGAGGAAGTCGATCGGGCGTTCGACGTGTTCCAGCACCTCGCCCATGACCAGCACATCAAACGGCCCCTGCACGCCGGCGTTGCCGAAGAAGTCGGCTTCGATCAATTGCAGCTTGTCGCGCAGCTGCGGCAGCGCATGGCGCACGGTCTCGTCGGTGAGGGCCAGGCTGGTGGCGCTGATGTCCAGGCCGATGAAGCGGCTCAGCTGGCTCTGCTGCATCGCCAGCAGCAGGAACAGGCCGTGGCCGGGACCGACCTCGAAATAGGTGCCTTCGCGTCGCCACGGGAAGGTCTCCGCGAAGAAGCGGCGGATCTGCACATGGTTCGGCCACAGGTAGTTGCTGACCGCGAGGCCCAGCATGTAGCGCTTCATGTACTCCGGATTGAAGTAGACCGCGCCGGCCACCTCCTCGAACTTCGAGTGACGGTAGCGACCGTGCTCCATGAAGTACATCTGGGCTTCGAAGGTGTCGTCGACGATCGTCTCGTAGGCTGCGGCGATCGTGTCCAGCGATTCGGTTTCGAGCAGGTGGGCGACGTAGCCGTCCGCCTCGGTGCGCTCGTCCTCGCGCAGGAAGGCGTAGGCGTCTTCGATGAAGCGCGCGTGCATCGGCCGGCGCTCGGCCACCTTGGCCACCAGTTGACTGAGACTGCCGCTGCTCATGCCGCCACCGCTCCTGATTCTGTTCGCTGTCGAAAATCGCAACACCACCCGACCAGCATATCGATGCCGGCACATCGGGTGATGCCGCGGAAAGTGGGGTTGAGTGTAAGGGATTCCTGTGCCGGCACCGCAGTGCAGTCGCCAATCTGACGAAACCGACACCGACGGACGAAAAGGCGGGGCTTCGGAACGAAGAAAGGGCGCCGAGGCGCCCCTTCTTCAACATCGGTGTTGCTGTTACCCGATCAAGCCTTGGCCATCTGGCGCAGCATGTACTGCAGCACGCCGCCGTGCTGGTAGTACTCCCACTCCATCGGCGTGTTGATGCGCACCTTGGCCTTGAAGGAGACCGTCTTGCCGTCCGCCTTCTTCGCCGTGACGTCGACGCTGGTCGCGCCGTTCTTCAGGCCGTCGAAGTCGAACACCTCGGTGCCGTCCAGACCCAGCGAGGTCGCGTTCTGGCCATCGACGAAGTTCAGCGGCAGCACGCCCATGCCGACCAGGTTGGCGCGGTGGATGCGCTCGAAGGACTCGCTGATGACGGCCTTCACACCGAGCAGGATCGTGCCCTTGGCCGCCCAGTCACGCGACGAACCCGTGCCGTATTCCTTGCCGGCCAGCACCACCTGCGGCGTGCCGTCGGCGATGTGTTTCATGGCGACGTCGTAGATCGGCTCGACCGGACCGGCGTTGCCATTCTTGTCGATGTACTTCGACACGCCGCCTTCGACACCCGGCGTCATCGCGTTCTTGATACGCGTGTTGGCGAAGGTGCCGCGCATCATGATCTCGTGGTTGCCGCGGCGCGAGCCGAACGAGTTGAAGTCGGCCTTCTTGACGCCGCGCTCTTCGAGGTACTTGCCCGCGGGGCCGTCCTTCTTGATGTCGCCGGCCGGCGAGATATGGTCGGTGGTGATCGAGTCGCCCAGCACGGCGAGTGCGCGCGCGCCCTTGATCGGCTGGATGCCCGGAGGCGTCATCGTCATGCCGGCAAAGTACGGCGGGTTCTGGATGTAGGTCGACTTGGAATCCCAGTTGTAGGTTTCCGACTTCGTGACCTTGATCGACTGCCAGCGGGCATCGCCCTTGAGTACGTCGGCGTAGCTGGCCTTGAACAGGTCGGCGGTGACCGCCTGCGCGACCACGTCCGAGATCTCCTTGTTGGAGGGCCAGATGTCCTTGAGGAACACGTCCTGGCCGTCCTTGCCCTTGCCGATCGGCTCGGTGGTCAGGTCGAGGTCGGTGCTGCCGGCGATCGCGTAGGCGACGACCAGCGGCGGCGAGGCCAGGTAGTTCATGCGCACGTCCTGGTGGACGCGGCCTTCGAAGTTGCGGTTGCCCGACAGCACGGCGGAGACCGACAGGGTGTTGTCCTGAATCGCCTTGCCCAGCGGCTCGTTGAGCGGGCCGGAGTTGCCGATGCAGGTGGTGCAGCCGTAGGCGGTGACGTAGAAGCCCAGGTGTTCCAGGTCTTCGATCAGGCCGGCCTTCTTCAGGTACTCGGTGACCGCCAGCGATCCCGGGGCCAGCGAGGTCTTGACCCAGGGCTTGCTGGTGAGGCCCAGCGCGCGCGCCTTCTTGGCGAGCAGGCCGGCGCCGATCAGCACGCTCGGGTTGGAGGTGTTGGTGCAGGACGTGATCGCGGCGATCATCACCGCGCCGTCCTTCAGTTCGAAGCTCTTGCCGTTGTCGGTGACCGTGGCCGGGCCCTTCGACGGACGCAGCTTCTGCTCGGCCTCGAAGGCCTTGCGGTAGTTGGTCTTGACGTCGGAGAGCAGAACGCGGTCCTGCGGGCGCTTGGGGCCGGCGAGCGAGGGCTTGATGCTGCCCAGGTCCAGGTGCAGCACGTCGGTGTACTCGGCTTCCGGCGCATCCGGCGTCCACCACATGCCCTGCGCCTGCGCGTAGGCCTTCACCACGGCGACCTGATCGTCGCTGCGGCCGGTCAGGCGCAGGTAGTTCAGGGTTTCCTCGTCGATCGGGAAGATGCCGCAGGTGGCCCCGTATTCCGGGCCCATATTGGCGATCGTGTTGCGATCGGAGGCGGAGAGATTCGCCAGACCCGGGCCGAAGAACTCGACGAACTTCTCGACGACGCCGCGCTTGCGCAGCATCTCGGTGACGGTCAGCACGAGGTCGGTCGCGGTCGCGCCCTCCGCGAGCTTGCCGGTCACGCGCACGCCGATCACGTCCGGAATCAGCATGGAGGACGGCTGACCGAGCATCGCGGCCTCGGCCTCGATGCCGCCGACGCCCCAGCCCAGCACGCCGATGCCGTTCACCATCGTGGTGTGGCTGTCGGTGCCGAAGCAGCTGTCGGGGTACAGGACGCCTTCGCTGTTCTCGAAGACGACGCGGGCCAGGTACTCGATATTGACCTGGTGGACGATGCCCGTGTCCGGCGGCACCGCCTTGAAGTTCTTCAGGGCTTCCTGGCCCCAGCGCAGGAAGGTGTAGCGTTCCTCGTTGCGCTGGAACTCGACCTTGGCGTTCAGGTCGAGCGCGTCCTTGGAGCCGTAGTGATCGATCATGACCGAGTGGTCGATGACCAGTTCCACCGGGCACAGCGGATTGACCTTGGCGGCGTTGCCACCGAGCTTGGTGATCGCGTCGCGCATCGCGGCGAGGTCGACCACGCAGGGCACGCCGGTGAAGTCCTGAAGGATCACGCGCGCCGGCGTGAAGTTGATGTCCTTGGCGGGCAGGTTCTTGAAGTCCGCGCCGGCCAGCGCCTCGATGTCGGCCTGGGTCGTGTTGACGCCGTCCTCGTGACGCAGCAGGTTCTCCAGCAGCACCTTGATGGAGTAGGGCAGGCGGGCGAGGTTGTACTTCGGTTCGAGCGCCTTCAGGTTGTAGTAGCTGTAGGACTTGGAACCGACTTTGAGCGTGGACTTGGCCTTGAAGCTGTCCGTCATGACTGGAGACTCCGGAACGGTGGCTGGCGAGTGAACGGGGCTGGCGTACTGCGGATACCCCGGCCGGCGGGCACGGTGTACCCGACGGGCCGAAAAATGGGCGGCGGATTATAGCAAACGCCTGCGCGCCGACCTCGCCGCCGCCGCTATCGCGGTGGCGCGCTTGTTCCAGACGCAACCGCTATCGACAATGCAGCGCCTGTGCGCCGTCCGTGCCGCACGCATCACATGAGGGAAAAAGGCAGGTGAGAGTATCGGCGCACGTCGCGGCAGCCCTCGGCTGCGGGTGGGCATTGGCCGTGCTGGGCACGAGCGTGCCGGCGCAGGCTGCGCCGAAACTCACGGACGAGGAAAAAGCCTGGATCGCCGCGCACCCGGTGATCCGCGCCAGCGGCGACCCGGATTGGGCGCCGTTCGACATGCAGGGTGCCGCCGGCGAGCGCAGCGGCATCAGCCCGGACGTGCTGCAGCAGCTCGCCCAGTCTCTGGGCATAACGCTGCGCTGGGTGCCGGTTGCGGACTGGGAAGAGGCGCTGAACGGCGCGCGGCGACGCGAGATCGACGTGCTCACCTCTTCCGGCGAGACGGCCGAGCGCCGCGCCTATCTGCAGTTCACGCAGCCGTACCTGCGCTTCCGGTCGGTCATTGCTGTCCGCAACGACGTCACCGATATCGACGACACCGAGTCGCTGCGCAAGGCGCGCATCGCCATCGGTCGCGGCCACGCCGAGCGCGAGACGCTGCGCCAGCGGTATCCGACCACGCCCGTGGTGGAGGTCGCTTCTGCGCGCGATGCGCTGGCGATGGTCGCTTCGGGGCGCGCCGACGCCACGATCGGCAATGTCGCCGTCATCAGCCACTACATCCAGTCGTTGGGGCTAGGCAATCTGAAGATCGCGGCGCCGTTCTTCGATGACGAGCGCCCACTGAGTTTCGGGGTCCGCTCCGACTGGCCGGAACTGGTCAGCTTGCTCGACAAGGCACTGGCCGATCTCGACCCGAGCCGCCTGCAGGCAATCCAGAACCGCTGGATGCCGCTGAACCTGACGCAAGGGGTCGACCCCAAGCGGGTCGCCGAGTATCTACGCTGGGGTTTGGTGATCTTCCTGCTGCTCGCCGCGCTGATGCTGTTCTGGGTACGGGTGCTGCGGCGAGAAGTCGTCTATCGACGCGAGAGCGAAGGTCGGATCGAGTCCGCGCAGCGCCTGCTGCGCGAGGTCACCGACCGCATTCCAGGCGGCGCGGTCTACCAGTTCCAGCGCAATGCCGACGGCACGCTCAAGGCCAACTTCGTCAGTGACGGCTTCTCCCAGCTGATCGGTTACAGCCGGCACGAAATCCTGTCGGACTATCGCCGGGTTTTCGACGCCGTGGTAGAGGCGGACCAGACGCGCCTGCTGGATGCCGTCAATCGATCGATGGAGACGATGCAGCCCTACAGCGTCGAGTACCGGCTGAAGACGCCGAGTGGCGAGATCGAATGGGTGCGCGGCTCGGCCGAACCGCGCCCCGGCGCCAATGGCAGCGTGGTCTGGAACGGCTTCGTCACCCGTATCGGCGAGCTCAAGCGCGTCGAGACCGAGATTCGCGCCGCGCAACTGGTGCTGCAGGAAGTCACCGACGGCATTCCCGGTGCGGTCTATCGTTTGCGGCGCAACGCGGCCGGCGATATCGAGCTGCTGTTCGTGAGCAGCGGTCTTTACGCGCTCACCGGGCTGCGCGACGACGGCAAGCCACCGCAGTTCGACGCCTTGCTGCGGCGGCTCGACTTCGACGAGATGCGGGATATTCGCGAGCAGCTCGACGACTCCGCGCGGTCGCTGGAACCGGTGCAGCGCGATCTACGCATCGCACACGCCGATGGCACCGAGACCTGGATGCACACGGCGGCCGTGCCGCATCCTGGCGCACAGCCGGGTGAGGTCATCTGGAACGGCTATATCGTCGATGTCACCGAGCGCAAACGTCTGGAACAGGCGCTGGCCTACGCGCGCTCGCACATCACCGAGCTGGCCGAGAACCTGCCGGGCGTGGTCTACCAGTCCTGCCTGCATCGCGATGGAACGGTCGAGATCCTGTTCAACCACAGCGCCTACTTCCAGTTGCTGGGTATCGACCACGACCAGCCGCGCATCTCGTATCGCAAGGTCATGGACGTGGTCGCGGAAGAAGAGCGCGAGCCGATGATCGCGGCACTGACACGATCGGCGGCCGAGATGACGCCGGTGACCACCGAGTTCCGGGTGCGGCACGGCGACGGCTGGCGCTGGATTCACGTCGAGGCGCTGCCGCGGCCGGGCGGCAGTCCCAGCATCATTGCCGTGTGGAACGCCTACGGGCTCGACGTCACCGACCGTCGCGGCCTGGAAGCCGAGCTGGCGCGCGCCAAGGAGGCTGCCGAATCCGCCAATCGCGCCAAAAGCGAATTCCTGGCCAACATGAGCCATGAGATCCGCACACCGATGAACGCGATCATCGGCATGAGTCATCTGGCCCTGCGCACCGGCCCCGAACCGCGCTTGCAGGACTATCTCGGCAAGATCGAAACCTCCGCGCGTTCGTTGTTGCGCATCATCAACGACGTGCTGGACCTGTCGAAGATCGAAGCCGGCAAGCTCGGCCTAGAACACATTCCGTTCAACCTGCATGAAGTGCTGGACCAGGTACACACCCTGGCGTCGATCCGCGCGACGGAAAAGGGCCTGGACTTCCTGTGCAGGATTGCGCCGGGCACCGACGAGCGTCGCATCGGCGATCCACTGCGGTTGAACCAGATCCTGCTCAACCTGGCCAGCAACGCGGTCAAGTTCACCGAACGTGGCCGCGTCGTCGTCGAGCTGCGCACCTGGCATCGCGAGGATGGCGATCCGCGCTGGCTGGAGTGCGCCGTCTCCGATACCGGTATCGGCATGGGCCCGGCCGAGCAGGCTCAGCTGTTTGAAGCGTTCTCGCAGGCCGACACCTCGACGACGCGCCGCTACGGCGGTACCGGCCTGGGCCTGTCGATCACGCGGCGCTTGGTCGAGCTCATGGGCGGCGAGATCCGTTGCGAAAGCGTGCCGGGGCAGGGATCGACCTTTACCGTGCGTCTGCCGTTGGCATTGCCCAATGCCGACCAGTTCGGTGCACTCACGACTGATGCTCAGACCGGTCTCGACCGGCGCGGCGCCACGCGCAGTCTGCGCAGCGGCAGCCTGGAAGGCCTGCGCGTGCTCGTCGTCGAGGACAATCCGCTCAACCAGCAGGTGGTGCGGGAGTTGATGCAGGACGTGGGCGCTCAGGTGACCGTGGCCGGTGATGGCGCGCAGGCGCTGCAGAGCGTCGGCACGCGGGAATTCGACCTGGTGCTGATGGATCTGCAGATGCCGGTCATGGACGGCATCGCCGCAACGCGCGAGCTGCGTGCGCGCGGATTCCGTATGCCGATCCTGGCGATGACGGCGAGCGCGATGGCCGAGGACCGGGAACGCTGCATCGACGCCGGCATGAACGACTACATTCCCAAGCCACTGGACGTCGAGCAGATGGCCGTTGCGCTGGCCCGCGTCCTGAATCGCCGCCCGGCCGATCTGCTGGAACTGCTGCCGGGATCAGGATCAATCGGCAGCCTCTCGGCCGGCGGCGGCGGCGGCGGCGAACCCGCTGATCGGGCCGTGCTGCTGGACCGACTTGAAGCGCAGCTGGACAATCACGAAGCTGAAGCCGCCGACACCGTGAACCAGCTGTCCACCGTCATGAACGCCGCCGAACTCAAGCAGACGCTCTCGACCCTGCGCGCTCAGGTGCAGGGCTATCGGTTTGCCGAGGCCCGCACGAGCCTGCTGTCGTTGCGCCGGCAACTGGTCGAGCACCTGGGAGGCCCAGCATGAGCGCGAACGCCGATACCCGCCCGGTGGTGCTGATCGTCGACGACACGCCGCAGAATCTGGAAGTCGTCACCGGCATTCTGCGCGAGCAGTATCGCGCCAAGGTGGCGCTCGATGGCCCGACCGCACTGAAGCTGGCGCAAGACAATCCGCCCGATCTGATCCTGCTCGACGTCATGATGCCGGACATGAACGGCTACCAGGTCTGCAAGCGCCTGAAGGCCGATCCGGCGACGCGACGCGTGCCGGTGATCTTTCTCACCGCGATGGGCGAGGTCGAGAACGAGGCGGCCGGTTTCGGCGCCGGCGCCGTCGATTACATCCTCAAACCGATCCAGCCGGCCACGCTGCTGGCGCGCGTGCGGACTCACGTGCAACTCGCGCAGCAAGAGCGTCACTTGGCGACGATGGTGACAAATCGTACCCAGGCGCTGGAGCGGCGCACGCAGGAACTGGAACAGACGCGCCTGGAGATCATCCGCCGTCTCGGCCGCGCCGCGGAGTACAAGGACGATGACACCGGCTTTCATGTCATCCGCATGAGCCACTACTCTCGCATGCTTGCCGAGGCAGCCGGCCTGCCGGCTCAACGCGTGGATGTGATCTTCAATGCCGCGCCCATGCATGACATCGGCAAGATCGGGATTCCGGATCACATCCTGCAGAAACCCGGCGCGCTGACCGCGGAAGAGTGGGTGGTCATGCGCAATCACCCCGCCATCGGTGCCGGCATCATCGGCCGCCACGGCTCGGAGCTGCTGGAAACGGCGCGCGTGGTCTCCTTGACCCATCACGAGCGCTGGGACGGTGGGGGTTACCCGCGCGGTCGCAAGGGCGAAGAGATTCCGATCGAGGGCCGCATCGTTGCCATCGCCGACGTATTTGATGCGCTGACCTCACGGCGGCCGTACAAACCCGCATGGCCGATCGGCGACGCCGTGGCCTATCTCGCCAAGCAGGCGGGCCACCAGTTCGATCCGAAGCTGATTCCGATCTTCCTCGAGTTGCTGCCCGATGTTCTGGAAATCCGTCGCCAGTATCGCGACGACCCGAGCGCGCGCGACGATCTGCTCGAGGCGGGCGCGGAGCCCTGACCGAGACGATTACGGCGCCGCAGGTCCGCTGCCCAGCCGTTGCTGCGAGACCAGGCGACCGTTCTCGGCGTCGTACCCCAAACGCATCGCCGCACCGCTGTCCGGATGCCGCGCCACCGTCTCGAAATCGAGCCGGAAGCGGTCGCTGCTGACGGCGGTGAAGCGTAGTTGCGGGGGTGAAATACTCGGCCGCTCCGCCGCCAGCAGCCGCTGCGCATCGGTGAAGGCGAGTTCCAGGATCCGGATTTCGGTAAGCCCCGGCTGCGGTGAGGCGGCGGCCGCCGCGGTAGCGTAGCGACCGTTGCTGAACAGCACGCGGCCCTGCGGCGACAGATGTACGGCGTATTCGTAGAACTGCACCGGCACGCCGCGGTTGACCTGCTGGAACGTGCAGACGAGCCGATCGCCGGGGCGTGCCGCGCGGATCAGCCGGTACTCCTCACGCGCCGGCCGCAGCAATCCCAGGTTGTCCTTCTGTGCATCGATCGCCGGCAAACCCTGCGCCAGACAGGATGTCGCTTGCTCGGCGTCCACCGATGCAGCCGCACCGGCGGCCGCCGGTGCGCGCGACAGGCCGCTGACGCAGGCGGTGCAGAGCAGTACGGTCAGGGAAATCGTCAGCGGGCCAACACGAAGCCGAGACATCACCGGTCATCCAGAAAAGTGGAGTGCTCTACGCTACCGAGAGGACGCGGCGCGGTACAAGGCCGCTGACGCCATTCGACGGCGCCGTCGGTCATGTCGCGCATCGCGGTTGCCCCGACCTTCAGCTTCGGGCGTCGACGCTCGCGCGAGCCTGGCTGATTTCGCCGCCACCCAGGCACTCCTCGCCGGCGTAGAGCACCAGGTATTGCCCGGCCACGGCGGCGCGTTGGGCGTCGGCAAACGTCACCGTCAGCCCGCCCGCCGCGTCTCGTACTGCAGTGCAGGGCTGCAGGGCCTGGCGGTGACGGATACGGGCATGCAAGACCGCGGGCAGCGGCCGCGACTGCTGAATCCAGTGGAAACGGTCGCAACCAATGGTGTGTGTCATCAGCCGCGGCGAGCATGCATCCTGCGATACGACCAATGCATTGCGATCCACATCCTTGGCGACCACATACCAAGGCGCCTCCTGCGCGCCGCGGCGGCCACCGACGCCAATGCCGCGCCGCTGGCCCAGCGTGTAATGCATCAGTCCGACGTGGCGTCCAAGGACCTGGCCTTGTTCATCCAGGATGGGGCCGGGCTCGCTGCGCAGGTACCGCTGCAGGAACTCGCGAAACTCGCGTTCGCCGATGAAGCAGATGCCGGTCGAATCCTTTTTCCTGTGCACCGGCAGGCCGGCCTTGCACGCCAGTTCGCGCACCTGCGACTTCTCCAGGTCGCCGATCGGGAACAGCACGCGCTCCAGCTGCGTGCGCGCCACCGTCGACAGAAAGTAGGTCTGGTCCTTGTTGTCGTCGCGCGCACGCAGCAGATGCGGTCCATCTGCGCGCTGCTCGAGGCGCGCGTAGTGCCCGGTGGCGACATAGTCGGCACCCAGACGCAGCGCGTACTCGCGAAACGGCTGGAACTTCACCTCGCGATTGCATAGCACATCCGGATTCGGCGTCTTGCCGGCGGCATAGTCAGCGAGAAATTTGTCGAAGACGCGCGCGCGGTATTCGACCGAGAAATCGACGCGGTGCAGGGGAATGTCCAGCTCCTCGCAGACACGACGCGCGTCCTGGAAATCCTCGGCGGCGCTGCAGTAACCCTGTTCGTCTTCGGTCCAGTTGACCATGAACAGGCCGGAGACGCGGTAGCCCTGCTCCTTGAGGCGCCAGGCCGACACCGCGGAGTCGACGCCGCCGGACAGACCGACGATGACATGGGCAGCGCTCATCGGGTTCTCAGCCGGCTGCGCTCAGAGATGCGCGATCGCCGACAGCGGCAGGCGACGCCCGGCCTGATAGTCGTCAATACAGCGCAACACCATCGGACTGCGATGGCGCGCGCGCGTGATCAGCAGCTCTTCGCGTGTCAGCCATAGCGCGCGTTCGATGCCGTCGTCCAGCGGTCGATCGGCATGGTGGCGCACCGCGCGGGCGACGAAGGCGATGCGCAAAAAGCCGTAGCCCAGATCGGCGGGCTCGTGGTGATAGATGCCCAGCAGATCGGTAGGCTCGACCGCCCAGCCGGTTTCCTCCAGCGCTTCGCGGCGCGCGCCTTCGATCAAGGTTTCCCCGCGCTCCCAATGGCCGGCCGGCTGGTTGAACAGCGAGCGCTCGCCAATGCGCTCCTCGACGATCAGGTAGCGGCCCTCGCGCTCGACGACGCAGGCCACGACGATATGCGCCGGCTCGCTCACGGCGCGGGCGCCGGTGCCGGGACCTGGCCCTCGTAGCGGATGTGGAAATAACCCTGCGCATCGGCCGGGCCGATTGAACGCACCAGGTTCTGCACCATCGGCGGCGCGTCCGGCTTGGGCCGCACCTGCAGATGCATCGAATAGCGGCGATCCGCACGCAGGCGCGCATCGCCATTGACGTCGAGCGGTCCCGAAACCGTGCGGACCAGTGCCACCAGATCGTCCTGTTCGCGATCGAAGCTGGCCTCGAAATCGCCAAGCACCACCGGATCGCGCGCCAGCGTCCAGGCGAGATTGGCGAGGCGCAGCGTGCCGTTGGCATCCTGGGGCCAGCCGTCGCGCAGATGCAGCTGCGACAGATCGAGCATCGCCTGACCGTCGACCGGCAGGAACGCCTGTCCGGCAATCGCCAGCACCTCGCGCAGACCGCTGCCGAGCTTGAAGTCGTTCAGATGTGCGCCGCCGAAGCCGGTCGCCGCATAACCATCGAGAGAAAGTCGCGGATCGAGCGACTGCAGGTGGTAGGCGAGGCGGCCCCGCAGCAGCGACGCGGGCTGCAGCCTCCAGCGCAGCGACGATAGCGCTGGCCGCTGCTGGTAACGCAGGCTCGCGGCCTCGCCCTGCAGCGGCGTGCCGCTCAGCCCGGCGACGACGACCGGCGAGTCGGCGGGCGCGAACCAGCCGTACAGCGTTGCCGCCGGCGCATGCACGATCAGGCCCGCGACAAAGCTGAGCAGTCCGATCGACAGCAGGAGCGACAGCCTCATGCGCGCACCAGGGTCAGTCGTGCGCTGACGGTGCCGGGCTGGCTGCCGCGTTCGATCTCGGCGCTGGTGGCGCCGATGCCGTAGCGGGTGTCCAGCTCCGAGAGCCACCGCAGCAGGTTGTCGAAGGGCACGTCTTCCAGCCAGACCTTCACTTCGCGATCGCCCTCCGGCTGCAGGCGCGACGGCGCCTTGCCCAGCGTCGGCGAGCGGCTGGTCTGATCGACCGCAGCCAGCAGCGAGATGTTGCGATTGACGCTGGCGCTGGCGCCGCCACCCTGCGCCTGCGCAGCCACCGCCTCGATGCGATTGGCGAGCGCGCGCGCCGTGTCCAGATTCTGCAGTCGCGATTCACGTGCCTGCGCCAAGGGCTCCCAGAGCAACAGGTACAGCAACGCAATCGCCGCCACGGCGGCGCACAGCAACACCAGTGCGCGTTCGCGCGGCGCCAGCGCTTCCAACCGATTCTGCAGATCCGCCAAGAGGTTCTTCATGGGCGCAGATTCAGAGCGGGGTCAGGCGAATGCGGATCTGCACGCCGTCCGCGCCGGCGTTCGCAGACTGCACTTCGAGCGCCGCCGCACGCGATTCGGCGAACCAGGCCTTGAGCTTTTCCAGCAGGTCGAGACTGCTGCCGGTCAGGCCCGCGAACAGGGCACCGTCGCGATACTGGAGGGTCTGCAGACTCAGGCCGGGCACGGCCTGCTGCGCGCGCGCCAGCGCATCGACCATCGGCAACATCGCCTGGCCGCCCCCGCCACCGTTCAAGCGCTTGGCCTGCTGATCGAGCTGCGAGGCCAGATTGACGATGCGCGTTTCCTGCGGGAAGACCTGTTGATAACGCGCGATGTTCTGTGTTTCCAGCGCCTGCAGTTCCTGGCCCACTTTCCAGGCCGACAGGCCGTTAAGTGCCGCGCCGAGCAAGACGGCGCCAAGCAGCAGCGCTGCCGCCACTCGCCACGGGCGCCACAGGCGCATCCAGTCCTGGCGTTGCGAATACTCGCCCTGCAGCAGGTCGATGACGCTGCCGGCGCGCTGGTTCTGCAACAGCGCTTCCATCGCACTGCCGAAGCCATGCAGCGGCTCGACCGGACGTCCCAGTGCGCTGAGATCGAGGTCCTCGCCGCGCGGCACCAGCGCGCGCAGTGTCTTGCGGTTATCCGGATCGGCGATCTGCAGGCACAGCGACAGGTCTTCGCGCTGGCAGACGAAGCCGCCGTCCAGTGCGGTGCGCACCAGCACCTGCTCACCATCGCTCAGCAGGCTGTAGTGGCCTTCGGCCGGGACCGGCAGCGCCAGTACATCCGGGATCAGCGCATCCGGGCGCAGGCCGCGCTCGGAAAAAATCGCCAGCCACTGCTCGATGCGCTCGCGGGCAACCACCGCCACCGGCCAGCGGTCCGCCACCGGTTTGCCGATCGCGAAATGCAGCGTATCGATATCGTCGGCGAGCTGATCTTCCAGCGCGAACGGCGCTGCCTGCAGGGCCTTGGCGGCCTGACGCGCGGGCAGGGTGATCGCCGTCAGGCGTACATCCGCGCAGGGCACGAACACGACGAGGCGCTGGCCGGCGGCCTGCAGCAGCACGGTCTCCAGGGGCGCGACGTTGACGGCGAACGAAGCCACGGCATCGGGCCTGGCGATGCAGTACGCAGTCGGCGCGCCGGGATCAGCGGCACGCAGCCGGATATAGAGGGTATCTCGCACGTTATTCGGTGTGGATGCTGCGCCCGTAAACCGTGGGAATGCCCTGGTCCGGACGATAGATCGAACTATACAAGGCGATCCGTCCGCTGCCTACGAACGCTTCGGCACGCAGCAGGAAAAACTGGCTCTTGACGCTCATCATCTCGCGCGGCGCGTCCTGCGCCCCGAACACCCCGGCGCCCTCCAGCGCCTGCAGGCTCTCGGCCGGCTTTTCGGCCCGGCTGCGCTCGAAGGCCTCGAACTCCGGTCCCGGCTGCTTGACCAGCGCCCGCAGCACCGGCGCCGGCGCGGTGTTGACGTTGATCGGCACACCCGAGCGCGGCAGCGCGCTGACCACGTCGCGCAGGCGCGCGTACAGTTCGCGATCCATGCCCTTGATCGCCATCAGCTCGCTGGTGCTGACCATCAACCGGTTGGCGACGCGATAGGGCGGGTTGACGCCCAGGTACTCGCTGTCCTCGGCGCCGTCGAAGCCGGTCGGCTCGTTGTCGGGGTCGATCCAGTCGCGGATCGCGTTGGCCAATGCGCGAGCGCGAAACTCGTCGGTCATCTCCAGCATCGCCAGCAGGCGTACGAAAATCTCGACCTGCTTCTGGTAGGCCGCCGCGTCGGTGACCGCCAGGTTATTGAGGTTGTAGCGGCCGCTGAGATCGATCACCGACCCGCGCAGGAAACCCTCGTCGGTCGGCAGGAAATCCACCGGGCGCGCCCAGACATCCGTCAGGCCATCGTATTGGTTGGCGTCGAGATCGCGCTCAAGAATGGTCTTGACCCAGGATTCCACGCCGGCGGCATACCACCAGGCCTTCTCGGTGTCCTGCAGCGTCGCCGTGCGATGGATCGCAACATTGGCCGACGACAGGATGGCGGTCGCCGCAATCGCTGCCAGCGCGACCACCAGCATCGCGGTGATCAGCGCGATGCCGGACTGCGACTCTCTCGCGTTTTTAATCGCCACCGGCACCACCACTGCTGCCCCCGGTTGTACCGCCGGTTAAGCCAGCGTCACCCGTAGTACCGCCCGTGGTTTCGCCGCCGATGCCGCCGCTGCTACCAGGCAACTGACGGATACGCTCAATGCCAATACGGAACAGGAACGTCAGTTCACCGAGATCACGCGTCTCCAGTTTCACTTCCACCGCCAGCGGCGGCGGCTGGTCGGCAGCACGGGTATCGGCGCTATCCGGCGGCCAGCGACTGCGCCACTCGCGGTTCTCGTCGAGATAGCGCAGCTCCAGCGACTCCACTTGCTCGAGCACCACCACATCCTGCGCCTTGGAATCCTGCGCCTGATCCAGCACGCGGAAGCTCGCGCGGATCAGCTTGCCGTCCTCGACGCGATAGCTGACGCGTTCCAGTGTGGACCGCATCACCGAAGCCGGATTGCGCCAGCCGCCACGCGTGAAATCCAGCATCTGCGGCCGCTCCAGGCCCCGCAACGGCGGTTGCTCGTCGCCGTAGCCGTCCCGTACCGGACGCGCCGCCACCTGCTGGATGTCGTCGCGCAAGCGGAGGTAGGCCTTCTGCAACTGGCCCAGACGATCCTGCGCACGCTCGACCTCGACACGGGTTTTCAGAGTCGCGTTGAGGCCGCCATAGGCCATGACCGCAAACAGGCCGAAGATCGCCACGACGACGATCAACTCCAGCAGCGTGAAGCCAGCGGCGGCGCGACGCAGGGTCATTGGCGTCCGCTGTTGCCGAAGAAGGCGGTCAGCGTCGGCGCGTCGTTGCGTTTGCCGTTCTGCGGCAGCACCCAGATGTCGATCCGGCGCAGGTTCTCGTCCGGCGTCTTCTGGACCTCGACCTCCCAGCGCCATTCGAGACCGGCCATTTCCATGTCGCCGTCGGACTTGCCGATGTCGGGCCAGGTGCGATCCAGCTCGATCTGCGTCAGGCGGTTGTGTGCGACCCAGATCGCGATCGTACGGTCACGCAAGTGGCCGGCGTTGTCGGCGTAGCGGCTCATGCCGGCGAGGATCGCCGCCATCGCCATCGCCAGCACCGCGACGGCGGCGAGCATCTCGATCAGCGTGAAACCGCGGGCAAAGGTGCGCGTCATGATTCGCCATCCAGCGCTGCGCGGCGGATACGGCCCATCGGATCGGCCTCGACACGGTAGGCCAGTGGCGCGCCTGGCGCGCTGAAGTCCAGCGAGAAAGCAGTAGCCTCACCGCTGGACAGCAGCAGGACCTGCGGCTGTGGAGGCACCTCCTTTTCGAGGTTCTCGCGCGCCGGCGGCACCGGTCGGCCATCGACGCGCAGCGCATACAACAACGGCGCCGTCAGCGCACGCGGGCGCAGCGGCCCCTGGTCGAACGGCCGCCACTGGCCTTCGGGGCCGATGGCAAGGAACTCATAGCGCGTATCGGTCAGCCGGAACCCGATCTCGTAACCCTTGATCTCGGCATCTTCCAGCGCCAGGCGAAACAGCTGCTCCAGGCGCTTGGATTCGGTTTCGACGCGCTCGGCGATGGCTCGGTCGCCGATCGACAGGCTGGCGAAGGTCAGCAGCACGCCGATGATCAGGACGACGACCAGAACCTCGATCAGCGTGAAGCCGCGAAGGCGGCTTCGGGTACCGCCCGGCTCGAGGCGCGACCGCGGAAAGGACGATTTCAGTTCAGATCCCAGTTACCGATGTCGCCCGCTGCGCCTTCGCCGCCGGGGCGATTGTCGGCGCCCAGCGAGAACAGATCGAATTCGCCGCGCACGCCGGGGTGCAGATACTGGTAGGGATTGCCCCAGGGATCACGCGGCAGCGATTTGACGTAGCCGCCACTCTTGTAATTGCGCGGTTCGGGCTCGCCGCCGGGCTTGCTGACCAGCGACTCCAGGCCCTGCTGCGTGGTCGGATAGACGAAGTTGTCGAGCTTGTACAGATTCAGCGACGACTCGAGGACACGGATGTCCTGCTTGGCCTTGGTGATGCGCGCGTCATCCGGCCTGTCCATAATGCGCGGCACCACGACGGCGGCAAGGATGCCGAGAATCACGACGACAACCATGATCTCGATCAGGGTGAAACCGCGCTGTGCGGTCATGCGTGCGGAATGAGCGGTCATTGCTGGGAAGGGAACCGGAAGTCAGACAGAGGCGAGAACAGCCTCCAACGATGATAACAAAGTCGCTTTACACCTCGCGGTCGCTGTGGCTCGCACCGCTCGCGCTGATGACGCTGCTGCTGGTCACCGAACTGCTCGGTGAGCCCGGCCGTCTGTGGCTGGCCTTCGACCGGCACGCGATCGCCGACGGGCAGTGGTGGCGGCTGCTGACCGGCAACTTCGTGCACCTGGGGTGGTATCACTGGTTCCTCAACGAACTAGGCCTTCTGGTGTTGGTGTTGCTGTGCCCGGACATGCTGCCGTGGCGCGTCTGGCTGCGCCGGCTGCTGTGGCTGTCGCTGGGTATGACCCTGGGTCTCTATGCTTTTGTTCCCGAGATGCATCGTTACGTCGGCCTGTCCGGCGTGATCCATGGCCTGTTCGTGCTGGGGCTGCTACCGCAGGTTCTGAAGCGCGATCTGATCGCGCTGGGCTGCCTGCTGTACCTGCTCGGCAAGATCGGCTGGGAGCTGTATGCGGGCGCGCCAGTCTCGGACGAGGCGGCGATCGGCGGCCGGGTCGCCGTCGAATCCCATTTCTTCGGCGTCGTCGCGGCCTTTGCCTACGCGCTGGTGTTTCGCAGTTACGACGGCCGTGAATCGCGGTCCGACGCCGTCCCATCGTCCTCGCCGGCCAGGAGCCCGGATCAAGCGCCATGACATACGCCATCTTGTTTCCCGGCCAGGGGTCCCAGTCCGTCGGCATGCTCGGCGCCCACACCGCGCCGGTGATTTCAGAAACCCTGCAGGAGGCCTCGCAGGTGCTGGGCTGGGATGTCGCGGCCCTGATGCGGGACGGCCCCGCCGACGAGATGAACCGCACCGAGCGTACGCAACCGCTGCTGCTCGCCGCCAGCACCGCCTTGTGGCGGCTATGGCAGGGGCAGGACATGCCGGCACCGACGGCACTCGCCGGTCATAGCCTCGGCGAGTACAGCGCCCTGGTCGCCGCCGGCGCGCTGTCGTTTGCAGACGCATTGAAGCTGGTCGAGCTGCGGGGCCAGCTGATGCAGGCGGCGGTGCCGGCCGGCATCGGTGGCATGACGGCGCTGGTCGGGCTCGACGATGTCCAGGTCGAGGCCTTGTGCGGACAGTGGGCCGATGCGCGCGGCAGCGAGGGCGTGCTGGAACCGGCCAACTACAACGCGCCCGGCCAGGTCGTCGTCGCCGGCCATGTGCAGGCCCTGGAATGGCTGGAGGCAGGCGCCAAGGCTGCCGGCGCCCGCATGGCCGTGCGCCTGTCCATGTCGGTGCCGTCGCACTGCTCGCTACTGCGGCCGGCCGCCGAACGCCTCATGCTGCGCCTGCAGGAAACGACGTTTCATGCCCCCGTCATCCCGGTCCTCCACAATCTGGACGGCTCAGCGCGCGACAGCGCCGACGGCATCCGCCGAGCGCTCTGCGAGCAGCTGTACCGGCCGGTGCGCTGGACGCAGACCATCCGGGCGCTGGGCGAGGGCGGCCATCGCCGCTTCCTCGAATGCGGGCCGGGCAAGGTGCTGTGCGGACTCAACAAGCGCATCCTCAAGGAGGGCGAGGCGGTCACGCTAGAGGCACCGGAGGGCGTGGAAAAAGCGCGGACGCTGGTCGCCGGATGAAGGAGTGGCGCGGAAACTGCGTGCTAGACTCGCAGCCGCTGGCGGCCGCTTCTGTTATGCAGGCGGCCTCTTCAAGCCTATGAACACACTGTAAAAAAGATGCCCGAAGCCCCCACCTCCCGATTCGATCGCGATGTTGCCCTGGTCACCGGCGCCAGCCGTGGCATCGGCCAGGCCATCGCCCAGCGGCTGGCGGCGGAAGGGGTACGCGTGATCGGTACCGCGACCAGCGCCGCCGGCGCGGAGCGTATCGAGGCGGCGCTCGCCCCCCGGGGCGGCGCCGGCAAGGTTCTGGACGTGCGCGATGCCGCCGGTGTCGAGGCCCTGCTGGCCGAGATCGGTCCGGTCTCGATCCTGGTCAACAACGCCGGCGTGACGCGCGACACGTTGCTGCTGCGCATGAAGGACGAGGACTGGTCGGAGGTCATCGAGACCGACCTGACCGCGATTTTCCGGCTATCGCGCGCGGTGCTGCGCGGCATGATGAAGGCCCGCTACGGCCGCATCGTGTCGGTGGGCTCGGTCGTCGGCAGCATGGGGAACCCCGGGCAAGCCAATTACTGTGCGGCCAAGGCCGGCCTGATTGGCTTCAGCAAGTCGCTGGCCCAGGAGATCGGCTCGCGCGGCATTACCATCAATGTGGTCGCGCCCGGCTTTGTCGAAACTGACATGACCCAGGGCCTGGCACCGGAGGTGCGGGATGGGCTGCTGACGCGGGTTCCGTTGCAGCGTCTCGGCCAGCCCGACGACATCGCCGCGGCGGTGGCCTTCCTCGCCAGCCGCGAAGCCGGCTACATCACCGGGGCTACGCTGCCGGTCAACGGCGGCCTGTACATGGCATAGCCAAATTACTTTAAGTATTTATTGCAGTAATTTGTTTTTAAATTGTTTTTAACACCCGCTGTAACCCCTACGGCGTTCCTCTACAATACGCCGGCTTCATACAACAGAGAGTCTCAGGAGTGATGCATGAGCACGCTAGAAGATAAGGTCAAGAAGATCATCGCTGAACAGCTGTCGGTCAGCGAAGATCAAATCACCCCGGGGGCTTCCTTCGTCGAGGATCTGGGTGCCGACTCGCTCGATACGGTCGAGCTGGTGATGGCCCTCGAAGAAGAGTTCGAAATCGACATTCCGGACGAAGAAGCCGAGAAGATCGTGACGTTCCAGGACGTCCTCAACTACATCAAGGCCCACTCCAGCCAGCAGGGCTGATCCTCACTGCGGCAACCCCTCCAGCACAACCAACGGATAGCCGATGAGCCGCAGGCGCGTCGTTGTCACCGGCTTGGGTATCGTTTCTCCGGTCGGAAACGACGTGGCCTCGGCCTGGTCGGCCATCCTGGCTGGGAAATCAGGTATTGGGCCGATCACGGCCTACGACACGTCCGCCTACACCACACGGTTCGCCGGTCTGGTCCGGGATTTCCAGGCCGAGGCCTGGCTGAACCCGAAGGACGTGAAGCGGACCGATCGTTTCATCCATTACGGCGTTGCGGCCGCCAAGCAGGCGGTCCGCGACGCCGGGCTGGACATCACCGATGCCAACCGCGAGCACATTGGCGTCTGCGTGGGTTCCGGCATCGGGGGCATCGGCACGATTGAGGAAGAGTGCAAGGTGCTGGCCGAGAAGGGCCCCAAGCGCGTATCTCCGTTTTTTGTGCCGGCCTCGATCATCAACATGATCTCGGGCTATATCTCGATCGACCTGGGCATCACCGGGCCGAATCTGGCGTGCGTGTCCGCCTGCACGACCGCGACCCATGCGATCGGCCTCGGCGCACGCCTGATCCAGGCCGGCGATGCCGAAGTCTTCATCGCCGGTGCGGGCGAGGCGGGTTCCTCGCCGGCCGGCATGGCCGGCTTCTGCCAGGCGCGCGCGCTATCGACGCGCAACGACGCCCCCGAGCAGGCCAGCCGCCCCTGGGACCAGGACCGCGACGGCTTCGTGCTCGGCGACGGCGCCGGCGTGCTGGTACTCGAGGAGCTGGAGCACGCACGCAAGCGCGGCGCTCGCATCTACGCCGAGTTCTCCGGCTTTGGCATGTCGTCCGACGCCTATCACATCACGCTGCCGCCGGAAGACGGCAACGGCGCGCGTCGCTGCATGCAGGCCTGCCTGCGCGACGCCGGCTTCGACCCGGCGCAGATCGACTACATCAATGCGCATGGCACCTCGACGCTGGCCGGCGACGTGGCCGAAACCCAGGCGGTCAAAGCGGCGTTCGGCGATCACGCCTACAAGCTGGCGGTCAGTTCGACCAAGTCCATGACGGGCCATCTGCTCGGCGCCGCCGGCGGCATCGAGGCGATCTTCACGGTGCTGGCACTGCGTGACCAGATA
Source organism: Solimonas sp. (assembly GCA_036405815.1). Classification (GTDB taxonomy): domain Bacteria; phylum Pseudomonadota; class Gammaproteobacteria; order Nevskiales; family Nevskiaceae; genus Solimonas. Next base: position 70,002 of record DASWWX010000067.1, on the reverse strand, counting down.
CTGCCGCCGACGATCAACCTGGACCGTCCAGCCGAAGGCTGCGATCTGGACTACGTGCCGAAGGTTGCGCGCGAAGCGCGGCTGGAACGCGCCATCTCCAATTCGTTCGGTTTCGGCGGCACCAACGGCACCCTGGCGTTCCAGCGTTTCGCCTGACCGCGCGGCATCGTCCTCCGATGCTGCGCGCCACCGTCGCCGGATGCCCGGACCTGCTGTCGCTGCACCGCGACGCTCCGGAGCGTTACCCCTTCCTGCTGCAGAGCGTCGCCGGGCACCCGCAGTCCGGCCGTTGGGATGTGCTGTTCGCTGATCCCGACGAGGCTCTGTGCCTGGAGCGCGGAAGGCTGAGCGGTCCGTACAGCGAGACCGGCAACTTCTTCGAGGCCCTGGATCGCTGGGTCGCAAAAACCCCGGCAGGGCTGTCGGCTCCCGAGTTACCGTTCTGTGGCGGTTGGTTCGTGTTCCTCGGCTACGAGGCGGTCAGCCAGGTCGAGCCCCAACTGCGCCTGCCGGTCTCGCCGGGCGGCCTGCCGGACGCGCTGGCGGTACGCTGTCGCTCCGCGATCCTGCGTGATCGTATCGATGGCGTCGTGCACCTGGTGACCGAAGCCGATGCGGCGACGCTGCAGCGCCTGCAGCGTGACGTGGCGGCAGCAGTAGCCATACAGCCGCGGGCGATCCCGATGCTGTCGATCGACGAGGAGCCGCCCGAGCGTTTCGTAGCCGGCGTCCACCGCATTCTCGACTACCTGCACGCGGGCGACATCTTCCAGGCCAATCTGTCGCGCGCCTGGTCGGCGCGGCTGCCGGAAGCAATCGATGCAGTCGAGCTCTATGCGCGACTGCGCGACAGCAATCCGGCACCGTTCGCGGGCCTCGCGCGCTGGGGAGCGGCGGCGGTGATCAGCTCATCACCCGAACGACTGCTGCAGATTGGCGACGGCTGGGCCCAGACCCGGCCGATCGCCGGCACGCGGCCACGCGGAGCCGGTGCCGACGAGGACGAACAGTTGCAGGCGCACCTGCGACAAAGCCTCAAGGAACGCGCCGAGCACGTGATGCTGCTGGACCTGGAGCGCAACGATCTCGGCCGCATCTGCGAGCCGGGCTCGGTGGCGGTCAGCGAGCTGATGCAGCTCGAGTCCTACGCACACGTCCATCACATTGTCTCCAACGTGCGCGGTCGCCTGCGCAGCGACATCGGTCCGGGTGCGGCGCTGCGCGCCGTGTTTCCCGGCGGCACGATCACCGGCTGCCCGAAGGTGCGCGCGATCGAGGTGATCGCTGAACTGGAGGGCTCTGGGCGCGGCGCCTATACCGGCAGCATGGGCTACATCGGCCGCGAGGGCCGCCTGGACTGCAACATCCTGATCCGCAGCCTGGTCTGGCAGCCAGGGCAGGTGACGTTCCGCGCCGGTGCCGGCATCGTCGCGGACTCCGTACCGAGCGCGGAACTGGCGGAGACACGCGCCAAGGCGCGTGGCCTGCTGCTCGCGCTGGGCGCAACACCATGAGCGCCGGCACCCTCTACAACGGCGGCGCGGCATCGGTCGAAGCGCTGCTGCAAAGCCGTGCCTTGCACTATGGCGACGGCGTGTTCCGCACGCTGTTGATCTGGAAGGGCCAAGTCCATGACGCCGAGCGCCAGTGCGCGCACCTGGCCGCCGACGCACGCCGCCTCGACCTGATCCCACCGGCGACGGCGACGTTGCGGCATGAAATGGATCAACTAGCATCCGGCCGCGAACGCAGCGTGCTCAAGATCCTGCTCTGGCGCCAGGCCCGCGAACGCGGCTACGCGCCGCGCACGCAGGAATGCGAACGCCTGCTGATGACCACGGACGCACCGCGATACGCCGACACCTGCTGGTCCGAAGGCATCGTGGCGATCCGCAGCCCGCAACGTCTGGCCACGCCAGCGCCGCTGCCGGGCATCAAACATCTGGCCCGCCTCGAGCAGGTGCTGGCCAGCCGCGACTGGCCGGACGGCGTGCAGGAAGCGCTGATGGCCGACGCCGACGATCGGCCGATCTGCGGTACCCGCAGCAATCTGTTCTGGGTCTGTGAAGACCGGCTAAATACGCCTCCTCTGGATCGTTGCGGCGTGCGTGGCGCCACGCGCGAACGCGTGCTTGCCTTGAGTGACGCGCTTGGCATCGCCGTCCGCGAAGTCCATACCGATTGGCCGACGCTGGAGGCCGCCGACGACGTGTTCGTGACCAACTCGCTGATCGGTTTGTGGCCTCTGCAGGCACTGGGCGAGCGCCGCTGGCCCACGCCCGGCCCGGTGACCCGGCAGTTGATGCAGGCGCTGGACCACCCGAGACTGTGCTGATGCGCAACCTGCTCAAACTGTTCCTGCTGGCGATGCTTGGCGTGGCACTCCTGTTCTGGGACGCCCAGCGCCTGTTGCAGGCCCCGTTGCCGCTGACGGCGGAAGCACGTTTCGACATTCCGCGTGGACAGGCTTTTGCCACCGTCGTCGACCGCCTGCAGTCGCAGCAGTGGCTCGGCCCGGCACGTACTGCACTGTATCTTCGGCTGCATGCGCGCTTTTATGGTCTGGACAGCCAGATCAAGAGCGGCGAGTACGCGCTGCTGCCCGGCCTCAATGCGATCGGCGCGGTGGCACTGTTCGTATCGGGCCGCACAGTGCTTTACGAGGTGCGCTTCATCGAGGGCTGGACTTTCGCGCAAGCGCTGGACGCGATCCGGCGCCACCCACAGATCGCGCAGACCCTGACCGATCACCGGTTGGAAGCGGTCATGGCCGCGCTGGGCGAACCCGACCTGCACCCGGAAGGGCAGTTCTTTCCCGACACCTATCGATTCGAGCGCGACACCACGGACGTGACGCTGCTGCGTCGTGCACTGGACATGCAGCGCCGCGTGCTGGCAGACGAGTGGGAACGGCGCAGCCCGGGCCTGCCGTACGCCGATGCACGGGAAGCCTTGATCATGGCGTCGATCATCGAAAAGGAAACGGGGCTGGAAAGCGAACGCCAGCAGATCGCCGGCGTGTTCGTCCGCCGCCTGCGCCTGGGCATGCGCCTGCAGACCGATCCGACGGTGATCTACGGCATCGGCCCGACCTTCGACGGCAACATCCGCCTGCGCGATCTGCGTACCAATACCCCCTACAACACCTACATGCGTGGCGGTCTGACCCCGACGCCGATCTGCCTGCCAGGCCGCGCATCGATCCACGCGGCCCTGCACCCGGACGATGGCAGTGCGCTGTTCTTCGTCTCGCGTGGCGATGGCTCACACGTATTTTCAGATACGCTGGATGCACACAACGCCGCGGTGCGGCGCTATCAACTCGGACAGCCCTGAGCCGCCGACATGGAACCGCGCGGACGCTTCATCACACTCGAAGGCGGCGAGGGCGCCGGCAAATCCACGCACGCGCGCCATATCCGCGACTGGCTGCAGCAGCGCGGACGGCCGGTGCTGCTGACCCGCGAGCCCGGTGGCTCGCCGCTGGCCGAAGGCATTCGCGAGCTGGTGCTGCGCGACTGGGACGAGGGCTTGGCGCCTCAGACCGAAGCCCTGCTGATGTTCGCCGCGCGTGACGCGCATCTGCGCGCCACGATCCGGCCGGCATTGGCCGCGGGCATTGATGTCATCTGCGATCGCTTCATCGATTCCAGCTATGCCTACCAAGGTGCCGGCAAGGGCGTATCCATCGATACCTTGCACGCGCTCGAGCGAATGACACTGGCCGATCTGCAGCCCGACCTGACCCTGGTGCTCGACCTGCCGCCCGACACGGGCTTGGCGCGCGCACTGCGCCGCGGGCAGGCCAACCGCTTCGAGTCCGAAAGCGCGGCGTTCATGGCCCGCGTCCGTGCCGCCTTCCTGGCGCGCGCGGCCGCCGACCCCACGCGCTGCGTTGTGATCGACGCTGCCGTCGACGAGGCCGCCGTCAAAGCCGCGGTCATCCAGACCCTGGAGGCCCGCCTGTGAGCGCCGACCCCTTGCGCCCCTTGCCCTGGCAGGAAGCGCTGTGGCTGGAACTGACCTCGCTGACCCTGCAGTCACGCCTGTCGCATGCCTTGCTGCTGGCCGGCCCGGCGGGCATCGGCAAACGTCATTTCGCGCGCGCTTTCGCCGCGTTCCTGCTTTGCGAGGCACGCAGCGGCTACGCCTGCGGGAAGTGTCGTGCCTGCGTACAGCTCAGCGCCGCCACGCATCCTGACGCCAGCCTGCTGTCGAGGGACGGTCATGTCGCGATCAGCCTGCAGGCCGACGCTGCGCCGGAGACCGCACTGATTCATTGGGAGCCGCGCCCGGAGAGCAAGCGCAAGGACATCGCCATCGGTGCCGTGCACAGCCTGATCGAGTCGCTGGCACAGGCCAGTCACTACGGCGGCCAGCGCGTCATCGTGGTCGAGCCCGCCGACCTGCTGAACGAAAGCAGTGCCAACGCGCTGCTGAAGATCGTCGAGGAGCCGCCGGCTGGCACGCATCTGTTGTTCATCTGCGAGCGGCCCTCGCAGCTCAAGCCAACCCTGCGTAGCCGCTGCCAGCGCATCCGCATGGTGCCGCCGACGACCGACGAAGCGATCGCGTGGCTACAGCAGCAGGACGCGACCGTCGATGCCGCACTGCTCGCCGAAGCCGGCGGCGCGCCACTGCGCGCGCTGGCACTGGCCGACAACGATGGCGTCGCCCAGCGCCGCGCCTGGCGCGAGCTGTGGACCGGCGTTGCGCAGATGAAACGTGATCCGATCAGCGCGGCGGCAACCGTCGACAAGGACAGCGTCGTCGAGCACCTGCAATGGGCCAGCGCCTGGCTGCTGGAGCTGCTGCGCCAATCGCTGCGGCAGGGGCGGGGCGCGAACAGCGAAAACCTGGACCTGATGATCGGCGAGGTGTTGGATGCGCAGCGTCGTGCCGCCGGCACCGCATCGCCGCAGTTGCTGCTCGAATCGCTGTTCGTGCAATGGCTGCGGGTTGGCCGCGCCGTGCTGGCGTAGCGCCCCGAATCCGCTAGAGTGATGGAAAGAAAATCCATGCATCGCAGCAGAGAGGAACGATCCGCATGAGTACCCCTCCGCGCCCCGGCGGCGCCCAGCCGGGCATTCTCACGCTCAATATCAAGGACAAGTCGGCGCTATACGTCGCCTACATGCCTTTCGTGAAAAATGGCGGACTGTTCATTCCGACCAATAAGGACTACCGGCTCGGTGACGAAGTCTTCATCCTGCTGACGCTGATGGAGAACCCGGAGCGAATTCCGGTCGCGGGCAAGGTAGTCTGGCTTACGCCTAAGGGCGCACAGAACAAACGTGTGCAAGGTATCGGCGTGCAGTTCAGCGCGCAGGACGGCGGCGGCACACAGAAGAAGATCGAGGCCTTGCTGGCGGGCGCGCTGGGCGCCGACCGGCCCACGCACACGATGTAACCATCACGCTGAAGGGAGGCGCCGTGAACCGGCGCACCAATCTCAGGCGCCGGCGGGTACGCCCTTATCGAGCACGTAGGCGTCGTAGCCTTTCTGGATCAGCACGAACACGGCCACCGAACTGCGGCGGCCGGTATCGCAACCCACGATCCATTTGGTACCGGTATCCAGCGTCGCCAGCTTCATGCGCAGCATGTACAGCGGCAGATTGAGCGCGCCGGGCAGGGGGGCATTCTGCGCTTCGCTGGGCAGGCGTACGTCGAGCCACTTGGCCTTGCCCTCGTCGACCAGCTTCTTGCCATCCGCATAGCTGATGCGGCGGGACAGCGGGTCGTTGAGCAGCTTGCGGAAATCATCCTTGCTCAGGCGCATCAGCGTCGTTCGCGTCAGCGCGGTGACGGTGGCATTGCGTTTGGTATCGGAGATCAAGGCCTCCTCGCCGAAGCAGGAGCCACCGTCGAGTTCGGCCAGGCGCACCGGCTTCTGGTTGGGCTGCTCGCGGGTGACGATGCAGCGACCGGTCATGATCACATAGAAGAAATCACCGTCGTCTCCCTGCTTGACGATCACATTGCCGGGCTCTACCCGCACTTCCTGCATGCGCATGAACATCGCCTGCAGATTCGACGGCGGCACCAACTGGAAGGTGCGCATCTGCAGCAGCTTGGTCATCCAGTCGTCGCCGCTGCCGCTATTATCGGTCAGCTCGCCGACCTCGAACGAGCCGGTCTGATCCCAGGTCAGCATCACGTCCAGCAGGCCGGCATCCACCGACAGATATCGAACTTCCGTGACGCACCGTGCGGCCACCTTTCGAGGGGACTGGTGTGCCAGACGGTGGAACGACGCGGGCTCGCCCGCGCGGACGCGCGACAGCGCCTTACCGCTGCCATCCTCCAAATGCACTTCGCCGGATAAAACGAATACCGCTGCCTGCGCGCTGTCGCCGACCTTGAACAAATATTCGCCCGCGCGGCAGGTGACGATCGACGATTTGCGCGCCAGATCTGCCTGGCTTTCGGCCCGAAGGGCGTTGAGCGGCACGTAGTTCTTGAATAGAGCCGTGTCGACGGCGGCTTCGAGGGTCATTTGAATGCCGGCTCGCAACTATCTTGTTCTTACAGATGGTGTCGATGCTACCACGCGGGCCGGCGCGGACCGACGTCTCAGCCCAGGCCGAATGAAGCCCCGTACCGGGTCATGTCCATGCCGGATCACCCGCTGCCTCCTAACGAAATTCTTACGGATCGATTGCTAGCGTGCCGGCCTCTGACAGGAAGTGTCCATGCCCACGCTGCAGCGAAGTCCAGCCCCGGCGCACCACTTGGCCGTGCCCGTCGGCGTCCCAGCGGGCGCGCCGGCTGCGCGCGCCAGCGCCATAGGCCGACGGCCGCCCCGGATCGGCGCCATCACGCTGACCGCGCTGGTTGCACTCTACCTGGCCATTACACAGAACGCCGCTTTCCTGAAGGCGGTCCAGGCCTCACTGCCACAGCCGTGGGGCTGGGAGGAGTGGCGCCTGCTTGCCACGGTTTTCGCCGTATTGCTAAGCCTGCTGTTTCTGGCCTTGTTGCCATTCGCGCAACGTTCAACCCTAAAGCCGGGCTTGATCGTGATGCTGTTGGTGTCGTCGGTATGCAGCTACTTCATGGATAGCTACGGCGTCGTCATCGATCGAGCGATGCTGGTCAACGTGATGAGCACCGATACCCGCGAGGCCGGCGACCTGCTGCGCTCTGCGTTCGTCGTGCACGTTCTGCTGCAGGGCGTTATCCCTGCCTGGCTGGTTGGCCGCTGCGCGGTCCCCGATCGTCCAGCGTTGTCGTCGGCACTGCGGCGGGCGGCGCTGGCGCTAGCCGTCCTGGTCACCCTGAGCGTGGTCTTCTTTGTGCAGTATGACGATGCGGTGTTCTGGGGTCGCCAGCACCGCGACGTGCGCCTCTACATCAATCCGACCTATCCGCTTTACTCGGCGAGTCAGTATCTGCGGGAAGCAATGCCTCGGGGGCCGCAGGCGCCGTTACTGCCGGTAGCGCCAGACGCGATACGCCAATCCCGCCAAGTCGGCGAGCGCCCGCTGCTGGTGGTTCTGGTCCTCGGAGAGACGGCCCGCGCCGCCAATTTCCAACTCAACGGCTACGAACGCCCGACCAATCCGCGGCTCTCGCAGCTTCCGGAGCTGATCAATTTCCCACGGTTCAGTGCCTGCGGCACCGCGACGGCCGAATCCGTTCCTTGCCTGTTTTCCGCGCTCGGCCGCAGCGATTTCAGCCGCGCCAAGGCGCGCGCGCAGGAGAACCTGCTGGACGTCTTGCAGCGAGTCGGCGTCGACGTGAAGTGGCGCGACAACGACTCGGGCTGTCAGGGCGTCTGCGCACGCATGGGCATGGAGTCGCTGGAACGGGCCACCGACCCGGCGCTGTGTACCGACGGCGAATGCCTCGACGGCATTCTGCTGCGCGACCTCGATCGGCTCTATCCGCCTGCCGGCGCCGCAAGACTGTTGGTTCTGCATCAGAAGGGCAGCCATGGTCCTGCCTACTTCAAGCGTTATCCGGAGCGCGCACGCCGCTTCCAGCCGGATTGTCGCGATGAGAACGTTCAGCGATGCTCGCATCAGCAAGTGCTGAACAGCTACGACAACAGCCTGGTCTACACTGACGATGTACTGGCAGATCTGATTGGTTCACTCCGAGCGCAGCAACAGCAGATGGATTCAGTCGTTCTGTACGTCTCGGATCACGGCGAGAGCCTAGGCGAGAACGGTATTTACCTGCACGGCTTGCCATACCGTCTGGCGCCGGTCGAGCAGACGCATGTGCCCATGATGGCGTGGTTCTCCTCAAACGCAGCCGGATCGCTGAACCTCGATCTGTCATGCCTGCGCAAAGCCAGCCAGACGGCTTATTCGCATGACAACCTGTTCCCGAGCTTGCTCGGCCTGCTGGACGTGAAAACGCGCGCGTACGATGCGGCTAGCGATATATTCGCGACTTGCCGTCATTGACTGCTTGCAGCGCTGCCGTGTCCTTCGGAGCACGCATACCGAGAGCATCTTTGATCGCCATTCGAGACCTCGCGCATGCGCCTGTTGCTGATCGAAGACAACCGCGATCTTGCCGCCAACATCGGTGAGTTTCTGGAGTCGCGCCGGCACATCGTCGATTACGCGTCGGATGGCCTGAGCGGCCTGCATCTGGCTGCGGTGAACAGTTATGACGTCGTCGTTCTGGACCTTGGCCTGCCGGGACTGGACGGCGTTTCTCTGTGCAAGCGTCTGAGAGACGATGCACGCAGTAGCCTGCCGGTGTTGATGCTGACCGCGCGTGATACGGAACGCGACAAGTTGGTCGGTTTCGACGCCGGTGCCGACGACTACCTAACCAAACCTTTTTCGCTACCGGAATTGCTGGCACGCCTGACGGCATTGCAACGACGCGCCACCGGCGCGCATCTGAGCCTGCTTCAGGTCGCCGATCTGGTGCTCGACACCCGCAGTCTGGTCTGTCGACGCGCAGGCCGGCGGCTCGACCTGACGCCTACCGGCTTGCGTCTGCTGGAGCGTCTGCTGGCAGTTTCACCGCGTGTGGTAGCACGCCGTGACGTCGAGACCCTGATCTGGGGTGACGACCCGCCGGACAGCGATGCCGCGCTGCGCGCGCACATCCACGCCCTGCGTCAGGCGATCGATCGCGATCAGCCGGTCAAGCTTCTGCACACGGTGCACGGCATCGGTTACCGGCTCGGAGTAGACGACGATGTCGCTTAATCCGAGTCTGCGCACTCGATTCGTCGCAGCCTTGATGCTGGTCGTGTCGCTAGTCTCCTGCGGCTTCTACTACGCGATGGGCGAGTTCATCGAAGTCCTGGAGATGGAGTTGCTCGACCGCACCCTGACACGGGAACTGGCGGAGTTTGGCGATGCTTACGCGCGGGATGCCCGTTACCGCTATCCCCAGGACTATACGCTTCAAGGGTATGTCGTGCTTCCCGGCCAGATTCCGGCCGGGTTTCCTGAGCCGCTACTGGACTGGCATGCCGGGCAGCGCGGCGAGATCAAATGGCATGGCCGGGAGTATGAAGCCGGACGACTCGATGTCGGCGGCGCGCATCTCTACATGACCCTCGACATCGAGGGAGTTGAAGCATTGGAGGCTCGCCTGGTCACTCAGGCCTGGGTTTTCATCCTGAGCGGCTTGCTGATCGCCGCCATCGTCGGCGTCCTGCTGTCACGTCTGGTGACGCGCCCCGTTTCACGCCTCGCCGCCATGGTCACTGAACTGAAACCCTCCAGCCGCGGCATCAAGCTCGGCGCGCACTTCGGCGATCCGGAGGTGGGCGTGATCGCGCAAGCGTTCGACCGGTATCTGGAGAACCTCGACCACTATGTTGCACGCGAACAGGCGTTCACCGACGACGCCAGCCACGAACTGCGCACACCGCTGGCCATCGTTATCAGCGCCTCCCAGCTCCTGCAGGAAGAATCGGATCTGAGCCCGCGCAGCCAAGAGCGGGTGGCCCGCATCCACCGCGCGGCCATGCAAATGCAGACGCTGGTCGAAGCCCTGCTGTTCCTGGCGCGCGAGGACGGCGGTCTCGCAGCAGAAACCTGCAATCTCGCAGAGATGCTCCAGGATGCGGTCGCGTCGCACCGGGAGGCGCTGGACGAGAAGCATCTGAGCCTGCACCTGCAGATCGAAGCGCAGCAGACAGCCCGGGCGCCGCGAGCAATGGTGCTCAGCATCATCAACAACCTCCTGGGCAACGCGATTCAACATACCGAGCGCGGACGAATCGATCTGCGTCTGACGCCGGGCCGTATCGTGGTCCAGGACACCGGGGCTGGCATCTCCAGAGAAGACTTGACCCGCATCTTCGAGCGTCGCTATCGCGGCGCCCAAAGCCGCGGCTTGGGCCTGGGCTTGTACCTCGTCAAGCGCATCTGTGATCGCCTGGGCTGGCACGTCGAGGCCTGCAACGCACCGGGCGCCGGCGCACGATTCGACGTCACCTTTCCTCCGTCACGCTAACGAAGTTCTAACGCGACGCCAACGCAGCGCTCAGATTCGACTGCGCAACATCAAAGCCTCCAATCGATGGGGGCTTCATGACGCGCCGGCTACAGGTCACACTCGTTACGTTCGCTCTGTTTGTCTGCTGGCCGCTTCAGTGCACTTGGGCAGCAGAAGCGGGCAACGGCAAGCCAATGTGGGAGCAGAGCGGCGACGTGCTGCAGTGGGGCATTCCCTTGTTCGGGCTGGGCCTCAGTTTTCTGCTGAGTGCTGATATCAGCGGTGATGGCTGGGGACTCGGCGCTGCCGACTTCGCCACCCCTTCGCTCGACGGCGCTGCGGATAGTCTGTCGTTCAACTGGCCGGGCCCGCGATTGGGGCGCTCTTCGCAGCGGGACTTTCTGGTGTCGTTTGTGCGCATGGAAGTCGCCACTTACGGTTTGAAGTATGCGATCGACGCGCGGCGCCCTAACGGCGGCAGCCAGTCCTTTCCCTCGGGCCACACCGCGGCCGCTTTCATGGGCGCCGAGTTCATCCGCAAAGAATATGGCCTCTGGTGGGGCGTACCAGCGTATGCCGCCGCATCGTGGGTGGGATACACACGCGTGCAATCGAAGAATCACTACTGGCGCGACGTGCTCGCAGGTGCCCTCATCGGTATCGCCTCGAATCACGACTTCAGCGACATCGGAACCGGATTCGGAAAGTGGTCGGTTTCCCCGACGCTGATGTCGCCGACCGAGATGCAGTGGGTACGGCCGGACCCCCTGGACAGTTTGCCTGTTGGCGACAACGTGCTGCCGGTACCGGGCGTCCGTCTCGAATGGCGATTCTGACCAACCCCTCTGGGCTGGGGCGCTCATGGAATGAGCGGCCGACTCACGCCCCCGTTTGCTACAGCGGTTCCATCACCAGGGGCAGTCCATCACGCGGCTTGGCGATGGGTGCGAGTTGATACGGCATCTGATAGCCATCAGCGACGCGCAGGCGCACTGCCTGCAAAAGCGGGTGCAGGATCGCTTTGACTTGCATCTCGGCAAAGTGCAAACCCAGACACATGTGCGCACCGCCACCGAACGGCGCCCAAGCAAAGGGGTGCCGCCGATGCTCGGCGCGGGCCGGCGAGAAGCGCTCTGGATCGAATCGATCGGGGTCGGTCCACCATTCCGGCAGCCGCCCGGTCAACACCGGGAAGATCATCACGGCCGTTTTCGCGGGAATGCGATAGCCGTGAATCTCGAAATCCTGCGTGGCGCGCCGGATGATGATCGTCAGGGGCGGGTAGAGCCGGAGCGATTCGCGCAACACCCAGTCGTAGACCTCCAGCTTTGCCAGATCGTCGAATCCCGGCGGCGCCTTGCCGATGGGCTGCGACAGCTGGCGCAGACGCTCCTGCCATCCTTGGTCGTGCGCCAGCGCATAGGCGATCGTGGTCAATGCGCTGGTCGTCGTATCGTGCGCCGCCATCATCAGAAAGATGAGGTGATCGATGACCTCACGATCGTCGTAGCGATTACCCGCCTCGTCCTCGGCATGGCATAGCTGCGTGAAGAGATCACTGCCGTTGCCGGTGCGGCGCGCCGGAATCAGCGACGTGAGAAAGCGCTCCAGGCGCTGACGCGCATGCAGACCACGCGCGAAATGACGGCCCAGCAAGGGCAGGCGATTGACCGCAGCCGAAGCCTCGACCACATCGGTGAAGTCGCGAGAGACCTGATCCACTTCGGCCTGCAGCTTGAGCCCAAGAAAAACTTCTGCCGCCAGCGTCAGCGTCAGGCGCTTGATCTCCGGGTAGAACTCGAACGTTCGCCGCTGCTGCCATTGCGCGATCGTTTGAGCGATGCGCGGAGCCATGCACTCCAGATAGGCCGCAAGGGCCTCCTTGCGGAAGGCCGGCTGCATCAAGCGTCGGTGATAGCGATGATCGTTGCCGTCACGCAGCATCAGGCCGCGCGGAAACAGCAGGCCGAGGACCGGATCCCATCCGCCCCAGGCAGAAAAGATCCGGTCGCGATCCTGCAGGATCCTTTCATTGCCTTCCGCCGAGATCAGATTGACCCGCGGCTCGAGCAGAAAGCTGGAACGAGACACCGGGCCATACGTGGCCAGAAAGCGACGCGCATAGGCGAGGGGATCCGCCAGAAACTCGAAAGAGTGGCCGACCAGCGGCCAGCCACTGTGACCCGGCAGGTGGTCGAGGGCCCGCATGCCCGGAGACGGCTGCAGTCGGTAGTTACTGAGAAGGGATGCCATGCAAGTCCGCCCGATAATTGAACGACCATTCATTTATCGTAGCGGGCACGTACCCGGCTCGCAAGCGAGCTAAGAAGCCTGGATTACCGATTAATCCTTTGTATTCACGATAAATTCAGACTTAAAGACCAGAACGTTCAAGCCGAGGACCGGGCGTCGTAATCGACGCCCCCCCCCTCAGGACTTCGTGCCGTTCGGTGGGTCGCCTTTCTTTTCCGCGAACGGGTAAGCGCCGCTGCCCGAGCCCCGAGGCGGGATATACAGCGACAGGATCATGGTCACGCTCAGGATCGCGACCGTGACCACCAGCGACCAGAGCACCGGAATCTTGTAGAGATCGACGATCAGCATCTTGGTGCCGATAAAGGCCAGTACCAGCGCCAGACCATAACTGAGCAGATGAAAGCGCTCATGGACACCGGCGAGCAGGAAATACATCGCGCGCAGACCCAGGATCGCGAACACGTTCGACGTCAGCACGATGAACGGATCCGTGGTGATGGCGAAGATGGCGGGGATGGAGTCGACGGCGAAGATGACGTCGACGATACCGATCAGGGCAATGACGATCAGCATCGGCGTCGCCATGCGCACGCCATTCACCATGGTGAAGAACTTCTCGCCGTCGTAATCGGGCGAGATCTTCACTCGACGACGCAGCCATTGAAGCGCGGGGTTCGCCTCCAGATCCGGTTCCTTGCCGGCTGCCCACCACATTTTGATACCGGTGAACAGCAGGAAAGCGCCGAACAGATAGAGAATCCAGTGGAACTGCGAGATCAGCCAGGCGCCGATCAGGATCATGACGGCACGCAGTACCAGCGCGCCGAGCACGCCCAGCATCAAAACCCGCTTCTGGAACTCCGGAGGTACCGCGAAGTAGGTGAACAGCAGCAGGAAGACAAAGACATTGTCGACCGCCAGCGCTTTCTCAATCAGATAGCCGGTGATGAACTCCACGGCCTTGGTATTGGCGATGGCCTGTACGGCCGCATCCTCGTCCAGGCCACCCAGATACCACCACATCCAGCCGACGAACACGAAAGAGGCCGCGACCCACAGCAGCGACCAGATACCAGCTTCGCGCATCGAAACCTTGTGCGAGCCCTGTCGGTTCAACGCAAAGAAATCCAGAACCAGGGCAAAGACAACGAAGGCCGCGAACAGGGCCCACATCGTGGGTGTTCCGATGCTGCTCATAGGTGAGGTTTGAGGTTCAAGGGGAAGGAAGAAGGACGCAAACGCGGGTTGGACAGCTTCCGGTATCGGGGGTTCCTACAGTCGGCACAGCCGGCTGCGGATTCTCATTGTAATACTTAACATAATATACATTATGAGTCATTTACAGGCAGAATGGACACTCAGGGGCGGCTTGACCGTTACAGCGGCCAAGCCGATGAAAAACGACGAAATAAAGTCCATTTCTTATGAGCCGATACGACGAGAAAGAGTCGGTCTTGTCACACGAAGAAAAAAGAGACCTTCTGCACTGGTGGCTAAAACTGCATCGAGCCGACGAACGGTTATGCGCGGCGCTGCTGGGCGTCCATAAACGGACGCTCCAGCGCTGGATTAGGTCCGGCCGCGTGCCGTGCAGCACGGCAAATCTACTCGAGCAGCTGCGTCACGGGCCGGCGTTCCCGCTGGCGATGTTCCGAGGCGTAGGACCCCGCCACCCGTGGCGCGAGAGACTCCGGCACCTACTCAAGCCGACCAGGTGAAGTCACACTGCGCCAGCCATACGGGGGCGCGAGATGAAGAAACGGACGGGAGCACTTGCACTAGTCATTGCCAGCAGCACAGCCGCAGCGCAGGTCGCGGAGATCAACGACCCAGCCCTTGCCAGAGCCGGCACGGACTGGTCGCGGAGGATACACAGCTACGAGACGGTCAACTCGCCGTGCTCAGTAGGCGTCGGCGTCGACGAGAGCGGAGAGATTACGAGCCTACAGCTCGCAGACTGCAAGCCGCACGATCGCGCGATAGCGGCTTATGCAGTGCTACGCGCGGGGCGCCCGAACCTTCCGTTCAATGAGCGCAAGTTTGGCGTAACGCTGGTGCCGAAGCACATGCTGGAGGACGACTAGGAGGGAACAACGGCCGCGCTTGAACCGTTGTTATGGAAATCTAGGCTTTTCGCGTCTACACGCGCCCTGCCGTCGCTCGCTACGTCGCTCGCTCCGTCCGGCCGCGCTACGACGCGATCGCCGCAGAGATCATCGGGGCAGCCGGTGGCGGCGCGTCCGCGATCGGATCGGGGCCGGTCCAGATCGTCGCCACGCCATCTTCGACACGGCAGAACCAGCCCAGCTCACCCTTGCCGCAATTGCGGTCGCTAATGCGCTGGAAACGCTTGCCGCTGGCGACGTGGAAGATCATGCGGCCGCCGGCCAGTTCGACGACCGAGACGAGGCGCCATCGATCGCTGGGAGCGTCTACACGCTGACCAGAGCCGCGCACGACCTGAGCAGTAGGAGAAAGAGGAACAGGCGCAGCAGCGGGCGCAGCAGGAACATCCGCACGCCCTGACTTGCCACCAAAGACCATATCCCCGCCGCGATAGAGCAGATAAGCGAGACCAATGCCAATGACGCCAAAGAGCAGTAGTAGCCTAGGGTTCGCAAAAATATTCCAACCGGCCCGCGTATCGGAGACCGCACCGGTCGCAGTGCTGTCATAACACTCGAAGGCCCACTTAGGGATTTTTCGCCAGCGGATGCCATACATATCTCCCGCGTTGCCGTTGTCTTCCGCAAGGTGCATACCCTGCGCGTAGCGACCGCTGATGCCGAGCATCCCGAGGTTTTTATGCTTGTAGGCACACTCGGCCGCTGCACGTATCACTGGCAGCACTTTCTTGATGTTCGGCGTCGTGAAGCAGAAATCCCAATTGCCGTGACGGTGCATGTCGAAGCAAAGAGAGATCGTCGTCGGCATGTTCTCGCCTGATGGCCAGAGGCGGCCGGACGACGAGTCCAAGGCCGCGAGCTTCGCGGCAGACCAGTCAGGCGGATAAATCGCCTGAACCTCGTCCAGCACGAAATAGGCGCCGAATGGCGCCCACCACGGCCACGTCCTGAGCTTGTGAAGATCGTCAGGATTGTCCATGCGCAGATGGACCACCTGAAATTTCTCGGCCGCTTCCGGCGTGATGCCAGGCGCATTGGCAATGATGCGTTCACGAGTGAGGCCGCGCATGTTCGTGACAAGCACCCTGCCCTCACGGGCGCAGCGCGCGACTTCGTCAACGACAGCCGAGCTTGTTTTGTAGCTGCCGGGCGGACCCCAATAAATCTTGATCGGCATTAGGCACCCGGCAGGAAGCGTAGGACGAGCTTCGTCATGCCAGCGGTGAGCATCATGGTGATCGCTTCGATCACCTTGAAGAAGCGCAGCGCGTTAGACAGATCGGGCGGCAAGCCGCCGATGGCGGTTGCAATCGCGGTAAAAACTCCGAGGTCGGTCAAGATCGACTTGGCAACGCTCCACGCGATCTTGAACGCCCAGAGCTTCGTATCGAGCCATGCGACGGTAGCCTTCTTAACGCCCCAACCGATAGCCGACGACATCCAGTCATCGGACCCCTTGCCAGCGAAGAACGACGAGAGCCATTCAAGGCCGGCGACGACACCGGCATCTTTCGTGTTGGCGTTGGCACCCTGACGCGGCTTAGAAACCTTGTTTGCAGGAGCAGGCGATTTATCAGCGGCCACGGAGCAGACGTAGTTACCGTTGACGTAGCCGCAGCCATCGGGTTCGGCGCATTGCTCCTGACCGTTGACGAGACCACAGCCGGGCTTATCAGTGCAGACGTAATTCCCATTGACGTAGCCACAGGCGGCGTCAGCAGCGACGGACAGCACCACGGCGGAAACACCGATAACCACGGCGGAATAGAGAGGCCAGCGCATAGGTCACCTGTTGAGCAAGATGAAGGCAGCAGCGAGCGCAGCGAGCAGGAGGATCATCTGAGAAATAACGGACAGCTCGCCTTCGAAATTCGCAGGACAGATGGAGAACGAGCGACCCATGAACTGCGAAGACCAGCACGGCAGGCCGCCGCCGCCACCGCCGCCAGCAGATGAAACAGGCTGAAGGAGCTGCGCGGCCTCACCCCTCACCTGCTGGATGTAAGCAGCCAGCTCAGCGCGCTTCGCAGTGATAAGACGGTCAACGTCGCTGTATTCGAATTTGATGCCGGGCGCGGTGAATTCAGCGCCATCACCACATTCGGACTCTTCGGTTTCGGGATCTTCGACGCACTGGCCGCAATCTTCGGTTTCGGGGTCGCAGTCGCCCTCGCCGTCACCGCCGGTCGTTCCGCCGGCAGTGCCGCCAGCGGTTCCACCGGCGGTGCCACCCGCTGTTTCACCGCCGCCACCTTCGCCATGATTGGTCGAGTTAATGACGGTGCTGCTGCTGTAGTAATTGACGTTCGTGGTTGATCCGTCGGGCTTGTGGTACGTGACCTGGGCGTCAGGCTCAGCCGGCTGACCTGGCGTTCCGTTATCCGGAACGTCGGCCCAGCTGGTGACGCAGAAAGCGCCACCGCTTTGAGTACGCACGCAGCCCTCGCCCTCGATTTCCTGAATCGTGGGGCCGTCTACACGTGGCGGGGAACCGGTAACTTCCTCGCCCAGCTCGCCTGGGTCATGCTTCGAGAGGCAAAGGTTTACGCCGTCAGATTCGTGGCACTTGCTGTCGCCGGCCGTCGCGTCGTCGTTGTTACAGGCGGACCCGGTCGAGACCCACGCGACGAACACACCCGGCTGTAAGGTGCCGCCGACAACGCGGCCCATTTCGGTTCGTGACTCGACACTGCAGCCCTGAACACAGGCGGACGTGCGGCCCTCGTCAGCGCTTTGCTGATAGCCGACGTTGTGACCTTCCGGCGTGCCACAGACGGCAGGTTCCGGCTCGACGCAGGTTCGGTAGTAGGTATAGGCAGTGCCACCGCTACCATCTGCACAACGGGCGTTAAAGCCCCCACCGTGCGTGAGGCTCGGGCCGACGTAGATGGCACCCATGCCGCCGCGCCCGGACGTTGCACATGCCGATGCGTGCCACGCTGTAGCGCACGAATGGAGTTCAGATACGGTGGGCTTGCCAGCGCACGCGCCGCCGTGGCCGCCGAAAGTGCCGCTGGTGATGCTCGACGACCACGACTCAACTTGGCCGGACGGGCAGCTTTGGGCGTGGGCTGACACGACGCCAACGAGAAGGATTGACACAGCTAGAAAGAGGTTGCGCATAAGCCCACCAAATTGAAAAAGGGGCAGGTTCCGGACCCTGCCCCGTTGTTTAGCCGTGGCCCGCTTTGTAGCCAGCGAAGAAGGCCAAGGCCCACGCCGTGCCGAGCAGTAGCTCGAACACTTACGCCTTACGCAGCAGGGCGACGATGATGCCGATCGCGACCAACACGGCGATCGCGGTCACGACCATCGCACCGGTATCCCACGCGCCTTCCTCCGCCTGCTGGAGACCACCCTGCGCAGCGGCGGTCACGGCGGCCATGTCGGCCAGAGCCGGATCGGAGTGGAGCGTGGCGAGCATCGACGCGAGGCCAGCGGTGACGACGGCGGCGCCGGCCTTCGGCGCGTCGATGATGTCGCGACCGACTTCACGCACATCCTTGTTGAGATAGGCCAACAGCTTGTTGATCTTCATCTGTACGACTCCCGCGCTATCGCGCTTTCTTGATGGTTGCAACGATGAGGCCGATGGAGAGGCCGATGCTCCAAATCAGCATGGAGGCACCGAACGCCCAGCCGACCACGGAAAAATCCGGTTCCGCACCGAACGGATTGCGAAGGGCGTCATAGTCGTCTTCAGACAACAGGAGGTATTCGACGCACGACGGAGGCTGTTCCGTCGTCGCGAAGATTTGCCCCGATGGGTCGGCCGCTGCACACCGCATGATGTTTCCCCGGACTCAGGCGACTGCCTGACAGATGCGCCCTCTTACGAGGGCGCATGAATCAGGCAGCCCGCTTCGGTTGCAGCGGTTCGGCGCGCAGCTGCGCGACGCGTTCGGGCGTGCACGGCTTGAGGTAGCGCGTGCTCAGCGTGATGCGGCTCCACGACCAGTCGCTGTAGCTGCGCGACAGGTCGAACTCATAGAAGCCCGGCTGCAAGATCGGGGCTTCCTTGGAGATCACCCGCTTATTCTTGCTGGGATGCGGCTCGCCGGGAATATGAATCCAGAGCTTCTGATACTTGAAGCCGCTCGTTTCGCCCGTGCGAGTGTTCGTGTTCTCGCCGTCGTAGGTATTCGTATCGGTCACTTCAACCAAGAGATTCATTTTGCAGTTCCTCACCATGTAGAGCCGTGGACAGTTCTTTGATCAACGCCCTGACGTCACGGCACGTCAGGACCACACCAAAACCGCACCAGCCGGAGGCAACATCGAGGGCAATGCCCTCGCCTCCCGTGGCTACGGCTCGAAACTCGGCGTCACCGCTTTCACTTCGCATTGCTGAACCCTCACGATTCGCACCATTCGTCCAAAGGAAATAAGCCGCCACGGAGACCGGAAACACTCACCGGTCAGGCGGGACACCCATCCCCCGCCCGGCTCGCGCCGGCCGTCGGGATAGACCCACACGCCGGCCGGCAGACGCGTGCAGCGGTCAGCCGGTCCGACTTGTTTCTTTAGCCACATGGGAAGGCACAGGAAGGCCCGTGCGTCGCGCTGTACGGCTTCGAAGCCGCCCGCGCCGTGGATACGCAGTCCCTTCGGCATCGCGCCGTAGGCTCCCTTGGAGAGGTACTTAGCGAGGTACGCGTTAACGCTCTTGCGAACCCACGCGCGTTCGGTGCTGCCTTTCTTCCACCAGCCCTTCGCGTCGGGCTTTGGCAACGAACAGGCGTCAGTGATGCGCGCGTAGCGATGCCGCAACTTGTCGGCCTTGGCACGGCCGATGCGCTTGAGTTCCGCAGGCAGCCAGACCGCGACGTGGTAATGCACGGCGCCGGCATCGCCTTTGGCTGCGCGATCCTCTTGCAGTTCGGCGACCCACACGTAGCGCAGGCGGCGAACCTTGAACTTACGGAGCGCCCACTTGCGGAGGCAGTCCACGAACTTCGTCACGTCGCCGGGTTCAGGCTTTTCGCCGACGCGGTGCGTCAGGGTGAACATCGCGGCCGGCAGTTCCTTGGCCGCGCCGCGATGCACCCGCGCCGATGCGCGAACCGACTGAGACATGCGGGACAGGCGCGCCTCGTGGGCGCTGAATTCCAGAACCTCACCTAGGGCGCCCGATCCAGCCGCCGGCTCTACGTTGTCTGACTTGTTTAAAAGCTTGACAAGCCCAGGGGCCGTACCGGCCCCCAAAGCCGAAGCAAAGGCGTTTTCCGAGGAAGGAAGGGTGAACGGTGCAGTACGAGCAGATGCCTTTTGCCGTGCACGGCGGGCACTGAGAGGCTCTACAACAGCTTTTCCGGCGCCAGAGGCGCCTACCGACCTCTTCGAGGTCCCAAGCCCTTCACGGCGCGCCCAGTGGGCGGGAAGCGGGGTCGCGGTCATCGGCGCACCGCCGCTGCGAGAAAGCGGAGACCACGGAGACGGTAGTCGCGGGCAAGTTCAGCGAGAGCGAGCGCCAAGCCGGGCCGGCCGGCGTCGATCCACTGGCGCGACATGCGGGACAGCGCAGCGCAGCGACGACCGCAGAGGTCGGCGGCGGAGAGATAGGCGGCGCGGGTCATTTGTCGCAGTCCCGGCGAAGGTCGCGATACAGAGCGCGGCAGACGTAGAAAGCGGCGACGAATAGGCCGGGTCCGAACACAACGAGTAGAGCCGCCTCAAGGGGAGTCATGCGATGCCCAGCCAGCGCAGGACACCGAAGGCGGCGGCGACGGCGAGAGCGCCGGCCACCCGGTAAACCATGTATCGAGAGATTCCCCGCATCGAACGCCCCCCATAGCGCACAAGTGCGTATTACTTAGCGCACACGTGCGTCATAGGCGTCAACTGTGCGCGATGGCGCACAAGCGGCTACGGGCGTACAGTCCCGCTGCAGAGATTTGAGAAATGCAAAACCAGTCCGACCTACTCGACCGATTCCAGAGGGAACGGGGCTTGACAAGCGACTACCAAGCGGCAAAAGCGCTTGGCTGGGCGACTTCGACGGTATCGAGTTACCGAACTGGACGGCGCGCGATGGATATCCAGCAGGCCCTAGAGTTCGCCGAGAAAAGCGGAATCAGGCTGGAAGACGTGGTCCGCGCAGCGGTAGCGGATAGGGAGAGGCTACGGACCAAGAAAGGCAAACAGCTTGGTCTACCGCTGAGAGCCGCATGAGCAGCAGACGAAACGCCCGAGTCAAAGAAAAAAGCCCCTGATAAATCAGGGGCTTTTGCGTTGCGGCGCTTCACCACTTATACATTATGAATACAACGACTTGGTGGTGGCGCTGGCGGCGAGTTTGGCATAGGTTCCGAACTTCATTGAGAAATTCGGGGGAATTCTCGTGTCGGGCGACCTTCGGGCACCTACTCGCATAACTCGACCGTATCCACGCGGCGACAACTTCGGGGCGATCATGCTGGCGGTCGGCGCTACGGCTGGCGCGCTGTGGTTCGGGTTGAACTGGCTGGGTGAGCGTGAAGCCGAGAACCGCGCGATGTTCGAGCGCGCCAACACGGCGCAGCCAGCGCCGCAGGCCGCGCCGTCGACAGCACAGAGGCCAGCAGCGCCACCGGCACCGGTTCGGCGACCGAACTACTACTATTACTACGAGCAGCCCACGCCACAGCCACAACGACCGCAGAAGTCAGCGTCGCAGCGGTACGACGAGGCCATCGCGATCATGCAGGAAAGCCGACAGATTCAGCGTCAAATCGACGGGCCGCGCAGCGTTGGCGGCGCTGTAATCGTTAACCCCGGCAGGCATCCTAAAGATTCAGCACAGTGCCGAAGCCTGCAAGAGCAAAAAGACTGGATCGATGCACGCATGCGGCGACCGTACACCATCACTGACGGCGAGGTCTTACGGGATCGGCTGCGCGAGATATTCAAAGAACAGTGCCGCGCCCGATGCATCAACTGCTAGACGCCCTGCGCCTGCGGCGTGCCGCTGATCGGGTTGCCGCCGCTGGTGACGCCTTCGGCCTGCGCGGCGTTTAGGGGTTCGCGTTCTGTGCGCTACTCCACGCGGTGGCTTAGCCGTCCTTGACGTTGCAACGCCAGTTGTCGGCCTCGTAATGCCGCACCGGCTGCATCAACCGCTGATTTACCCAGCCAATTTCGCTAGCCCTCTGATTCATCGTGCGAAAATTTGTATCGCCGCTAGCAAAAACGCACTCGAAACGCACGTTGACCCTGCCCCCTGAGCGGTGTATAACGCCCGCCTTTGCGCCAAGCCTTATTTGGCGTTTTGAGGCAGTGAGGACCATGAAAAAAGGCAAGACTCCCACCAAGAAAGCGAAGCCGGTGGCCGCGAAGAAGAGCGGCGCAGCGGTGAAGAAATCTTCCGGTGGACTGCTGAATAAGCTCAAGGGCGCGCTCGCGCGCAAGCCTGCCGCCAAGAAGCCAGCAGCTGCGGCGAAGAAGAGCGCCGCCACTGCAGCCAAGAAGCCGGCCAAGAAAGTCGCCAAGCCGGCTGCCAAGGCCCGCCCTGCACCGACACCCGCGCGCAAGCCCGCCAAGGTGGAGCCGAAGAAGACCAGCGTTGCGGCTGGCAAGACCGGCAAGCCCGTGAGCAAGAGCCCGGCCAAGCCGACAGCTGCCAAGGCAAGCTCGCCGGTAAAGGTGAACACGGCCCCGGCCAAGCCGGTGCGTCGCAAGATGCCGGTCGACGGTCTTTTGACCGAAGACGACATCCGCGCGATGAGCGAAGCCGAGTACATGAACGATCAGCAGATGGAGTTCTTCCGCCTGCGGCTGCTGCAAATGCGCGAGGAAGTGCTGCAGCGCGAGGTCGACGTCAAGGAACGCCTGCATGAGCGCGAAGTGTTCGCCGATCCGGCGGACCGTGCCACGGCCGAAGAAGAACACTGGCTGGATCTGCGCCTGCGCGAACGCGAGTCGCTGCTGCTCAAGAAGATCGACGACGCGCTGCGTCGCATCGAGAACAAGGAGTATGGCTACTGCGAGAAAACCGGCGATCCGATCGGCATCCCTCGCCTGCTGGCACGCCCGACCGCGACCGTGTGCGTGGACATCAAGGGTCAGGACGAACGCGTGGAAGCGCAGTTCCGCGATCGCTGAAACCCGACGCGAGATGAAGTAAAAATAAACCCCGCCTTGGCGGGGTTTATTTTTTGCAGCGCATTGCCGAAGAAAAGAAGTTGGTGCCCGCGGCCGGACTCGAACCGGCACGACCGTAAAGTCAGGGGATTTTAAGTCCCCGGCGTCTACCGATTCCGCCACACGGGCGTCGCGATCGCGGCGCAGAAAATGTGGAGGCTAGGGTCGGAATTGAACCGGCGTACGCGGATTTGCAGTCCGCTGCATGACCACTCTGCCACCTAGCCTTGGGATTGCCCCAGCGAAACGCGCGCCGGGATTGTAGCGCGGTGCTGCATTAAAAAACCCCGGCTGCGTGCATCCGGGGTTTGTTTGAAACTGGAGCGGGAAACGAGGCTCGAACTCGCGACCTCAACCTTGGCAAGGTTGCGCTCTACCAACTGAGCTATTCCCGCTTGAGGACGCGTATTGTAGTGGCAGCAGAGACCAAGTCAAGAAAAGATTTTGAATCACTGACGCTGCGAGTCCCGCATCATCGGCCAGGCCAGGCGCAGGTACACCACCATGCTCCAGATCGTCAGCACGGAGGCAACCAGCAGCAAGGCATATCCGAGGTCATACCACGGCAGGCCGAACGTCGGAAGCTGCCAGATCATCATGCCGATCGAGGTCATCTGGAAGCCGGTTTTCCACTTGCCGATCCAGCTGACGCCGACACTGGTGCGCTGGCCCAGTTCGGCCATCCACTCGCGCAATGCGGAGATCGTGATCTCGCGGCCGATGATGATCGCCACCAGCACCGCCAATAAACCACCCGGATCGGCCTTGAGCAGCATCACGAGGCAAACCGCGACGAGCAGCTTGTCGGCAACCGGATCAAGAAATGCGCCGAACTTGCTGGTCTGGTTCCAGCGTCGTGCCAGCCAGCCGTCAAACCAGTCAGTGATGCAGGCCGCTGCGTACAGCACAGTGGCGATCTGCCGCGCGTAGGGAATGTCGACGTAGAACAGCAGCAGTACGACGGGAATGACGGCGACGCGCAATAGCGTCAGGAACAGCGGCAGAGTCAATTGCATGGCGCGTCAGTGTAGCCGGTCGCGGCTCAGTGGAAATGCGCGTAGATGCGCTCGGCCAAGGTTCGGGAGACGCCTTCGACCTTGGCCAGCTCGTCGACACCGGCGCGCTTGACCTGCGGCAGCCCACCGAACGCCTTCAGCAACGCGCGGCGGCGCGCCGGCCCCAGCCCCTCGATCGACTCCAGACCCGAGGTCAGCCGCGCCTTGTCGCGGCGCCCGCGATGTCCGGTGATGGCAAAGCGGTGCGCCTCATCACGAATGCGCTGGATCAAATGCAGCGCCGGCGAATCCGGCGGCAGGCGCAGCGGCAGTTCGAGCTCGGGCAATATCAGTTCTTCCAGCCCCGGCTTGCGGGTAGGCCCTTTGGCGATCGCAACCACCCGCAGCTCGGTGAACTCCAGCTCCTCCAGCGCCTCCAGCGCGGCATTGAGCTGACCCAGGCCGCCATCGATGAACAGCACGTCGGGCGCCTGCACTTCCCCACCCTTCACGCGCGCAAACCGGCGACCGACGGCCTGTTTAATGGCCGCATAGTCGTCGCCTGGTTCGATGCCTTCGATGTTGAACTTTCGATAGGCCACCTTCAGCGGCCCTTCCTCGTTGAACACTACGCAAGAGGCCACGGCTTTCTCGCCCATCGTGTGCGAGATATCGAAGCACTCCAGGCGACGCGGCACCTGGTCGAGTTCCAGCGCGCGCTGCAGTTCCAGGAGACGCTCGTCCATGCTTGCAGCTTCCACCAGGCGCGCAGATAGCGCCTGTGCGGCGGTATTGGCCGCCATCTCCAGCAAACGCTGCTTGGCGCCACGCAACGGCCGCCCGACGTGAATGCGACGTCCCGCACGCTGACCCAAGGCGCTCTCGATCAAGTCGATATCGGCGACGTCATGGCTGACCAGGATCTCGGGCGGGGCCGGCTGATCGAGGTAGTGCTGTCCCAGGAAGCTCTCCAGCAGCTCTTCTGGCGTGGCGTGGGCCGGATGCCGTGGGAAATGACTACGGTGGCCGAGATTGAGGCCGTCGCGCACGCTCATCACGACCAGACAGCTGCTGGAGGCGTGCGAGGCCACCGCGATCACGTCGAGATCGTCGGCGCCGCCCGTCATTGCGCGACTCTCACGCACACGCTTCAACGCCGCAATCTGATCCCGCAGGCGCGCGGCGCGCTCGAAGTCCAGCACGTCGGCGGCCCGCTCCATCTCCACCGCCAGTTCCGCCGCCAGTTCGTCGCTCTTGCCTTCCAGCAACCGCGACGCGTTTCGAAGATCCCTGGCGTAGTCCTCGGGCGAGATCAGGCCCACGCACGGCGCTGAACAGCGCTTGATCTGGTACTGCAGGCACGGCCGGTCGCGATGCGCAAAGAAGCTATCGCGGCAGGGGCGAAGACGGAACAGCTTCTGCAGGGCCAGAAGGGTGTCGCGGACCGACAAAGCCGAGGGGAACGGCCCGAAATAGCGGTCCGCGCCGGTCTTGGCACCGCGGTAGTAACTGATGCGTGGATACTCGTGCGCACTGAAGCGCACGTATGGATAACTCTTGTCGTCGCGATAGATGATGTTGTATCGCGGATTGAGCTCCTTGATCAGCGTGGCTTCGAGCAGCAACGCTTCGTCTTCGGTATGCGTCAGCGTGACCTCGACGCGACGGATCTGCGAAACCATGCTCTCGATGCGCGCATTGCCGCTGGCGCGCAAAAAGTAGGTCGACACCCGCTTGCGCAGGTTGCGTGCCTTGCCGACGTAGAGCAGTTCGTCGCTGCCGCCGTACATGCGGTAGACGCCAGGCTGCGAGGTGAGCTGCGACAGGAAGGCGCGCGCATCGAACGCGCTGCCCTCGCCCGCCTGTTCGCGCGCCGTCATCGTCTACCGCGCGAAAGCGCGCGCCTCAGGATTCGGCGCGCAGGTCCGCCTTGTCTTCGAGCAGTCCATAGCGCATTGCCATGCGCGTCAGTTCGACGTCGTTGTTGACGCCCAGCTTCTCGAACAGGCGATAGCGATAGGTGCTGACCGTCTTGGGCGACAGATGCAGGCGATCGGAGATTTCCTGCGTCGAGTACCCCTTGGTGACCATCAGCATGACCTGGGTTTCACGCTGCGAGAGCTGGTCGAAGGGCGAGGCGCCGCTCGGTCCCTTGACGATACTTGCGGCGAGATTGCCGGCCACGTCGGCAGCCACGTAGTGCCCGCCACTGTGCACGCGGCGGATCGCGGTCACCACCTCGTCGGCCGCGGAGTCCTTGCTGAGATAGCCGGCGGCACCGGCCGCCAGCATGCGGCTCGGATACGGTTCTTCCAGGTGCATCGAGACGACGATGATCTTGGTCCCCGGATAGCGCTGCATCGCGCGGCGCGTCGCTTCGAGGCCGCCGATGCCCGGCATGTTGATGTCCATCAGCACGACATCCGGCGTCTGCGTGCGCATCATCTCCAGCGCTTCTTCTCCGCTGCTGGCTTCGGCCAACACCTGCATGTCGGCCACTTCCTGCAGCACGCGCTTCAAGCCCGCGCGCACGAGGCGATGGTCATCTACCAGCATGATCTTGATCATCGGTCCGTTACTCCGTCGTTAAAAGCATCTTATCAACGATTTAGCGCGTTCTGGCGTACGAAGTTCCCGCTTCCTGTCATCAAACGGTTAGATCGCCGTAACACGCGGCTCCTAGGCTGCCCGGGTCTGTTCCCAGCCCCATCCGCCACGGAAAAGCCTCTCATCATGAGCCCGAACCACGATCTCGACGCCGACACCACGAATCGTTCCTCCAACCTTCATTTCAACGACATCGTTGCCATCGCCCGCTCCCGCCGCGACGTCCTCAAGGCCGGCCTGGCCCTGGGTAGCGTCGGCTTCATCGGCGCCGGCCTCAGCGCCTGCAGCAGCGACGACACGGCACCCGAAGCCATGCTGGGCTTCGCCAAGGTCGCCGCCGACACGGGTGACGCCATCGTCGTTCCGACGGGCTACCGCCACGCCGTGTTCTGCCGCTGGGGCGATCCGCTGTTCTCCGATTCGCCGGCCTGGAAAGGCGATGCCACCGACACCGCTGATGCGCAGGCGCGAACCTTCGGCAGTAATCACGACGGCATGCACTTCTTCCCGCTCGGTGCCGACACCGGCAACCCGGGCAGCAACACGGAAGGCCTGCTGGTCATGAATCATGAGTACTTCGACGCCGAGTACTTCTATGCGCTGGCCACCGTCAATGGCAGCGCGCCATGGTCGCTCGACGACGTACGCAAGGGCCAGCACGGCCACGGCGTCAGCGTCGCCCACGTCAAGCTCGACGGCGGCCAGTGGAAGGTCGTGATCGACTCGCCCTACAACCGCCGCATCCACGTCAACACGCCGATGTCGCTCACCGGCCCGGCGCGCGGCAATGTACTGGTTCAGACCAGCGCCGATCCGGCCGGCGAAATCTCGCTCGGCACGGTCAACAACTGCGGCAACGGCTATACGCTGTGGGGCACGTACCTGACTTGCGAGGAAAACTTCAACGGTTACTTCGGCAACCTCAGCGGCACCGATACCCGTGACGCCAACATGCGACGCTATGGCCTGCCTGCCGCCGGTTCCGGCTATCGGTGGGAAGAGCATGACGACCGCTTCGATTACGCCAAGGAGCCGAACGAGGCCAACCGCATGGGCTGGATCGTCGAGATCGACCCCTTCGATCCGCTTTCCATGCCGAAAAAGCGCACCGCGCTCGGCCGCTTCAAGCACGAGAACGCCGCGCAGACCCTCGCTGCCGACAAGCGCGTGGTGGTCTATCTCGGCGACGACCAGGCCAACGACTACGTCTACAAGTTCGTCTCCACCGGCAAGTACGACCCGGCCGCCTCGTTCGCGGCCAACAGGGCCAAGAACCTGCTGGAGACCGGTACGCTCTACGTCGCCAAGTTCGAGGCGGGCGCCGCCAGCGGTGATCTCATGGGCACGGGCGTCTGGATTCCGCTCACACTGGACACGCCGACGACTGCGGGCGGCACGCTTGGCTCTCTGTACCCGGACCTCGGCACGCTGCTGGTCAACACGCGTCTGGCCGCCGATGCCGTCGGCGCAACCAAGATGGACCGCCCGGAATGGATCACCGTGCATCCCAAGACCGGCGAGGTCTACGCGACGATGACCAACAACAGCGGCCGAACCGCGACCGATGACGCCAACCCCCGCGCCAGCAACGTCTACGGCCAGATCGTGCGCTGGCACGAAGCCGATGGCGATGCGGCAGCGCTCACCTTCGAGTGGGATCTGTTCGTACTGGCCGGCAACCCGGCGGACAGCCGCGGCGGTCTTTATGCGGGCACATCGAACGTCAATGCCGACAACCTGTTCAACAGTCCGGACGGCCTGGCCTTCGACGCCGACGGCCGCCTGTGGATTCAGACCGACGGCAACTTCTCCAACAGCGGCAACTTCGCCGGCATGGGCAACAACCAGATGCTCGTGGCCGATCCTGTCACGCAGGAAATCCGCCGCTTCCTCGTCGGCCCCTCCGGCTGCGAGATCACCGGCATCACCTGGACGCCCGATCAGAAGTACGTCTTCATCAACGTGCAGCATCCGGGTGAATTCGGCAGCCACCCACGCCGACCGGACACAGGCGGCGAAGACGCATCTGTTTACGCGGCCAAAAACCCGATGTCGCTGTCGAACTGGCCGGACAACGGTGCCGGCGGGCGACCGCGGCCGGCGACGGTGGTGATCTGGAAGGAGGACGGCGGCAAAGTCGGCACCTGAGTGCGCAGACGGTCTGCACCACCAGCGAAGAGCCCGCCGGAAGGCGGGCTCTTTTCATCTACGCTTCGTTTAGGAGATGGCTGCGCCCCGTAAGTGACTAGGGCGCCGCCATCACCAGCTTGACGGGCCAGAACACCTCGGTGGTCGCATCGGCCGTGGAGGCGCCTGGCACGCCCTCGCGATACTGTTCCCAGGAGTCGCCGTTGTCCTGCAGGCTAGCAACGGACTTGAACACGATCATGGCCTGATAGGCCGCATCCAGATCGGCTGCCGCACCACGATGCGACACGCGCAGTGCCGGTCCGGTGTACGTCCGGCCGAGCTGCACCGTGCTGTCCGCAGGCGGCGGCAGCTCGTCGCGATTCGGCACCAGCGCCGCCTCGAAACGCCACTGTTTGGTCGCATCATCGAAATGCCGGGTTATCGCCAGCGGCGGCTCGGCGGCCATCAGGCCATTCGCTGCAAAGTAGGCTTCGATGCTGCGATAAGCTGCGGCCAGCGTCGGCTCGGCCTCCTCGGCCCGCGTCACGCCCGCCACATAGGCGATCGGCCGCGACGGCACATCGACCAGGGTGATGTCATGCGCGGAAAGATCATCCTGCGGCAGCCCTTCCACCACCTCCTTGAAGCGTGCCAGCCCCTTCTCGTAATCCGGGCCCAGCATCCCGTCGAGCATCAGGCCGAAGTAGCGGCCGAGCAGATTGCCGTGAAACTGCGTGTCGTAAGACCAGACAACGCGCGTGCCCTCGCCTTCCGGAACCAGCTGGTGCGTCGAGTAGTTCTCGCTATCGAAGCCGGCGAAGATCAGGCGCATGCGGACGCGTTCGTCAGGCACCACCTCGATGATCTCCTGACTACCCGCGCCAACATTGGGATCGTCGCTGGCCCACGCCAGCCTTGCACCCACGCCGATCAGCGGTCCGCTCAGCGTGTAGCGGGTCTGCGGATCGAGGTCCGCCCACGGCGACCAGCGATTGAACTGGCCGAAACCGTTGAGCGCGGTGTAGACCGTCGAGGGCTTGGACGACACCACGATGCTGCGCTCCACCCGGGCCTGATCCGGCAGGAAGAAACCGCCCACAACTACGCCGACGATCAGCGCAACGATCACGATGAAAAGCCATTTTAGAGCGCGCATCGAACACTCCATCGAACGAAGCCGTGACGGTACCGGTGACGCATGCGGCGCACAAGCACCGCGTGCCTCGGGGATAGAAGACCTGTTGGGCAACGGGTTATCGCCGTCATCGAAGAACGGGCTGATCCGGGTGCACCTGAGCAGATCCGCGGTACTCCACCCGATTGGCCCAAAAAAACCCGCCAGAGGGCGGGTTTTTTGCACGGCTTAGAGACTTGCGACGCGAGGGACCCTGCTCACCAGGCCCCCCTTGAGCGCGGCTCGTTCTTAGTGGAACTGCTCTTCTTCGGTCGAACCGGCCAGCGCCTTGACCGAGGACGAGCCGCCCTGGATCACCGTGGTGACGTCGTCGAAGTAGCCAGCGCCCACTTCCTGCTGATGCGAGACGAAGGTGTAACCCTTCTCGCGCGCCGCGAATTCCGGCTCCTGCACCATCTCGGTGTAGTGCTTCATGCCTTCGCCGCGCGCGTAGTTGTGCGCGAACTGGAAGGTGTTGAACCAGTTGATGTGGATACCGGCCAGCGTGATGAACTGGTACTTGTAGCCCAGCGCCGACAGGTCTTCCTGGAACGTGGCGATCTGCTTGTCGTTGAGGTTCTTCTTCCAGTTGAACGACGGCGAGCAGTTGTAGCTCAACAGCTTGCCCGGGCACGCCTTGTGCACGGCCTGCGCGAACTCACGGGCGAAGCCGATATCCGGCACGCCGGTTTCGCACCAGACCAGATCGGCATACGGCGCATAGGCGACGCCGCGCGAGATGGCCTGCTCGAGGCCGTTCTTGACGCGGTAGAAGCCTTCCTGCGTGCGCTCGCCGGTGAGGAACGGCTTGTCGTTGGCGTCGTGGTCCGACGTCAGCAGATTTGCAGCCTCGGCGTCCGTGCGGGCCAGAACGATCGTCGGCACACCCATGACGTCAGCGGCGAAGCGCGCGGCGATCAGCTTCTCGATCGCTTCCTGCGTCGGCACGAGCACCTTGCCACCCATGTGGCCGCACTTCTTCACGGCGGCCAGCTGGTCTTCGAAGTGCACGCCGGCGGCACCGGCGGCGATCATGTTCTTCATCAGTTCGAAGGCGTTCAGCACGCCGCCGAAACCGGCTTCCGCGTCAGCGACGATCGGCAGGAAGTAGTCGACGAAGTCCTTGTGACCGGCTTCGATACCGCGCGACCACTGGATCTCGTCGGCGCGCTTGAAGGTGTTGTTGATGCGGCGAACCATCGTCGGCACGGAGTCGTACGCGTACAGCGACTGGTCCGGGTACATGGTTTCGGAGGTGTTGCCGTCGGCGGCGACCTGCCAGCCGGACAGGTACACGGCTTCCAGGCCGGCCTTGGCCTGCTGCATCGCCTGGCCGGCGGTGATCGCGCCGAACGCGTTCACGTAGCCCTTCTTGGCGCCGCCGTTGACCTTGGCCCACAGCTTCTCGGCGCCGTTCTTGGCGAGGGTGTACTCGATCTGCATGTTGCCACGCAGGCGGACGACGTCGGCGGCGGAGTAGCCGCGCTTCACCAGCTTCCAGCGGGGGTTGGTCGCCCAGTCCTTTTCAAGGGCCTTGATCTGCTCGTCGCGGGTCGTCATGTGCAACAGTCCTCGTCGGAAGTGAAAGAAAGCGTGTTCCAGTCCGCTCAAGCAGGCGATCGATCACCGGAAAGCAGATCGATGGGCGCAGGGCGGGCCGAAAAAAGGCGCGCGATTATAACGACAATTTTTTTGCAGTGCACAAGCGGAAATGACAGCGCGGGCCGGCGGCGCAGTCACCTGTCGACGCCTTCGCTGGCAGAAACGAAAACGGGGCGCCGAGCGCCCCGTTTCGATACTGGCCTTCGGTGACGATCAATCGAGATAGTCGTAGGCGGGCAGCGTCAGGAAGTCCGAGACCTTGGCGGCCGTGGACATCTTCGCCATCAGGCCGGCGGCCTCGATCATG
This sequence comes from Solimonas sp., assembly GCA_036405815.1. Classification (GTDB taxonomy): domain Bacteria; phylum Pseudomonadota; class Gammaproteobacteria; order Nevskiales; family Nevskiaceae; genus Solimonas. The sequence continues at coordinate 38,265 of DASWWX010000067.1, read as the reverse complement.
CGCGTGCCGTAGAACTTGTCGTCACCCATCTGCTTGCGGATGCCGGCCATTTCCTCGTCGATCACCTTCTGGATCAGCGCCGGCGTGACCTTGCGGCCGTCGTTCAGCGTGACGCCGTACTTCTGCCACTGCCAGACCTGGGTGCGGGAGATTTCGGCGGTGGCCGCGTCCTCCATCAGGTTGTGCAGCGGCACGCAGCCGTTGCCGCGCAGCCAGGCTTCCGTGTACTGGATGCCAACATTGACGTTGTTGCGCAGGCCCGCCTCGGTGAACGCGCCTTCCGGCTTCACCAGCAGGTCGGCGGCCTTGATCTTGTAGTTGAACTGCTTGCTGACCTGGTTCGGCGTCGGCATGTGCTCGTCGAACACCTTGAGCGCGACCGGCACGAGGCCCGGGTGCGCGACCCAGGTGCCGTCGTGGCCATTCTTGACCTCGCGCAGCTTGTCGGCCGTGACCTTGGCGAACACTTCCTCGTTCTTCGCCGGGTCCTTGGTGGGGATGAAGGCGGCCATGCCGCCCATCGCCTGCGCGCCGCGCTTGTGGCAGGTCTCGCACAGCAGCTTGGAGTAGCTGTCGAGGAAGTGCTTGTCCATCGTCACCTGCAGACGGTCCGGCACCAGCCAGTTGCCGTTGGCGTTCAGCGTCTTGATGCAGGAGAAGATGTAGTCCCAACGGCCGCAGTTCAGCGCGACGATGTGGTCGCGCAGTTCATACAGGATCTCTTCCATCTCGAACGCGGCCCACAGCGTCTCGATCAGCACGGTGGCCTTGATCGTCTTCTGCGGGACCTTCAGCAGGGTCTGCGCGTCCTTGAAGATCGCGTTCCACAGGCGCGCTTCGAGGTGCGACTGCATCTTCGGAAGGTAGAAGTAAGGACCCGTGCCCTTCTTGATCTGCGTCTTGGCGTTGTGGAAGAAGAACAGCGCAAAGTCGACGATGCCGCCCGGGGCCGGCTTGCCGTCGATCAGGATGTGCTTCTCCAGCAGGTGCCAGCCGCGCGGACGCACGATCAGCGTGGCGATGTCCTTATTAAGCTTGTACTCCTTGCCTTCCGGAGACTTGAATTCGATCTTGCGATTGACGGCGTCGCGCAGGTTGATCTGGCCGCCCATCATCAGGTCCCAGGTCGGCGCCGCCGAGTCCTCGAAGTCCGCCATGAAGCACTTCGCGCCGGAGTTCAGCGCGTTGATGATCATCTTGCGGTCGACCGGCCCGGTGATCTCGACGCGACGGTCCTGCAGGTCGGCCGGGATGCCGGCGATCTTCCACTTGCCGTCGCGGACCTTCTTGGTTTCCTTGAGGAAGCCGAGCTTCAGCTTGCCGCTGTCCACCAGCGCCTGGCGCTCGCCACGGTAGGCCAGCAGCTTCTCGCGCGTCGGGCCGTGCTTGCGAACCAGCGTGGCGACGAACTTGAGCGCCTCCGGCGTCAGAATCTTCTTATAGGCCGGCGTCAACTCGCCGAGAATTTCCACGCCCTTGACTGCGCTCATGTCTGAACCTCGCTAACTGTTGGAAAACGACCGAAAAACAGGCGGCGAACTATAGCCAACGAGGCACTGCCACGCAATGAAAAAGCCCCGCGAAATCGAGGTTTCGCGGGGCTTTCCGACAGCCCGTTGCTCAAGCGTGAATCGGCGTATCCGACACGACGATGCCGTCGGCATCCGCATACAGCCAGGCGCCGGGCTTGAAGCTCACGCCGGCGAAGCTCACGACCTTGTCCTGTACCGCCGAGTGCAGGCCCTTCTCGGATTTTCGCGGATGTGTGCCCAGGGCCTTGAGCCCGAATGCCTGCTCCGAGATTTCCTCGGAGTCGCGGATGTAGCCGTAGACGACGATACCAGCCCAGTCGTTCTTGACCGCGAGCTGACCGAGATTGCCGCCGACCAGCGCGCATCGCGTCGAGCCGCCGCCGTCGACGACCAGCACGCGGCCCTCGCCCGGCGTCTCCAGGGTCGCGCGTACCAGCGCGTTGTCCTCGAAGACCTTGATCGTCTTGATCGCGCCGTGGAAGGCGATGACGCCGCCGAAGTCGCCGAAGATCGGCTCGGCAACCTGGGCTTCAGGATGGGCGTCGGAAAGATCGGTGGTGGCGTAGCTCATGGTGGTCTCAGGAACAGTATTGAAGGGGAGCGTGCTTTACCGCGCGGCGTCGGCCCGCTTGGCCAGCAGCGGCATCGCCAGCGCGTAGAGGCCGAAGCCCGCGAACGAGATCAGCGTCCAACCCGGCAGCGAGATGCCGAGCCACTGCGCGTCGATCTTGGCGCAGTTGCCGTCGCCCTTGAGCACCATCTGCACGACTTCCATGACCGGCAGCATGCCCAGCAGGTAATCCAGCGTCGGACCGCAGGCCGGCACCTGGTCTGGCGGCAGGCCCTGCAGCCAGACGTGACGCCAGGCGATGGCGGCGCCGACCGCGGAAGCCAGCAGCGCCAGCACCGCATAAGCCCAGCGGCCACCGCCGCGCGGCGCATGCAGCGCACCGATCAGGAAGAACACGCCGGCTGCCGCCATCGCTACGCGCTGGAAGATGCACATCGGGCACGGCTCGTAGCCCTTGAAGTGCTGCAGGTACAGCGCAAAGGCCAGGCCGAACACGCAGCCGAGGAAGCCAACGAGGCTCAGCACGCGGAAGTTTAGGGTCATCTGCGAAATCCTTTTCTACTGACGGAATTGGGTCAGGCGGCGACGACGGGAATCTTGCCGATCTTGGCCTGCCACTGCTTGGGACCGGTTTCGTGCACGGAAGTGCCGAGCGCGTCGACCGCGACGGTCACCGGCATGTCCTGCACCTCGAATTCATAGATCGCTTCCATGCCGAGATCGCCGAAGCCCAGCACCTTGGAGGACTTGATCGCCTTCGACACGAGATAGGCCGCGCCGCCGACCGCCATCAGGTACGCAGCCTTGTGCTTCTTGATCGCGGCGATGCCGGCGGGACCGCGCTCGGACTTGCCGATCATCGCGATCAGGCCGGTCTGCGCGAGCATCATCTCGGTGAACTTGTCCATGCGCGTCGCCGTGGTCGGGCCGGCGGGGCCGACGACCTCGTCGCGCACCGGGTCGACCGGGCCGACGTAATAGATCACGCGGTTGGTGAAATCGACCGGCAGCTTCTCGCCCTTGGCCAGCATGTCCTGGATGCGCTTGTGCGCAGCATCGCGGCCCGTGAGCATCTTGCCGTTGAGCAGCAGGATGTCGCCCGGCTGCCAGCTCTCGACCTCGGCGCGGGTCAGCGTGTCGAGGTTCACGCGCTTGGCTTTCTTGTCGTCGGCCTTCCACGTCACCTTCGGCCAGTCTTCCAGCTTCGGCGCGTCCAGCTTCGCGGGGCCTGTGCCGTCGAGTTCGAAGTGCACGTGGCGCGTCGCCGCGCAGTTCGGGATCATCGCCACCGGCAGCGAGGCCGCGTGCGTCGGGTAGTCGATGATCTTCACGTCGAGCACCGTCGTCAGGCCGCCGAGGCCCTGCGCGCCGATGCCCAGCGCATTGACCTTCTCCAGCAGCTCCAGCCGCAGCGCTTCGATGCGCGTCAGCGTCTCGCCGCGCGCCTGCTTGGCCTTGACCAGGTGGATGTCCACCGGCGCCATGATCGCTTCCTTGGCCATCACGGTCGCCTTCTCCGGCGTGCCGCCGATGCCGATGCCGAGGATGCCCGGCGGGCACCAGCCGGCGCCCATCGTCGGTACCGTCTTCAGCACCCAGTCGACGATCGAGTCGGAGGGGTTGAGACAGACCATCTTCGACTTGTTCTCGGAACCGCCGCCCTTGGCGGCGCAGGTCACCTCGACGTGATCGCCCGGCACGATCTCGTAGTGGATCACCGCCGGTGTGTTGTCCTTGGTGTTGACGCGCTTGCCCGCCGGATCGGCGAGCACCGAGGCGCGCAGCGTGTTGTCCGGGTGCAGGTAGGCGCGGCGCACGCCCGCGTCGACCATCTCCTGCACGCTCATCGTCGAATCCCAGCGCACGTTCATGCCGACCTTGAGAAACACGACGCAGATGCCGGTGTCCTGGCAGATCGGGCGACGGCCTTCCGCGCTCATGCGCGAATTGGTCAGGATCTGCGCGATCGCGTCCTTGGCCGCCGGCGATTCCTCGCGCTCGTAGGCCTCGCCGAGGGCCTGGATGTAGTCCAGCGGGTGGTAGTAGCTGATGTACTGGAAGGCGTCGGCGATGGACTGGATGAAGTCGTCCTGGCGGATCGTGGTCATGTCGGGATCGGGCTGGGAATCGGCGGTGAAAAACGGCGCGCGCATGCTACTAGACCTGCGCCGCCGCGTCCCCTGCCCGGCTCACCCACCGCCGCTGTTGCCGCCCTTGAGCCCGCCTCGTGTCAGCTCGCGCGGATCGAGCAGCCGTTTGAGTTCGGCGCGCGACAGCCCGGTGTCTTCCACGGCCACGTCCAGCACCGGTCGCTGTTCGCGATACGCCCGCTTGGCGATGGCCGCACCGCGTTCGTAACCGATCACCGCATTGGCCGCGGTAATCAGGATCGGATTGCGATCCAGCGTCTCGCGCAGTCGCGCCTCACGCACCGTGAAGCCGTCGATGGCCTGGGTCGCCAGCAGCGTGCTGGCGTTGGCGAGCAGTTCCAGGCTTTGCAGCAGGTTGTAGGCGATCACCGGCAGCATGACGTTGAGCTGGAAATTACCGCTCTGCGCGGCCACCGTGATCGTTGCGTCATTGCCGATCACCTGCGCACCGACCATCGCCACGGCTTCCGGAATCACCGGGTTGACCTTGCCCGGCATGATGCTGGAACCCGGCTGCAGCGCCGGCAGCTCGATCTCCCCCAGCCCCGCGAGCGGCCCCGAGTTCATCCAGCGCAGGTCGTTGGCGATCTTGGTCAGCGCGACCGCCAACACCTTCAACTGGCCCGATAGCTCGGCTGCCGTATCCTGGCTCGACAACGCCTCGAAGTAGTTTTCCGCCGGCCGCAGACGCAGACCGCTGCGCCCGGACAGCGCCACGCAGAAGCGTGCTGCAAACTTCGGGTGCGCGTTGATGCCGGTGCCCACGGCGGTACCGCCCTGCGCCAAGCGGTGCAGGCGCGGCTGCACCGCCTGCAGCCGGGCCACGGCCTGCGCGATCTGCGCCTCCCAGCCGGACAATTCCTGGCCCAGCGTCAGCGGCATCGCATCCATCAGGTGCGTGCGCCCGGTCTTGACCTGGGCTCGCAGGCCACGCGCGCGCCGATTCAGCGAGCGCCGCAACAGCGTGAGTGCCGGCAGCAGGCGTTCGTGCAGCAGCAGCGCCGCCGACAGGTGGATGGCGGTCGGAATGACGTCGTTGGACGACTGGCCGTAATTGACCTCGTCATTGGGGTGCACGGCCGTGCCGAGGCGCGCGCGCGCCAGGTGCGCGATGACCTCGTTGGCGTTCATGTTGCTGGAGGTACCGGAGCCGGTCTGGAACACGTCCACCGGAAACTGGGCGTCATGCTGCCCTACCGCCACTTCCAGCGCGGCCGCGACGATCGCGCGCGCCTTGCGCTGCGGAATCAGCTTGAGTTCGGCGTTGGCCTGCGCCGCAGACGCCTTGATCAGGCCCAGCGCGCGGATGAAGGCGCGCGGCATGGCCAGGCCCGAGATCGGAAAGTTGTCGACCGCGCGCTGGGTCTGCGCGCCCCAGGCCGCATCAGCGGGGACCTTCAGCGTGCCCAGGCTGTCGCGTTCGACACGGAAAGCGGCTTTCGGCATAACGCATCCGCGGCGTGATCCGCGGCCTCGGATAAAATACCGGCCCAGCCTAGCAAATGAGCCCTGGCGCCTGCGGCACCGTCGGCCGCGTCGTTTTCAGATGAATCACCCATGAACCTGACTTCCCTTTCTGCCATTTCCCCCATCGACGGCCGCTACGCCGAGAAGACCGTGAAGCTGCGCGAGATCTTCAGCGAATACGGCCTGATGCGTTATCGCGTACTGGTGGAGGTGCGCTGGCTCGAGGCGCTAGCCGCGCACCCTGCCATCGCCGAGGTGGCAACGCTGTCGACCGAAGCGCGGGAGCGGCTCGAACGCATCGCCACCGCCTTCGACCTGACCGAAGCGCAACGCGTCAAGACGATCGAGGACACGACCAATCACGACGTAAAAGCCGTGGAGTACTACCTCAAGGAAAAGATCGGCTCCAACAGCGAGCTGGCCGGCGTCAAGGAATTCATCCACTTTGCCTGCACCTCGGAGGACGTCAACAACCTCTCGCATGCACTGATGCTGAAGGACGCCCGCGAGCGCGTGCTGCTGCCGATGCTGGATCGCGTGCTCACCGCCGTTGCCAACCTGGCGCGCATGTATGCCGAACAGCCGATGCTGTCGCGCACGCACGGCCAGCCGGCCTCGCCGACCACGCTCGGCAAGGAGATGGCGGTGTTCGCACAGCGTCTGCGTCGCCAGCGCGACCAGTTCGCGCAGGTGCCGCTGCTGGGCAAGATGAACGGCGCGGTCGGCAACTGGAACGCGCATTACGCGGCCTATCCGGATGTCGACTGGCCCAAGCTCTCCGCGGACTTCATCGCCGGCCTCGGCGTCGACGAATCGCCGGCGACCACGCAGATCGAGCCGCACGACTACATCGCCGAGTACTTCCACGCGCTGACGCGGTTCAACACGATCCTGATCGACTTCTGCCGCGACGTCTGGGGCTATATCTCGGTCGGTTACTTCAAGCAGAAGACCGTCGCTGGCGAAGTCGGCTCGTCGACGATGCCGCACAAGGTCAACCCGATCGACTTCGAGAACGCCGAAGGCAATCTCGGCATCGGCAACGCGATCCTGCAGCATCTGGCCGAGAAGCTGCCGATCTCGCGCTGGCAGCGCGATCTCACCGACTCCACCGTGCTGCGCAACCTCGGTTCGGGCGCCGCGTACTCGCTGATCGCCTATCAGGCCGCGCTCAAGGGCATCGGCAAGCTCGAAGCCGACGCCTGGAAGATGGGCCAGGATCTGGAGGCCAACTGGGAAGTGCTCGGTGAAGCGATCCAGACGGTGATGCGCCGCTACGGCCTGCCGGAACCCTACGAGCAGCTCAAGCGCCTGACCCGCGGCCAGAAGATCGGCCGCGACGCGATCCGCGATTTCGTCTCGGCGCTCGACCTGCCGGAAGCCGAAAAGCAGCGCCTGCTGGCGATGACGCCGGCGAGCTACACCGGCAACGCGCTGCATCAGGCCAAGCGCGTCTGAGCCCGCCGATGAGCACGCCTGCGCCCGACAAGGAAACCGCCACCATCCTCAATGGTCGCGTCGCCTTCGTCGAGGCGCTGGGCGTGGTCGCCGGCGACGCAACACTCGAACTCGCATTGCTCTCCTACGATCTCGACGCTCGTGTGTTCGGCGACGAGAGCTTCGTCGAAAAGGTGCAGGCGCTGGCACTGCGACACCATCGGGCGCGCATCCGCGTGCTGGTCAACGCCACCGAGCGGACCATGCACCGCGCGCACCGACTGGTCGAGCTGGGCCGACGCCTGACCAGCCGCATCGAATTCCGGCAACTGCCGGACGATGAGAAAGCCGTGATCGAGGAGTATCTGGTCGCCGATGAAAAGGGCGTGCTGCAACGCGACGCCAACGACCGCCTCGAAGCGCGTCACTACGCCTATGCCCCACTGGAAGCACGCCGCCGGCTCAAGGCTTTCAACGCCCTATGGGACGTCTCCGTGCCCGCACGCGAACTCGGCGAACTGCGTCTCTGATCCCCGTCGCCCGCAGCGGGCACAGCGCATCAAGCCGCTTCAGCTTTCCTGCGGCGGCACGCGTTCGCGGCCGCGGATCATCTGGCGCACCGGCTCGGGAATCGCCAGCGGTTTCTGGTTGGCGTAATCGAACCAGACCACGACGCCGCGACTGACCGCGACCGGCTTGCCCTCGACGAAATACGCCGCCAGCGTGTTCATGCTGGAGCGGCCCATGCGCTCGATGCGAAAGCCGGCCTGTACCTGCGCCGGATGCCGCAACTGCGAGATGAAGTCGCACTCGATGCGCGCCAGGATCAGGCCATGCGCCTTCCAGAACAGCGGATCGTTGCGCATCAGCTCGCCGAAGTAATCGAGCCTCGCCGTCTCGTCGAAGGTGAAGAATCGCGTGTTGTTGACATGACCCAGGGCATCGAGATCGGCCCAGCGCGTGGGAATCTCGACGCTGAACCCGAAATCCGCGGGCGTTGGCAGGGTTTTCATCGGGGCGCTCCGGGAGATGGCAACTGAGCCCGCCGCTGTGCGGCGGATTGAACGATCTGACGCTTGCGCTCGGCGCCGGCCGACGACCACTCGGCAATCTCGCGCAGGCTGCGACCGCAGCCGACACAGAGCGAGCGCTGGGCATCCAGCGTGCAAACCCCGACGCAGGGCGATGGCGGCTCCAGGGGTGCGACGGCTTCAGTCATGAAAAGACGCGGACAAAAACAAGGCCACGCGACCCGTGAGGATCGCGTGGCCCTGGACGATCGACCGCTTACTCGGTGACGAGGCGGAACTCGACGCGACGGTTGCTGGCGCGACCCTCGGCCGTGTCGTTCGACTCCAGCGGCTGCGACTTGCCGAAGCCTTCCGAGGCCAGGCGCGAAGCTTCCACGCCCTTGCTGATCAGGTACTGGCGCACCGACTCCGCGCGTTCCTTCGACAGCGTGTCGTTGTAGGCATCGGAACCATTGCCGTCGGTGTGACCGGCAACCAGCACCTTCAGATTGGACTGGTTCTTCATCGTGGTGGCCGAGTCATCGAGCAGCCGCTTGGCCTGCGCCGTCAGGCGGGCCGAGTCGTTCTCGAAGTTGACGCCGCGCAACACGACGTTCTGCGGCAGCGCGCAACCGCGCGCATCGACGCGCAGGCCCTGCTGCGTGCCCGGGCACGCATCGGCTTCGTTCGGAACGCCGTCGACGTCCTCGTCGTTGCCGACATCAACCGGGCAACCGCGCGCGTTGACCTTGACGCCAGCCGGCGTCATCGGGCACTCGTCGAGACCGTCGACGACGCCGTCGCGATCGGAATCGTCGCCGCAGTCGCTGCGGCCGGTGACCGGGTCGACCACGGCCAGTTCGCAGGACTGCGCCGGCGGCGCCGAGCCCGGTGCGAACAGGAAGGTCAGCGGCATCTGCAGGCCGAGGCTGACACGGTAGTCGATCAGCAGGTCTTCACCCGCGACCGTCTTGTCGTTGTCCTGGCCGAGCACGCGCGCTTCCAGGCGGGCCGCGAGGCCGTGCCAGTTGAGCGGGAACAGCGCGCCGCCACCGAAGTTGAAGCCGAAGTGCTCGTGCTCGCTGCCACGCGCGTCTTCCTGCACCACGCCGAGACCACCCAGCACGAACGGCTTGACGCTGTAGCCGCTGCCACCGATCGCCTGGCTGCCGAAGTCATAGACCAGGTCCAGCATCAGGCCGGACTGGTAGTCCTTCTTGCCGTCGACGTCACGCTTGCGGGCGAGGCTGTGGAAGGTCAGCTCCGCGGCCCAGCGCGAGTAACCGAAATCGCTCAGCGGCCAGCCGAAGTGCAGCTGGAAGCCGTTGCCATTCTTGGAGTCGCGATCGTTGTCGCCGATCTCGTACAGGTACGCGGCGCCGGCGTACGGGATCTCGTAATCGTCGGCATTGACCGCCAGCGCAGAACCACCCCAGAGCGTCGCAACCGCAGCAGCGCACAACACTTTCATACGCATCGTGAATTCCCCAGATTAATGCCGATACGGCTTGTCGTTAGTGACCGGACTCTAAAGGATTAACGATGACAGCGGCAACCGTGAATCACGCCACGGCGCGCGCGCAGGCCGCGATCAGACCGGGGCCGTGATAGATGAACCCGGTATAGACCTGCAATAGATCCGCACCCGCGACGCGGCGCGCCCGCGCCGCCTCGGCACCATCGATACCACCGACGCCGATCAACGGGAAGTCCGCACCCAAACGGCTGCGCAGGCCGCGCAACGCCTGCTCCGCCAGCGGTCGCAGTGGTGCGCCGGACAGACCGCCGGTTTCCGCGGCCAGCGGTTCGCCGGCCAGGCCCGGCCGCGTGATCGTGGTGTTGGTCGCGATCAGACCGTCGATACGGCTTTCGCGGGCCGCCAGCGCGATACCTTCAAGCTGAGCATCGTTCACGTCAGGCGCGATCTTGACCAGGACCGGCACGCGCCGGCCGTGTCGCTGCGCCAACGCGTCCGCCTCCGCGCGCAACGCACCCAACAAGGCACGCAGCCGCGCCTCGTCCTGCAGATCGCGCAGGTTCTTGGTGTTCGGAGACGAGATGTTGACGGTGATGTAGCTGGCAGCGGGATAGGCCTTGCGCAGACAGATCAGGTAATCGTCCGCGGCCTTCTCGATCGGCGTGTCGGCGTTCTTGCCGATGTTGATGCCGAGCACACCGCGATAGTCGGATTCGGCGACGCGCGCCAGCAGGTAGTCCACACCCTTGTTGTTGAAGCCAAGCCGGTTGATCAGTGCATCGTGCTGCGGCAGACGGAACATGCGCGGCCGCGGATTGCCGGGCTGCGGTCGCGGCGTGACGGTGCCGACCTCGACGAATCCGAAGCCGAGCCGGGCCCAGGCCGCGAGGCATTCGCCGTTCTTGTCGAGCCCGGCTGCCAAACCGATACGGTTGCGGAAGCGCAAGCCCAGCAGCTCGACCGGCGCCTCGACGGCCGACGCAGCGAACGGCAGCGTCGCCAGTCGCGGCACGCGCCGGAACGTCGCCAATGTCAGTTCGTGAGCGTGCTCGGCATCGAGCTGGAACAGGGCGCTGCGGGCAAGGCGATACATCGGGATGGACGTCCTTTTCGGCTCGGCGCCGATCAGTGTTGGGTCAGTGCCGGCGGCGCCAGGCGATTGCGCAGCAGGCGCGGCAGCGGCAGCCGGCGCGCGATGCCGCGGCGCAAGCCGTTGATCTCATCGTGCAGCTTGTCCTGCGTCAGCGTCAGCGGCAGCCGCGCCAGGCCGCGCAGCAGATCCAGTGCCAGCCGCTTCTTGGATTCGCTCTCGTACAGCGAGCCGAAACTGCCGGCCACCGCAAACAGGGCTCGCGACAAGTGCAGGTATTCGCGGCGGATCACGAGGCCAGCCTGCTGGGTATTGGACATCAGGTGCAGCACGGTCTGGCCGCGCCGGTGCAGGCCCTCGGTCCCGCCGCGACGCAACTCGACGACGAAGTTGCGCGCCGTCAGCGGCGTCACGCCCTTCTTCGCCAGTGTCTCATCCAGCGTCGCCTTGATCTCGTCACGGCGTGCGCGATTGGCCTCGGGCTGCGTGCTGACCTCGATCAGCACGTCCGTCAACAATTCGGTATCGGCGACGATCGCTGCGGCGAGGTAATGCCACACGCGACCCCACTTGCCGTCCAGCGGCACGACATTGCCCCAGTCGATCAGGTGCAGACTGCCGTCGGCACCGATCATGACATTGCCCGGATGAAGATCGCCGTGCATCTCGCCGTGCGCAAACACGTGCGAAACCAGCGTGTACAGCAAACGCTCCGACACCTGGCGCTGGAAACGCCGGCGTTCGACCCGCGGCATGCGCGCCAGCGCGCGTGTCAGGCTCGCCGCGTCGGACAGATATTCCATCTCGATGATGCGCCGCGTGTGGCCGTACAGGGCCGGCACGCGCCACATCGACGACTTCAGACTGCGCTCGTAGAAACGCAGGTGATTGCGCGCCTCCTGCTCGAAGTCCAGCTCCTCGACGAAACCGGCAACAAACTCGTCGACCTGCTCCTGCATCGCGCGCAGGAACGGCGTCAGCTTGGAATGCGGCGCCCAGTACTGCGAAGACATGATCGCCAGGCCGAGCACCAGCTTGCCGATCGCGAATTCGCGATCGATGTTCTGCCGGCCGACCTTGATGACCACCGGTCGCAAAACCTCTCTCCCCTCTTCGAGAAACGGCTTCTTGGCGAAGTACACCGAACCGATCGAACCGGATTTGACCGGCCGCGCCGGGTCGAAGTCGAGGTAGAGCTTGTGCGGTGGCTTGCCATAGCACTCCATGAAGGCCTGCAGCACCTCCTCCTCGCTCATCGCCGGCACGTCTTCGTGGAACACCGCCAGCTCGCGCGCGATTTCCTCGGGCAGGAAATCGGCGCTGGCGGCGGCGGCCTGCGCCATCTTGATGAAGAACGGCCCGAACTCGCGGACCATCTGCGCAACGATTTGCGCCTGCGTACGCAGATCCTTGGGATCGGTCTGGAAGAACGGCTTGATGTAGCGCAGCGCCTTGACCTGGCGGCGCACGATCAGCGCGTCGCCGCGCACCATCGCGGCGCGGCGCAGGATCTCGCCGAGCTGCCACTGATTGAAGCGACGCCCGGCCTTGAGCAGGTTGACGATCTCCACCAGCGTCGGCTCGTAGGTGCGGATCACCAACCGCACCATGTCCAGCGACAGCTCACCCAATCCCTTGAGTTCGGGCGTCTCGAACAGCTCGTTGAAGAACTGCCAGAACTCCTGCACCAGCTGCTCGGGCACCGGCACCGGGGAACGTGCGACGATCTGCTCGATAACGAAGCGGATCAGGTCCTCGGTGGATTGCTCGTTCGGAATCAGGCGCCGCTTGCGCAGATAACCGGTCAAACGCTCGGTCTGGCGCAGGATCGGGTGTCGGTACAGCGCCTCGAACGCCTGATCGACTGCTTTGGTCAGATCGTCGCGCGTGACATCGGGTTCGGACGCCAGCAACTTGCCCAGCGGCACCAGCCCGCGCGAGATGCGGTAGGTCGATACCGTGAAACTGCCGATCTCGCGCAGCAAGCCGGGTTGCTGGTCGGCGCCGGCATCGTCGGGGGGCGCGCGCATCGCGTGACGCTCAGGGCAGACTCAGCAGATGGCCCAGCTTGGCCGCCTTGGCGGCCAGATACTTCTCGTTATGCGGGTTACGCCCGCTCTCCAGCGCCACCCGCTCAACGATCTCCACGCCATCCGCGCTCAAGGCATCGAGCTTGCGCGGATTGTTGGTCATCAGCCGGATCCGGCACAGACCGAGCTGCCGCAGCAGGTCGACGGCCAGGCCGTACTCACGCGCATCTGCCGGAAACCCGAGCTGGTGATTGGCTTCGACGGTATCAGCGCCCTGATCCTGCAGCGCATAGGCGCGAATCTTGTTGCCGAGGCCGATGCCGCGGCCTTCCTGGCGCAGGTACAGCACCGCACCACGACCGGCTTCAGCGATCCGGGCCAGCGCCGCTTCGAGCTGCGCACCGCAATCGCAGCGCTGGGAGAACAGCGCATCCCCGGTCAGGCACTCGGAATGCACACGCACCAGCGGCGGCGCGGCCTCCCGGTCAGCCAGGTCGCCGAGCGAAATCACCACGTGTTCCTTGCCGTCGCCACTACGCCAGACGCCGATGCGGAACTCGGCAAACGACGTCGGCAGCTTTGATTCAGCAATTAATTCAAGGTCTTGCGAAGACTTCTTCAAGTCGTTCTCGATCCGGGCCGGAGCGCCCGAGCGTGCGGCGGCCGAACGGCCGCGCGGGGACCGGCAGTGTAACGGTCCCCGCGCGTGAAAGGCAGCGTCCTTTCGAGTCGCCGTTCAGTCAGGCGTCAGGCGCCGAACCAGTTTTGGCCGCAGACGCGCAGCGTCTCGCCGTTGACGCCGGCCGCCGACGGCGAGGCCAAGAAGGCCACGGCTTCGGCGATGTCCTGCGGCAGGCCACCCTGCGACAACGAGTTGATGCGGCGACCGACCTCGCGCGGACCCAGCGGCATCGCCGCGGTCATCGCCGTTTCGATGAAACCCGGCGCCACGGCGTTGATGCCGCCGCCACGCTTGGCCATGGTCTCGGCCAGTGCATCGACATAGCCGATCACGCCAGCCTTGGTCGCACCGTAGTTGGTCTGGCCGGCGTTGCCGCCGATGCCGCCGATCGACGAAATGCAGACGATGCGCGCGCCATCCTTCAAGCCCTTCTTCAGCAGACCGTCGTTGATGCGCAGGATCGCCCCCAGGTTGATGCTCAGCACCAGATCCCAGAAATGCGGCGGCATGTTGCGCAGCATCTTGTCGCGGGTCACGCCGGCGTTGTGCACGACGATATCCAGGCCGCCAAAGCGTTCGAAGGTCTCGGCGATGATGCGCTCCGCGGCATCCTCGGCGGTCACGTCCAGCGCAAGGCCAACGCCACCGATGCGCGACATCGTCTCGCCCAGCCCACCTTCGGCGGACGGGTGATCGACGCCGACCACCTGCGCGCCCTCGCGCGCCAGCACCTCGGAGATCGCCGCACCGATGCCGCGTGCCGCACCAGTGACCAATGCCACCTTGCCGGTGAGGCTGCCACTGAAAGCCGGCATGACCTGCCGGGTCTTGGTGACGGTCAGCACCTGGCCGGCGACATAGGCGGAGTGCTCCGACAGGAAGAAGCGCAACGGCGCCGACAGCGCGGTCTCGCCACCGGCCTCGACTTCGATCAGGTTGGCGGTGCTGCCGTTCTTGCCGACTTCCTTGGCCAGCGAACGCACGAAGCCGCGCAGCGCCGTGGACACGGTCTTGCCATACACATCGTCACGCGACTGCGGTGCGCGCGAGACCACCAGCACACGGGCGTTGGCGGCCAGGCCGCGTAGCTGCGGCTGGAAGAAGTCGTACAGCTCGCGCATCTGCGCCGGCGACGACAGGCCGCTGGCGTCGAACAGCAACACCGCGTTCTTGGGTTCACCGCTATCCGCGGTGGGATTGCCAGCCAGCGCCAGGCCAAGATTGGCGGCCGCGGCCTTCACCACGCCGAGGCCCGGCAGATCGGCAACGATGCGCAGGGTGGCGCCCATCTCGGCCAGTTCGCGCAGCAGCGGCGCAGCAAGGTCCGAACCGCTCGCCGCACCAACCAGCGCCGGACGCTCGGCCAGCGGAGCCGCAGCCCAGGCCTGTTGTGCGCGACGCAGACGCGGCGGCGTCGGCAATCCGAGCATGCCGGCGAACGACTTGCCGAATGACGAATTGGTGAATTCCAGATAACGATCGTTCATCGCGATGCCCGTCTCAATGTAAGGAGTTGAAGGTGGAGGTGCGGCTGCTTCCAGTGCGCCATTATCGCCGCGATGCCGCGACAGTCCTATCGCTGGCGACAGCGCCAACGACGACGCCACCGCCATTGACGCAGTAGGCTGTCTATCAGATAGTCGGCACCCTCGAAGACGAGGCCTCACGCCGGCGCCGGGCACGATCCGATGATGTCGGCTTTCAGCGCGCCCTCATGCGCCGAGGCATATAAACAAGCCGGTCAAAACGTATCCAGGAGAGCGGGGCATTCCATGAATAAAGGCCTGAGCATGACGATCGCCGCCTTGGCGGTGGCTGTTGGCACCTACTTCGCGCTGGGATTCATCTTTCCGCAGCAGCACGCTTCGGTGCGTGTTGACAATAATGCCGAGGCGCTGGACCGCGTGTTCAGCAGCGGCGAATTGAAGGAAACCGCTCCCGACGCCGTGGCCGACGCGCCCTCCGTCGAGGACCAGCAGGCACTCGAAAGCTCGGAAGCGCTGAGCGCCGCGGCCGCTGAGGCTGCGGTGGACGAAGCAACCGTCGCTGAGGATGTGGCCCAGGAAGCGTCCGTCGAGGCTGAAGCCGTGGCCGAACCGGAGGTGCCTGCGCCGGTCGACACCGAACCGTCCGCCGCCGCCCCCGTCGAAGAAGCGCCGATCAGCGAGCCGGCCCCGGCCCCGGCCCCGGCCCAAACCCCTAAGGCTCCGGCCGCGCCGAAAGCCAGCAAGCCGGCCAGCCCGTCCGCGGAGAAATCCGCCAGCCCGGCGCCCACCTGGTGGGGCCAGACCGCACCCGGAGAACTGGGCCTGGTCTACGCGGGCTCGGCTGCCTATGCGCGTGCGATCGTGTTGATGTTCGATGGCGACTTCGCCAACGCCAATGCCGCCGGCAAGCAGATCCGCGTCACGGATACCGCTGGCAAGACCGTTTCCGGCAGCTGGACGGTCAACGACAAGAATGCGCGCATGCTGGTGTTCAAGATCGAACAGCCGGGGACCTACCGGGTCAGCCTCAACGCGGCGCTCAGCGATCGCGGCGGTCGCAAGCTGAGCCGCAATCTGCAGGGCCCGGTAACCGTTCAGTAACGCGCGTCAGGAGCCCGTCAATGCCGACCCGTTTATTCGATCTGAACGGGCGCGTCGCGCTCGTGACCGGCGCCTCGCGCGGCATCGGCGAAGCCACTGCCCGCCTGCTGGCCGAACAAGGCGCGCACGTGGTGCTGTCGTCGCGCAAAGCCGAAGACCTGGAAAAGGTCCGCGACAAGATCGTGGCGGCCGGCGGTCAGGCCACCGTGATGGCGGCGCATGCCGGCGTCAGCGCCGACATCCAGCGCCTGGTCGCGGATATCGACGCCACGCTCGGCCGCCTCGACATCCTCGTCAACAATGCCGCGACCAACCCCTACTTCGGCCAGATTTCGGATACCGACATGGGCATGGTCGACAAGACCCTGCAGGTCAACGTGCGGGGCTATTTCGAACTGTCGGCGCTGGCCAGCAAGCTGATGAAGAAGAACGGCCGCGGCGCGATCGTCAACATCGCCAGCATCAACGGCGTCAAACCCGGCTGGTACCAGGGCATCTACTCGATCACCAAGGGAGCGGTCATCAACATGACCCAGTCCTTCGCCAAGGAGTGCGCGGCCTGGGGCGTGCGCGTCAACGCGGTACTGCCGGGTCTGACCGATACCAAGTTTGCATCGGCGCTGACCAAGAACGACGAGATGCTGAAGATGTTCCTGCCCAACATCCCGCTCGGCCGCGTCGCCCAGCCGGAAGAGATTGCGCCGGCGATCCTGTTCCTGGTCTCGGATGCGGCCAGCTACGTCACCGGCACCACGCTGACGGTCGATGGCGGTTATCTGAGCTGAAGTCCGTTATCTGAGTTGGAGTCCGTCGTTATGGATCGCGATCGCCTGATCCGAGCCGCGCTGTGGGCCAGCGTTCCGTTCAACGCGGCGGCGGCGTTCGGACTGGCCTTCCCTGCATCGCCGCTGGCCGCCCCTTTCGGTCTGCCGTCGATGGTGCCGCAACCTTACCCGGCCATGCTCGGCGCCTTCGTCGCCTTGTTCGGCGGTTTGTATGCCTGGCTGGCCTGGCAACCCCAAATTCCGCGCGCCATGGTCGGGTTCTCCGCCATCGGCAAACTCGCCGCCTTCGTCATCGTCACCCTGCTCTGGCTGCAGGGTCGTGTCGGCACCCCGCTCGCGCTGGCCGGCACCGGCGATCTGCTGTTCGCAGTGATCTTCCTGCACTGGTTGCGCACGACCGGACCGAGGCACGGGTAGTCCGACGCCGCCGGCGTCGGTCGACGTTGGCGTGATCTCCATGCCGCGTGGCATGAGCCCGCAATACAGAAAAGCCGCCGTTGTCCGTTAATACCGCGTTAACATTGCGGAATGCACGCACGGCGTGCCCGGCCAGGAGCGACACCGGTCGGATTACAGAGAAAGGTACGGCCGATGGCCGACCACACGAGGAGAAAATCGATGCAAATCCATGCGCGCGCGGTGGCGCTCGCCGTCCTGATCTCGGGCGCGGCCCTCAGCGGTTGCGGCTCCAGCGATCCGGTGTCCGGCGGTACCGATCCTGGCCCGGGCTCGCAAGGCGGCCCCAAGATCGAGGTGCTGTCCAATCGCGCCGACCTGATCAGCGGCGGCGATGCCCTGGTGGAACTGCGCGTCGAGGACGGCGCGTCCCTGTCGGGTCTGCGCGTCAGCCTCAACGGCACCGACATCAGCAACCGTTTCGAGCGCCGTCCCAATGGCCGCGTCATGGGTCTGGTGGAAGGGCTGCGCGTTGGCGACAACACGCTGGTCGCCCGACTCGGCGGCGGCTCGGCCCACACCGTGATTCGCAATTATCCGAACGAGGGGCCGATCTTCTCGCGCCCCGAGATCAAGCGTATTCGCTGCCAGGACACGGCCACCGACGTCCATTGCAACCAACCGGCGCAGTACACGTTCCTGTACCGCCCGACGGCCTTCATCGACAACCTCGAAGGCCTGCCGGTGCTGACGCCGGGTACCGAGCTGCTGCCCTACGATCCCGAGAATCCGCCGGACGACGTGGCGATGACCACGACGCAGAACGGCGAGACCGTGCCGTTCATCGTGCGTCAGGAGCTGGGCTATCAGGATCGAGACCAGTACAAGATCCTCACGCTGTTCAAACCGGGCGAAGCCTGGGAGCCGTGGTCGCCGCAGTCGCAGTGGAACGGCAAGATGCTGGTCACCCACGGCGGCAATTGCGGCGCCAAGTACACGCCCGGCAGCGCGCCGCTGGACGACTACTCCGGCACCTTCGGTGACATTCCGCTGATCGAGCCGAGCTACGTCTACGCGCTCGGCAAGGGCTACGCGGTGATGTCCACCGCGCTGGCCAATACCGGTCACAACTGCGACGTCGCGCTCAACGCCGAGTCGATCATGATGGCCAAGGAGCGCTTCGTGGAGCAGTACGGTCCGCTGCGCTACACGATCGGCACCGGCTGCTCCGGCGGCTCGATCGCGCAGGTCACCATTGCCAATGCCTACCCCGGCCTGTATCAGGGTCTGCTGACGATGTGCGCCTATCCGGATTCGCTGTCGGCCGGCCTGCAGTTCGCCGACCTGCATCTGATGCGCAAGTACTTCGAGGCGCCGGGCCGCTGGGCGCCGGGCGTGATCTGGAATCCGGTGACATGGGGACCGGTGGAGGGTCATCTCACGCACGTCAACGCCGTCGTCGCCGACACCGGCCTGTTCCAGGCCGCGACCAAGGTTACCGGCGACTGCTTCGGCGAGAACACCTACGACCCGGTGACCAATCCGACCGGCCAGCGCTGCGGCATCCTGGAATGGATTCCGCACATCCTCGGCCAACGCAAGCCGGAAGTCTGGTCGGACGTCGAAAAGCAGATCGGCCAGGGCTTCACCGGCATTCCGCTCGGCAACACCGGCGTGCAGTACGGCCTCAATGCGCTGCGCGCGGGCCTGATCACGCCAGCGATGTTCGTCGATCTCAACGTCAAAATCGGCGGCCTGGACGTGGACATCCAGCCGCAGGCCGCGCGGACCCAGGCGGATCATCCGGCGGTCGGCAATGCCTATCGCAGCGGCATGATCAACATGGCCAACAACCTGGACACCGTGGCGATCATCAACTTCGTCGGCCCCGATCCGGGCATCGCGCATGACTCCGTGCACGCCTGGTGGGTGCGCTGGCGCATCGAGCGCGAGCACGGCAGTGCGCGCAACCATGTGATGTGGGCCGGTCCGGTGCCGCTGCTCGGCGACCTCCAGTACGTCTACCGCGGCCTGGACGCGATGGACGCCTGGCTGGCGAACGTCGAAGCCGACACCTCGGATACGCCGCTGGCCGACAAGATCTCCATCGCCCGCCCCGCGAACGTGCAGGACTCCTGCGCGCTGATCGACGGCCAGCGCATCCTTGGCCAGGAATGCATCGACCTGCTGCAGCCCCTGTACGCCTACGGCACGCCGCGCACGGTCGCCGGCGACACCAACACCGCCGATAACTTCGACTGCGTGCTGCGTCCGCTGAACCGCAACGACGATTACGGCCTGATCCCGTTCACGGACGACCAGTGGCAGCAGCTCGAGGAACTGTTCGAGGACGGCGTCTGCGACTACCGCGCGCCGGGCCTGGCCAAGCAGAAAACGGTCTCTTGGCTGACCTACGTGGACGGCGCCGGACGCATGGTCGTCGGTGGCGCGCCGCTGCCGGCGCCGCCGGCGCGTTCCGGCACGGGCATGCAGGCGGCTGCTTTCGTCTACCCGGTTCGAGATCGCTGATCGCACGGGTGGTGGCGGTTTCCTGAAACCGCCACCCCCTTATTTCTAGCAAAACCGCTCGCTGCAGCGCGCAACCTCACGCGTGCAGGCTGTCCGTGAGCCTTCGCGCCGACGCTATTCGTAGCGCAGCGCCTCGATCGGATCGAGCTGCGCAGCGCGGCGCGCCGGATACAGACCGAATCCGACGCCGACCGCGGCGCTGACCAGCACCGCGTACAACACCACGTCGAGGCGGATCAGCAGCGGCCAGCCGAAACCCGCGCTGAGGCGCTGTGCGATCGCCACGCCCAACAGCACCCCAATCAAGCCGCCGACCAGCGCCAGCACCAGCGCCTCCACAAGGAACTGCAGAAGGATGTCGTTGGGCCGCGCGCCGACCGCCATGCGCAGGCCGATCTCGCGCGTACGCTCGGTGACCGACACCAGCATGATGTTCATGACGCCGATGCCGCCCACCAGCAACGACACCGCGGCGATCGCCGCCAGCAGCGTCGTCAACGTCTGTGTGCTGGCTTCGCGCGCGCTGGCCAGCTCCTCCAGATTGCGCACCGAGAAATCGTCCTCGCGGCCCGGCCCGATGCGGTGTCGGTCGCGCAGCAGTTCGGTCAGATCGCGCTCGGTGCGCTGCGTCGGTACGCCCAACGCGGCGCTGACATAGATCATGCCGGCGATGTAGTTCTTCAAGCCGCCTTGCAGACGGTCGGCGTAGGCACGCACCGGGACCAGCACCGTGTCGTCGTAGTCCTCGCCGATGCCGGACTGCCCTTTTCGCTCCAGCACGCCGATCACCTCGAACGGCACGTTGCGGATGCGGATGCTCTGGCCTACCGGATCGGCATAGGCGCCGAACAACTTCTCCACCACGGTCTGGCCCAGCAACGCGACCTTGGCGCCGCTGTCGCTATCCGCATCCGGCAGCCCCTGCCCCCGCGCGATGCGCCAGTTGCGGATCATCAGGTAGTCGGGCGTCACGCCAGCGACACGCGTGGTCCAGTTCTGCTCCTCCGACATCACCGACGCGCTGCTGCGCAGTTCCGGCGCGGCGTAACGCACGGACGACAATTGCTGGATCGCCGCCAGATCATCCCAGGTCAGCGTCGGCTGGCTACCGAAACCGCCGCGCACGCCACCGGCCTGGCTGGACCCGGAGCGCACCACCAGCAGGTTCGTGCCCATCGCCGCAAAGCTCTGCTCGACCTGCGCCTTGGCGCCCTCGCCGATCGACACCATCGCGATCACGGCCGCGACGCCGATGATGATGCCCAGCGCCGTCAGGAACGAGCGCAGCCGGTTGCGCGCCAGCGCGCGCAGTGCGGTACGCAGAATCGCCAACGGGTTCATGCGCGCTGCTCCGCCGCCTGCACCGGCACGCGGCGCTCGTCGCCGATGATGCGACCGTCGCGCATGCGGATGTTGCGCGCCGCGTAGCTGGCGATATCGGTTTCGTGCGTCACCAGCATCACCGTGATACCGCCGCGGCCGAGTTCCTGCAGCAACGCCATGACCTCGATACTGGTGGCGGTATCGAGATTGCCGGTCGGCTCGTCGGCGAGAATCAGCTTGGGCTCACCAACCAGCGCGCGCGCGATGGCAACGCGCTGCTGCTGCCCGCCGGACAACTGGCTCGGCGTGTGATCCAGCCGCGCCCCCAGGCCGACACGCTCCAGCGCGGCCTGCGCGCGACGGCGGCGCTCGGCCGCGGGCACACCGGCATACAGCAGCGGCAGCTCGACGTTCTCCAGCGCGCTGGTGCGCGGCAGCAGGTTGAAGCTCTGGAAGACGAAGCCGAGTGTGCGGTTGCGGATGAACGCCAGTTCCTCGCGCGACAGCGCCGAGACTTCCGCACCGTCCAGCCGATAGCGGCCGCTGGACGGACGGTCCAGGCAGCCGAGCAGGTTCATCAGCGTCGACTTGCCGGAACCGGACGTGCCCATCACCGCAACGAACTCGCCGCGCTCGACGTCGAGACTGACGCCTCGCAAAGCGGCGACTTCCACGTCGCCCATCTGGTAGACGCGCGCCACGTCGCGCAGTTCGATCAGCGCCATGGCGTCAGAACATGCGCATCGGCGGCGCGCCGGCGGCGGCGCCAGACGATGAGCGGCTCGCGGTCGGATTCAGCAGATCGCTGATCACCAGATCGCCCTCGCGCAGTTCGCCGCCGGTGACTTCGGTATGGGCGCCATCGCTGATGCCGGTCGTGACCTGGACCGCGACCGCCGCGCCATCACGCAACACCCACACCGTGCGCGGCGCGCTCTGCGTCTCGCCGCCACGCGCGCCGCGACGACCGCCGGCCTGGCTACCGCCGGCACTGGCGGCACCGCTGCGCTGGGTGGAGGCACCGGCCGGCGCGTCCGCCTGCGGCGGACGAAAGCGCAGCGCGGCATTGGGCACGCGCAGGACATCTTCGGCGCGGGCGTAGACGAAGGTGACGTTGGCCGTCATGCCAGGCTTGAGCTTGAGATCCGGATTCTCGACGTCGATGACCGCGTCGTAGGTCACGACGTTCTGCACGGTGGTCGCCACATCGCGTACCTGACGCACCTGGCCCTGGAAACGCTCGCCCGGGTACGCGTCCACCGTGAAGCTCGCGGGCATCTCTGCACGCAGGCGACCGACATCGGACTCCGAGACGCTGGTATTGACCTGCATCTGCCGCAGATCCTGCGCGATCGTGAACAGGATCGGCGCCTGCAGCGACGCTGCCACGGTCTGACCGACATCGACGTCGCGCGAAATCACCACGCCGTCGGTGGGCGAAACGATGCGGGTGTAGGCCAGATTGGTTTCCGCGCGCGTCAGCGCCGCCCGTGCCTGCGTGATGCCGGCCTGTGCGGAGACGACACCCGCCTGCGCCGCGTCGGCATTGGCCTTGGCGGTATCGCGCTCGCCCTGCGACAGCAGCCCGCGCTCGGCCAGCTCGGCAGCGCGCGCCGCCTGGCGCTGCGTGTCCTTGGCCTGCACCTGTGCGCGCGACAGCTCGGCCTGCGCCGCCGCCAGATTGGCGCGCTGCTGCTGTACGTCTGCCTCGAACAGGCGCGGATCGATCGTCGCGATCAACTGGCCCTTCGTAACTCTGGAATTGAAATCGGCGAACAGCTCCTGGATGCGACCGCTGACCTGGCTGCCGACCTGCACCGTCACCAGCGCCGACAGCGTGCCGGTGGCGGTTACCCGCGCCGACAGGCTGCCGCGCTCGACCGGCGTGGTGACGTACTCCGGCGCGGCCTCGCGGCCGGCGAACAGGCGCCAGGCCACCGCGCCGACGATTAGCAAGGCGGCCAGCAGCCAGGGCCAGCGACGGAACCACGGCGCGTGAAGACGGGCATTCATGACTTGTTCTTGTCGTTCTGAAGCATCGAAAGCCGAAGCTGAGGGCATTAACCGGAATCAGTGCCGCCGGTCGATGACGGTTGACAGCATCTCGCAGGCACCTGATCCCAGGCTGTCTGGACCGCGACGACAGCGCAGGGTTCGCGGTTCGCCTGCCCGGATGCAGACCGTTACACTCGCGCCCCCATGCTCATCAGCCTCAAGAACGTCAGCCTCAGCGTCGGCAGCACGACGCTGCTCGACAACGTCCAGTTCTCCCTGCAGGCCCGCGAACGCGTGTGCCTGATGGGCCGTAACGGCGCCGGCAAATCCACGCTGTTCCGCATCCTCAGCGGCCAGCAGGCCACCGACGGTGGCGAAGTGGTACGCACCGCCGACGTGCGCATCGGCCGCATGAACCAGGAGGTGCCGACCGACCAGCCCGGCAGCGTCTACGACGTGGTCGCGCTCGGGCTCGGCGAGATCGGCGCGCTGGTCGCGCGCTTCCACCATCTCGCCGCACATGCCGGCAACGACCTGACCGAACTCGGCAAGGTGCAGGCGCGCATCGACGCACTCGATGGCTGGGCGCTGGAAAGCCGCATCCAGTCGATTATCGCGCGCCTCAAGCTGCCGGAGGACGCCGTATTCGCCGAGCTCTCCGGCGGCCTCAAGCGCCGCGTGTTGCTCGGCCAGGCGCTGGTCGCCGAACCCGAGGTGCTGCTGCTCGACGAGCCGACCAACCATCTCGACATCCCGAGCATCGCGCTGCTCGAAGAAGCGCTGCTGCAGTACCCGGGCTCGATCTTGTTCATCAGCCACGACCGTGCCTTCGTGCGCCGGCTGGCGACGCGGGTCTGCGATCTGGATCGCGGCAAGCTCAGCTCCTGGGCCGGTGGCTACGACGCCTGGGTTACCGGCAAGGCCGAAGCCCTGCACGCCGAGGAGCGGCAGAACGCGCTGTTCGACAAGAAGCTCGCCGAGGAAGAGGCCTGGATCCGCAAGGGCGTGGAGGCGCGGCGCACGCGCAGCGCCGGCCGCGTCAAACGCCTACTGGAAATGCGCGAAACCTTCGCCAACCGCCGCAACCGCGAGGGCGAAGCCAAGGTCGTCGCGCAGGAAGCCGAGCGCTCCGGCAAGCTGGTGGTTGAAGTCACCGGCGTCACGCACCGCTTCGGCGAGCAGACGGTGATCCGCAACTTCTCGGCGCTGATCCAGCGCGGCGAGAAGATCGGCCTGATCGGCGAAAACGGCGCCGGCAAGAGCACGCTGCTGCAAATCATGCTGGAACGTCTGAAGCCGGATACCGGCGACGTGCGCCTCGGCACCAAGCTCGAGGTCGGCTATTTCGACCAGCTCCGCACGCTGGTTGAGGACCAGACGTCGGTGGAAGCGATCGGTGGCGGCAAGGAGTTCGTCGAGATCAACGGCGTGCGCAAGCACGTTGTCACCTACCTGCAGGATTTCCTGTTCACGCCGGATCGTGCGCGCGTGCCGGTGCGTGTGCTCTCCGGCGGCGAGCGCGCGCGCCTGCTGCTGGCGCGCATGTTCTCCAAACCGTCGAACGTGCTGGTGCTCGACGAACCGACCAACGATCTCGACCTGGAAACCCTGGACCTGCTCGAAGAGCAGCTGACCGAGTATCCGGGGACCGTACTGCTGGTCAGCCACGACCGCGAGTTCCTCGATAACGTCGTCACCCGCAGCCTGGTGTTCGAAGGCAATGGCCGCATCGGCGACTACGTCGGCGGCTATGCCGACTGGCTGCGCCAGCGTGCCCTGCCCAGCAACACGCCGCCGCCACGCGCCGCGCCTGCCCCCAGCAGCGTGCCGATACCTACGGCTGCCGCCCCGGCCGTCAGCGCTTCGCGCCTGGATACCAAGGACCGTCGCGAACTGGAAAAGCTGCCGGGGCGCATCGAGAAGATGGAAGCCGAACGCAATACGCTGGTCGCGCAGATGGGTGCCGAGGACTTCTACCGGCAGACCCGCGAACAGCAGATGGCCGTCGAGCGCCGACTGGCGGCGCTCGACAAGGACCTGGCGACCGCCTACGCGCGCTGGGAGGAGCTGGAAGCGCTGCGCTGAGAAATCGGCCGACCCACCGCAGCGTCGGCTAGCGCGGCTGAAGCCACGGCCGGCGCCGCGCTCAGCGCATCGTCTTGCGGGTGAACTGCATCACCAGCCGCTGGTAGGCGCTGGGCAGCAGGCGCGCCATCAGATCGAGTACCACCGCATCCGGCCCGACCAGCACGCGACGCTGGTTGCGCTCCACCGCCCGGATGATGATGCGCGCCGCCTTGTTGGCAGTGGTGATGAAGTTCTTCTCGAACTTGGCCGTGGCTTCCTTTTCGTCCAGGCCGATCTGCTTGACGCTGGCGTCCATGCGCGCCGCCTTGGCGATATTGGTCTTGATGCCGCCGGGGTGCACGCTGGTGGCGCTGACGCCGCAGCCCTCCATGTCCAGCTCCTGGCGCAAGGATTCGGTGAAGCCACGCACCGCGAACTTGGCCGCGTTATAGGCGCTCTGCGACGGAATGCCGATCAGGCCGAACACGCTGGAGGTGTTGACGATATGGCCGTCGCCGGTCTTCTTCAGGTGCGGCAGGAACGCCTTGGTGCCATAGACGACGCCCCAGAAGTTGATGTTCATCAACCACTCGAAGTCCTCGTACTTCATGCCTTCGATCGTCGCGCCGAGCGCGACACCGGCGTTGTTGAACACGAGATTCACCTTGCCGTGGTCCGCCACCACGCGATCGGCCCAGGCGTAGACCGCGGCACGGTCGGCGACATCGAGCTTCTGCGAGGTCACGCGCACGCCGGCGTTGCCGAGCAGGCGCAGGGTTTCCGCCAGACCCGCTTCGTTGACGTCGGACAGCGCCAGATGACAGCCGCGTTGCGCCAGTTCGAGCGCCAGCTCGCGACCCATGCCCGAACCCGCGCCGGTGATCGCGGCGACCTTGTTGTTGAAATCCTTCATTGCCCCACCCCTGTCAATCGATATGGAATCGCTGCGAATGATCGATGCGCTTTTCAGCGCGTGGCCGCGACGGCGGCTTTCTCGACGTGGTAATCGCGCACATCGAAGCGCGCCACCTGGCGCCGGAACACGAACGTGAAGCCCGGCCACAACGTGGTGTTCTTGCCGTTCTCGTTGAGATACCAGCTCTTGCAACCGCCAGCGGTCCAGATCGCCTTCTGCAGGCGCGACTGCAACCGCGCGTTGTAGGCCGACTGACGCTCCGGACGCACGTCCACCGCCGACCAGCCGCCACGACGTATCTGCTTGACCGCGTCGAGAATGTAAGCGACCTGCGATTCGATCATGTACACCATCGAGCTGTGACCGAGCCCGGTGTTCGGCCCCACGATCATGAAGAAGTTGGGGAAGCCGGCGACCGTCGTGCCCTTGTAGGCTTCGGCGCCCTGCTGCCAGGCATCGAGAATGTCCTGTCCGCCGCGACCGAAGACCGCACCGCGCGGCAGCGGCTCCTGCGCCTTGAAACCGGTGCCGTAGATGATGCAGTCCACCGGCCGCTCGACGCCGTCGTTGGTGACGACGCTGTGAGCGCGCACCTCGCGGATGCCGGTGTCGATGACGTCCACGTTCTTTTGCGCCAGCGCCGGATAGTAGTCATCCGAGATCAGCACGCGCTTGCAACCGAAGGTGAAATCCGGCGTCAGCTTGGCACGCAGCACCGGATCCTTGATGTACTTGTTGATGTGACGCCGCGCGACATTCTCGGCCAGCTTCATGATCGCGGGGCTGACGACGAATCCGAGCACGCGGCTTTCCAGGAAGGCGTAGATCGCGGCGCGATGCAGGCGCTGCAGTATCGGGAAGCGGCGATACAGGCCGCGTTCGGTATCGCCGATCTCGCGGTCCGGCTTGGGCATGATCCAGGGCGGTGTGCGCTGGTAGAGATCGAGCTTGGCCACCTGCTTCTGGATCTGCGGCACGAACTGGATCGCCGAGGCGCCGGTGCCGACCACGGCCACGCGCTTGCCGCGCAGGTCGTAGTCGTGATCCCAGTGCGCCGAGTGGAACGACTGGCCCCGGAAGCGTTCGATGCCCGGCAGTTCCGGATACGCCGGCGTCGACAAGCCACCCATGCCCGAGATCAGCACGCGTGCGGTGAAGCTGCGGCCGTCGCGCGTCTGCACGGTCCAGCGCTGCGCCTGTTCGTCGTAGCGTGCGTTGACCACGTCGGCGCCGAAGCGGACATGCGACAGCAGCTCGTGCTTGACCGCCACACCTTCGAGATAAGCCTTGATCTCCGGCTGGCGCGCGAACATGCGCGTCCATTCCGGGTTCTGCTCGAACGAGAACGAGTACAGATGCGACTGCACGTCGCAGGCGCAGCCCGGATAGTGGTTGTCACGCCAGGTGCCGCCGACCGAGGCCGCGCGCTCCAGGATCGTGAAGTCGCGAATGCCTGCCTGCTTGAGCGCGATCGCCATGCCGAGACCGGCAAAACCGGTCCCCACGATCAGGACCGACATCTCCGCCTCGCCACCGCCCGCCTTGCCCGCGTCGAACGCCATGACTGCCTCCAGAATTGACAACGCACGTTGTTGACAACAACTGTTGTCACTTTACTTCTGACAATTTGACGTGTCAACATCCATCCATGGACGCCGCCGAAGCCAGCAGCAAGGGCAGAAAATTCAGGGGCTTGGATGCCGAACAGCGGCAGGCCGAGCGCCGAGCACGCCTGATCGACGCCGGGCTGGAAACCTTCGGCCGGCAAGGCTTCCAGTCCACGACCGTCAAGGACGTGTGCACCGAAGCCAAGCTCACCGAACGTTACTTCTACGAATCCTTCGCCCGCCGCGAAGAACTGTTCTCGGCGGTCTACGAACACTGCGTGACGCATCTGCGCGAACAGCTGGTTCGCGCCCTGAGCCTGGACAGCCGCGATCCCGCGGCGATGACCCAAAGCGCGCTGCGCATGCTGTATACCGCCCTGCGCGACGACCCGCGCCTGGCCCGCGTGCTGTTCATCGACGCGCTGACCGCACATGGCGACATGGACAAGCATTCGATCCGCGCGCTGGAAGGCTTTTCGGATCTGCTGCGCGGTTACGTGCTGGTGCTGTTTCCGACCCTGCCCCGGCTGCGGCTCGACGCCACGCTGATTGCCACCGGCCTGGTGGGCGCGGTCGTGCTGCTGGTGACGCGCTGGACGCTCACGGGTTTTCGCGAATCCATCGACGACATGGTGCGCAACACCTCGGTGCTGTTCGAGGCGCTGGCTGCGCACGTAAGCATTCCGACCGCTGACCGCTGACCGCCTCACTAGACGACCCGCGGCGACACGGCGACTGGATAGAACCTGACCAAGCGATCAACGGTCAACAATCCGGTCCAAAGGACAGTTCACGTATGCGACCACGCACGTCGGCCAAATCAACCAGGCCCGGCTCGGTGCCGATGTCGGTAAGCGTGTCGGTCTCGGACGGCAGCAGCGGGATCCGCGCATCGGCGCGGACGAATAGCGGAATCTCTTCTAACGGCGCTTCCACCGTAATCACCCGACCGCCTTGAAGAGCGCCCGGCCCCGGCTTCCGGGTGTACGCACCGCTGGCTTCGTCATAGTCCACGTGTGGCCAGAACGCGCACCACCGCCCCTCTGGCAGATAGACCTCGCGTGAAGTCGCACCTTCGGCCGTGATCGGCGCCACCAGCAGGTCCGGGCCGAACAGGTACTGATATTCGGCCATCGGCCCAAACGCTTGCGGGTCGTCGGGATAGACCAGCGACAGGTGGCGCATGATCGGCATGCCGCTGCGCTGGTACTCCTGCGCAGCGTTCCAGATGTAGGGAAATAACTGCGTGCGCAACTTGGTGTATCGCCGCCAGTACGGACGAATCTCGTCATCCCAGATGTGAATGCGCTCGCCCTGCCCCGGACGCTCGTAGCCATCCTCCTGCATGCGCATGATGCCGGAGAAGGTGCCAAATGCGATCCAGCGGATCAGCGTGTCGGCGCTGGTGCGGTCGCGCGTGAACAGTGAGTGGAACCCGCCGATGTCGCTGCCCCAATAGGCGATACCGGAAAGACCCATCGACAGGCCTTGGCTGATCGCAGCGGCGAGGCCGTCGGCACGCGAATCATCCTCGGTCGGATCGCCGCCCCAGACGACGCGTGCGTAGGGCGCCGTACCGAGATTGCCGCAGCGCACGAACTGCGCGAAGTCGCGCCCCTTGAGCGACCAGGTCAGTTCATGGCTCGTCTCGTGATAGCGCGTGCAGTATTCGTTGTGATGCTGCAGGCCGCGGCTGCCGTCATGCAGTCGCGCATCTGGCGGCACGTATTCGCCGAAATCCTCCATCCAGCCGTCGTAGCCATCCTCGAGCGCTTCCGAAATCAAGCCCTGCCACCAGGTCTTGGCACGTGGGTTCGTGAAATCAACCACGGCGCTGAAGGCGTCGAGATAGGCGACGTAGGGAATCTGGTAGCTCGTTCCCCAAGCGGTCTTGACGAAGTAGCCCTCGCGATCGCCTTCCGCGTAGGCGCCGCCCGGATGATCGCGACAGACGAACGAATTCACATAAGTCGTTACGCGGTAGCCGTTGCGGTGATACGCAGCGACGTCGTCGCGCAGCTTTTCACGGTTGCCGGTCTGATCCGCGCACGGCAGGTAATGCGTATAGGTCTGCGCGACCGTGACCGGCACGTCCCAGGCACGCCAGTTCGCCATCAGCTCGCGGCGGAACTCGCTGCTGCCCAGCGGCTGATACCAGGGCCCAAAGAACCATTCCGCCGGCGGCGGCTGGCGGCCGTTGTGCGCGACGAAGCGCGACAGCGCCGACGCCGGCACCGGACCGCCAAAAACAACGAAACGGATGCGGCTCTCGCGCGTCTCAAAGTTCCATTGTTCCGGCCGCTGCAGGCGGAACGCGCCATAGGCGAACGAGTCGAGCAGGAACCCGTAGCCACGGCTGGACAGAAACCAGGGCATCGGGAAGTTGGTGCCGGAAATCGGGTATGGCGTCTGCCAGGTTTCGCCCAGCAGCGGCTCGGTCAGCGGCCGCAGGAACCCGGCTGAGAACGGCCCTTCCTCGGCCCAGTTCTCCACGAACTTGCCGGTCTGATCCACGGCGTCCGAGCGTTCGCCGAAACCGAGAAAGCGTTCGTCGGCCGGCTTGGCGAAGGACCAGCCCAGCGCGGTGACGCCAGTCATATCGCTGAGCTTGGCGTCGACGGCGAGCGCGCCGTCCTCCAGTCGCTCCACGCGCAAGTCGAAATAGCGACCCAGCGGATCGTCGGTCTCCACAAGGTAATTGCCACCGCCCAGATCAGTAGCGCGTGTGGCGTGGAACCAGCGCAGTGGAAACGTGGCGAAGACGCCGTAGCCCAGCATCGGCAACTGCGTCTGCGCGCGCAGATCCACGGCGAACGCCAGCGAACCGTATCGCGCCGACAGGTCGGCGACGCCGTTGAGGTCGGTCAGGGTCGATACGTCGGTCAACCCCGCGAGATCGCGGAGATTGGGCAGCGCTGATGGCGACAGCGGTAGCTGCGGACCATCCAGCGGGCGCAGGATCTCGTGGCCATCCTGCAGCACGGTGAGGCTGAAGGGTTCGAGCCGGACAACCGGCTCCAGACGCACCTTCTGCGCACCCGCCACCGCGCCCGGTGCATCCGCACCGCCACTGCAGGCGGCCAATGTCAGCGCCCACAGCAGCGCCATGCTCCGTTTGCCTGTCCGCTTCCCCATGCCGTCGCTCCCCTGTCGATGGCTGCTGGCGATTGTGCGACAGACCGACGCCGAACGAGAACCGCTAGGCCGGCACCGCCCGATATCGCATACTGCGGACTTGTTGTCACCCCGTCACCATTCGAGACGATGAAGCCAAAAGCCACCACGCGTCGCCGCCAAACCGATTCGGATGCGCCCAAGCGCGCCTATCTGAGCCGCGACCGACGCCGCAGCACGCTGCTCGATGTCGCCGCCGGCATCGTCGAGCGCGAAGGCTGGACGGCGCTGACGATGAGTGCATTGGCAGAGCAAGGCGGGACCAGCCGGCAGCTCGTCTACCAACACTTCCCCAGCCTGGAGAAGCTGCTGGCCGATACGGCCTGGCACATCTTCGAAGACACGATGCGCAGTACGCGCGAGTCGGTGGCAGCGCATCCCAGCGATCTTTCCGGCGCGGTGAAGGCGGCAGAGAGCTTCACGCTGGATCTGCCACCTGGTCGTGGCGACGCGTTGTGGCAGCTGATCGCCGGCACCGCGGCGGCAACCCCGGAACTGGACAAGATCCGGCGCAACCTGCGCCAGATGATTGGCGGTGTGTGGACGCCCATGGTGCGCCAGCAGCTCAACCTCAACGTGGCCGAAGGCCGCGCCTATGCGTGGATGGCGGTGATGGCGTTCTGGGGCATGCGCCAGCTGGTACGCGATGGCGAGATGACGCGCACGCGCGGCATGAAGCTGTTCAACGAGTTCATGGAACGCCTGATCCGTCCTTGATCCGCTGCTAAACCAACAAGCCGCAAGGATGGGCATCGTCACGCGACGACGCCCTCTCGCGCGGCAGCATCAGCCGCTCAGTTCTGCCAGTAGACGTACTCGTCGTCCTCGGCCTCGGGTTGATCCAGCGTCTTGTCGACCATGACCGGCGCTTCCACCAGCGAGGGCCAGGCTGGCGCCACCATTTGCGCGTTGTGCGCCGCCAGCAGCGCCTTGAGCTCGGCGACCTTCTCCGGCTGCGTATCCGCGAGGTTGTGCTGCTCAGTCGGGTCTTCCGCGAGATGGAACAGCCAGTCCTTTTTCGGCCGCTCCGAAACCTGCAGCTTCCAGTCGTCGGCCATCACCGCCTGATAGCTGCCGTCGCGCCAGAACAGTGGCCGCGACGCCTGGGTCTGTGCCCCTTGCAAATACGGCAACAGATTGACGCCGTCGATCGGCCGATCCTGCGGCAACGCGCCGCCTGCGGCGGCCACAAAGGTGGGCAGCAGATCCAGGCTGGTGACGCGCGCGGCATACTGGGTACCGGCAGGGATCGCGCGCGGCCACTTGGCGACGTAAGGCACGCGGATGCCACCTTCGAACAGGGTCAGCTTCCAGCCGCGATACGGCTCGTTGACGGTCGGCAAGCCGAGGTAGTTCGGCGCGCCGTTGTCGCTGGTAAAGACGACGATGGTGTTCTCGTCCAGCCCTTCCTCGCGCAGGGTCTCCAGGATGCGGCCGACACTGCGATCCAGCGAACGCACCATCGCCGCATAGACGCGCTCGCGGTGATCGGTGATCTGCGAGAGCGCGTCGTAATCCGCCTTCAAGGCCTGCAAGGGCGTGTGCACCGCCCAATGCGCGAGGAACATGAAGAACGGCCGATTGCGGTTGGCGCGGATCGCCGTGCTCGCCTCCTCGGTGAGGAAGTCGGTCAGGTAGGAATGCGGCTCGAACCAGGGGCCCGCGTTGTAGCTGACGGCGAAACGCATGTTCGGCCACAGGAAGGCG
Source organism: Solimonas sp. (assembly GCA_036405815.1). Taxonomy (GTDB): domain Bacteria; phylum Pseudomonadota; class Gammaproteobacteria; order Nevskiales; family Nevskiaceae; genus Solimonas. The sequence continues at coordinate 5,732 of DASWWX010000067.1, read as the reverse complement.
TCGATCGGATCGAAATCCTGCTTCGAGTTCACGGTGTTCGGATCGTCCACCGGCAGGTAGAGCCCGCTTTCCATGAACACGCTTTCGTCGAAGCCCTGTGCCGCCGGCCGCATCTCCGGCGTGCTGCCCAGATGCCATTTGCCGAGATGGATCGTGTGGTACCCGCGTGCCTTGAGCAGCTCCGCAATCGTAAGCTCCGACGGCGGCATGCCGAGTTCGTTGAACTCCCCGACCTCACCTGCACGATCCATGTGCGTGATGACAGGACGCATCCGATCCTTGCGGTTGGAGATCGCCGCCACGACACGCGCCATCGGCCCCGGCGTGGGCGTGAATTCGTAACCGAAGCGCGTCGCGTAACGACCGGTCATCAGTTGAGCGCGCGAGGGCGAGCACACCGCATTGCCGGCGTAACCATGCTCGAAGCGGACGCCATCGCGCGCGATCGAGTCGATATGCGGCGTGGAGACACCCGCCGCCGACCAGCCCTGGCCGTAGCTGCTGACGTCATTGATGCCGAGGTCGTCGGCGAGAATGACGATGATGTTCGGCGGTCGCTCGGACGCTGGCGCACTCGCCGTCTCCGGCCCCTGCTGCCAGGGCACCGGCTGCGGCGGCAGCCGCGGGTTGCGGATGTCCGTGACGATGCCCAGGCTGTGCTGCAGGATCGTCAGGCGGTTGATGTACAACAACGCCCCCGCACCGACGACGACCGCCGCCGCGATGCCCAGCTTGCGCTTCCAGCCCATCAGCTGCGCCCCAGCTTCTGCAGGTTCTGCGGCGTGAAATAGCCGGCCGGGAACTTCTGGCCGAACTTGGCGATGAAGCCCTGCTCGTTCGGCAGGTTGTTGACGATGTAACGGCCGGAGAACAGGTCGTAGACCATCTGCGGCGCCGACACCACGGCCTTGTCGGCGACCAACGGCAGCACGAAGCCTTCCTGGTAACGCCAGAGCTGGCCGCGCGCGTCGTAGCAGTCCACCGCCACCACGCTCCAGCTGTCCTCGTCGATGTAGAACGTGCGGCGGCTGAAGACGTTGCCCTGTCCTGGCTTCAGGGTCGCATCCACGACCCAGACCCGATGCAACTCGTAGCGGAGATGCTGGGGGTTCAGGTGGCCCTGCCTGATGATGTCCGCGTATTTCAGTTCAGGCCGCACCAGCCGGTAGTTGTTGTAGGGAACGTACATCTCCTTCTTGCCGAGAAGCTTCCAGCTGTAGCGGTTCTGCGAGCCGTTGAACATGTCCTGCTGATCGACGTTCTGCAGGCCATCGGCACCGCTGATGGGATTGTCGAATGCCACCACCGGCGCGCGGCGGATGCGGTTGCTGCCCGGCGAGTACTGCCAGGCATCACGACGGCCGTCGAGGTATTCCCAGACCAGCGTCATGGAGCCCGCCAGACGGGGCGGCGATACGTCGCGGCGCATCAGCTGGAACACCAGGCCGTCGTCCTGGCCGCCTTGCTTCGCGACGTTGGCGTAGGAGAAATTGACCGCGCTGGTGAAGCCATTGAGCTGATACTTGCCGTTGGCGGCGACCACGAACACCGTACCGGTCAACATCACCGAGTCGCCGCGGTAGCGCACGCGATGATTGATCATCGCCTCGGCGCCGGAGCGCGGCATCGGGAATGGAAAGCCCAGGGTCGCGTTCTTCAGACCGTCGTCACCTTCCAGCTCGGCCCGGGTGGCATTGGCGATGGTCGCGTCGTAGATCGCCTTCGGATACGTCGCCGTACGACGCGTCTGGTAGACGTTGAAGTACAGGGTCTTGTTCTGCGCCAGCAGACGCTTTGCGCCCGTCGGCAGCTTGGCGGCGTACTGCTCGAGATTGTCGGCACCGATGCGGAACAGCGGCTTGTCCTCCGGAAACGGATCCGGGTAGTAGCCGCCGGCGCCCGGCTTGTAGTCGGCGAACATCGGTCCAAGCTGGGTCATGCCGCCGTTCCAGGGCGGGATGCTGCCGTCGGCATTGGCGCCGGCTTGTGCGCCGACCGGCGTCAGCGTCTTGCCCAGCGCGGCCGCCTGCTCGGGCGTGACCTTGGCCAGAACCGGAAAGCCGGCCAGTGCCAGCGTCAGGGCGAGTGCCGTGCCGGCGCTGCGGGGAATGCGGCGCATGCTCATGTGTCGGTCCTCAGAAGTCGTAACTCAGATTGAACTGGATGTTGTCGCGATCGCTCAGCAGATTGGCGATGCCGCCACCGAAGAACCAGGTGTAACGCAGGTTCGCGGTAAAGCTGTTGCCGTAACCGACCCCGATGCCCGTCATCAGCTGGCGCCGGTTCTGCACGAACTCGCCACTGGGCAGCGGTGCGCGGCCGTCGACATCGTGGAAGAACGTCATGTGCGGAATCAGCCGGATCCCCGGCAACACGTCCTCGTAGCTGAGCGAACCGAGCAGACGGTAGCCCCACGAGAAATCCGTGGCGTGACCGCCGCGCTGGAACGTGGGGTTGAGGCGCCGCTCGGCGGCGGTGGACGCCTGGTCGGGGTTGATCGGGCCGGTATCGTCGATCCCCGCACTGTAGTGATAGACGATGCCCGGCGTTGCGATCTGCAGTGTCTCCACATCCGGCATGTCGAGCACCTGGTAGGCGCCGATCTCCAGCAGCGTCGTCATCTGATCGGCACCGAACGGGTTCTCGGACGCGCCGCGCAGCATCAGGAACGAGGTGTTGTAGCTCAGCGTGCGGAAACGCTCGTAGCCGCGCACGTACTGACCGCCCTGCACTTCCGGATTGCCGCGATACAGCGTCTCGATGTAATCCGGCACGGCGACGCGACGACCCGGCAGCGCCGTGACCCCGAAGTTCAGCGTCTGGGCGGGAAAGATCGGGTTGAGCGCGGCAAAACCGACGTCGATCGGCTCCACCTGCAAAGGCTGGTTCGGCCGGTAGACCAGCTCGCCAGTCCAGGCCACCGCGCCCAGATTGCTGGCAAAGCTGAACCCGAACGCATCGATGTCTTCCGGGTATTCCGTGAAGAAACTGGCCGTGTCGATCGGCAACGGCTCCTGACCGGTCGGCAGCAGCGTGAAGCCACCGCAGGCCAGCAACGCCTCGGCCGCCGTCGTCGAGTCGTGCGAGCAGCCTTCCTGGGCCGCATTGAAGCTCACCACCGGCAGGCGGCTATGCAGGCGCAGGTAGGTGAGATCGAAGCTCGTGTTGTCGAGCCAGCCCGCGAGATAGCTCAGGCTGAAGCCGAACTGGCCGCTGTCGCGCGCCTCCCGCGTGGCACCGCGGTACAGCGTGCGGCTGGCGTTGGACAGCAGATCGCCATTCCCTGGCGTGCGCTCGGCGTCACCGGCCAGGCTGTCGGGGTCTTCGCGCGCCTTGCCGAACAGCGCCATGTTGTAGAAACCACCGATGCCTGCGGCGTCGTTGGTCGAGTAGTACGTACCCACCGCCGGGATTTCCACCGACTTCCAGCGGAACTGGTAGAACCCGAGCACCGAGACTTCGTCATTGAGATTGGTGCCGAGCACCGCCAAGGGCACGCGCTGGAACACGTCGCGCACATCGGCCCCTGGCACGAACAGGCGATTGGTATCCGCCGGATTGACCGCGTTGAGGCTGTTGAGGATCAGCAGGGTGCTGGTCCCCAGGCTGAGCTGCTGATTGCCGACCTTGACCGACAACTCGCGCTCGCCGGGCAACGGGAGCTGGGTCGTCAGGTAAGCGTCGAGCAGCAGAACGTCCGCGCCAACGGCACGACGCACGCTCTCCGGTCGCGCGGTGCGGCGCGGCTGGAACCCGTTGTTGTCCTGCGAGTTGTTGGGGTGGTACTCGTCGAAGTCGTAGTTGACCGGGTCGTAGAACGCCAGCGCGCCGATGTCGATGCCGAAGTATTCGTGCGTGAGCTGCAGGCGTGGCGCGAAACGAATCGCGGCATTGACCAGCTCGCCGCGGTCGTAGTTGAGATTGCCGTTGTCGTTGTTGACGCCCGGGTAGCCCGGCGCCGCGAGAAAGGCGGCGTTACCCTCGACCGTGGTGCAGTTCACGCCCGCCGCGGCACCGGGAATCAGGCTGTCTTCGCAGAACTGCTCCTGCCCGGGAAGGTTGGTCTTGCCGACCAGATTCGGGTCGCGAGACTCCATGCGCACCGTGGCCCCGGCAGACACCTGAGCGCTGAGCGTGCCCTCCAGCCCTAGCGCGGGCCAGTCGAGACTCAGCGCACGAGCGACAGGGGCCGCCGTTCCCAGCGCCGACGCCAGGAACACCACACACCACGTCGACGCCGCACGGCGCCGCGTTGCCGCGACTCGTTGGTACATCCCCGAACTGTCTCCTCACCGGCGAACCGGCGCCAATAACTTTTTTACATATTGTAATTATGTGATCGATCGTACAGCGTTTTCGCCAAGCGTCAAGCGGCCAAACGGCTCGACGCGCACCGTCTGCGAGCTGCATTTCCGTATCATGAGCGCCCGCCACACGGTCTTTACCCCATGCGCCGCCGCCATCGTTCCGACGCCGACCCCGACGATACCGAGGACCTCGGCCCCAGCAAGACCCAGCTCAAGCGGGAAAGCGACGAGCTGCAGGCGCTGGGCAAGGCGTTGCTGGAGCTATCGGACGACCTGCTGGCGTCGATCGACATGCCCGAGCGTCTGCGCGACGCCTTTGCCGACCACCGCCGCTTCCCGACGCTGGAAGCCAAGCGCCGACAGCTCCAGTTCATCGGCAAGCTGTTGCGCAGCGCCGACCCGGAGCCCCTGCGTCAGGCCCTGGACGCACACCGCCGCAACAAGGCCCGTGACGCGCTGACGCTGCACGAGGCCGAGATGTGGCGCGAACGCCTGCTTGCCGGCGACGAAGGCTGGCAGGCCTGGTACCAGGCCTTTCCGGACGGCGCGACGCGCGCGCTACGCGGGCTTGTCACCAGCGCCTGCCGCGAACAAGAGCAGGCTGCGGACACTGCGCGACGCACCGGCGACGCACCCCGCAAGGGCAAGCTCTACCGTGAGCTGTTCCAGAAGATCCGCGCCGTGCTGCTGCAGCGCAACGAGGCCACGCGCGAGACCGCCTAGCCGATGCGATTTACATTGTGTCAATATCGACACTGTTCCCCACGCCCGTCTCCACCACGATGAAGCTCTATACCAGCAGGGGCGCCGTCAGCCCGGCCCGCGTTCACTTCTTTCTCGCCGAGAAAGGCATCGACATCGAAAAGGTCCAGATCGACCTGATGAAGGGCGAGCACCGCACGCCGGACTATCGCGCGATTTCGGCCAACGGCCGTACGCCGGCGCTGCAGCTCGACGACGGGCGTACGCTCTGCGAGACCGTGGCGATCTGCCGCTACTTTGAGGAGCTGAAGCCGGAACCGCCGCTGTTCGGCCGTGACGCCTTCGAACGTGCGCACATCGAAATGTGGAACCGCATCGTCGAGTTCGAGCTGATGGTGCCGATGGCGATGGCGTTCCGGCATACCTTCCCGGCGATGAAGATGCTCGAGGATCAGGTGCCGGCGTTCGGCGAGAAGCAGCGCGTGGTCGCGCAGAAGCGCGCCAAGCGCTTTGACCAGCAGCTCGCCCATCAACCCTATCTGGCTGGTGGCGCCTTCAGCATCGTCGACATCACCGCCTGGTGCTCGTTCCGCTTCTTCCGCGTCGCCGGCTTCGAGCTGACCGACGCCCAGCCGCATCTGCGCGACTGGTTCCAGCGCATCAAGGCCCGGCCGGCGGCTGCCGTCGCCTTCACCTGATCCGCAGCAGCCGATCGGCAACATC
>DASWWX010000066.1:0-16541 GCA_036405815.1 Solimonas sp. | reverse complement strand
GCGCCGGCGACGACCACGATCGATGTCGAGCCGAGCGCGGCGCTGGGCGCCGCGCCGGAGGCCGATGCCGCGCCGCTGGAATCGTTGGAGGCCGTCCCGGCCGAGCCCGTCGTCGGCCAGCCGCTGGAGGGCGCCGCGCCGACGCCGACCGCCCCGGCAGGTGAGGCCGCCGCGACGACGGTGCCAGGCACCACGCCCGCGCCGGCCTTGCGCCCGACGGTGCCGGCGGAGGCGCCGAGCACGTCGTCGTCTGCAGGGATCGGCAGCGGCATGGCGCGGCTGCGCTTTGAGCAGGATTCATGGGCGCGTGTTGACGATGCCAACGGCAAGATGCTGATGAGCGGCCTGATGGTGGCCGGCACGCAGCGCACGGTCGGCGGGCCGTTGCCGCTGAGTGTGTTCCTGGGCAATGCGCCGGGCGTCACGATCGAGTTCGACGGGCGTGTCATCGACGTCAAGCCCTATCAGCGCGACAACGCCACCGCGCGCTTCACGCTGCCGCTGGCCGCCAACTGAAGGATCGGTCCGCAGCATGGCGATGACCAGCCACCACCGGATCCAGCGCCGCAAGTCGCGGCCGATCCGCGTCGGCCGCGTCACGGTCGGCGGGGATGCGCCGATCGCGGTGCAGACGATGACCAACACCGACACCGAGGACGTGGCGGCCACGGTCGCGCAGATCCGCGCCGCGGTGAAGGCCGGCGCCGACATCGTGCGCGTGTCGGTGCCGACGATCGCCGCCGCCGAGGCGTTCGGCAAGATCAAGAAGGAAGTCGGCTACGTGCCGCTGGTCGCCGACATCCACTTCAACTACAAGTGCGCGATCGCCGCGGCCGAAGCCGGCGCCGACTGCCTGCGCATCAACCCCGGCAACATCGGTTCCGACCGCAAGGTCGAGGAAGTGATCGCCTGCGCGCGTCATCACGGCGTGCCGATCCGCGTCGGCGTCAACGCCGGCAGCCTGGAAGGCGATCTGCAGGAGAAGTACGGCGAGCCGAATGCCGACGCGCTGGTGGAATCCGCACTGCGCCACGTCGAAATCCTGAAGCGCCACAACTTCGAGGACTTCAAGATTTCGCTGAAGGCCAGCGAGATCTTCATGACGGTGTTCGCCTACCGCAAGCTGGCGACGCTGATCGACCAGCCGCTGCACCTGGGCATCACCGAGGCGGGCGGTCTGCGCTCCGGCGCGGTGAAGTCATCGATCGGTCTCGGCATGCTGCTGGCCGACGGCATCGGCGACACGATCCGCATTTCGCTCGCCGCCGATCCGATCGAAGAGGTCAAGGTCGGCTGGGACATCCTCAAATCGCTGCACCTGCGCCATCGCGGCATCAATCTCGTGGCGTGCCCGTCGTGCTCGCGCCAGAACTTCGACGTCATCAAGGCCGTTGCCGAGCTGGAGTCGCGCTTCGAGGATCTGGACGAGCCGCTGGATCTGGCGGTGATCGGCTGCGTCGTCAACGGCCCCGGCGAGGCGCGCGAGGCGGCGATCGGCGTCGCCGGCGGCTATCCGAATTCCATTTACGTCGACGGCAAGATCCAGCACAAGGCGCACAACGACCAGCTGGTCGACCTGCTCGAAAAGCTGGTGCGCGAGAAGATCGACGCGCGGCGTGCGGCGCGCGCCGCCGAAGTCACCGGCGCCTGAGTCGAAGCATCATGGCCAATCGCTTTCAGTCCGTCCGCGGATTCAACGACGTGCTGCCGCCGGATACGGCGATCTGGCAGCACCTGCATCGCGTCGCCGCCGAGGTGTTCGCCGCGTACGGCTACGGCGAGATCAAGATGCCGCTGCTGGAGCACACCGCGCTGTTCAAGCGCGGCATCGGCGAGGTCACGGACATCGTCGAGAAGGAGATGTTCACGTTCCAGGACCGCGAGGGCGACAGCCTGACGCTGCGTCCGGAAGGCACGGCCAGCTGCGTGCGCGCCGGCCTCGAACACGGCCTTCTGCACAACCAGCAGCAGCGCCTCTGGTACGCCGGCCCGATGTTCCGCCACGAGCGGCCGCAGGCCGGGCGCTACCGCCAGTTCCACCAGCTCGGCGCCGAGGCCTATGGCATGACCGGGCCGGACATCGATCTGGAAACGATCGCGCTGTCGGCGCGCCTGCTCAAGCGCCTGGGCCTGAACGACGTCACGCTGGAGCTGAATTCGCTCGGCAGCAGCGAGGCGCGCGCCAACTACCGCGCGGCGCTGATCGCCTATCTCGAGCGTCACGCCGAGGCGCTCGACGCCGATTCGCAGCGCCGCCTGCACAGCAACCCGCTGCGCGTGCTCGATTCCAAGGTGCCGCAGACGCAGGCGCTGCTCGGGGAGGCGCCGCGCCTGGCCGAGCATCTCGACGCCGAATCGCGCGCGCACTTCGACGGCCTGCAGCAGGGCCTGTCGGACCTCGGCATCGCCTACACGCTGAACCCGCGCCTGGTGCGGGGCCTGGACTACTACTCGCGCACGGTGTTCGAGTGGACCACGACCGCGCTGGGCTCGCAGGGCACGGTGCTGGCCGGCGGTCGCTACGACGGTCTGGTGGAACAGCTGGGCGGCACGCCAACACCGGCCGTGGGCTGGGCCTGCGGTGTCGAACGCCTGATCCTGCTGATGAAGGCGCAGCAGGTCGCACTGCCGGATGCCGCCCCGCACGTGTACGCCTGCTGGATGGGCGAGGCCGCCGGCCGCGAGCTGCGCCGTCGTGCCGAGGCCTGGCGGGATGAACAGCCGGGCCTGCGCCTGGTGGTCCATGCCGGTGGGGGCAAACTCGCGGCCCAGCTCAAGCGTGCCGACAAGTCCGGCGCGGCCCTGGCGCTGGTGCTGGGCGACGACGAGATGGCCCGCGGCGGCGTTCAAGTAAAATCGCTGCGCGAGGCGGACGCCGGGGCGTCCGCCAGCGCATTTTTGACCTGGCAGGAACTGCCGGCCCGTCTGGCCGGTCTGCTGCACTAATCCAATCCGAACGAGAGCATCCGTACCGTGACCGCGCATTTCGACGAAGAAGCCCAGGCCGAACAGCTCAAGCAGTGGTGGAAGGACAACTGGATGGCGCTGGCCGCTGGTCTGGTGCTGGGCATCGGCGCGATCTTCGGCTGGGAAGGCTGGAAGGGCTACCAGGAGAAGCGCGCCGGCGAAGCCTCGCAGATGTTCGAGGAACTCAAGGATGCGCTGACCCAGGCCAAGGCCGAGGATGCGACGCGTCTGGGCGACACGCTGGCGCGTGAACACGCCGACTCGCCGTACGCCGCCGGCGCGGCGCTGTTCCTGGCCGCCGAGTCGGTCAATCGCGGCGATTTCGAGCAGGCGCTGACGCGCCTGCAGTGGGCCAGCGAACACGGCAAGGACGACGGCCTGCGTCAGGTCGCGCGCCTGCGCCAGGCGCGCGTGCTGTGGCAGCTGGGTCGCACCGACGAGGCGCTGAAGCAGGTGGACGGTGCGCCGGCCGATTTCTCGGCGATGGCCGAGGAGCTGCGTGGCGACATCCGTCTCGCCCAGGGCGACCGCGCCGCCGCGCGCAGTGCTTACGAGAAGGCCCTGGCCGCGGTGACCGAGGAAGACGTCGCGACGCGCGCCAGCCTGCAGCGCAAGCTCGACGATCTGGCCGACGTGGTGCAGTCGTGAACCGCGCTCGTGCCCTGCGCACGCTGACGCTGGTTTGCGTCGTTGCACTGGCGGCCTGCTCCAGCGACAAGAACGTCCGCGTTCCCGCGGAGCTGAAGGACATCGCCAGCCCGGCGCTGCGTGTGCAGAAGGCCTGGTCGGCGTCGGCCGGCGAGGGCAGCGGTCGCTACCACGGCAGCCTCGATCTCGCACTGGCGCCGGACGCCGTGTTCGCCGCCGACGTGCGCGGTCGCGTCTACGCGTTCAATCCGTCCAACGGCCGCCGCGTCTGGACCGCGACCACCGATTCGCGCGTGATCTCCGGGCCCACCGTGTCCGGCGCTGCGGTGCTGATGGGCACGATGGACGGCGAGGTCATCGCCCTCAAGCGTGCCGACGGCGCGTCGCTGTGGCGTTCGGGCGTTTCCAGCGAAGTGCTGGCACCGCCGGTCGGCGATGGCGACATCGTCGTCGCACGTGCCGGCGATGGCTACAGCTACGGCCTGTCTGCGGTTAGCGGCACGCGCCTGTGGACCTATGTCGCCAGCGTGCCGAACCTGACGCTGCGCGGCCTGTCGGCGCCGGTGATTTCCGGTAGCCGCGTGTTCCTCGGCCTGGACAACGGTCGTCTGGCGGCACTGCGCCTTCAGGACGGCCAGCCGGCCTGGGAGCAGGTCGTGGCCGCCGCCAGCGGTCGCAACGAACTGGAACGCCTGATCGATGTCGACGGCGCGCTGTTCGCCGATGGCCCCGAGATCTTCGCGGTCAGCTACGGCGGGGAGCTGGTGTGCTTCGACGCCGATACCGGCCAGGCGCTGTGGCGCCGTCCGGTCAAGAGCTATTCGGGCATCGTCCGCGCCGGCGAGCTGGTCGTGGTCAGCGACGAGGCCGGCACGGTCTGGGCGCTGGACGCGCGCACCGGCGCTGCCGCCTGGAAGAACGAGGACCTGCAGTACCGTCGCCTGTCGGCGCCGGGCCTGTCCGGCGATTACGTCGTGGTCGGCGATCTCGAGGGCTATCTGCACTGGTTCGATCCCAAGGACGGCCGCATCGTCGCGCGCATCCGCGCCGGCAAGGCGCCGATCCAGGTCGCCCCCCAGTCCGATGGCGAGCGTCTGTACGTGCTCGATACCCAGGGCACGGTCGCCGCGCTCACCGTCAAGTAACGCGAACGCCGACCCCAGGGGCGGGCCCAGTGCCCGCCCTTTTCGTTTCCGGTCGGGTTTCCGGCGACAATACGTCATGCACGAGAAGATGCCCGTCATTGTTCTGGTCGGCCGCCCTAACGTCGGCAAGTCGACGCTGTTCAACCGCCTGACCGGCACGCGCGACGCATTGGTCGCGGACCTGCCGGGCCTGACGCGCGATCGTCAGTACGGCACGGGCCGGCACGAGAACCGCGCCTTCGTCGTCGTCGACACCGGCGGCCTGATGCCCGAGGCCAAGGACGCGCTGGCCGGGCTGGCCGAGGACCAGGCGCAGCTTGCGTTGAGCGAGGCCGACCACGTGCTGTTTCTGGTCGATTTCGAGCGTGGCTGCACGCCATCGGATGCCGCGATCGCGCGACAGCTGCGCAAGCTCGGCAAGCCGCTGACCCTGGTGGTCAACAAGGCCGAGGGGCGCCCGGCGGCCAATGCCGCGGCCGACTTCTTCACGCTCGGCTTTGGCGAGCCGGCGGTGATTTCCGCGCAGCATGGGCACGGCGTTGCGCCGCTGCTGCGCCGCATTCTGGAAGACCTGCCGGCGGTGGCGCCGGAAGCTCCGGAGGATGACACCCGCATCCGCGTCGCCGTGGTCGGCCGCCCGAACGTCGGCAAGTCGACGCTGGTCAACCGCCTGCTCGGCGAGGAGCGCGTGCTGGCCGCCGACGTGCCGGGCACCACCCGTGATTCGATCCACGTGCCGTTTGAATACGACGGTCAGCCCTATCTGCTGATGGACACGGCCGGCATCCGCCGCAAGGCGCGCGTCTGGGAGGCGGTGGAGAAGTTCTCGATCGTCAAGACGCTGGATGCGATCGAGCGTGCGCACGTCGTCATCGCCGTGGTCGATGCGCATACCGACATCGGCGAGCAGGATGCGCGCCTGATGGGCCTGGTCGCGCAGCATGGTCGTGCGCTGGTGATCGCCGTCAACAAGTGGGACGGCCTCGACACGAATGCGCGCGAGCAGGTGCGCTACCAGGTGTCGTTCAAGCTGCCGTTCCTCGATTACGCGCCGCTGCATTTCATCTCCGCGCGGCATGGCACCGGCGTCGGTGTGGTGATGCAGGACGTGCGCGATGCCTACGAGTCGACGATGCGCACGCTGCCGACGCCAGAACTGACGCGTGAACTGGAGCGCGCGGTCGAGGCGCACCAGCCGCCGGCCGTGCTGGGCCGCCGCATCAAGCTGCGCTATGCGCATCAGGGCGGCCGCAATCCGCCGGCCATCGTCATCCACGGCAACCAGACCGACAAACTGCCGGCGAGCTACAAGCGCTATCTGGCCAACTATTTCCGCGACGCCTTCAAGCTCAAGGGCGTGCCCCTGCTGCTGAATTTCAAGACCGGCGACAACCCGTTCAAGGGCAAGAAGAACGAGCTGAGCGGGCGTCAGATCAAGAAGAAGAAGCGCCTGATGGCACGCGTCAAGAAGCGCTGAGCGTCCGCGTGAGTTGCACCGCCGGCGCTCAGCCGGCGTGGAAAACACCCAGCGCGCTGCCGGCGCCGTGGCCGGGGTAGACGCGATCCATGCACCGCCGCCGTCGCGCCGTCGGCCGCTGTCGCGCGGTGGCGCGATCGCGCGGGCTACTCGTGGAACTGCTGGAGGTACTCGATCAGGTCGGCGCGCTGCTGCGGCGTGGTCTCGAACACGACCATCGTGCTGCTCGGCAGGAAGCGACGCGGGTTGGCGAGCCAGAAGTCCAGCAGTTCCGGCGTCCACGCGAAGCCGGCCTGCTTCATCTCGTCCGAGTAGTAGGCGTAGCCCTCGGCGGTGCCGGCCTTGCGCCCGAAGATCGCCCACAGGCTCGGACCGTTGTGATGGCCGTAGCCCTTCTCGGGGTAATGACAGGTGCGGCACTGGCCGAACACCAGTTGGCCGCGCGCAGCGTCGCCCTGGATGGCGGGCGTGGCCGCGTCGGCGGCGTGGACACTGCCCGTGCCCAGCGCGAGCAGCAGCGTGGCGGCGAACAGCATCGGCGTGTTCTGGCGCATGTGGCGACTCCTCAGGCGCGCGCCTTGGCGGCGTGACGGCCGGCGCGACGGCCGAAGAAGGTGCCATCGCCGATCGACACGCCGCTGGCGATGTATGGCGCCACCGGCAGGCCCGCGGATGTGCGGCCCGCGGCGTACAGGCCGGGAATCGCCTCGCCCCAGGCGTCGAGCACCTGTGCGTCGATATTCGTATGCAGACCGCCGAAGGTGTGCGCCGGCGTGAAGGCGTTCTTCGTCGACAGGTCGTAGGCCTTGAACGGGGCCTTCATCAGTGGCGCGATGAACGGCGCCTCCTTGTGGAACAGCGGGTCCTTCTGCGCCGACGCGTGCTGGTTGTAGTAGGCGACGGTCTGCTGCAGCGCGCCCTGCGGCATCTGCAGTTTCGCTTCCAGCTCGGCGATGGTCGCGCCCTCGGCGGCGACCGGCAGGCGGAAGTCGTTCCAGCCGTAGGCGATCGGCGCGTCGACGATCATCCAGGCGCGGCCGTTCTGCTTGTACGCGATCTCATGGCCGATCATGCCGTAGTAGCCGTCCTCGGATGTGAAGCGCAGACCCTGTGCGTTGATCGCGACGCCCTTGAGGATGTGCTCCGGCGGGTACATCGGCGTGATGACGAAGCCGTGGTGCATGCGCAGGGTCGCGCCACCGGCGGCGATGCCCATGCGGATGCCGATGCCCAGGTCGCCGGCGCGGCCCCAGGGCGTGGAGCAGTCGGCCAGTTCCGGCGCGTAGCGGCGCACCATCGCCGCATCGTGGATGAAACCGCCGGCGGCGAGCACGACGCCGCGTCGCGCGCGGATGTTGAGCTTTTTGCCGCCCTGCTCGACGACGGCACCGGCGACGCGACCGTCGCTCTCGACGATCAGGCGCTCGGCGCTGGCTTCCAGTTGCAGCTTGGCGCCGAGCTTGTCGGCGGAGTCGAGCAGGGCGCGCATCAGTTCGCGGCCGCCGGTCAGGTGCGAGGACGGCGGCACGTGGCCGCGCGGCGCGGGCTTGAACTGTTCGCGGTACGGCCAGGACTTCTCGCTGCCGCAGTAGTACAGCGAGCCGTCGGGAATCGAGATCTCCTTCTCGGCAGAGAACTTCTGCGCGTACTGCACACCGTTGCCGATCAGCCAGTCGAAGTGGTCGAGGCTGCTTTCGCAGTACAGCTGAATCTTGTCGGTGGATGCGTAGGGCCCGCTGGCGGCGAGCATGTAGCCGAGCATGGACTCGACCGTGTCGTCGAAGCCCAGCGCCTTCTGCAGCGGCGTGCCGCCGCCGAGATAGCAGACACCACCGGAGATGCTCGACGAGCCGCCGGGGACGTGGAATTTCTCCAGCATCAACGCATCGAGGCCGGCGCGCCGTGCTTCGATTGCCGCCGATACGCCGCCGGCGCCGGAGCCGACGATCAGCAGGTCGGTCTCGCGGTCCCAGCGCTTGACGCTGCTGCGTTGCAGGGGCGCGGCGGCGTCGGCCGCGAAAGTCGCGGCACCGGCCGCAGCCAGGCCGAAAGCTTTCAGGAAGCGGCGTCGGCCATTGCCGTAGGTCTTATGGCCTTCCTGATCGTCGTCGTTGCGCACGCGGGGTTCTCCTCGTTCGCTGCGTCGATGCTGTTATCCCCAGCGCGGCGATGCGTCCGCCAAGGCTGCGCTCAGCATCAAGTGCGATGCGATGACTTTGTCGACTCGACGCTAGCCGATCTTCTCGTAGCTGTCCTTGCCGGCGCCGCAGTCCGGGCAGACCCAGTCGTCCGGGATGTCTTCCCAGCGCGTGCCCGGCGCGAGGCCGTGCTCCGGATCGCCGAGCGCCTCGTCATAGACGTGGCCGCAGATCACGCATTCGTACTTCGCCATCGCTCGCTCCCGATGCGGCTTGCGCCGCGGCTGGCTGTGGATGATCGGGAGAATCGCGCAGCGCGGGGCGGGGCGGCGTGCTGCATTCGGGTGAGATTGCCGCTTCGTCGTGCAGACCGGACAATCCGCGCGCCATGAAGCCAAATCCCACACCGCTGTTTCGCCGCTCGCGTTTGTGCGCGCTATGTCTGTCCGCCGGGCTGTTCGTGCTCGCGCCCGCACAGGCCGAGCCGATCGCGGAAGCCGCTGCCGAGGCCGGGTCGGAGCCCGCGTCGCCGCCCGCCTCGATGCCAGCGACCGAAACGCCGACGCGTCTGGCGCCGCTGATCGTGACCGGTAATCTCGAGCCGCGCAGCGAACTCGATCAGCCGGCTGCGGTGGGCCGCATCGATGCCACCGTGCTGCACGAAGGTCTGCCGCAACTGTCGCTGGCCGAAAGCCTGGCGCGCGTGCCGGGTCTCGACGTGCGCGAGCGCAACAACTATGCGCAGGACCTGCAGATCCAGAGCCGCGGCTTCGGGGCGCGGTCCAGCTTCGGCGTGCGCGGCGTGCAACTGCGGCTCGACGGCTTTCCGGTGACCGCGCCGGATGGACAGGGGCAATCTTCGGGCTTCCTGATCTCGGCGCTGGATCGCATCGAGATCCTGCGTGGGCCGCTGGCGTTTCCGTACGGCAATAGCGCCGGCGGCGTGGTCGCCGCGTGGAGTGCGCGGCCGCCGGAGAAGACCGAGCTGCGCGTGCAGCTCGGCGGTGGCAGCGATGACACCTGGCGCGGCGCCCTGCAGGCCGGCGGCACGCTCGACGACGGCCGGCTCGGCTATCGCGCCGAGCTGCTGCATTTCCGCACCGACGGTCTGCGCCCGCAGAGCGAGGCGCAGCGCACGCTGGCGACGCTGGTCGGTCGCGCCGAGCTTGGCGACGGCCGCACGCTGAGTGTGCTGGTCAATAGCGTCTCTCAGCCGGATGCGCAGGACCCGCTGGGTCTGACGCGTGCGCAGTTCGACGCCGATTCGCGTCAGACCGCGCCGCAGGCGGCGACCTTCGACACGCGCAAAAGCCTGGAAGATCGCATGGCCGGCCTGCGCTACGAGCAGCGCCTCGGCGGCGGCGATCGTCTTGAACTCAGTGCCTATGGCTCGACGCGCGCGGTCCAGCAGTTCCTGGCGATTCCGGCCAGCGCGCAGGCGGCGCCGACCAGCGCTGGCGGCGTCATCGACCTGGACCGGCGCACGCTCGGTGCCGAAGCGCGGTATCTGTGGCGGATGCCGAATCTGGATCTGAGCCTGGGTTTGCAGGCGCAGGTGCTGGACGAGGATCGGCACGGCTACGAGAACTTTGCCGGTACCGAACTGGGCGTGCGCGGTGCGCTGCGGCGCGACGAGGTCAATCGCATGGTCAGCATCGAACCCTCGCTGCTTGCCGAATGGCGCGTCGCGCCGGACTGGCTGGCGGTGGGCGCGCTGCGCCAGAGCTGGCTGCGCTTCGAATCCGACGACCGCTACGTGCGCGACGGCAATCCCGACGACAGCGGCGAGCGCCGGTTCGATGAAGCCACGCTGGCGGCGGCGCTGCAGTACCGCATCGACGACCGGCAGCGCGTCTATCTCAGCGCGGGCGAGGGCTACGAGACGCCGACCGCCAACGAGCTGTCCTATCGTCCCGACGGCGGCAGTGGGTTCAACGACGCGCTCGACGCTGCGCGCAGCCGCACGCTGGAGCTGGGCTGGAAACGCAGCATCGGTGCGCGCGGCCTGCTGGCGCTGGCGGCGTATCGCACCGCGGTCGATGGCGAGATCGTGCCGGCGCTCAACAGCGGTGGCCGCAGCAGCTTCCAGAACGCCGATACCAGACGCCGCGGCGCCGAGGCGTCGATCGACCTCGCGCTCAGCGAGAGCTGGAACGCCTATCTCGCCGCCGACTGGATCGATGCGCGCTTCGACGAGGCCTACACGTCGATCAGTGCCGGCACGCCGAGTACGGTGGCCGAGGGCAATCGTGTGCCGGGCGTGGCGCGCCGCAAGCTGTTCGCCGAGCTGGCGTGGCGGCGCGGGCGCGAGGGCTGGTCGGGCGCGCTGGACGCGCGCTACGCAGACGACGTGCCGGTCAACGATCTGAACACCGACGCGGCCTCGGCCTACACCGTCGCATCGGCGCGGCTGGTCTATACGCAGCGCGCGACCTGGGGCGGTTACAGCGCATTCCTGCGTGGCGAGAACCTTTTCGATCGCGAGTACGCCGGCTCGGTGATCGTCAACGAGGGCAACGGGCGCTTCTTCGAGCCGGCCGCCGGCCGTGCGTGGTTTGCGGGCGTGGAACTGCGCTTTACACCCTGACCGTTGTCGTCGCGGTGCGACGGCTCACCCGTTTGAATCAGGCGGCTTTCGAAGGCGCGCCGCTATCGTGCGTCGCATCGTCGCGCGGGCCGTGCGACTCCGAAAATCCGCCTTTCCTATCCTGTCCCAGGGACACCTGATCATGACCACACCCACCGATACGCCGGCGGCACCGGCCGCGCCCAAGCCGACGCGCATCGCGCCGATCGTCACGCTCGATGCCAAGAGTTTCTGGGAGGCGGCCGACCAGGAGAAATTCATCGGCCAGAAGTGCGGCGACTGCGGGCTGTTCACGTTCCCGCCGCGGCCGATGTGCCCGAAGTGCTTCAGCCTCAAGCGCGAGGACGTCGAGCTGTCGGGCAAGGGCACGGTCCATGCGTGGACGATCCCGCGTCACCCGCATCCGTTCGGTTTCCGCGAGTCGCCGATCGTCGCGGTGATCCAGCTTGAAGAGGGCACGCGCATCGTCTCCAACGTGGTCGGCGTTGCCTACGACCAGATCCAGCAGGACATGGCCGTCGAAGTCGCCTTCGAACCCACGATGAATAACCACAAGGTGCCGGTCTTCAAGCCGGCCGCCAAATAAGCAGGGAATAACGACCATGGCACGCACCTTTACCGAAGCCGCGATCGCCGGCATCGGCCAGACCGAATTCTCCAAGGCCTCGGGCCGCAGCGAGCTGCAGCTCGCCGCCGAATGCGCCAAGGCCGCCTGCGACGATGCCGGCATCTCGCCGCACGACATCGACGGCATGATCACGTTCACGATCGACAACAGCGACGAGGTCAACCTCGCACGCTGCCTCGGCGTGAAGGACCTGGCGTACACGACGCGCATCCCCGGCGGCGGTGCCGCCGCGGCGGCGACGATCTACCAGGCGATGGCGATGGTCAACGCCGGCCTGTGCAACAACGTGCTGATCTGGCGTGCGATGAACGAGCGCAGCCAGTACCGCTTCGGCCAGAACCCGCAGGCGCAGCAGATGAGCTACCAGTCCGGCAACGGTACCGGCTCGCTGCTGTGGTGCGTGCCCTACGGCGCGATGACGCCGGCGAGCTGGGGTGCGCTGCAGGCGCAGCGCTACATGCACAAGTACGGGGTCACCAATCGCGACCTCGGCTACATCGCCGTGCAGCAGCGCCAGTACGCCGCCAACAACCCGAACGCCTGGTTCTACGGCAAGCCGATCACGCTGGAAGACCACCAGAACTCGAAGTGGATCCAGGAGCCGTGGCTGCGCCTGCTCGACTGCTGCCAGGAGAGCGACGGCGGCGTGGCGATCCTCGTCACTAGCCTGGAGCGCGCGCGCGATCTCAAGCAGAAGCCGGTGCGCATCCTCGGCGCGACGCAGTCGATCCCGTACAACGTCGAAGTGATCTCGAACTACTACCACGACGATCTCACCGTGATGCCGGAAGCCCAGGGCGTCGCCAAGCGCCTGTGGAAGCAGACCGGCCTGCGTCCGAGCGACATGCAGGCGGCGATGATCTACGACGCGTTCACGCCGCACGTGCTGCTGCAGCTCGAAGCCTTCGGCTTCTGCAAGCCGGGCGAGGCTGCGGGCTTCGTCAAGTCCGGCGGCATGGCGCTCGATGGCGCGCTTCCGACCAATACCCACGGCGGTCTGACCGGCGAGGCCTATATTCACGGCATGAACAGCATGGCCGAGGGTGTGCGCCAGATCCGCGGCACGTCGCCGAACCAGGTGCAGCGCGTGCAGAACGTGCTGGTCTCCTCGGGCATGGCCGGCGCGATCCTGGCGAAGGATTGAAGCGAGCGTTCTCTGCGGCCTCAAGGCGGGCAGAAAGCTGAACGTCATGACCCACGTCCTGCACCTCAAGCTCGATAGCGGTATCGAACTGCCGGGCGAGTTGTCGGCGCTGCAGGTCGGCGCGTCGGTCTGGTTTCCGGCGCAGCCGGCGCAGGCCACCGCGCTGCTGCTGTGCCTGCCCGGCGGCAACATGAACCGCCGCTACTACGATTTGCGTCCGCCGCTTGATGGCGGCGAGGGCGATTCCTCTGCCGGCGACCAGAGCTTTTCGTTCGCCGCGCAGATGACGGCGCGCGGCTTCATCGTCGCCGCGCTCGACCACCTGGGGCTGGGCGACAGCAGCAAGCCGGAGGACGGCTGGCAACTGACGGCGGAACGTCTGGTGGACGCCAACGCCAAGGCGGCGGCAACACTGCTGACCCGGCTGCGCGAAGGCCGTCTTGCCGACGGCGTGCCGGCCCTGCCTGCGCTGCGCAGCATCGGCGTCGGCCACTCGATGGGGGCGATGCTGACGATCCTGCAGCAGCATGCGGCGCGCCAGCACGCGGCCGTCGTGCTGCTCGGGTTCTCGACGCGCGGCCTGCCCGAGTACGCGCCGCCCGGCGTCAAGGACGCGACCGACCCGCTGGCCGTGCGGCCGCAGCTCGCGGCGATCGCGCGCAAGATGTTCGGCAGCAACCCCTATCCGGTGATCCATTCGGCGAACCGCAGCGGCAACAACACCGAGCTGTTCGGGAGCAAGAAGGCCGATCCGAAGGGCGTGGCCGCGCTCAAGGCCGCGACCGACTGCATGCTGCCGGTGCCGGCGATGATGTCGATGGTGCCGGGCAATGTGGCGCCGGAAGCCGCGACGCTCGACGTGCCGCTGTTCATCGGTCTCGGCGGTCGCGACATGGTCGGCCCCACGCACGTGGTGCCGGCGGCGTTCCCGAAGTGCGAAGACCTGACGCTGGTCGTGCTGCCGGAAACCGGGCACAGTCATTTCCTGTTCCCGACGCGCACCGCGCTGTTCGATCGCCTCGCGGTCTGGGCGCGCGGCCTCTAGGGCGCCGCGCCGGTCGCGGATCGCCGCGCGGCCCGGCGTCTCCTACAAGTGGACGGGGTCGGGCGCGGCGGCGCTGACGTAAAGTCGCGCCACATCCGCGCGGGCGCTGGCCCGCGACGCGAGCGCGTTCAAGCAACGCGGGATTCCCAATCAGATCGACATAAGAGCTGGAGATAGAACATGGCAAAGACGGCACTGAAAGCGGGCAGCCGTTTCAAGAGCGCAGTCAGCGACGCGCAACTGATGGTGGTGAAGGCCCCGGCCGGCGAGCACGACCTGCAGATCGGTGGCGTCGACGTGGTGGCGCCGACCGCGGCGGGTGGTGGTGCGATCGACGCCGCCGATGCCGGCGAGGTGCTGATCGGCAAGCGCTACGTCAACGCCGACGAGTCGCTGGAACTGCTGTGCACCAAGGGTGGCAAGGGCACGATCGTGTTCAACGGCACTGCGCTGGAGATCAAGCAGGCCAAGCAGCTGCCTTCTTCCGACTGAGCGACGGGCCGCGCAGACCCCGCGGTACGCGGGTGTTTCGTGCGGCGCATGCGGCTTTCGGCGAGCTAGAGACCGACCATGAACATCTCCACCATTCTCGACATGGCCGCCGAAGCCTTCGGCGACCGTGTCGGCGTCGTCAACGGCGAAGACCGCTGGAACTACGCCACGATCCGCGCCGCCGCGCAGGCTGCCGCGCATCACATCGAGGCCAGCGGCGCGCGCTACGTGGCGATGCTGGACGTGACCAGCCTGTCGGCACCGGTGGCGATCTTCGCCGCCGCCTATGCCGGCGTGCCGTACGTGCCGCTCAACTACCGCCTGACCAAGCCCGAGATCAACGAGCTGATCGCGCGCATCGCGCCGGCCTATCTGATCGTCGGCGACGAGTATCACGACCTGATCGAGCCGCGCGATGACGTTCACGTCGTCGATCGCAGCGTGTTCCTGGCGCTGGAACTGCAGGGCTTCGAGCCGCCGGTACCGGTCGAGGACCCGCGCGCGGTGGCGGTGCAGCTGTTCACCAGCGGCACCACCGGCAAGCCCAAGGCGGCGATCCTGCGTCACGAGAACCTGATGTCCTACATCATGGGCACGGTGGAGTTCGCCTCGGCCGACGAGAACGACGCCATCGTCGTCACCGTGCCGCCGTACCACATCGCCGGCATCTCGGCGGTGCTGAGCAGCACCTACGCCTGCCGGCGGATGGTGCAGCTCGAGAATTTCGAGCCGCGTGCCTGGCTCGACGCGGTGCGCAACGAATCCGTCAGCAACGCCTTCCTGGTGCCGACGATGCTGCAACGCGTGGTTGACCACCTCGCTGCAAGCGGCGAGCAGCCGAACCTGCCGGCGCTGCGCGCGCTGGCCTATGGCGGTGGCAAGATGCCGCTGACCACGATCCAGAAGGCGATGGAGCTGTTCCCGTCCGTCGATTTCACCAACGCCTACGGCCTGACCGAAACCAGTTCGACGGTCGCCGTGCTCGGCCCGGACGACCACCGCACCGCCGCTGCGAGCAGCGATCCGGCGGTGCGTCGGCGCCTGGCCTCGGTCGGCAAGCCGGCTGCGGTGGAAATCGAGATCCGTGACGAGGCCGGTGCCGTGCTCGGCCCCGAGGAAGCGGGCCTGGTGTTCGTGCGCGGCCCGCAGGTCTCGGGCGAGTACCTGTCGCTGGGCAGCCAGCTCGACGCCGATGGCTGGTTCCCGACCAAGGACCGCGGCTACCTCGACGCCGAGGGTTACCTGTTCCTCGACGGTCGTGCCGACGACGTCATCGTGCGCGGCGGCGAGAACATCTCGCCGGGCGAGATCGAGGATGTGCTGCTGTCGCATCCCTGCGTCGCCGACTGCGCCTGCGTGGCGATGCCGGACGAACAGTGGGGGGAGGGCGTGGCGGCGGCGATCGTGCTCAAGCCCGGTTCGCAGGCCGAGATCGCGGAACTGCAGGCGCTGGTGAAAGGCAAGCTGCGGTCTTCGCGCGTGCCGCAGAAGATCGTGTTCAAGGACGCGCTGCCCTACAACGAGACCGGCAAGGTGCTGCGTCGCGTGATCCGCCAGGAGTTCGTCTGATGTTCACGATCGACCGCACGCTGGAAATCGACGCGCCCGTCGAAACGGTCTGGGCCGTGCTGACGGATTTCTCGCGTTACGGCGAATGGAATCCGTTCGTGCCCGAGGCGCGTTGCGAGCTGCGGCCGGGCGGCGCGCTGGAGATGCAGGTCAAGCTGCGCGGCGAGCAGGGCAAGTCGCAATTCCAGCGCGAGTGGGTCAATGCCGTCACGCCGGGTCGCAGCTTCAGCTACAGCATGAAGCCCGTGCCGCTGGGCACGCTGCGCAGCCTGCGCGTGCAGACGCTGCACCCGCTCGACGACGGCCGTACGCGCTATGTCTCGCATTTCGAGATCGATGGCTGGCTGCAGCCGTTGGTGGCGCGCAGCTTCGGCGCCGGCATGCGCAGCGGCTTCGAGGGCATGGCGTTAGGGCTCAAGCGTCAGGCCGAGGCGCTGCATCGTCAGCAGGCCGGCGGCACGCGCTGACGGCACCTGCTGACGACACCCGCGTCGCGCGCCACGTCGCGCACGCAATCGGCAGAACTCTGCCGCAAAAAACTGCCGCGAAATCTGCTGTACTGCGTGTCATGTCTGCGCGCGAATGTCCTCCAGCCGAAAGCACCGCCAACCGCTATGCGGCGGCGCTGCTGCGTACGCTCGATATGAACGCGTCCGCGTCCGCGCCCGATGCGCTGCATCCGGCGCTGGCGGCGGCACGGG
>DASWWX010000065.1:0-151153 GCA_036405815.1 Solimonas sp. | reverse complement strand
CGCCCATCCGGGCAACGACCTGGCGGCATTAAGAGCCTCCTGGGAAGCCCTGGGCGGCAACAACCCCATATCCCGAATCCTGCTGATGGCCTCCGGCCAGGAACGGCCACACAGCGGCGGACAGCCCTGGGCCAAAGACAGCGCGCCCTACAGAGACGTCGCCACCCTGCTCCAGTGCTTCGAGAATCCCCAGGGCTGTCTCGACGGCGCCGGCAGTGGGCCGGTCGCCCAGGAGCAGCCGCTGCTGGGCGTGGCCAAGCGGGGCGGCCATGCGTGGTTCGACTTCTGCGAAGGCAAGAACGACGACACGGTGCTGCCGGCCGATCCGCGGTCGCTGGTCGTGCCCGGCGTCAACGCGGACAAGGCGGTGTACTTCAACGCGTACTGGAAGGATTGCCACGCCGATCCCGAACTCGTCGGCGAAGCGCCGCCGGCGCGCACCTGCGGCGAGCTGCGCGATTTCACCGAACGCGGGCGCGCGCTGATCGAAGGCAACGGCGCGATCGGCGCCGGCTGGTACTTCGGCGGCGACGGCCCCACCGGCAATTACACGGCGGCCGAGTACAACTCGCTTTGGGAGGCCTGGGGCTTGTCGTCGCGGCCCGACAATTTCGATCAGCTCGCCGCCGAACGCTACGGCATGGGCCTGGGCGCGATCCGCAATCCGTATCCGCTGCCGGGCGAAGATCCGAACACGAGCAACGGCGGCAGCGGGCAGCTGCCGACCGGCCTGACGCAGATTCGCGAAGCCGACGGCCGCTGGACCGGCAATCTCGGCGTGACCTGTCACGCCTGCCATAGCGGCCAGATCGGTACGCCGGCCGATGGTCCGGGGCTGGGTGCGGTGTACGGCAACGCCAACAGCTTGAGCGAGTTCGGTCAGATCGATCTGGACCTGGGCCGCGGCGTTGCGCCCGGTGTGCCGTTGCCGCTGCCACTGGTCGTCGGCAAGACACGCGGCACCAACAACGCGCTGGCGCTGCAGCTGATCGTGCTGGTGGCGACGCAGGACATCCGCCCGCTCGATCCCAACTTCCTCGGCTTCGTGCTGCTTGCGCCCAACGGCGGTTCGATCGACGCGCCAGCCTGGTGGAACGTCGGCCATCGTCCGGTGAAGTTCCAGGACGGCTTCCTGGCGATGGACGCGCTGCGCTCCGATCTCGGCTTCTTCCTGCCCGGCCCCGGCCCCGGCGGTTACGACTGGGTGAAGCAGCACGTGCGCGCGGGCGACACCTATCTGATGTCGCTGAAATCACCGGCGTATCCGGGTGCGATCGATACCGCGCTCGCCGAACAGGGCGCGGTGCTGTTCCACGGCAAGGATCTGTGGGGCGAGGGCCTGAGCAATCCGACCGCGCGGCCGGCCGGCGGCAACGGCTCCTGCGCGAGCTGCCACGGCGTCTACTCACCGCGCTACGCGCACGATCCGGCCTTCCTCGATACGCCGGCTCTCGCCGGTGTGGCCAGCTACATCGTGCCGCGCAACCTGATCGCCACCGATCCGCGCCGCGTCGACAGCGACAACGAAGCCGCCGAGCAGTACGGCACCAAGAATTTCTTCGCGTATCCGGAACTGCTCAACGACAACCCCGACCTCGACTGCAACACGCAGAACCGCGCCGAGATCCGTCAGGGCCGCGAGCCCGGCTATCTCGCGCCGCCGCTGCACGGCGTCTGGGCGAGTGCGCCGTACTTCCATAACGGCGCGGTGCCGAACGTCTGGGAAGTGCTCAAGCCCGAAGACCGCAAGACCCTCTGGCGCCGCATCTCGACGCCGCCGCGGCCGGATCAGCTTGGCCAGGTGGTGATGGGCTACGACACCAGCTTCCAGCGCGCCTACGATGCCGATCGGCTCGGCTGGAAGTACGACGCGATCGCCTGCGGCGACGGCGGCACGGTGCCCTATATGCACTGCAATCCCAGCCAGGACAGCGGTCCGACGCTGCTGGAGATCATCAACCTGCTCAACGCCAGCAATCCGCTGCTGTGGTATCTGGGCATCGGCCCTCAGAACAACGAGGACCTGGAAGCGCGCAAGATCTACAACACGCGCATGTACGGCCAGAGCAATCGCGGCCACGAGTTCACCGCGGTGCTGACCGATGCCGAGCGGCGCGCGCTGGTGGAGTACCTGAAAACCCTGTGAGGTCGCGGCCGTGCCGCGGAGCGATGTGAGATGACCCCCCAAAATCGTTTCGATCTTTTGCTGTGTGTGGGCGCGGCGCTGATGTTATCGGCCTGCGCCGGCAACTACGATGACGTGGCGCCGGACACCGGCGGCCCTGGCGACGGCGGTGACGGCACCGAGCATCCGCTGCTCGGCAGCAAGCGCGCCGGCCATTACTGGTTCGACTACTGCGAGGGCCAGCCCGACGGCACGCCGGTGCCGCAGGACCCGCGCGAACTCGTCGTGCCGGGCGTCAACGCCGGCAAGGCCGTGCTGATGAATGCGTACTGGCAGACCTGCCAGGACGACAACCATCCCGGCACCTGCGGCGAACTGCGGGCGCGGTCGGAGCGCGGGTATCGGCTGATCGCCGCCAACGGCGAGATCGGTGCCGGCACGATGTTCGGCGGCGATTCGCCCGATCCGAGCTTCGGATTCCCGGCCGAGACCTACAACACGCTATGGGATCGCGTCTGGCGCATGGGCAGCCGCCCCGAGAACTTCGACCAGCTGGTCGCCGAGCGCTGGGGCATGCCGATGCCCATCGCGAACAATCCGTATCCGCTGCCCGGTGAAGACCCCAACGCCACGAACGGCGGCAGCGGCAAGCTGCCGATGGGCCTGACGCAGCTGCGCAATACCGACGGCAGCTGGACCGGCAACATCGGCGTGACCTGCAACATCTGTCACGGCGGTGCGGTCGGCGATGTGGCCGACGGCGCGGGGCTGGGTCCGATGTACGGCACCAACTCGCTGTCCGACATCACCGTGATGTTCACCGAGCTGGGCATGCTGGTGCCGCAGCAGTCGGTGCTGGCGGTGATCTCGCAGAACAAGGTGCGCGGCACCGGCAACATCACCAACTTCCAGCTGTTCGGCACGCTGACCTTGTTCGACGCACTGATTCCGTACCTGACCGTGCAGACGCAGCCGTCCACCGGCACCGAAGATCCGCCGGTGTGGTGGAACGTCGGCAGCCGTCCGATGAAGTTCTTCGACGCCGGCATGCCGACCGACGGCAAGCGCATCGAGCTGTCATTCCACTTCCCGAACGTGGCCACGCCCAACAACGTCGAGGGCAAGCAGTGGATCATCGATCACCAGCAGGACGGCGACAGCTGGCTGCTGTCGATGAAATCGCCGGCCTGGCCCGAGCAGAAGATGGGTGAGATCGACACCGCGCTGGCCGAAGCCGGCGCCGTGCTGTTCCACGCCAAGGATCTGTGGGCCCCGAGTCTGAACAACCCGGTGCCGCGCCCCGACGGCGGCAACGGTTCCTGCGCAAGCTGCCACGGCGCGTACTCGCCGCGTTACGTCAACGATCCCGCCTATCTCGATACGCCGCTGCTCGAAGGCATCGCCGCCTACGTCACGCCCATCGAGATCATCGGCACCGACAGCAAACGCCTCGACGGCCACAGCCAGATGGTGTCGTACTACGCGCGCCAGAACTGGTTCGCCTACAACGACGGTCCCAAGAACGAGCAGGGCGTGCCAGTCTGTGGCTCGCAGAACGATGCCGCCGTGCGCGGTGATCGCAAGCTCGGCTATCTCGCGCCGCCGCTGTACGGTGTGTGGGCGACGGCGCCTTACTTCCACAACGGCTCGGTGCCAAACCTCTGGGAAGTCCTCAAGCCTGAGGACCGCAAGCCGATCTGGCGCCGGCTGTCGATGCAGGGTGACATCGGCGGTGTGCGCGGTTTCGACTACAGCCTGGAAACTGGCTACGACCGCGAGCGCGTCGGCTGGAACTACGAAAGCCTGAGCTGCGGCATCGGCTCGCTGCCGCTGATCGACTGCAATCCGGTCGGCAACCTCACCGTGCAGAACCTGCTCGGACTGGTCTGGGCCAACGGCGGGCTGGCGTGGAACCTGCTCAATCCGCCGATCCTGACCGAACGGCAGATCGAGGATCGCAAGGTCTACAACACCAACTACTACAGCCAGAGCAACGCGGGGCACGAATTCACGGCGGTACTCACCGACGTGGAGCGACGCGCGCTCATCGAATACCTGAAGACGTTGTAGGGCCGCAGCGGTTTCGCGGCTCGATGATCGGGAGAACGAGCATGTCGATACGCGAAGTCGTCTACGGGACGCTGGCGCTTGCTGCGGCTGCCGTCGGTTGGCATCACAACCTCGAATACCTGCAGCAGCCGGACGCGGGATGGATCGACTGGATCCGGCAATGCCTGGTCAATCCCGCGACCCGGTCGGCGCTGGCCGACCTGAGTTTCGCCTACCTCATCATCAATCTCTGGATGGTGATCGAGGCGCAGCGATTGTCGATGCGCTGGGCGTGGATCTTCGTGCCGATCACGGTGTTCGTCAGCCTCGGCTTCGGTGTCGGGCTGTTCCTGCTGTTCCGTGAGCGTCGCCTGCGCGAGCCCGCCATCGCGAATCCGTTGTCGGCGGCTTGATGCGGCGGCGCTGCGCTACGCGCTAGCGCACGACCAGCGGTTGCTCGACACGCCAGGGCGCGAGCGGCGCGCCGTCGTCGGCGCGCGGCCCCACCGGCAGCGTCTCGCCGCCGTCGAACACCGCGCCCATGCGCCCGAAACCGGTGAAACATGCGGCGAGTGCACCGAGGTCCATCAACTCATCCTCGTCGAAGTGCTTGCGCAGCCGCGCCAGCACCGTCGCGTCGATCGACAGGTGATCGGTGGCGAAACGATCGGCAAAGGCCAGCGCCGCCTTCTCCGCTGCACTCAGGTCCGGATCGTCCGCCGGTTTTTCCAGCGAACACACCAGCGGCTCCGTGAGCCCGTCGTCCAGCGCCGCGCCGACGCGCACCGACATGCAGTAGCGGCACTGGTTGTGAAAGGCGATGCGCAAGCGCACCAGCTCGATCAGCCGCGGGCGCAGCGTCGCGCCCTGCCGCAGGCTCTGGCTGAAGGCCTGGATGCGGCCGTTGAGCGCCTGCCGGCGCGCGGCGCCGGTCAAGGGTTCCGTGACGTCGCTCATCGGGTTCACCTCGTGGGGGTTGCCTGCGGCATTGAGACATCGTGCGCGTGTCGGCACTTCCCCTGATCGCAGTAGCCGGCACAGGCCGGCCTGGCACCCGATGCGTCAGACCGAAGCGGTGGGCGCGCCTCGCCGTTGCTCGCGGAACACGCTGGGCGTCATACCTTTCCAGCGCTTGAAGGCATGGATCAGGCTCGCCGGCTCCGAGTAGCCGAGCCGCATCGCCACTTCCTCCAGCTTCAGGTCGGCCGTCGTCAGCAGTTCCTCGGCCAGCGCTTGCCGCACTTCGTCGACCAGTGCGCGGAACGAGGTGCCTTCCTGCGCCAGATGGCGCCGCAGGCTGCGCGGGGCCATGTGCAGTTCCTCGGCGACGGTGTCGATGCCGGCGGGATCGCCCGGCGTCTGCAGCAGCCGGTCGCGTACGCGGCCGGCGAGGCCGGTGCGGATCTGCCGGCGGGCCAGCAACTGCTGGCACTGCTCCAGGCCCATGCGCGCCATCAGCGGATTGGCCTGCGGCAGCGGCGCATCGACGTCGGCGAGTTCGAAACGCGCGGCGTTGCGCGGTGCGCCGAAGCGCGGCATCACGCCGGCGAGTGCCTGGAAGCGCGCGGCATAGGCGGGACGCTCGAAGCGGAACGTCAGCTCGCGCATCGGCAGCCCGCCGGGCCGCAATTCGCGGATGACGTTGCAGCAGGCGGCGAAGTCGCGCTCCAGCAGGAACTGGCGCAGGTCGTCGGGAATCTCGGTGTCGTCCATGACGATCCAGAACGCCGTCGCCGTCTCCTCGGGCCGGAAGCGCACGAAGGCGTAGCTCAGATCGAGAAAGCGCGAGACGACCTCGGTGACGGCGCGGAACGTCGGGCTGCTCAGCATCGCGAAGCCCCAGATGCCGTAGGCCGACAGCGGGTAGCGCAGGCCGGCGTCGAGGCCGAGCCCCGGAATCGGGCCGAGTTCGCGTAGCAGATTGCGCACCAGTTGCAGCTCCTGCGCGGCGGTGGCTTCCGCGTTCGGATCGGCCAGTGCGCGCACGTCGAGGCCGGTGCCGCGCAGGCTGCGTTCGGGCGCCAGGCCATGCTCCGCCGCCAGCTGCGTGAGCAACTGCGCGCTGACGGTGGTGCGGCGCACGGCGTGGACGGAGGACATGGACAATCCCGCGACGGTGGCCGAAATTATCAATCGACTGGCCGCCACCGTCATCCCCCGTCCGGCGGGGCGCGGGCATGATGCGGTCGGAGTGCAGGGGAGATTCGATATGACGGAAAAAGACGCGCGGCCGTTCAAGGTCGCGATCATCGGCAGCGGTTTCGGCGGTCTGGGCATGGCCTACTCGCTGAAGCAGGCCGGCATCGACCACATCGCAATGTTCGAGAAGGCCGCCGACCTTGGCGGCACCTGGCGCGAGAACACCTATCCCGGCTGCGGCTGCGACGTGCCCTCGCACTTCTACTCGTATTCCTTCGAGCCGCACTATCCCTGGGCCTGGCGCTACGCCAAGCAGAGCGAGATCCTCGCCTACCAGCATCACGTCGCGAAGAAATACGACCTCGACCGCCACATCCGCTACGGCCGCGAGGTGACGCAGGCCGCGTTCGACGATGCGCGCGCGCTGTGGACGCTGACGTTCAAGGACGGCGACACGGTGGAGGCCGAGAGCGTGGTCAGCGCCGTCGGCCAGCTGCACCAGCCGGCGTACCCGAACATTCCCGGCCGCGAGAAATTCCAGGGCAAGACCTTCCACTCCGCGAACTGGGATCACACGTATGCGCTGGAAGGCAAAACCGTGGCGGTGATCGGCACCGGCGCCAGCGCCGTGCAGTTCGTGCCGGAGATCGTCAAGCGTGTGAAGTCGCTGAAGCTGTTCCAGCGCTCCCCGGGCTGGACGTTCCCGAAGGTGGAGAAGCAGTTCTCGCGTTTCGAGCGCTGGCTGCTGGACACTGTCCCGTTCATCCACGACCTCGACCGCCTGCGCATCTTCCTGGTCTGCGAAGTGCTGGCAGCGGCCTACAACGGCAACAGGCTGTTGGCCGGTCTGGTGACGTCGATCTCCAAGCTGCAGTTGTGGTGGCAGGTGCGCGATCCGGTGCTGCGCAAGAAGCTGAAGCCGGATTTCCCGATCGGCTGCAAGCGCATCCTGCTGACCAACGCCTGGCTGCCGGCGCTGGCCGCGCCGGTGACGGAAGTGGTCGACGACGCGGTCGCCGAGATCACCGAAACCGGCGTGCGCACCGCCGACGGCAGGCTGCGCGAAGTCGACGCGATCATCTACGGCACCGGCTTCAAGGCCACGCAGTTCCTGACGCCGATGACGGTGCGCGGACTGGGCGGCAAGGATCTGCACCAGACCTGGCAGCAGGGCGCCGAGGCGTATCTGGGCATGGCGATCTCGGGCTTCCCGAATTTCTATGTGCTGTACGGCCCGAACACGAACGTGGGTTCGGGGTCGATCATCTACATGCTGGAACGTCAGCAACGCTATCTCGCGCAGCTGATCGCCGAGCGCCAGCGCCAGGGCGTGGCCTATGCCGATCTGCGCATCGACGCGCAGATCGTCTACGCGCGCGAGATGCAGCAGCGCAGCGAAGGCACGACCTACACCGGCGATTGCCAGAGCTGGTACAAGACCGCGGACGGTCGCAACACCAACAACTGGGTCGGCTCGATGATCGAGTTCGCGCGCCGCACGCGCGCACCGGAGTTCGCGCACTACCGTTTCGTGCCGCACGAAGCGGTTGGCGCGCTGTCGCGCGCGGCCTGAGGAAACGCGCATGGATCGCTGCGACTACCTGATCGTCGGTGGCGGTTCCGCCGGCTGCGTGCTGGCCAATCGGCTCTCGGCCGACGGGCGTTTCCAGGTGGTGCTGCTGGAAGCCGGCCCCAACGATAGCAATCCGCTGATCCACATTCCGTTCGGCGTGGTGCCGCTGGTGCGCGGCTGGTTCGCCAACTGGAAATTCTGGAGCGTGCCGCAGCCGGCGCTCGGCAACCGGCCCACCTACCAGCCGCGCGGCAAGGTGCTGGGCGGCTGCAGCAGCATCAACGCGATGGTGTGCACGCGCGGCCACCGCTGGGACTACGACCACTGGGCGAGCCTGGGCTGCGAGGGCTGGTCGTACGACGAGGTGCTGCCGTACTTCCGCAAGTCGGAAACCTATGCCGGCCCGCTGCGCGAGGAGAACAAGCCATTCCATGGCTTCGACGGCCCGCTGCACGTGGATACGCGCGAAGCCTTGAATCCGCTGACGCACGTCTTCATCAAGGCCGCGCAGCAGGCGGGCCACCGTGCCAACGACGACTTCAACGGCGTCGAGCAGGAAGGTGTCGGCACGTTCAAGGTGTTCCAGAAGGACGGGCGCCGTTACAGCAACGCGCAGGCGTATCTGACGCCGGACGTGCGTGCGCGCAAGAACCTGCGCATTCTCACCAACGCGCAGGCGACGCGCGTACTGTTCGACGGCGACCGCGCAGTCGGCGTGCAGTTCAGGCACAAGGGTCGCGACGAAGAAATCCGCGCGCAGCGCGAGGTGATCCTGTCGGCCGGCGCGTTCCAGTCGCCGCAGCTGCTGATGTTGTCCGGCATCGGTCCGCGTGCGGAACTGCAGCAGCACGGCATCGAGGTGAAGGTCGACCTGCCCGGCGTCGGCGAGAACCTGCAAGACCATCTGGAAGTCATCATCGAGACGCGCGCGAAGTGCCGTAACGGCGTGTCGCTGCATCCGACCTCGCTGTGGCGCGGCCTCAAGAATCTGTTTGCCTACCTGTTCGGCCGCAAGGGCGAGTTCGCCAGCAACGTCGTCGAGGCCGGCGGCTTCTTCAAGTCGCGTGCCGACGAGCCGATTCCCGATCTGCAATGGCATTTCGCCGCCGTGCCGAACGTTCATCACGGCTTCCGTCTCGGGCCGATGCTGACCGGCTACGGCTACATCGCCTACCTCTGCGATCTGCGCCCGGCCTCGCGCGGCAAGCTGGGTCTGGACAGCGCCGACCCGCTGGCGCCGCCACGCATCGATCCGCGCTATCTCACCGAGGCGCGCGACTGGCGCCGCCTCGTCGACGGCATCCGCCTGACCCGCGAGGTGCTGGCGCAACCGGCCTTTGCCGCGCACGGTGCCGAGGAGCTGCAGCCGGGGCCGCAGGTGCAGACCGAGGAACAGCTGCGTGCCTGGATCGCCACGGCGGCGGAGACCGTCTACCACCCGGTCGGCACCTGCAAGATGGGCGTGGATGCGATGGCGGTGGTCGATCCGCAGCTGCGCGTGCGCGGGGTACGTAGCCTGCGCGTGATCGATGCGTCGGTCATGCCGACGCTGAACGGCTCCAACACCAACGCGCCGACCTCGATGATCGCGGAGAAGGGCGCGGACCTGATACTCGCCGACGCACGCTGAGGCGCGGCGCGAGCCGGTGGCGGCGCTCAGGCGCTGGCGTCGTACAGCGGTTCGATTTCCAGGTGCAGATCGCTGCGGCAGATGTCGCCGTGCAGCACGCTGAGCGTGGCGAGTTGCGCCAGCGCGTCGATCTCGGTGCGCAGCGTCGTCAGCAACTGCGGATCGCGCAGGAACAGCTTCAGCGAATGCGCGCGCCAATCGCGGCCGGCGGCGGCGCGCAGCGCGTCGAGGTTGGCGAGAATTTCGCGGAGCTGACCGGCCGGATCGCCGTGGTGCAGCGTTTCGTGGCCGACGATGCTGGCGGTGCCGGAGACCAGCAGGTCGGCACCGTCGCGCCAGTCCAGTCGCAGCGCCCGCGCGAAGCTCGGGCTGCGCGGACCGTACTGGCGTGGATAACGCCAGGCGCTGGTCTGGCGCGGATTCTCGATCGCCGTGCCGGTGTGGCGGCCGGCGAGCCAGTAGATCAGCAGGTCGTCGCCCTGGGTGCCGATCGCGGTCGCGGCCGGCAGCGACTGTTCAAAACCTTCGCGGGTGGCCAGCGCGCGGTAGCGACCCAGCACGAACTGCCGGTAGCGTTCCTGATCGCCGTCGCCGCGATGGATGTCCGGGATGTAGTTCCACATGCGCCAGCAGCGATAGCCGAGCGCGTCGAGAAATTCGCTGATGCGCCGGAACGCCTGTTCGGTTGCCGCCGCGGTATCGACGCTCAGCGCCGCGGCATCGACACGAAGCTGTCCGAACAGCGCGTCGCCGTTCTCGGCATAGGCAATGTCGCCGGCCCCGCCGCGCGAAACCGGCACCGGGCTGTCCCAGCACTCCACGCCGTGGCCTGCCAGCAGCGGCGTGTCGACGTGAATGCCGTGCGGTAGTCGGCCGGGCACGGCCGCGCCGTGGATCACGCAGCCGAGCAGCCGTGATTCGTCGCCGGCCGGCAGCGTATCGGTCCAGCGCAGCCGAAAAGGACGTGGCGGAAGCGAACCCACGTTCAAGGTGGTTTGAGGTGTCGTCCGCATCGGGGCGGCGGGCATAGGCAGATGCGCAGTACCGCAGTGTCTGTGCCCATCATTCTAGCCGAGCGCCGCAGGGACTATCCGATTTGTACATCACCAAGTTGCGGCAGATTGGTGACCATGGAGAATCGTGAACGACGGCGAAGCTGCTGGCAAAAGCCTCGGCAATTGTGATAACAAGCCAAGCGGGGAAGGGTATGCAGAATGTGGCGTACCTCAAGCGCCGTGACCGGGGAAATCATGTGAACAAGATCAAGTGGGCCCTGACGGGCTTCCTGGCCGTCTTTTCGAGCGCGGCAATGAGCCTTTCCGGCGCCGAGGGGCGTGGCAGCTATGCAGCTCCCCTCGACGTTCGAGAGTTGCTACAAGTAGGCGCGCCTCTGCAAGTCGAAGTTCTACCGCCGCTGAGCGGCCAGACCCGTACGACACTGCGACTGCTGAACGCAGCGAGCCAGCAGGTTGCACTGATAGCGACGGGCGCAGCTTCAGGTGCGCGTCTGGCGCGTCTGGACCCTGGAATCGATAGCAGCTTCAACTGTGTCGCCGAAGAGGTTTATGTTCTTCATTTTGATGTTGCGGCCGATGAACCTCAGTCGGCGCCATTGATGGCGCGCTGCGGTCAGTCCGTGCTTGTGGGCGAGCGTGCTGACGTGGCTCGATTGAAAGCAAACCGCAGCTTCTCCGAGGTGATTGCGGCGAAGGGCAAATCGACAAGCGCGGTGACCGCAGCCGAGGCGACTCGTGCGCGATCAAACGAAGCCGTGCCCGCGCGCTCGATGAGTGAGGCGGTTCAGGCCAAATCTGGTGACATCGAATTCATTGGCAGCGTGGGCTACACGATTTCTGGCGGCACGGTGAACCTTCGTGCGAATCAGATCTGCAATCGTCGGTCTGGAGGGACGTCCGGGACGCTGTACCTGACGATGTGGATGACATCGGGGTCGAGCCCGACGGGGTCTGGCTTCGAGACCGCCGAGGCGCGCCTTGGGGAGCTGCAGGGCGGGTTCTGTTTCAACAACATCAACCAGACAGTGGCATATACCGCGCCGCCGTCGGGCACGTACTACGTGCATTTCCTGGTCAAGGAATTCCCGGACCTCAGCACTTACATCGACGCCGTCACCTTTGACGAACGTTATACGGTCAGTGGCGGTGGCGGTGGCGGTGGCGGCGGCGGCGGCGGCGGCGGCGGCGGTGGTGGCGGTAGCGTCGGCTCCGGTCTATGGGTCTTGGCCCTTGCGGCTTTTTTGTCGGCCTCAAGGCGTCGATTCATACGGACCAGCGTCTAGAACAGCCGTCGCTTGCGGAAGTACCACCACAGGCCGCCGCCGACCACGCCGAGCAGGCCCAGCGTGTAGTAGTAGCCGTACTCCCAGGCCAGTTCCGGCATGTGCTGGAAGTTCATGCCGTAGATGCCGGTGATCAGGGTCAGCGGGAAGAAGATCGCCGACATCACCGTCAGCCGCTGCACGACGCGGTTGGTGCGGTGTGCGACCGAGGCGAAGTGCAGCTGCACGGCCGCCTCGATGTCGCGCTCCTGCGCCGCCGCGTGCGATTGAACCCGATGGACGTGTTCGGCGAGATCGCGCATGCGCACCTCGTCGCGCTGGTCCCAGTCGAAACGCGAACCCCGCCGCCAGGCATCGAGCGCGTCGATCTGGCCTTCGGACAGCGCCTCCAGCCGCCGCACTTCGCGGCGGCAGTCGAGCAGCGAGCGCCAGTCGTTCATCGGGGTGTCCGGCGACAGCAGTTCGTCCTGCAGCGTCGTGAAGTACTGGTCCATCACCTCACGCATGCGCAGGTAGCGATCGACCATGGCGTCGAGAATCGCGTGCGCCAGCATCATCGGCGACGGCGGCGTCTTGATGCGGCCGTCGAGCAGTCGCTGACGTACGACATCGACGCTGACGTTGTCGGCGGCGCGCACGGTCACCAGCACGCGGTCGAACATGAAGAATGCGGCGGTGCGCGTTTCCAGCGGGAACGGCTCGTCGCGCGGGCCCAGGCCCTGGAACACGAGCATGTCGTAATCGGAGGTGCCGTCGAAGAACGACGGATGCTGCGCGTTGAGGCTGTCCGAGACGTGCTTGGGATCGATCGGCGCGCCGAGCACCGGCTCGGCCCAGCATTCCCAGCCTTGCGCGTCGTCGCGGATGAAGTCGGCCCAGATCAGGCCGTCGTCCGGCAGCGGATCGTTGTCGTCCAGCACGCGCGGAGACTGACCGTTGAGAAGGTGGTAGAGCGCCATGGCGGCAACATATCGCAGGCGCGTGAGGCGGAAAAGCAGAAGGCCGCCCGGAGGCGGCCTTCTGACACTGCGATCGATACGTCGGCTGAAGCTCAGCGCAACGCGGCGAGCGCGCGTTTCGCTTGGCCGGCTGCTACGCGGCCGGGTAGCGAAACGCCTTACTTCAGCAGCTCTTCGATCGCGGCGCGCTCTTCGCGCAGTTCGTTCTCGGTGACGGTCATGCGCTCGCGCGAGAACTCGTCGACGGAGAGGCCCTGCACGATCTCGTACTGACCGTTCTTGCAGATGCAGGGATAGCCGTAAACGATGCCCGGCTTGATGCCGTAGCTGCCGTCGGACGGCACGCCCATGCTCACCCACTTGCCGTTGCTGCCCAGCGCCCAGTCACGGACGTGGTCGACGGCGGCCGAGGCGGCCGAGGCGGCGGACGACAGGCCGCGTGCCTTGATGATCGCGGCGCCGCGCTGCTGCACGGTCGGGATGAAATCCTTCTCGACCCAGGCCTGGTCAACCAGCGACTTCGCCGGCTTGCCGCCGATCGTCGTGTGGCTGATGTCCGGGTACTGCGTGGAGCTGTGGTTGCCCCAGATGATGACCTTCTCGATGTCGTTGCCGTGAACGCCGGTCTTGGTGGCGAGCTGGCTGACGGCGCGGTTGTGGTCCAGACGCACCATCGCGTGGATCTGCCTCGGATCGAGGCCGCCCTTGGCGGCCGCGGTCGCGGCGATCAGCGCATTGGTGTTGGCCGGGTTGCCGACGACCAGCGCACGCACGTCCTTCGAGGCCTTGGCGGCCAGGGCCTTGCCCTGCGGTCCGAAGATGCCGCCGTTGGCGGTCAGCAGGTCCTTGCGCTCCATGCCGGGGCCGCGCGGGCGGGCGCCGACCAGCAGGGCGTAGTCCGTGCCCTCGAAGCCCGACATCGGGTCGGAGTGGATTTCCACGCTGTGCACCAGCGGGAAGGCGCAGTCATCGACTTCCATCACCGTGCCCTTCAGCTTTTCCAGCACTTCCGGCACCGGCACTTCGAGCAGCTGCAGGATGACCGGCTGGTCCGGGCCGAGCAGGGAGCCCGAGGCGACGCGGAAGATGAGCGAGTAGGCAATCTGACCGGCGGCGCCGGTGATGGCGACCTTGACGGGCTTTTTCATCGAGAAACTCCCTGAAACGGTAGCGGGACGGGGGCCGGGGACAGCCCCCGGTGGGCGAAAGGGCCGCAATTTTACCCATTTCGGTCCGCCGGGGCGCCGCCCGCGTCGATGGGTCGGGGCGGCGCCTGCCGTTTTTCTGCCGTTATCCCTGCTGCAACACCACTTTCGGTGGCGTGCGCAGCGTCGGTCGCAGCGACACCCAGCCCAGCAAGGCCACCACGCCGGCGCCGAGCAGCGTGCCGACCGCCCACAACTGCGGCCGCGGGCCGTAGGGAATCTTGAACACCTGCTCGGCCAATACCCAGGCTACGGTCTGCGCGGCGATCGCGGCGACCAGGCCGGCGAGGCCGCCCAGCACCGCGTACTCGGCGAGCAGGCCGCGCACGATCAGCCCGGAGCGCGCGCCGAGTGCGCGCAGCAGCGCAGTCTCGCGCACGCGTTCGGCGCGCGTGCCTTCGATCGCGGCCAGCAGCACGCACAGGCCGGCGGCGAGCGTGAACAGGAAGATGAACTCCACCGCGCGCACGATGCGATCCATGATGCCGCGCACCTGGTTCATCATCGTCTCGATGTCGAGCACGGTGACGTTGGGGAAGGCCAGGATCAGCTCGCGCAGCAGCGCGCGATTCTGCGGTTCGAGGCGGAAGCTGGTCAGCCACTGCGCCGCCGCGCGGTCCTCCAGCACGCCGGGCGGCGTCAGCAGGAAGAAGTTGGGTTTGAAGCTGTCCCACTCCACGGTGCGGAAGTTGTGGATCGTGAACGTGATGCGCTCGCCAGCAAAATCCAGCGTCATCGTGTCCCCACGCTTCACGTTGAGACGCTTGATGACGTAGTCGTCTGCCGACAGCCAGGGCTGGCCGTGGCCGGACTCGCCCCACCACTGGCCATCGATGATGCGGTTGTCGGGGTTCAGCGTGTCACCCCATGACAGGTTGAACTCGCGGTTGATCCAGCGTCGCGTTTCGGGATCTTCGAAGGAATCGGCATCCACGGCCTCGCCATTGAGTTCGACCAGGCGGCCGCGCGCCATCGGCCACAGCTCCAGCGCCGGAAAGCCGCGCTCGGCGAAAAATGCCTTCAAGGGTTCGACCTGATCGGTCTGGATGTTGATCAGGAACTGGTTCGGCGTTTCCGGCGGCAGTTTCTGCTGCCAGCTCACCAGCAGGTCCTGGCGCACGATCGACACCAGCAGCAGCGCCAGAAGTGCGAGGCCCAGTGCGGTGACCTGCGCGACCGTGGCGCGGCGCCGGCGCGCGACGTTGCCCAGGCCGAAGCGCCACGACACGCCGACCGCGCGCTTCAGCGGCGACAGCGCCAGCACCAGCAGCCAGGCCAGCAGGGCGAGCGCGACCAGCGTCGCGCCGGCGCCACCGAGCACGGCCATCGCCATCTTCGGCTCGCCGGTGGCCAGCCACAGCAGCGCGGCGGCGGTGCCGAGCGCCGACAGCCAGATCAGGCGTGAACCGGTCGAGCCGGTTTCCGCACGCTGGAACACACGCAGCGGCGGTGTGCGCCGTGCGTCGAGCAAGGGCGGCGCGGCAAAGCCCATCAGCATCAGCAAACCAAGCGAGGCGGCTGCAAACAGCGGCCACAGGGGTGCCGGCGGCAACGACAGCATCAGCAGATTGCCGAGCAGGCCGGCAATCGCGGCTTGCAGACCGTAACCAACCGCAGCGCCGACCAGACTGCCGAGCAGGCCGAGCAGCAGCAATTGCAGCAGCAGCGCGCGGCCGAGGAAACCGCTGCGCGCGCCCATGGCTTTCAACAGCGCGATCTCGTCGCGCAGCTTCTCGCCGTATTGCCGAGCCGACAGCGCCACCGCGGCGCAGGCCAGCAGCGTCGCGGCGAGCACGGCGATATCGAGGAACTGGCCGGCGCGGTCCAGCGCGTTGCGGATTTCCGGGCGCGCATCCTGCGGCGTCTTACGCTTCACGTTCGGCGGCGGTTCGGCGTCGAGCAGCGGCTGCAGCGCGGCCGGCGTGCCGGCGAACAGGCGGCCGTACTCGACGCGACTGCCGGGGCCGACGAGCTGCGTGGCGGCGAGATCGTCGTGATGGATCATCAGCCGCGGCGCCAGATCGCTGAAGCCGTTGCCACGGTCCGGTTCGTTGTCGATCACCGCGGTCACGCGCAGCGCGATCGCACCGGTCTGCACGCTGGCGCCCGGCTGCAGCTGCAACTCCTGCCACAGGCGCGCATCGGCCCAGGCTTCGCCGCGTGGCGGGATGCCGTCGGCGATGCGCGTCGCGCCAAAAGGCTCGTCGGCGATCAGCAAGGCGCCGCGCAACGGATAACCCGCGGCCACGGCCTTGATCGAGGCCAGCGTCGAGACCTCGCCGGAGAACACCACGCTGGCGAAGGAGGCCAGATCCACCGACTGCACCGACGCATCCGGAGCGCGCAGCGTTTCGGGCAGCGGCTTGCGCGATTCGAACGCGAGATCCGCGCCGAGCGCATCGCCGGTCTGCGCGGCGAGCGCGCTGCGCACGCGCTCGGTGAACAGATTGACGCCGCTGACCGCCGCGACCGCGACGGCGAGCGCCAGACCGAGAATGAACAGCTCGCCGCTCTTCCAGCCGCGGCTCAGGCGACGCCAGGCATGGCGCAGGGCGTTCATCGGTGGGCTCCGGCTGCGAGGGGGGCGACAGGCGACGTAGAATCCGGGCACCGGCGCGGGCGCCGGCCTGCCGGGCGCGACCCGGCCTCCCGATTGGACGAGCGATGAATCGACGCGCCGAACTCGACGCGCTGCGCGGCCTGCTGCTGGTGCTGATGACGATCACGCACCTGCCGACGCGCTTCTCCGCCTACAGCAGCCAGGCCTTCGGTTTCGTGTCGGCGGCCGAGGGTTTCGTGTTCCTGTCCGGTTTCGTCGCCGGCCTGCTGTACTGGCGCGGCATGGCGATGCATGGCGAGACGTGGATGCGCGCCAAGCTGTTCGCGCGCGCCCGGGAGTTGTACGGCTGGCATCTGGCCTTGCTGGTGTTTCTGTTCACGATCGGTGCGGCGCTGGGGCATTACGCCGAGCGGCCGCTGCTGCGCAATCTGCTGAGCTTCTACTTCGAGCAGCCGGGCCTGGCGCTGTGGACCGCGCCGCTGCTGCTGTACCAGCCGCCGCTGCTCGACATCCTGCCGACCTACATCGTCATGCTGCTGCTGACGCCGGTCTGGCTCGGCCAGGCGCGGCGTCACGGCTGGGCCCCGGTGCTGTTCTGCAGCGCGCTGATCTGGGTGTTCGCGCAGGTTGGCGGACGCGCGCTGCTGCTCGACGGCTTCAACCTGCTGACCGGCGATCGCGTGCCGACCCTGCCGCTGCCGGCGCTGGGCTACTTCGACGATTTCGCCTGGCAGCTGCTGTGGGTGTTCGGCCTGTGGAGCGGACATCTGATGTCCGAGCATCGCCTGCCCGCGCAGCTGCCGCGTCGGTCGATGCGCGTCGCCGCCGTGCTGACCGCGCTGGCTTATCTGGCCTGGTATCACGGCGTGCTCGAGGCGGCGCTGATGAACGTCGGCATTCCGCTGCTCGCGCCCGGCGACGTGCCGCTGTTCGACAAGGTCGTGCTGCGGCCGCTGCGCGTGCTCAATTTCGCCGTGCTCGCGATCACGATCGGCCTGCTGCTGCCGCGGCTGTCGATGTTGCTGCGCAATGCGGCGATGGCGTTGCTGGGCCTGCTCGGTCGCGCCTCGCTGCGCGTATTCGGCACGCACCTGTTCCTCGCCCTGATGGCATTCGCGCTGGTGGACCGCGACGAGAGTCCGCTCGACGCGGTCACCGAGGCGACGATGTTGGTCGCCGTTTTCGGCACGATGCTGGCGGTGGCCTGGCACTACCACCATCGTCAGCGGCAGCACGGCACCTGAGCGCGGGCCCGCGCCCCGCTCAGCCATCGAGCCGGCCCTCGCGCAGCGTCAGCGTGCGGCCGCAGCGCGCCGCCAGCCCGGCGTCGTGCGTGACCAGCACCAGCGTGGTGCCGGCACTGCGATTGAGTTCGAACAGCAGTTCGATGATCTGCGCGCCGGTGGTGGTGTCGAGATTGCCGGTCGGCTCGTCGGCGAACAGGATCTTGGGGTTGCCGCTGTAGGCGCGCGCGATGGCGACGCGCTGCTGTTCACCACCGGACAGCTGATGCGGATAGTGATGCAGGCGCTGACCGAGGCCGACGCGTTCCAGCGCGGCGCGCGCGCGGTCGCCGGCATCCGCCAGACCCGCCAGTTCCGCCGGCAGCATCACGTTCTCCAGCGCCGTGAAGCCGGCGAGCAGCTGGAACGACTGGAACACGAAGCCGACGCGGCCGGCGCGCAGGCCGGCGCGGGCGTCCTCGTCCAGCGCGCCCAGCGCATGGCCGTCCAGGTGCACGTCGCCGCTGCTCGGCAGGTCCAGGCCGGCGAGCAGCGACAGCAGCGTGGTCTTGCCGGAGCCCGAGCGGCCGACGATCGCCACCGACTCGCCTGCGGATATTTCCAGCGAAACGCCGGTCAGAATCGTCAGCGGCGCGTCGCCGCTGTTAACCTGCTTGCCGACGCCGCGCGCGGCAACCACCACCGTACCTGACTCCATGAAGTTCCCCACGATGTTCCGATTCCTGTGCTTCGTGATGCTGGCGCTGGCCGCGCAGACCGCGCGCGCCGAGACCGGTGCGCCCGCGTCCACGCCGACGTTGATGGTGCTGGGCGATAGCCTCAGCGCCGCGTACGGCATCCCGGCGACGCAAGGCTGGGTGACGCTGCTGGAGCAGCGGCTGAAGGCGCGAGGCTATCCGCACCAAGTCATCAACGCCAGCATCAGCGGCGAGACCACCGCCGGCGGATTGCGTCGCCTGCCTGGGCTGTTGGACCGCTACAAACCGGAAATCGTTCTGATCGAATTGGGCGCCAACGATGGCCTGCGCGGCCTGCCGCTGGCGCGGCTGCAGGAGAGCCTGGTCGAGATGGCGACG
Organism: Solimonas sp.; assembly: GCA_036405815.1. Taxonomy (GTDB): domain Bacteria; phylum Pseudomonadota; class Gammaproteobacteria; order Nevskiales; family Nevskiaceae; genus Solimonas. The sequence goes on along the minus strand of DASWWX010000065.1, from coordinate 132,294 downwards.
CTGAGCCGCAAGGCCGGGGCGACGCCGGTTCTGTTCGAGATGCGCATTCCGTCCAACTACGGGCCGGCGTACACGGAAGATTTCCGCAAGGTCTTCGCCACGGCGGCGACGCAGCTCAAGGCCCCGCTGGTGCCGTTCTTCCTGGAGTCGTTCGCGCTCGATCCGGATGCCTTCCTCGACGACGGCATCCACCCGGCTGCGGTGGCCCAGCCGAAGATGCTGGACGCGGTCTGGCCGACGCTGGAGCCCCTGCTGAAGAAGGACGCCACGAAAAAGGCGTCATAAAAGGCGGTCGCCCGCATCCCGATCGGCGGCATCTGCGTATTGTCGGTATGGCGGATCGTTTCCCGCCCGGCACGATTAGAACAACATGAAGATCGCGGTCATTGGCTCCGGCATTGCCGGACTGTCGGCGGCTTGGCGCCTCGCCCGTCGGCATGAGGTCACGCTGTTCGAGCAGGACGGGCGCGTCGGCGGCCACACCCACACCGTTCTGGTGCCGACACCGACGGGCGCGGCGACCGCTCCGGCCGAGGCTCCGGTCGCGGCGGCCACGGTGCCGGTGGATACGGGCTGGATCGTCTACAACGGCATCAACTATCCGAACCTGACCGCGCTGTTCGGCGAGCTGGGCGTGCGCACGCGGCCGACCAGCATGTCGTTCGGGGTCTCGCTCGGCGGCGGTGCCTACGAGTGGAAGGGCAGCGACAACCTGTTCACGGTGTTCGCGCAATACGCCAACCTGCTGCGGCCGGCGCACTACCGGCTGCTGCTCGACATCCTGCGCCTCAACCGCGACTGCAACCGCCTGCTGCGATCCGGCGATCTGCCGCAAGGTTCGCTCGGCGAGTTCCTGCAGTCGGCCGGATTCTCCAAGGAGCTGCAGGCGCGCTACCTGCTGCCGATGGCCGGGCTGATCTGGAGCTGTTCACCGCGCAAGGCGATGGAGTATCCCGCCGCCGACTTCATGCGCTTCTTCGATGCGCACTCGCTGTTCACCGCCACCCAGCAGCCGACCTGGCATACGGTGATCGGCGGCAGCCACGAGTACGTCAAGAAGATCCTCGCCGAATACCGCGGTGCGCTGCGCCTGCATACGCCGGTCGAGAGCTTGCGGCGCGTCGACGGCGGCGTGGAGCTGCGCTCGGCCGCCGGGGTCGAACGTTACGAGCGCGTGATCTGCGCGACGCATTCGGATCAGGCGCTGCGGCTGCTCGCCGACGCCAGTGACGAGGAGCGCCGCGTGCTCGGCGGCATTCCGTACAACGCCAGCCGCGTGGTGCTGCACACCGACGAATCCTATCTGCCGCGCCGCCGCGCGGCCTGGGCGTCGTGGAACTACATCGACGACGCGGCCTTCCAGCCCTGCGATCTGGCGCGCGAGGTGCACGACCGCCCGATCTCCGGCAGCTACTGGATGAACCTGTTGCAGGGCATTCCGGGGCCGGTCAACTACGTGGTCACGCTGAACCCGACCCGCGAGATTCCGCGCGAGCGGATTCTCTACGACACGGTCTACCACCACCCGCATTACGGCCCGGACAGCGTCGCCACGCATCGCGACCTGGCGTCGATCCAGAATGCCGGCGGCCTCTGGTGGGCGGGGGCCTGGTCGGGGTACGGTTTCCACGAGGACGGGCTCGTCTCGGGCCTGCGCGCCGTAGCGGGGATCGATCGCGAATGCCTGCCGTCGTGGACCACGATCTGAAGATGGACGGCGCGCTGTACGTCACGCGCGTCATGCATCGGCGCCTGGTGCCGCCGCTGTATCGCTTCGTCTACCGCGTGTTCTACCTGCTGGTCGACGTCGATCGCGTCGACGCGCTGGCGGCGCGCCTGCGCTGGTTCTCATACAACCGCTTCAACCTGCTGGCCCTGCACGACCGCGATCACGGCGATGGTGGCGGCCTGCGCGCCTGGGCCGAACGCCTGCTGCGGGGCCAGGGCATCGATCTGGCCGGCGGCCGCATCCGCCTGCTGGCGTTTCCGCGCGTGCTGGGCTTTGCCTTCAACCCGATCAGCCTGTGGTACTGCGAGCACCGCGACGGCGGGCTGCGCGCCGTGATCGTCGAGGTCAACAACACGTTCGGCGAGAAGCACTGCTACGTGCTCGCATCCGGCGGCGCGCCGCTGCCGTATGAGTTGGTCATGGAGAAGGACAAGGTCTTTCATGTCTCGCCCTTCTTCGATCGCGCCGGGCGTTATCGCTTCACGCTCGGCGCGCCGGAAGCGCGCGTGCGGCTAGCGATCCACGAGACGCGAGAGGGTGTGCCGATTCTCGATGCCACGCTCGCCGGCGAGCGTCGTGCGCTGACCGACGCAGCGATTTTCGGGCAGGTCCTGCGGATGCCGTGGATGACGGTGAAGGTCGTTGCCGGCATCCACTGGGAAGCGCTGAAGCTGTGGTTGCGCGGTGCGACGTTCCATCGCAAGCCAGCGCCGCTGCGGCCGGATGTGAGCTGAAACAACGATAACGACGGAAAAGTGAAGCCATGAGTCAGGTGCTGGACCAGACAGAAAGCGCAACGCACAGCGGCGACCGGCCCGCGTCGACGTCGCTCGGATTGCGCGTGCTGATGTACATGCTCAAGGGGATGCGCATCGGCTCGCTGGATGTGACCTTGCCCAATGGCGGGGTGCACCAATTCCGCGGCGCGCAGGAGGGCCCCCACGGCGTGCTGTATCTGCGGTCGTCCGCCGTGATCGGCCGCGTGCTACGCGGCGGCGAGGTCGGCTTCGGCGAGGCTTATCTTGAAGGCGACTGGGATTCCCCCGATCTCACGCGTCTGCTGGAGGTGCTTTATCTCAACGAGCCCTATTACAAGGGTCCGTACGAGAAGAATCTGATCGGGCGCTTCTATGGCTGGATTCAGCACAAGCTGCGCGCCAATACCAAGCGTGGCTCGCGAGAGAACATCGAGTATCACTACGATCTCGGCAACGAGTTCTACAAGCTGTGGCTCGACGACACGATGGCCTATTCGTCCGCCGTGTTCGCGGCCCGGGAAGAATCGAGCGGTGCAGCGGCCGGCACGCCCGCCGAGGCCAATGAAACGCTGAAGGACGCGCAGCTCAACAAGTTCCGGCTGATGTACGAGCGCCTGGACCTCAAACCCGAACACCATCTGCTCGAGATCGGTTCCGGCTGGGGCGGCTTTGCGATCTACGCCGCGCAGCGTTCGGGATGCCGCGTCACCAGCATCACGTTGAGCAAAGAGCAGCTGGCCGAGGCGCAGCGACGAGCCGACGCAGAGGGCCTGTCGGCGCGCATCCAGTTCGAGATCCGCGACTACCGCGACATCCAGGCGCAGTACGATCGCGTGGTGTCGATCGAAATGTATGAGGCCGTGGGCGAGGAATACTGGCCCGGCTACTTTGCCGCCATCGAGAAGGCGCTCAAGCCGGGCGGCCGGGCGGCGATTCAGGGCATCACCATCAGCCCGAAGATCTTCGACGAGTATCGCCGCAAGCGCGACTTCATCCAGAAGTACATCTTTCCCGGCGGCATGCTGTGCACGCCCGGCCGCTTCCAGGATCTGGCGTTCGAAGCGGGCATGACCGCCGAGGATGCGCGTTTCTATGCGCGCGACTATGCGGACACCCTCGCGCACTGGCACCGGAACGTGCTGGCGGTGCGCGAGCAGGTGGTGCAGCAGTTCGACGAGCGCTTCCTGCGCATGTGGCGGTACTACCTCAGCTATTGCGAGTGCGGCTTCCGCACCGGCAGTATCGACCTCATGCAGGTCACGCTGCGCAAGGCAGGGTAAGGACATGAAGCTTGTCGTCGGGTTCGCGGGGCTGGCGCTGTTCGGGCTGATCGCCGCGTCGGTGTGGGCCACGAGCCATATCAGCATCGTGCCGGCGATCGAATCGCTGCTGACGCAGCCGGCGGCCGGCACCAATCCCTGGTTCGTCGCTACGCTGATCGATACCTACTTTGCGTTCCTGTGGTTCTGGCTGTGGGTGGCCTACAAGGAGCGCAGCCTCGTCTCGAAGCTGGTCTGGCTGGTGCTGATCCTGGGGTTGGGCAACATGGCGATGGCCGCCTATGTGCTGATCCAGGTCTGGACGCTGCCGCGCGCGGCGCGGATCGAAGACCTGCTGCTGCGCCGGCCGTGAATGCGGTGGCGGAGCCGGAGACGCGAGCCCTCGCGGGTTTCTGGCAGCGGCGCGTCGTCGCGCCGGTGGTCGCGCAGCTCCGGCAGGGCATCACCCCGGAAAAGATCGCGCTGACGCTGGCGCTGGGCATCGTGTTCGGCTTGTTCCCGATTCTCGGGGCGACGACGGCGCTGTGTGCGATCGCAGCGGTCTGGCTGCGGCTCAACCAGCCCTTGATCCAGGCGGTGAACTATCTGCTGTCGCCGCTGCATCTGCTGTTGCTGCTGCCGTTCTATCGTGCCGGCGAAACCCTGTTCTCCCAGGATCACGTGCCGATCTTCTCGGTAACCGAACTGGTGGAGCGCTTCCGCGCCGGGCCGCTGCAGTTCGTGATCGACTACGGCATGGTCGGGGTCTACGGCATCGTGGTCTGGGCGCTGATCGCGCCGCCGCTGGCCGTGATTCTCTACTTTTCCTTGCGTCCCCTGATGCGCGCGCTGGCGCGACGCGCGTAACGCAGCGTCCGAGGCCCGCATCCATTCACGGCGGCGAGGGTAGGCGCGCCGCCGGCCTGTCGCCATTTCCCATTGAGTTCCCGCCGGGCGCTGGGCATCGTAGCTGCCCGCCGATGCCGGGCAGACCGGCGGCTGACGTCGCGATGCGGCGCGAAGAACGACAACGAGGGGGAGCGCGATGAGGCTGCAAGGGGGGCTCGCCGGTGTCGTGATGGCGGCGCTGGGTCTGGCCGGCTGCGGCAGCAGCGACGGCGTCGACGGGGTTGTTGATGGCGGTATCGTCGATCCACCCGCAGCCGCATCGTCGTGGACGACGCTGGGCAACCGCGATGTGCTCAGCGGCCCGCTGGATGCGCCTGCGCAGGCCGGCAAGGGCCGGTGGATCGATTACGACCCGCCAGCGTTGTATCCGGGCCGGGCGACGCAGGCCGTGCAGCACCTGACCATGCCCGACGGCATACAAATCGCGGTGTACGTGACACTGCCGGCGGACGCATCCGGACAGGCGATCGACGGTCGCTTCCCGACCGTGCTGTCGTTCACCGGCTACAACACCGACAGCGGTACCGGCGGTTCGCGCGGCGTATTCATCCAGCAGGGTTACGCGATGGTGCTGGTCGATGCGCGCGGCACCGGCAGTTCCACCGGGCAGTGGGACGCGTTCGGGCCGGCCGAGCAGGCCGACATGACGCCGGTGCTGGATTGGGTTGTGCAGCAGCCCTGGAGCGATGGCCGCATCGGCAGCTTCGGCGGCTCCTACATCGGCATCACCGCATTGCAGGCGGCCTCGACGGGGCATCCGGCGATCAAGGCCGTGTTCGCCGAGATCGCCGCGGGCGACTGGTATCGCGATCTGGTGTTCACCGGCGGGCAATTCAGCTCGCTGTTCATGCCGGGCTGGCTTGGCTTGGTGACGGCCGGCAGTGTGCAGCAGCCGGACAAGTTCACCGATCCGGATTTCAACGCTGCGCTGGTGCAACGCCTCATCGCACTGCCCAGCAGTTTCCAGGCGCGCCTGCTGCTCGGCGGCCTCACCGGCGATCCGGAGATCGTCTACGACGGACCGTTTTCGGCCGCGCGCTCGCCGAACGAGCGCGTCGCGGGCATTCGCGCGCCGACATTTCTGACCGGCGGCCTCTACGACATCTTCCAGCGCGGCGTGCCGCTCAACTACGAGCGGATCAAGGCACAGGCGCCGGTGAAGATGCTGATCGGTCCGTGGATACACACCGGCTATGGCAATGGCCTGCCGGCGGATGGCGTGCCGCCGGTGGATCGTCTCGCGCTGCTGTGGTTCGACCACTACGTGAAGGGCCTGCGCGTCGGTGCCGAGGCGCTGCCCAACGTCACGCAATTCGTCGCCGGCCACGGACACTACGTCACCGCCGCCGACTGGCCGCATCCGCAGGCACGGGCGCAGACCTGGTACCTGCGCGGCGATCGCAGCGTCAGCCAGACGCCGCCGCTCGCGGATGAGGCGAGGAACGTGACGCTGCAGCATCCGCTCAATGGCCTGTGCACTAGCAACACCAGCCAGTGGAGTTCGGGCTTCTCGAACGCAGTGCCGGTGTCCTGTCAGTACAACAACGAGCTGGCTTACCGGACCGAGCTGGTCTACGAAACGGCGCCGCTGGCCGAGGATCTGTACATCAACGGCCCGATCCAGGCCGATCTGTGGGTCTCGACGACCGCCTTGGATGCCGGCATCGCCGTGCGCGTGGATGACATGGAGGGCGACAGCGGCACGCAGATCGCCGCCGGGCTGCAGACCGTTTCCCTGCGCGCCGTCGATGCCAGCCGCTCGCGCTATCTCGATGGCCAGATGATCCAGCCCTGGCATTCGTATACCCGCGAATCGCAGCAGCGGGTGTCGCCCGGCGAGGCGGTCATGGTGTCGGTCGAGATCTTTCCGACCAGCGCGCTGATCGCCCGCGGCCATGCGCTGCGGCTGACGATCGGCACCAGCGATCTGACCCGCGCGATCATGCCGGGGCCGCTGCTGGTGCCGTCCGCGCTCGGCGTCATGACGATTTACAGCGATGCGGCGCGGCCGTCACGAATCGTGGTGCCGGCGGTGCCCGTCGATCAGCTCCGGTAGCGGCCTTAGAAGCGAATCGTTCTCTGCGCGGGTCGTAACGGCGCGCACGGCGTCGCTGCAAACGCGCTCAAAGCAGCGACAGCACCGCTTCCGGCGGCCGACCCACCGCGGCTTTGCCGCGATAGACGACGATCGGGCGCTCGAGCAGTTTCGGATGGCTGGACAGCACGTCCAGCCATTGCTCGTCGCGGTAGCCGTTGTCCTTGGACAGGCCGAGTTCGCCGAACAGCGCTTCCTTGGTGCGCACGATCGCCAGCGGCGGAACGCCGAGCAGGCGGCACAGCTCGCGCAGCTCGGCTTTCGACAGCGGCTGCTGCAGGTATTCGACGACCGGCAGGTCGAGCCCGTGGTCCTGCAGCAGCTTCAGCGTTTCGCGGCTCTTGCTGCAGCGCGGGTTATGGAGGATGCAGTCGCGCATGGAAATCTCGGTGGTCGGGTGAGCGTGCGCAGCCGAGGTGCAACGATGGGTGCACCTCGGCTTGCATGCGGCCGTGCAGTTACTTGATCGACGCCATGTCGATGACGAAGCGGTAGCGCACGTCGCTGCGCTGCATGCGGTCGTAGGCTTCGTTGATCTGCTGCATCGGGATCGTCTCGATGTCGGAGACGATGCCGTGCTTTCCGCAGAAGTCGAGCATCTCCTGCGTCTCGGCAATGCCGCCGATCAGCGAGCCGCCGATGCTGCGACGCTTGAAGATCAGGTTGGCGATGGCCGGCGACGGATGCGGATGCTCCGGCACGCCGACCAGCACCAGCGTGCCGTCGCGCTTGAGCAGCCGCAGATAGGCGTCGAGGTCGTGCGAGGCGGCGACGGTGTTGAGGATCAGGTCGTAGCGGTTCGCCTGCGCCTTCATCTGCGCCTTGTCCTTCGATACGACGACTTCGGTCGCACCCAGGCGCTTGGCATCCTCGCCCTTGCCGGGCGAGGTGGTGAACATCGTCACCTCGGCGCCCATCGCGCTGGCGAGCTTCACCGCCATGTGACCCAGTCCGCCGAGGCCGACCACGCCGACCTTCATGCCGGGCCCGACCTTCCAGTGGCGCAGCGGCGAATAGGTGGTGATGCCGGCGCACAGCAGCGGCGCGGCGGCGGCCGGATCGAGGTTGTCCGGGATGCGCAGCACGAAATCCTGATCGACGACGATGCGCGTCGAATAGCCGCCATAGGTGATGCCGCCGGAAACCTTGTCCGGTGCGTTGTAGGTGCCGGTGAAGCCGCGCTCGCAGTACTGCTCCAGCCCTTCCTGGCAGCTCGCGCACTGGCGGCAGGCATCGACCATGCAGCCGACGCCGACCGTCTGACCGACCTTGAACCTCGTGACGTCGGCGCCGACGGCGGTGACGCGGCCGATGATCTCGTGGCCCGGCACACAGGGATATTGCGTGCCACCCCATTCGCCGCGTGCGGTATGCAGATCGGAATGGCAGACGCCGCAATGCGTGATCTCGATATCCACATCGCGCGGACCCGGCGTGCGGCGCTGCAGGTTCCAGGGCGCGAGCGGGGTGGAGGCGGAAGCGGCGGCGTAGGCGGCGGCGGTGAGGGACATGAGGCGCTCCGGCGAAGAAAGAGGGGGCTCGGTATATACCATCGTTCGCGCGCGCGCCGCGTTACCGCGACGCATAATCGGGCGCGTAGCAGGTCGCGATGCCGGCCTCCCCCGTAATCGACGAATCCAAAGCCGTGCACCTACTCCAGCGCCTCGACGTCCAGTGTCGCCCACCGCAATGAGCGCAGCGCCGCCGCAGGACACCCTGTTCCCCGAATCGACAGCACCGACGCCGCAGCGAAAGCGCGCACTCGGGGTGCAGGCGGCGGCGGAAGATGCCGCGTTGCAGGCGCTGCGCGAATCGCTGCCCGCGAACCTGCGGCTCGGCACCTCGTCCTGGAGCTTTCCGGGCTGGGTCGGCAGCGTCTGGGCGCAGACTTACACGGAGACCAGGCTGGCGAAGCAGGGCTTGCGGGCTTACGCGCAGCATCCGCTGTTGCGAACGGTGAGCCTGGATCGCGCGTTCTACCAGTTGCTCGACGCAGGCCAGTACGCCGCGTATGCCTTGCAGGTGCCGGACGACTTCCGCTTCGTCGTCAAGGCGCCGGGCCTGGTCGCCGATGCGCTGCGTCGCGATGAGTCCGGGCGCGGGCAATCGGTCAATCCGCTGTTTCTCGATCCCGCGCTGGCCGCGGAATCGTTCGCGCAACCGGCGCTGGAGGGTCTGCGCCACCGGCTCGGCGCGCTGGTGTTTCAGCTGAGCCCGGTGCCCGAGGTGCTGCTGCGCGATCGCCCCAACCTGCTGCGCCGCCTCGGCGCGATGCTCATGGCGCTGCCGGATCTGCGGCCGACGGCGCCGGACGCCGTCGTTGCGGTCGAGGTGCGAAACCCGGAATGGCTGGGCGCCGATTTCGTGGCGACGCTACGCGAGGCCGGCGCGACCTACTGTCTCGGCCTGCACGCGAAGATGCCGCCGATCGAAGAACAGTTGCCGATCCTGCGCGCGCTGTGGCCGGGCCCGCTGGTGTGCCGCTGGAACCTGCACCGCAAGCACGGTGCCTACGGCTACGAGGAGGCCAAGCGCCTGTACGGCGACTTCGATCGCATCGTCGATCCCGATATCGAAACGCGCGAGACGCTGGCGCGCGTCATCGCCGGCACCACCGGCGCCGGCCATCCGGCTTACGTCACGATCGGCAACAAGGCGGAAGGCTCGGCGCCGTTGTCGGTGGCAGCACTGGCGGCTGCCGTTGTCGGACGTCGGCGCTAAGCTCGCGACCTAATCGTTATTGCACGCACCATGATCACGCTCTACGGCATCAAGAACTGCGACACGGTGAAGCGCGCCCGCGCCGCACTGGCGGCGGCGGGCATCGACTATCGCTTCCACGACTTCAAGGTCGATGGACTGAGCCGCGAGCAGGCGCAGGCCTGGATCGAAGCACTCGGCGTCGATACGGTCGTCAACCGCCAGGGTACGACCTGGCGCAAGCTCGATGCGAAGACACAGGAAAGCCTGAGTGCCGCGAACGCGGCATCGCTGCTCGCGCGCGAACCTTCGCTGGTGAAGCGACCGGTGATCGACCGCGATGGCGAGCTGAGCGTCGGTTTCGCGCGCAACGACGAGGCGGCGATCCTGAAGCGGCTGCGTTGACCGCCGCCACCGCGGCGGCGGATGCGCGCCGAGTCGCTTACTCGACGACGGTCGGCGTGTAGGTCCAGGTCCAGCCGTCCAGCTTCATGACGAAGGACTTCTTGTCCGGCGTGAAGCTCATCTGCGTGCCGGTGCTGGTGGTCATCGCCGGCATCATGCCGGCCATGCCCATCATCGTCGGATCGGGTACGGCGATGTACTGCGTCACCTCGATGGTTTCGGCCTTCACCGGCTTCATCGCCATGCTGCCCGGATAATCGAGCGCCAGTTCGGCGGCCGGATAGAAGCGCGTGCCCTTGAGTGTGCCGCGGCCGTCTCTATCGATCGTCACCGACGCGACATCGAGATGCTCGTAGTCGCCCTTGAGCACCGGTGCGATGCGCTTGTCCATCGTGTTGCGCGTGCCCTTCACGCTGGTCTTGGCGTTCTCGATCTTCACCGCGCCGACAGGCTGCTTCTTCTTCATGTCCCACTTGAACTCGAGGGTCACGGTATCGGTGGCGTGAATCTGGCCGCTCTCGCGGTCCTGCTTCTGCGCCCAATCGCTGGCCCCGGCCCAGCCGTCGTAGATGCCGACCACACGGTATTGGGCGACCTTGGCCTGGCTCCAGCGCTGGACCGCGGCCATGTCGACCTGCGGCTGCTGCGCAGATGCGGAGGCGGCGAGAACCGCGGAAAGTCCCGCAAGCGTAAAGGCGGCGATGGGACGCATTTTTCGGGTTCTCCCGGCAGCAGGGCCGCATCGGCGGCGACGCCTGCATGCTAGCGCGGGTCGATGCGCCGCTTGCAGGGGCTGATGCAAACCAATTTGTGAAGCGCTGCCCAACGGTCTCGCGGTGTGCTCCAAGCCATCGCAGTCAGCGCTCGCAGCCGCTGTACGCAAGGACTGAGTGCCAGCTCACTGAAGAACTCTGTGGTGGACGTTATCGCCCCACCGGCCTCGCGCCCTGATGGTGATGGTCTGGCCGTGATGGAGCCGATGCTGCTGTGCGGGCCGATGCGGGGCTGCGGAATCCGCGCTGCACGCATGATTGCTATCGGTTTTGTAATAACTATCAGATAGTTAAGAGAAACTGGCCTCAAGCAAGATGGCTGGTAGCTGTACGTATTTACAGTTGCTAGAAACATGGATACTGTATTTTCATACAGTCCACGCCCGTTCCCATGGAAACCCTGACGCCCCGGCAGGCTGAAGTTCTCGCCTTCATCCGTCGCCAGCTCGCCGAACACAGCCTGCCGCCGACGCGCGCCGACATCATGGCGGCGTTCGGTTTTCGCTCCGTCACCGCGGCCGACGATCACCTGAAAGCGCTCGCCCGCAAAGGCGCGATCGAACTGCTGCCAAACGCTTCGCGCGGCATCCGTGTGCTGGAACGCGACGATGCGCCGGCCGCGAACGAAGATGGCGTGCCGCTGGTGGGCCGCGTCGCCGCCGGTGCGCCGATCCTCGCGCAGGAAAGCATCGAGGACTGGTATCGGCTCGATCGCAAGCTGTTCAGCGCTGCGCCGGATTTCCTGCTGCGCGTGCAGGGCTGGTCGATGCGCGATGCCGGCATCCTGCCGGGCGATCTGCTCGCGGTGCAGCGCGCCGCCAGTGCGCGCGACGGCGAGATCATCGTCGCGCGCCTCGGCGACGAGGTCACGGTCAAGCGCTTCGAGCGTCGCGGCAACGTGGTGCGCCTGCTGCCGGCCAATCCGGATTTCGCGCCGATCCGTATCGACCTGTCGCGTCAGGATCTGGTGATCGAGGGGCGTGCGGTCGGGTTGCTGCGCGGTGGTCCGCTCGGCTTGCAGGCGGGATCGCCCGTTGCCGCATGAGTCGCGCGGCGGCCCTGCAGGCGGTGCTGCGTGATGCGCGGTTATGGCGCGGCGACAGCGCCGCACCGCTGCGGGCGGAAGCGACCGGGCATGCAACGCTGGATGCGGTGCTGCCGGGTGGCGGCTGGCCGCTCGGGGCCTTGAGCGAAATCCTGCATGCGCGCCCAGGTGTCGGTGAACTGGGCCTGGCGTTGCCGCTGCTCGCACGGCTCACACGCGCGAAGCGGCACGTCGCGTTCGTCGCGCCGCCCTTCATCCCTTACGCACCGGCGCTCGCGAACGCCGGGGTCGCGCTGCGCTACACGCTGGTCGTCGAACCGCGCGATACCGCCGATGCGCTGTGGAGCGCCGAGCAACTGCTGCACGCGCAGGCCGGCGCCGTGCTGCTGTGGCAATCGCGCATCGACACGACGGCGCTGCGCAAGCTGCAGCTCGCCGCGGAAGGTGGCGGTGGCATCGGCCTGCTGTATCGCCCGATTGCGGCCGCGAACGAAAGCAGCGTTGCCGGATTGCGCCTGCGCGTTGCGCGTGAAGAAGGCGGCGCTTCGAGCGTGGAAGTGCTGAAGTGCCGCGGCCTGCGACCGCCGTCGCGCTACGCGCTCGCCGCATGAGGATGCGCGCATGCGGTGGCTGTGTCTGCACTTCCCGCGCTTGCCCGCCGAGGCCCTGGGTCTCCGCGATCCGCTCGATGTTGTCACCGACAGCCGCGGTCCGCAGCGCTGGCTGATCACGCCGGGTCCCGGGGACGCGCTGCCGGCGGGCATGGCATTGGCCACCGCGCTGTCGATCCGTGCCGAGCTGTGCCCGCATATGCGCAAGCCTGGCGCCGAGCGCGCGATGCTCAAGAGCCTTGCGCATCTGCTGTACCGCTACGGCAGTCCCGTCGCCGCCGCCGTCGAGGATCTCGACGAAACCGGCCGCATCCCGCGTGCGCTGATCTGGCTGGAGATCGGCAGCAGCCTGCGGCTGTTCGGCGGGCTCGAATCGCTGCTCTCGCAACTGCACGCCGATCTCGACGAGTTGCATCAACACGCGCAGTGGGCGGTCGCGCCGACGCGGGGCGGGGCCGCACTGTTGGCGGTCCACGCGCCGGCGCAGTTCCTGGACGCAATGCCGGCACTGCAGTCGCGCCTGTCGCGGCTGCCCGTGGGCACGTTGCAATGGCCGGGTTCCGTGCTCGATGCGTTGCGCGGCATGGGGTTGCGCCGCCTCGGCGATCTGTGGGCCTTGCCGCGCACGGGCTTTGCGCGGCGCTTCGGTGCCGAGCGCTTGCTGGCGCTGGATCGTCTGCGCGGCGCGGCGCCCGATCCGTTCCGGCCGATCGTGCCGCCGCCGCATTTCCGTCGTCGCTTCGAGTTCGCCGCCGAGGTTGAAGGCGCCGAAGGCCTGCTGTTTCCGCTGCGGCGTCTGGCGTTTGAGCTGCAGGGTTGGTTGCGCGCGCGGCAGCTCGGCGTGCTGAGCCTGGTTCTGGAATCCGAACATGCGGACCGGAGGCGTCATGCGATCCGGCTGCGTTTCCTGTCACCGCATCGCGACGGCACACGCGTGTTCGAGGCCTTGCGCGAGCGTCTGAATCGGGAGGCTGTGCCTGGCGTGATGCCTGGCGCGGTGCGCGCGCTGGTGTTGAAGGCCGAGGACGTGGCGCCCACCGCCGCCGGCCAGGCAAGCCTGTTCGCCTCGGAAGAAGAAGCGCAACTGCAGTGGACGCAAACCGTGGAGCGCCTGAGCGCGCGCCTTGGCGAAGCGGCGTTATGGACGCCGGCCGTGCACGAAGATCATCGGCCCGAACGTGCTGTGCAGCGTGGCGCTGTGCAGCAGAGCATCGCGGCACGCGCAGCCGCGCGCCGACCGCTGTGGCTGTTGCCGCAGCCGCAGCGCCTGCCGTCGCCGCCGGTGATGCGCGGGTCGGACGTCGAGCGCATCGACAGCGGCTGGTGGGACGGTGCCGATGTGCGGCGTGACTATTACCGTGCGTGTATCGCGCAGGCCGAGGCCTGGGTGTTCCGCGACCGCGCAACCGGGCAGTGGTATCTGCACGGCTGGTGGAGTTGAGGCGATGACAGCGCCCGATTACGTCGAGCTGCACGCGCTGTCCGCTTTCAGTTTCCAGCGCGGCGCCTCCAAGCCGGACGAACTCGCGAACCACGCGCTGGACATCGGCTATCGGGGTCTGGCGATCACCGACGAGTGCTCGATGGCCGGTGTCGTGCGTGCGCATCAGGCGCTCAAGGAGCGCGGGCGCCTGGACTGGCCGCTGATCATCGGTAGCGAGTTCACGCTGCGCGATGGGCCAAAGCTCGTGCTGCTGGCCGAAAGCCAGCGCGGCTACGCCGACATCTGCGAACGCATCACACAAGGTCGCCGCCATGCGGAGAAAGGCGAATACCGGTTGGGGCGTGCCGAGTTCGATGCCGCGCTGCCCGATGTTTGCGCGCTGTGGATCCCGCGTGGCGCGCACGAACGGGATGAACTGGCCTGGTTGCGCGACCGCTATGCCGGGCGCTTGTGGATTGCGGTCGAATTGCATCGTGACGGCGACGATCGCGAAAAGCTGGCGCGCCTGCAGACATTGAGCCAGCGTTTCGGCGTGCCGCTGGTCGCCAGCGGCGATGTGCACATGCATGCCGCAGAGCGGCGCCCCCTGCAGGACGTGATGACCGCGCTGCGGCATCACACGACGGTCGAGCGCAGCGGGCGGCATCTTTATGCCAACGGCGAGCGGCATCTGCGCGCACCTGAAATCCTGGCGCGGCTTTATCCCGCGGAACTGCTGCGTGAGACGCTGACGGTCGCCGAGCGCTGCCGCTTCCGGCTCAACGAACTGAAGTACGAGTACCCGAGGGAGATTCTCGGCGCAGGCTTCAGCGATCCGACTGCCTATCTGCGACACCTGGTGGAACGCCATGCGCCGCAGCGATGGCCGCAGGGCGTGCCGGAGAAAGTCCGCCCCACCCTGGAGAAGGAACTCAAGATCATCGCCGCCAAGCAGTACGAAGCCTTTTTCCTCACGGTCTACGACATCGTGCAGGAGTCCAAGCGGCGCAGCATCCTGTGCCAGGGCCGCGGCAGCGCCGCGAATTCCGTCGTCTGCTATGTGCTCGGCATCACGGAGGTGGATCCCGAGTTCAACGATCTGCTGTTCGAGCGATTCATATCGATCGAGCGGAATGAGGCGCCGGACATCGACGTCGACTTCGAGCACGAGCGGCGCGAAGAGATCATCCAGTACGTCTACAACAAGTACGGTCGTCACCGCGCCGCCATCGCCGCCACGGTCATCTGTTACCGATCACGTTCGTCGCTGCGCGATGTGGGTCGCGCGCTGGCGGTGGGTGAGGAGGTCATCGAGCGGGTCGCCAAGTCGCTGGCCTGGTGGGATCGCAGCGGCGATCTGCCGGAGCGCCTGCGCGCCGTCGGCGTCGATCCCGAATCGACCAAGACGAAACTCTGGCTGCAACTGGCCGGGCAGCTGAAAGGCTTTCCACGACACCTGTCTCAGCATGTCGGCGGTTTCGTGATCTCCGATGAGCCGCTGTCGCAACTCGTGCCGGTGGAGAACGCGGCGATGGCGGACCGCACGATCATCCAGTGGGACAAGGACGATCTCGAATCGCTGGGCTTGCTCAAGGTCGACGTGCTGGCCCTCGGCATGCTCAGCGCGCTGCGGCGCAGCTTCGATCTGCAACGCGAGTTCGACGGCACGCGGCTCGAACTGCGCGGCTTTGCCGACGGCCATCCGGAAACCTACGCGATGATCTGCCGTGCCGAGACGATCGGCGTGTTCCAGATCGAATCGCGTGCGCAGATGTCGATGCTGCCGCGCCTGCGGCCGAAAAATCTGTATGACATCACCGTGCAGGTGGCGATCGTGCGGCCCGGCCCGATCCAGGGCGGCATGGTGCATCCCTATCTGCAGAGCCGGATGTCCGGCATCAAGCCGGCCTATCCGGACGAGAAGGTCGAGAAGATTCTCGACCGCACGCATGGCGTGCCGATCTTCCAGGAGCAGGTGATGAAGCTGGTCGTGGCGGCGGCAGGCTTCACACCGGGAGAAGCAGACCACCTACGTCGCTCGATGGCCGCCTGGAAGCGCTCAGGGGGCCTGGAGAAGTACGAAGAAAAGATCAAGGCCGGTATGGCGCAGCGGAAGTATCCCGCCGAGTTCGCAGATCGTATCTACAAACAAATTCTCGGCTTCGGCTCCTACGGCTTTCCCGAGAGTCACGCCGCGAGCTTCGCGCTATTGGCTTACATCTCGGCGCGCATGAAGTGCGAATATCCGGCCGCCTTCATCGCGGGTCTGGTTAACGCCTATCCGATGGGCTTCTATCCGCCGTCGATGCTGATTGCCGAGGCGCAGCGCATGGGTGTGGCCGTGCATCCCATTGATGTGCAACGCAGCCACTGGGATTGCCGTCTGGAACGGGATGCGAATAACAAGGCGGCGATCCGGCTGGGGCTACGCCTGGTCGCCGGTTTCAATGAGGCGGCGGCGCGGCGCATCGAACAGACGCGCGCTGCGCGCGCTTACGACAACATCGACGATCTCGCACAACGCGCACAGCTCTCCCGGCGCGAACTCGATACGCTTGCTGCCGCCGATGCCCTGCTGCCGCTGACCGGCCATCGCTTCCAGGCGCGTTGGCAGAGCAAGGGTTGGGAGAAACTCGATGGCCTGCTCGAACAGGCGCCGCCGCCCGACGATCCGGCCACGCTGTCTGCCCCGCACGAGGGCGAAGACATCCTCGCCGACTATCAGAGCACCGGCCTGACCTTGCGCCGCCATCCGGTCGCCTTGCTGCGGCACCGGCTGCACCGCGCGCGCGTGACCGCCAACGGCGATCTGCCGCAGGTGGCGGATGGCCGGCGTGTGCGCGTCGCTGGCATCGTCATGTTCCGTCAGCGCCCCGGCTCGGCACAGGGCACGATGTTCATGACACTCGAAGACGACACCGGCATCGTCAATCTGATCATCCGGCCGCAGCTGATAGAGGCCGAGCGCGAGGCGATCGTCGGCGGGCAGTTCCTGATCGTGCAGGGGCTATTGCAGCGCCAGCACGAGGTCACGCACGTGGTCGCGGAGCGGTTCCACGAGCGCTCGCACTGGGTCGGGGAATTGCCGAATCTGTCTCGGGATTTCCGCTAACACACTCAAGAGTGTGCTGGTCGTGCCTGTGCCGCCGGCCGCGTATTGAGCATGCGCTCCAGGCGCGCGTCCTTGCGCGCCCAGATGCCGTTGACCCAGCTCTGGAACCGCGCGCGGAATTCCGGATCGCTCTCGTAGTCGCCGACCATCAACTCCTGCGGAATCGGCAGCACGTCGACGTGCACCGCGAGCGTGTCCTGCTCGCCGCAGCAGAAGCTCCACATCAGCGGCTTGTCGGTCGGTCGATAGGCGATGGTGACGTCGATGATGCCGGCGAACTGGTCGCCCATCGCGTTGAGCGTGAAGCTGGCGCCGCCGGCCTTGGGTCGCAGCAGATGCCGGTACGGCGACTGGTTCTGCACGCGCTTGGTTTCGGTAAAGCGCGTGCCTTCGAGGAAATTCACGACCGTGACCGGCTCGGTCTTGTAGAGCGCGCAGGCCTGTCGCGTGGTTTCCAGGTCGTCGTGCGCGAGCGCCGGGTTGGCGGCGACCGCCTCGCGCGAGTGGCGCTTCATGAACGGGAAGTCCATCGCCCAGCAGGCCTGGCCGATCATCGGTACGTACTTGAGCTCCTGCTTGAGGAAGAAGCGCAGGAACGGCACGCGGCCGGTGAAGATGTCGAACAGCAGCATGATGTCCATCCACGACTGGTGGTTGGCGATCAGCAGGTAGTTGCGGCCGGGCTCCACGCGCGTGCGGAACTGGATGTCCCACTGCACGGCGTGCAACAGGCGGAACAGCAGCCGGTTGTTGGTGGCCCAGTTCTGCGCGATCCAGATGCAGTAGTGGCTGCAGCGGCGACGCAGCGGCTCGTGCGGAATCAGCTTCAGCAGCGCGCCCGGCAGGATCAGCAGGAAGTGCGCCGTCATCGAGGCGAATAGCGCCACGAACGTGATCGCGCCGACGACGACGGGGGGGAAGATCACCGAGAACATGGCTTGTACCTCTCCTTAAATCTTTTGGCGGCGCTAGCGCACGGCGTGATACGCCGGGCTCAACGCGTGCACCGCCTTGATCATCGCCGCCGCGTGTTCCGGCGGCGTCTGCTGCAGGATGCCGTGGCCGAGGTTGAACACATGCCCCGGCCCGGCGCCGTAACTCTCCAATACGCGCGCCACGGCCGATTCGATGCGCGGCGGTTGCGCCAGCAGCACCATCGGGTCGAGATTGCCTTGCAGTGCGACACGGTTGCCGACGCGCGCGCGCGCTGTGCCAAGTTCCGTGGTCCAGTCCAGGCCGAGCGCGTCGCAGCCGGTTTCGGCCATCAGTTCGAGCTGCTGGCCGCCGTTCTTGGTGAACAGGATCACCGGCGTGTCGGGGCTGACCTGTTTGAGGTGGCGCACGATCTTGGCCATCGACTCCAGAGAGAAGCGTGCGTAGTCGTGCGGCGCCAGCACGCCGCCCCAGGTGTCGAACACCATCGCCACGTCGGCGCCGGCGCGGATCTGCGCTTCCAGATACAGGCTGGTGGCGGCGGTGAGCTTGGCGAGCAGGCTGTCGAGCAGTTCGGGTTGGTCGTAGGCCATGCGCTTGATGCGCATGAAGTCGGAGCCGCCGCTGCCTTCGACCATATAGGTCGCCAGCGTCCACGGGCTGCCGGCGAAGCCGATCAGCGGCAGCCGCGTACCGAGGGCAGCGCGGATCGTGCGCACCGCGTCCATCACGTAGCGCAGTTCGCCTTCGGGATCGGGGATCGGCAGCGCCTCGATCGCGCGCGCGTCGCGCACCGGGCGGTCGAACACCGGGCCTTCGCCTTCGACGAAGCGCAGGCCCAGGCCCATCGCATCCGGCACCGTGAGGATGTCGGAGAACAGGATCGCGGTGTCCAGCGCATAACGGTCCAGCGGCTGCAGCGTGACCTCGCAGCACAGCTCCGCGTTGCGGCACAGGCTGAGGAAGTCGCCCGCCTTGGCGCGCGAGGCGCGGTACTCCGGCAGATAACGACCGGCCTGCCGCATCATCCAGACCGGTGTGCGATCGACCGGTTGGCGGCGCAGGGCGCGAAGGAAGCGGTCGTTGTCGAGGATGCGCATAAGAACGGGAACGGTAATGGGGCTGGGTGAAGCGGGCCTGAATCGGGCGACGCGTCAGGCGGTCGTCACGGCGGCGGCGATCTCGGCCTGGATCGCCTGTGCCATCGCATGCGGGTCAGCGGCGTCGCGGATCGGTCGGCCGACGACGAGATAGTCGGCACCGGCGCGGATCGCCGCCGCCGGGGTCATGATGCGCTTCTGGTCGGCGTCGACGCGGTTCTCCACCGGGCGGATGCCGGGCGTCACGCAGATCAGTTCCTTCGGCGCTTCGCGGCGCAGGCGTTCGACTTCCAGGCCCGAGGAGACGACGCCATCGCAGCCGGCGGCCAGCGCGCGACGTGCGCGCGACAGCACCAGATCCGCGATCTCGCACTGGAAGCCGAGGTCGTTCAGATCGCCCTGGTCGAGGCTGGTCAGTGCGGTCACGGCGAGCACGCGCGTGTGGCCGCTCTTGGCCTTGGCCGCGGCTTCCATGATCGACTGGTTGCCGTGGATCGTGCACAGGTCGGCGCCGCGTTCGGACAGATTCTTCACCGCGCGCGCGACGGTTTCGGGAATATCGAAGAACTTCAGATCGACGAAGACCTTCTTGTCCTGCGCCTTGAGCCAGGCCAGCAGCTCGAAGAAGCCGGGCGCCATGCACAGCTCCATGCCGATCTTGTAGAAGGTCACGGCGTCGCCGAGGCGGATGACGAGCGCGCGCGCCTCGTCGGCGGTGGGCACGTCGAGTGCGGCGATCAGGCGGTCGTGAGCGGGGATGCGGTTCACGTTTCAGTATCCGGTGAAAAGAAGATCGAGTGCGGCGATGAAGTCGCCACGGCGCTGCCGGAGATCGGCGACCTGCGGGCCGATCATCGTGCCCGGCACGCCGGCAAGTTCGCCCATCGATACGAAGTAGGCTTCGTCGTCGATCGTCACGCGCGGGTGCAGGGCGCGAAGCTCGCCCGGCATCAGCGCCACCGGCCGCAGCGGCGCGACCACGCGGCCCTCCAGCACACTGAGTGTGTCGGCCTGCAGGTCCAGCAGGTAGGGGGCCCGCGCGGGGTCCGGCCCGCGATTGCGATAGAGGCAGAACTGCGTCATCAGAATTTCCGCACGCCGTCGCTCCACATGCCGTTGCGACGCAGGAATTCGTTATAGGTCTCGATCGCTTCCTTGTTCTCTTCCTGCCAGCGCTTCGCGCGTTCGGCACGCAGCGTTTCGCTGAGCTTGTCTTCGAGGAAGCGCGAGAGATTGAGCTTGAGCCGACGGGCCTCCTCGATCAGATCCTCGGGGATGCTGAGGTTGAGGCTGCGGCGCGCCGTCGAGGCGGTGCGGGACATGCGGGACTCCGGATGCGGCAGGCGCACATTCTATGCGCATGGATCATGCGCGGCCAGCGGCTCAGACCTTGAGCGCGGCCTCAATCTTGGCGGCAGTCGGGCCGTCGATCGCCTTCAATTCCTGTGCAAACAAGGCGATACGCCATTCCTCCAGGGGCCAGCGCGCGGCATGGAAGGGCTGCGGCAGACGCGCCGCCAGGGGAGCGACCTGCTTCGTCAGGTCCTCGTCGCGCACCGGTTTGTTGGCCAGGCGCTCCAGCCGGATGTGGAGCGCGCGCAGGTACAGCACGACGCGGCGCCAGTGGGTCTCCGGAATTGCGGCGACGAAGCCGGGGCCAAACAGGGTGTCGAGCTGCTGCTGCATGTCGGCGGCCGAGCCCGGCCAGCGGCCGTGGGCGACTTTCAGGCGGGCGCGGATTTCGCGCGCCTGCGTCAGCCAGGTGACGATGTCGTCGAGTCGCTTCTGCGCATCCATGCTGAAGGCGCCGCGCCGCTCCAGCGCGGCCTGGAAGTCGGCGCGCGTGCGGATCGGTTCGTCATCCAGCAGCACCGCGTCGGCGCTGCGCGCGGCGATGTCGTCGGCCAAGGCCGAAGGGTCGAGCGCAAAGACCGATACCAGCAGCGCGAGCTTGGCGCGCACTGTCTTGGCGATGTCGCGCGTGCGCTCGGGCAGGCGCGCCAGCAGCAGCGCGCGCGTGCCGGCGCGATGCGCCTGGCGTGCCGCGGCTTCCGATTCGAACAGGCGCAGCCGGATTCGGTCGCCGTCCGCGCTCAGCGCCGGGAACGCGCGCGCGCCGCCGGCGAGCACGAGGTGCGCCGGCAGGTCGTCGAAGTCCCAGTCGCCGACGTCGTCTCGCGACCAGCGCTTGAGCGTGTCGTCCTGCGCGGCGGCGCTGTGCAGGGCTTCGCGCGCGGCGCCGGCATGGCGGCCACGCAGTTCGGCGAGTGTGGCGCCGCGGCCGAGAATCGCGCCCTGGGCGTCTTCCAGTTGCAGGCGCGGGCGCAGGTGCGCGTCGAGCTTGCCCGGCTGGAAATCGTCGGCCGTGACCGCAGTGCCCGTGATCGCGCGCAGCGCGTCGACCACGCGCGCGAGCAGTTCGCCTTCGCCGTCGGCGATGCGGGCGCTGACCGCCGCCGCGTACTCGGCGGCCGGCGTCGCCGCGCGCCGCAGTGGCTGCGGCAGCGTGCGGATCAGCGCCTCGATCTTGGCGGTGCGCAGGCCCGGCACCAGCCAGTCGAACGGCGCCTCCGGCAGGGTGTGCGCGTGCGCCAGCGGGATGTGGAAGGTGACGCCGTCGTGCTCGGCGCCCGGGTCGTGCGTGTACGACAGCGGGATACGGACGTGCCCGAGATCGAGATGATCGGGAAACAGGTCGCTGATATCGGTGCGCGCGCCGGGGCGTAGTGCGTCGGCTTCCTGCATCGCGAGCGCGGACGGATGCGGTGCGAGCTTGGGATTGCGCGCGCCGGCGTGCAGCCAGGCCTTCAGCGCCGCGGCGGTGCAGATGTCGGCGGGCAGGCGTGCGTCGTACCACGCGAAGAAGTGCGCTTCGTCGGCGAGCAGATCCGGCCGGCGCAGGCGATTTTCCTTGTCCTCGATCTCGGCGACGGTGCGCAGATTCTGTTCGAGGAACGCCGGCTTGCGTTGCATGCGGCCCTTGATCAGCGCCTCGCGGATGAAGATCTCGCGCGCTTCCTGCGGGTGCGAGGAGCCGTAGTGACGCGTGCGCGTCGCCAGCGGCATGCCGAGCAGGCTGATGTGTTCGGTGGCGCCGACCTCGCCGCGCTCGACGTTCCACTCGGGGTGCAGCAGCGTGCGCTTGACCAGGTGCGCGCCGACGCGCTCCAGCCACTCGACATCGACGGCGGCGTTGGTGCGCGCGAACAGTTGTGAGGTCTGCGCCAGCTGCGCGCTCATCACCCACGGCGGCGACTTCTTCGATAGCGCAGAACCCGGATGAATGCGGAAGCGCCGACCGCGCGGCCCCTGGTACTCGTTCTTCTCCGGCAGCTTCTGACCGATGTGATCGATCAAGCCGGCGAGCAGACACTGATGCAGCGGCGCATACAGCGCGTCGAGATCCTCCGGTCGATACGGCGGCACGTCCTCGCGCAGATCGAGCAGATCGCGGATCTGGCGATACACCGCCTCCCATTCCTCCATGCGCAGGAACGAGACGTAGTGATCGCGACAGATGCGGCGCAGCTGCCGGTTGGAGGATTCCGCGCTCCAGTCGCGCCAGCGTTGCCAGAGCTGCAGCAGCGACAGGTAGTCGGAGCGCGGGTGCCGCCAGGCGGCGTGCTTCTGCCGTGCGGCGTCCTGCGCGTCGGCCGGGACCTCGTGCGGGTCCTGCACCGAAAGTGCCGCCGCGAGCACGCAGACCGCGTCGGCGACGACGAGGCTGCTGCCGCCTCGCGCTGCCGATTCGGCTTTCGGTTGCTTCGCCGCGGGAGACTGCGGTTCTGCGTTGGGCGCTGTATCGAGCCGCGCCGTATCGGGGCGAGCTTTCGGCAGGCGCTCGCGCCCGGCGAGCGCGATGCGCGCG
This sequence comes from Solimonas sp., assembly GCA_036405815.1. Lineage (GTDB taxonomy): Bacteria > Pseudomonadota > Gammaproteobacteria > Nevskiales > Nevskiaceae > Solimonas. The sequence goes on along the minus strand of DASWWX010000065.1, from coordinate 109,574 downwards.
ATGCGCGGGTCCAATGGCAGGCGCGCGAGCTCGCGGCCTAACGGCGTCAGCCGGTTGAAATCGTCGAAGGCGCCCAGCGTCTGCAGCACGCGCCAGGCCTCGGCGACGTGACGACCGTCCGGCGCATCGACCCAGGGAAAGTCATCGATGTCGCCCAGGCCCAGCGCCGCCATCTGCAGGATCACGCCGGCGAGGTTGGCGCGTTTGATCTCGGGATCGGTGAACGGCGGGCGCGCGGCGAAATCGTCTTCCGCGTACAGGCGCAGGCAGGTGCCGGCGGCGATGCGACCGCAACGGCCGGCGCGCTGGTTGGCGGCAGCCTGCGACACCGGCTCGATCTGCAATTGCTGCACGCCGGTGCGCGGCGCGTAGCGGTTCAGGCGCGCGGTACCGCTGTCGATCACGTAGTGGATGCCCGGCACCGTGATCGAGGTTTCGGCGACGTTGGTCGCCAGCACGATGCGCGGCGCGCGGCCGGGGCTGAATACCTTGTCCTGCGCCTGCGCGGCGAGGCGCGAGTACAGCGGCAGCACCTCGGCGCGTGGAAAGCGGCCTTCGAGCAACCGCGCGCAATCGCGGATCTCGCGCTCGCCCGGCAGGAATACCAGGATGTCGCCGCGCGGCACGGGGCGCCAGAGCTGGTCCACGGCGTCGGCGACGGCGTCTTCCAGATCGCCGTTGCCGGCGGGGCGATAGCGCACTTCCACCGGATAGGTGCGGCCGGAGACGTGCAGGATCGGTGCATCGTTGAAGTGTCGCGACAGGCGCTCGGGATCGAGCGTCGCCGAGGTGACGATGACCTTGAGGTCCGGCCGCTGCGGCAGGATGCGTCTCAACCAGCCGAGCAGGAAGTCGATGTTGAGACTCCGCTCGTGCGCCTCGTCGATGATGATCGTGTCGTAGGCGGTCAGCAGCCGGTCGCGGCCGAGTTCCGCGAGCAGGATGCCGTCGGTCATCAGCTTGACCAGCGAGCGTTCCGACACGCGGCGGTCGAAGCGCGTCTCGTAGCCGACCAGTTCGCCGAGCCGCGTATCGAGTTCACTGGCGATGCGGTTGGCGACGCTGCGCGCGGCCAGCCGGCGCGGCTGCGTGTGGCCGATCAGGCCGCGTGTGCCGCGGCCGAGTTCCAGGCATAGCTTGGGCAGCTGGGTGGTCTTGCCGGAACCGGTTTCGCCGCAGACGACGATCACCTGGTGGTCGCGGATCGCGGCCAGCAGCTCGTCGCGTGCCTGCACCACCGGCAATTCATCGGGATAGCGGATCGTCGCCGGTTTCAGGCGCGAGCGGTTTTCGGCGCGCAGCAAGGCCTGCGCCACATCCTGTTCGAAACGCGCGCGGTCGAAGCGATCCGGGTTCGCGCGCGCGAGCAGGTTGCCGAGACGGTCGGCGTCCCGGCACAGCAACTGGTTCTGGATCGCGGTGAACTGGGCGCGCAGTGGCGCGAGGGACGGCTTCACGGCAGGGACGGCGGTGACGGGGCGCGCATGATACGCCAGCGCGACCGCAGGCCGTTCAGCCGCCGCCGAGCGCTGCTTCGAGGCCGGCGAGGCGTGCTTCCAGGGCTTCCACGCGCGCGGTGAGGCTGGCGAGCGTCACACGCTCGCCGACGCTGTCGGTGGTGGCGTCGGCCGGCGTCGGTGCAGGAATGTGAATTTCGTCTTCGCTCGGCGCGCCGCTCAGCGTATGCGTCCAACGCGAGGCCGACTGCCCCGGCGCGCGCGCGAGTGGCGCGACCAGCGGCTGCGCGCGATCCGACAAGTCTTGCAGCGCGGCGTTGAGGCCGTCCGTGTCCTGCGGTCCGCCGAGGCCTTCGGCATTGGCGCGCAGCTCCGCGAGCGTCTGCGGTCCGCGCAGCATCAGCGTCACCAGAATCGCCTGCGTCTGCGGCTTGAGCAGCATCTGATGCAGGAACTGGTGCCGCCACTTCTGCGCGCGGGCGCTGAAGCTGTCACGCGCCACCAGCTTGAGTTCCTCAAGGCGGTTGAGTGCGGCGCCGATCTCGCCTTCGCTCAGGCTCATGACCGGCTGGCGCGAGGTCTTCTGGTTGGCCGCCGCCGCCAGCGCATTGACCGTCATCGGGTAGTAGGCAGGTGTGGCGATCGACTTCTCGACCAGCGCGGCGACGACGCGGGCTTCGGCAGCGGTCAGCGGCGGGTGGGGCATGGGATCACTTCTTGGGGTCGAGGCCGACGCGCAGGATTTCGCCGTCGCTGTGATCGGTCAACAGGTACAGGTAACCGTCGGCGCCCTGGCGCACGTCGCGGATGCGGCGCTTGAGACCGTCGAGCAGTCGCTCTTCCTTGACGATCTTCTCGCCGTCGAGCTGCAGGCGCACGAGATGGCCGAATTTCAGCGAGCCGACGAACAGATTGCCCTGCCATGCCGGAAAGCGGTCGGCCGTGTAGAACGCCATGCCACTGGGCGCGATGGACGGCACCCAGTAATGCAGCGGCTGTTCCATGCCGTCCTTCTCGGTGAGGCCGTCGCCGACCTTGAGCCCGGTGTATTCGCGGCCGTAGGTGATGATCGGCCAGCCGTAGTTGCGGCCGGGCATCGGCACGTTGATCTCGTCGCCGCCCTTGGGGCCGTGCTCGTGTATCCACAGCTTGCCGGTCAGCGGGTGCAGGGCGGCGCCCTGCGCATTGCGATGGCCGTAGGACCAGATCTCCGGCGCTGCGTCGCGACGGTCGAGGAAGGGGTTGCCCGGCGCCGGCTTGCCGTCGGCGGTAAGGCGCACGACCTTGCCGAGGTGGCCGTCCAGGTGCTGGGCTTCGGCGCGGCTCTGGCCGCGATCGCCGAGCGTGACGTACAGCAGGCCATTGCGGTCGAAGACCAGGCGCGAACCGAAATGCTGGCGGCTGTCCTTGTCCGGCTTCTGGCGGAAGATCACGGTGAAGGCGGACAGCGCGGTGTCGCCGAGCACCGCGTGCGCGACCGTGGTGCCGTTGCCCTTGTCGCGTGGTTCGCTGTAGCTCAGATAGATGCGGCGGCTGGTGGTGAAATCCGGGGCCAGCGCCACGTCGAGCAGACCCGCCTGGCCGACGGTGTCGACCTTCGGCACGCCGCCCAGCGGCGCCGAGATCGTGCCGTCCTTGCCGACGAGACGCAGGCGGCCGGGTTTCTCGGTGACCAGCATGCGGCCGTCGGGCAGCAGCGCCAGCGCCCAGGGTTGTTCGAGCCCGCGCGCGACTTCGGTGATCTGCACGGTGCCGGCTTCACTCGGATAGCCCTCGCGTTCGGTGGCACCGCAGGCGCCCAGCGGTAGCAGCAGTGCGAAGAACAGCGGTAGCGAGATGGATTTCATCGCGGCTCTCATGGGGGGACCTGTTTAAGACGCGGGATCGCCGCCGGGGTTCCCGGCGGCGATCGATGCCGCGGCGATGCGGCGCGCGGGCAGGCGCTGCATCGCGCGGGTTGCCGCGTTCAAGCCTGCGGGACTTTCTTCCAGTCGGCGAGGAATTTTTCCAGGCCGCTGTCGGTGAGCGGATGCTTGAACAGTTGCTGGAACACCGAGTACGGCAGCGTGCCGACGTCGGCGCCGGCTTTCGCAGCCTGTAGCACGTGCAGCGGATGGCGCAGGCTCGCGGCCAGCACCTGGGTCTCGAACGCATAGTTGCGGTAGACCTGCACGATCTCGTGGATCAGCTGCATGCCGTCGTGGCCGATGTCGTCGAGGCGGCCGACGAAGGGCGAGATGTAGGTGGCGCCGGCCTTGGCGGCGAGCAGCGCCTGCAGCGGCGAGAAGCACAGCGTGACGTTGACGCGGTGACCGGCATCGGTCAGCGCCTTGGTCGCCTTCAGGCCTTCCGGCGTCAGCGGGCACTTGACGACGATGTTGTCGTGGATCGCGACGAACTTCTTGCCCTCCGCGATCATGCCGGCGGCGTCGAGACTGATGGTTTCGACGCTGATCGGGCCGTCGACAATCTCGACGATCTCGCGCACCACGTCGTCGAGCTTGCGGCCGGTCTTGGCGATCAGCGAGGGGTTGGTGGTGACGCCGTCGACGAGGCCGGAGGCGGCGGCTTCGCGCAGTTCCTTGACGTCGGCGGTATCCAGAAAGAATTTCATCGCGGCGGCACTTCGGTCGTTCGGGCAGCAGAGCGTAGCGAAGATGCAGCGGACGGTCACCCTGAACGAGTCGTCGGCCAGGACGGGATTTTGCAACGTGCGCATCCGTCCATCGCGCACTGATGCCCCTTGATCGCCCGACCGTCGCGCCCGTCTTGCGGTCGCTGCGCGCCGTCCTACACTGAGGTCATCGCCCGCGCCGGGTTCTGCGACGGTCGCGGCGGATGGCGGGCGAGGGGTGGGATGCGATGCCGATTTCCGCGGTGATGGCGCTGGGTTTGCTGCTGCCGGCGTCGGCCGACAGCTTCCAGCAGTACTTTTCCGAACGGCAACTCGCCGGCGAACAGTACTGCCGCGGCATGGCGCGTTTCGTCGCCACCGCGGCGGAGCGTCGCGGCCAGGCCGATCTGGCCGAGGCGGCGGTGCTGGTCGCCCAGGCGGCCGACGACCGCCTGCGCGCGCGGCCCGGCGCCGATGCGAACGGGCGCGGCGCGATGTTCGAGGTCGAACGGGCGCGGCAACTGGCAGCGCTGTACGCGCGTGTCGACGAGCCGGCATCGTTGGAAGGCGAGCTGATCGCCTGCGCGCAGATGCTGTGATCCTCAGGACGAGGACTTAAACGATCAGGCCCGCTTGCGCGGGCCTGATCGTCGAAACCGAAAACCGCCGTGCGCTCAGCGCGGCAGGTCGGAAGCCCCCATCAGGTAGGCATCGACCTCGCGCGCCGCCTGGCGGCCTTCACGGATCGCCCAGACGACCAGCGACTGGCCGCGACGCATGTCGCCGGCAGCGAACACCTTGTCGACGTTGGTCTTGTAGCAGCCCTCGCCGTCGGTCGTGGCCTTGGCGTTGCCGCGCGCGTCCTTCTCCACGCCGAAGCCGTCGAGCACGGCCGCGGCGGGCGAGACGAAGCCCATCGCCAGCAGCACGAGGTCGGCCTTGAGCTCGAACTCGGAGTTCGGCACTTCGCTCATCTTGCCGTCCTTCCACTCCAGGCGTGCGGCGATCAGCTTCTCGACCTTGCCGTTGCTGCCTTCCAGGCGCTTGGTGGCAACCGACCAGTCGCGGCTGCAACCTTCGTCGTGCGAGGACGAGGTGCGCAGCTTGATCGGCCAGTACGGCCACACCAGTGGCTTGTTCTCCTGCTCCGGCGGCTGCGGCAGCAGCTCGAACTGCGTGACGCTGGCGGCGCCGTGACGGTTGCTGGTGCCGACGCAATCCGAGCCGGTATCACCGCCGCCGATGACGACGACGTGCTTGCCGTCGGCGCGAAGCTGGTTCTTGAGCTTGTCGCCGGCGTCGATCTTGTTCTGCTGCGGCAGGAACTCCATCGCGAAATGCACGCCGGACAGCTCGCGGCCCGGCACCGGCAGATCGCGGCCCTGCTCGGCGCCGCCGGTCAGCAGCACGGCGTCGAAGTCCTTCATCAGCTGCTCGGGCGTGACCGTTTCCTTCGCCCAATTGGTGATGTGGCTCAGCGGCTCCTTGCCGACGTAGACACCGGTACGGAAGGTCACGCCCTCGGCCTTCATCTGTTCCAGGCGACGATCGACAAAACCTTTGTCGAGCTTGAAGCCGGGGATGCCGTAGCGCAGCAGGCCGCCGGCGCGATCGTTCTTCTCGAACACCGTCACGTCATGACCCACGCGCGCCAGCTGCTGCGCAGCGGCCAGGCCCGCCGGGCCCGAACCGACGACCGCGACCTTCTTGCCGGTCTTGACGGTAGCGGGCTGCGGCACGATCCAGCCGTTCTCCCAGCCCTTCTCGACGATGAACAGCTCGATCGACTTGATGCCGACCGGATCGCGGTTGACGTTGAGCGTGCACGCTGCCTCGCAGGGGGCGGGGCAGACGCGACCGGTGAATTCAGGGAAGTTGTTGGTCGAGTGCAGTGTGTCGAGCGCGGCCTGGTAGCTGCCGGTGTACACCAGGTCATTCCAGTCCGGAATGATGTTGTTGACCGGGCAGCCGGTGGTGCAGAACGGCGTGCCGCAGTTCATGCAGCGCGCGGCCTGCGTCGTGGCCTTGTCGTTCTCGAGGACGAGGACGAACTCCTTGTTGTTCTTCAGTCGGGACGGAACGGGCAGATACGACTCCTTCTGCCGTTCGAACTCCATGAAACCCGTGATCTTGCCCATTGCTGGATCTCTCTATTCGGTGAGGACGGAAGCCGGCTTACGCCGGCACCGCTTCGCGCTTGGCCGGCGCGGCGGCCGCCGCCATTTCGGCGAGCGCGCGCTTGTACTCGTGCGGGAACACCTTGACGAACTTCTTGCGGCTGTTGCCCCAGTCATCGAGCAGGTTGCGCGCGCGCGTGCTGCCCGTGTGCTTGAAGTGGCGTTCGATCAGGTTCTTCAGGATCGCCTCGTCGGTCTGCGGCGTGCCGCCGCGCAGCACGCGGTGCCAGACATCGCGGCTGATCGAGGATTCCTGCTCGGACGAGGCCAGCACCGGATCAAGCGAGACCATGGCCATGTTGCACTTCTTGGCGAAGTCACCGCTCGGGTCGTAGACGTAGGCGATGCCGCCGGACATGCCGGCCGCGAAGTTGCGACCGGTGCCGCCGAGCACGACGACGGTGCCGCCGGTCATGTACTCGCAGCCATGGTCACCGGTGCCTTCAACGACAGTCGTCGCGCCGGAGTTGCGCACCGCGAAGCGCTCACCGGCGACGCCGTTGAAGAACGCCTCGCCCGAGATCGCGCCGTACAGCACGGTGTTGCCGCAGATGATGTTGTCGACCGCCCAGCCGCGGAACTCGGTGTTCGGGCGCACGATGATGCGGCCGCCCGACAGGCCCTTGCCGACGTAGTCGTTGCCTTCGCCGACCAGGTCGAGCGTGATGCCGTGCGCGAGGAACGCGCCGGCCGACTGGCCCGCGGTGCCCTGCAGCTGGATGTGGATGGTGTCGTCCGGCAGGCCGTCGTGGCCGTAGCGGCGCGCGACTTCCGACGACAGCATCGTGCCGACCGTGCGGTTGATGTTCTTCACCGGCGAGATGAACGAGACCTTCTCGCCCTTCTCCAGTGCCGGCATCGCCATCGCGATCAGCTTGTTGTCCAGCGCCTTGTCCAGGCCGTGGTCCTGCGTCAGTACCTGGTAGCGCGGCTCCTCGCTCGGCGGCATGAAGAACACGCGGCTGAAGTCGAGGCCCTGGGCCTTCCAGTGCGAGATCGCCTTGGCCTGGTCCAGCAGGTCGCTGCGGCCGACGAGCTCGTCGAACGTGCGGATGCCGAGCTGCGCCATGATCGCGCGCACTTCTTCGGCGACGAAGAAGAAGTAGTTGACGACGTACTCGGGTTTGCCCGAGAACTTCTTTCGCAGTACCGGATCCTGCGTCGCCACACCGACCGAGCAGGTGTTGAGGTGGCACTTGCGCAGCATGATGCAGCCTTCGACGACCAAGGGCGCGGTCGCGAAGCCGAACTCGTCGGCGCCGAGCAGCGCGCCGATGACGACGTCGCGGCCGGTCTTCATCTGGCCGTCTGCCTGCACCTTGATGCGCGAGCGCAGGCCGTTGAGCACCAGCGTCTGCTGCGTCTCGGCCAGGCCCAGCTCCCACGGCGCGCCGGCGTGCTTGACGCTCGACAGCGGCGAGGCGCCGGTGCCGCCGTCGTGACCGGCGATGACGACGTGGTCGGCCTTGGCCTTGCACACGCCCGCGGCGATCGTGCCGACGCCGACTTCCGCCACCAGCTTCACCGAGATATCGGCGCGCGGGTTGGCGTTCTTCAGGTCGTGGATCAGCTGCGCGAGGTCTTCGATCGAGTAGATGTCGTGATGCGGCGGCGGGCTGATGAGGCCCACGCCCGGCACCGAGAAGCGCAGGCGCGCGATGTACTCGCTGACCTTCTTGCCCGGCAGCTGACCGCCTTCGCCGGGCTTGGCGCCCTGCGCCATCTTGATCTGGATCTGGTCGGCCGAGGTCAGGTACTCGGTGGTCACGCCGAAGCGGCCGGCCGCAACCTGCTTGATGCGCGAGCGCAGCGAGTCGCCGTCCTGCAGCGGGATGTCCGCCTCGACCTGTTCCTTGCCGATGACCGAAGCGATGCTGTCGCCATTCTTGATGACGATGCCCTGCTTCTCGAGGCGATAGCGCGCCGGATCCTCACCGCCTTCGCCGGTGTTGGACTTGCCGCCGATGCGGTTCATCGCCACGGCCAGCGTGGCGTGCGCCTCGGTGCTGATCGAACCCAGCGACATCGCGCCGGTGGCGAAGCGCTTGACGATTTCCTTGGCCGGCTCGACCTCGTCCAGCGCGATCGCCTTGCTCGGATCGAGCTTGAACTCGAACAGACCGCGCAAGGTCATGTGACGCTTGCTCTGGTCGTTGATGATCTGCGCGTATTCCTTGTAAGTGCTGTAGTTGTTCGACTTGGTCGAATGCTGCAGCTTGGCGATCGCATCCGGCGTCCACATGTGCTCTTCGCCGCGCACGCGGAAGGCGTATTCGCCACCGGCGTCGAGCGCGTTGGCGAGCACCTTGTCGTTGCCGAAGGCGAGCTTGTGCAGGCGGATCGCTTCCTCGGCGATCTCGAACACGCCGATGCCCTCGATGTTCGACGGCGTGCCGCTGAAGTACTTGTCGATCACCGCGCGGTTGAGGCCGATCGCCTCGAAGATCTGCGCGCCGCAGTAGGACATCCAGGTCGAGATGCCCATCTTCGACATGACCTTGCGCAGGCCCTTGTTGATCGCCTTCTTGAAGTTGTAGACGGTCTTCTCGGGCGTGAGGCCGCCCGGCAGGCTCTGCGCCAGATCGGTCAGCGTTTCCAGCGCGAGGTAGGGATGAATGGCCTCGGCACCGTAGCCGCCGAGCAGTGCGAAGTGATGCACCTCGCGCGCCGAGCCGGTTTCGACGACCAGGCCGGTCGAGGTGCGCAGGCCCTTCTTGACCAGGTGCAAGTGGATCGCCGAGGTCGCCAGCAGCGCCGGGATCGCGACGTTGTTCGCATCCATCTTGCGGTCGGTCAGGATCAGGATGTTGTGACCCGACTTCACCGCGTCCACCGCCTTGGCGCACAGCGAGGCCAGGCGCGCTTCCACGCCCTCGTTGCCCCACTCGACCGGATAGCAGATGTTGACTTCGAACGACTTGAACTTGCCGCGCGTGTGCGAGGAGATGTCGCGCAGCTTGGCCATGTCCGCGTAGTCGAGGATCGGCTGCGAAACCTCCAGGCGCATCTGCGGGTTGAGGTTGGCGTTGTCGAGCAGGTTCGGCTTGGGGCCGATGAACGACACCAGCGACATCACCATCTCTTCACGGATCGGGTCGATCGGTGGGTTGGTGACCTGCGCAAACAGCTGCTTGAAGTAGCTGTAGAGCAGCTTGTTCTTGTTCGACATCACCGCCAGCGGCGAGTCGTTGCCCATCGAGCCGGTGGCTTCTTCGCCATCGACGGCCATCGGCGACAGCAGGATGCGGATGTCTTCCTGCGTGTAGCCGAAGGCCTGCTGGCGATCCAGCAGCGAGGCGCTCGGCGTTTCCGGCGCGATCTCGGTGCCGGGCTTGGCCTTGAGCTCGTCGAGCTTGATGCGCACGCGATTGATCCAGGCCTTGTACGGCTCGGCACTGGCGTAGGTGTCCTTCAGCTCTTCGTCGTCGATGATGCGACCTTCTTCCAGGTCGATCAGGAACATCTTGCCCGGCTGCAGGCGCCACTTCTTGGTGATGCGCGCATCCGGAATCGGCAACACGCCGGATTCCGAGGCCATCACGACGAGATCGTCGTCGGTGACGATGAAGCGCGCCGGGCGCAAGCCGTTGCGGTCCAGCGTGCCGCCGATGTAGCGACCGTCGGTGAACGCGAGCGCGGCCGGGCCGTCCCAGGGTTCCATCATCGCCGCGTGGTACTCGTAGAAGGCGCGACGGTTGTCGTCCATCAGCGTGTGGTTCTCCCACGCTTCCGGCACCATCATCATCATCGCCTGCGCGATCGGGTAGCCGGCCATGACCAGCAGTTCGAGCGCGTTGTCGAAGCAGGCGGTGTCCGACTGGCCTTCGTAGATCAGCGGGAACAGCTTCTTCAGGTCGTCGCCCAGCTCGCCGGACTTCATCACGCCTTCGCGGGCGCGCATCCAGTTGAAGTTGCCCTTGACCGTGTTGATCTCGCCGTTGTGCGCGATCAGGCGGTAGGGATGCGCCAGCGGCCATTCCGGGAAGGTATTGGTCGAGAAGCGCTGATGCACCAGCGCCAGCGCGGAGACGCAGCGCTCGTCCTGCAGGTCCTTGTAATAGACGCCGACCTGGCCGGCGAGCAGCAGGCCCTTGTAGACGACGGTGCGTGCCGACATCGACGGCACGAAGAACTCCTTGCCGTGCAGCAGGTTCAGCCCCTGGATCGCATGGCCCGAGGCCTTGCGGATCACATAGAGCTTGCGTTCCAGTACGTCGGTGACCAGCACGTCCGGGCCGCGGCCGATGAAGATCTGGCGGATCACCGGCTCCTTGGCACGCACGGTCGGCGACATCGGCATGTCGAGGTCGACCGGCACGTTGCGCCAGCCGAGCACGACCTGGCCTTCCTCGCGGACGGCGCGTTCGATTTCCTGTTCGCAGGCGATGCGCGAGGCGTTTTCCTTGGGCAGGAAGATCATGCCGACGCCGTACTCGCCGGGCGGCGGCAGCTCAATGCCCTGCCGGGCCATGTCTTCGCGATACAGCTCGTCGGGCAGCTGGATCAAGATGCCGGCCCCGTCGCCCATCAGCGGATCGGCGCCGACGGCGCCGCGATGCTCGAGATTCTCGAGAATCTGCAGGCCCTGAGAGACGATGGCGTGCGTCTTGTTGCCCTTGATGTGGGCGACGAAACCGATGCCGCAGGCATCGTGTTCATGGGCCGGGCTATAAAGCCCCTGACCCGCTGGCTGGTTGGTGTGACGCGCGTGCGCCATGGCACTCCCTCAATCTGGCTAAGCAGGACCGGCGAGAATAGTGCGCCGCAACATCAATGCCAAGCGAAATATTGGGGGTCGGGTTCTTATTTAATTAGAGTTGAGTTCGACGCGAGATAAATTGGGGACATATTAAAGCATCAGCTATCAGGCGCCCGCGAGATTTTTCGGGGGCGACCGGCCTTGTTTCGGCTAAGACGGCGGGTCGTCTGTTTCTGGACACTGCTCAGGAAGGTGGGCGATCCCAGTACCCAGCCTTTGAGCGCGGATTCGGTCAGCTCGCGCTGCTCGTCGGTGCTGAGACCCTGACGGACCAACGCCGCATACGCGGCTTCGCGGGCGAAGGGTGTATTGCCCAGCGCCCAGGCCAAGGCATGGGGAGTGATCAACGGGTCATGCCGCAGCCCGACATAGTGGCCGTGGCTGGACCAGAGATAGTCGGCGGCCTGGCCGACGATGCCCGCCCGGACCGGGTTCAGATCCAGATAGGCCATGCAGCGGAGCAGGTAGTGATCGCTGTCAACCAGGGTGGCGCGATAGCGTCCCTCCCACAGGGTGCCAGTGCGGCGATGGCGCCGGTTGAAGTGTTGCACGTAGCGCCGCCCCAACGCCTGCATCAGGATCGGCAGCCCCTGTGCCGCCTCTGGGGTCAGCAGCAGATGCACGTGATTGGGCATCAGCGCGTAGGCATGAACCGCGACCTTGGCGGTCTGGGCATACTCGCCGAGCAAGGCCAGGAAGGTCCGGAAATCGCCGTCGTCGAGAAAGATGGCCTGCCGGTTGTTCCCGCGCAGGATGACGTGGTGCGGGTAGCCGGGAACCGTGAGGCGGGGAAGGCGGGCCATGCGTCTCAGTCTAGCGCCGGCGTGGGGTCGATCGTCGCGCTCGCCGGGCCGAGGCCGGACTGCGGTCAGCGCAGGCGGCGCAGGTCGAACAGACGCTCGTACTCGTCCATTGCGTAGCGATCGGTCATGCCCGCGATGTAGTCGGCCACCACGCGTGCACGACCGTCGGAGCCATCCTGTGCTTCGGCGTTGCGGGCGGCTTCAAAGAAATCCGGTGGCAGTAGCCTTGGGTCCTCGAACAGCGCTGCGAACAAATCGCGTATCAGCCGCTTGGCCTTGGTCGTCATCCGGTAAACCTGATGATGCCGGTACAGGTGATCTCGCAGGAAGCGCTTGAGTGCATCGTTCTGCTGCTGGACCTCGTCGCTGAAGGCGATCAGCGGTCGAGGTTGGTGACGCACGTCGTCGATGCTCTCGATGGCTTGCGTCTGTAGAGCCCGCGTCGTGGCCGACAGCAGATCGGTCACCAGCGTATTGATGATGCGTCGCGTGGTTTCGTGGCGCTGTTGCTTGGGCGTGATCGCACCATATCGGGTCAAAACCTCGTCGTGATGGCGGCGGAACAGCGGTACCTCGCGCAGCTGGTCCAGCGTCAGCAGACGCGCGCGCAAACCATCGTCGATATCGTGATTGTTGTAGGCGATCTCGTCGGCGCGGTTGGCGAGCTGCGCTTCCAGGCTGGGCTGCTTGCGCTGCAGGAAACGTTCGCCGATCTCGCCGAGCGTGCGGGCGCGTGCCGCAGAGCAGTGTTTCAGAATGCCCTCGCGTGTCTCATACATGAGATTGAGGCCGCGGAACTCGGCGTACTTGTCCTCCAGCTCTTCGACCACGCGCAGCGACTGTGCGTTGTGCTCGAAGCCGCCATAAGGCTTCATGCAGTCGTCCAGCGCATCCTGCCCGGCGTGGCCGAAGGGTGTATGCCCAAGGTCGTGCGCGAGCGACACGGCCTCGCACAGTTCCTCGTTGAGCCGCAGCGCCCGCGCCATCGTGCGGGCGATCTGGGCGACCTCAATCGAATGGGTCAGCCGTGTGCGGAACAAGTCGCCTTCGTGATTGACGAAGACCTGGGTCTTGTACTCAAGGCGTCGGAATGCAGCCGAATGGATGATGCGATCGCGATCACGCTGGTACTCGCTCCGATGACCGGACGAGGCCTCGGGATGGCGGCGCCCTTTGGAGCGAGCCTCGTCGGCGGCGTAGGGTGCGAGCGGGGTCGGCACGTCGGACTCAGGCCGTTGTGAAGTGGCGCAGCGTGGCGTCGAGCGCGGCAGGATCGAAGTCGGCACTGACGCAGGCCTCGCCGAGACGGCGCATCAGGATCAGCCGTACCTGGCCGGCAGCGACCTTCTTGTCCAGGCGCATCAGATCGCGGAAGTCGTCCGCCCGCATGCCGGACGGCGCACGCGTTGGCAGGCCGGCGCGCGCGACCAGATCAACGCAGCGTCCCGCGTCGTCGGGTGTCAGCCAGCCGAGGCGCGAGGACAGGTCGGCGGCCATGCACAGGCCGGTGGCGACTGCTTCGCCGTGCAGCCACTGCGTGTAGCCAGTCCAGGTCTCGATGGCATGACCAAAGGTGTGCCCCAGGTTAAGCCAGGCTCGCGGTCCTGCACCGCCATCGACGGTCTCGTGTTCATCGAGCGCGACGATGTGCGCTTTCAGTTCGCAACTGCGGCGGATGGCCTGACTGAGCGTCGCGGCGTCCTGTGCCAGGAGTGTCGGCATCCGTTGCTCGAGCCACGCGAAGAAGTCGGCGTCCGCGAGCATGCCGTACTTGATGACCTCGGCGATGCCGGCGTGTAGTTCGCGCTGCGGCAGACTGCGCAGCGTGTCGGTATCCGCCAGCACCAGTTGAGGCTGGTGGAAGGCGCCGATCATGTTCTTCCCGCGCACATGATTGACGCCCGTTTTGCCGCCGACCGAGGAATCGACCTGCGCGAGCAAGGTAGTCGGTACCTGCACGAAATCGACGCCGCGCTGGTAGATCGCCGCGCAGAAGCCGGTCAGGTCACCGATCACGCCGCCGCCGAGTGCGACAATGCAGCCGTCGCGGGACAGCCGCGTTTGCAGCAGCCAGTCGAGCACGTGAGCGGCCTGGTCCCAGGTCTTGTACGCCTCCCCGGCCGGCAGGATCTGAATCTGCGCATCCGTGAGACCGAGGGAATCCCTGAGCGCAGGCAGGTAGTGCGGCGCCACATGGTTGTCGGTGACCAGGCGCAGGGGGCGGTTGCGCACCGGGGCCAGCAAGTCCGGCCGCGATAACAGCCCGGGCCCGATGTGGATCGGGTAGCTGCGAGAGCCGAGTTCGACTTCCAACGTATGCATGCGGGTGCGACGACAGGGGCGGCTGAGGCCGCGGCATCGTATCAGAAGCGCGTCGCCGGCCGTTCCAGATATTCCTCGATATCACGCACCAGCTGCTTGGCGTTGCGGCCATCAGTGAGCAGCACGAGATCGGCGATCTCGCGGTACAAGGGATCGCGAATCGCGAACAGGCGTTCCAACACCTCGCGGCGATCGGGGGCGTTCTGCAACAGGGGACGGTTGTCGGCGCGCGCCGTGCGCGCGACTTGCTGTTCGACGCTCGCGTGCAGGTAAACCACGATGCCGCGCGCCGAGAGCAGTTGGCGGTTGTCGGCGTCGAGAATGGCACCGCCGCCGGTGGCCAGCACGATCTGGTGATGCTGCGCTAGATCCGCGATCGCTGCCTTCTCGCGACGCCTGAACCCCGGCTCACCTTCCTTCTCGAAGATGTAGGGAATATCGACGCCGGTACGGGCTTCGATTTCCTGGTCGCTGTCGATGAACTCGAGGCCGCGAGTTTCGGCCAGCCGACGGCCCACGGTGGTCTTGCCCGCGCCCATCGGCCCGACGAGAAAGATGCTGGACGAGGAAGCCGCCATGATCGAGCGATCCGAGCGGGAGCCGCGCAAGCGCCGGAGGCCTTTTGGGCCTCCGGCACCTACTCAGTTCACGTTGAGACCTTCCTGCAGTACACGCGGTGTCACGAAGATCAACAGCTCGCGCTTGTTGTCGGAGCGCGTGCTATTGCGGAACAGCGCGCCCAGTAGCGGGATATCGCCCAGCAGCGGCACTTTGCCGGCCGAACGGCGATTCTCCTGCTGGAAGACGCCGCCCAGCACGACCGTTTCGCCGCTGCGGATCAGAACCTGCGTGTCGAGACGGCGCGTGTCGATAGCCGGTGCCGAGCCCAGGCCCGTGCTGACATCTTCACCCTGGCTATCGTTAGTGACACCCAGGTCCATCACGACGCGATCATCGGGTGTGATCTGCGGTGTGACGGTGAGCGACAACACAGCCTTCTTGAACTCGGTCTGAGCGACCGCGCCACCGCCCGCGGCGGACTGATACGGGATTTCGCGACCCTGCTCGATCATCGCCTGCTTGCCGTTGGCGGTAACGACGCGCGGCGTCGAGATCACTTCACCGCGGCCTTCGCTTTGCAGCGCGCTGAGCTCTAGGTCCAGCAGGAAGTCCGCGCCCAGGATCGTCCAGCCGATGCGCCCCGCTGGCGTCGACTGCGTTGGCAAGTTAACGACATAGGAATCGTCCAAGGATGGAATATTGCCGGCGATCACATCCCGCGAGCCGAGGTTGCCACCCGATTGGCCGATGCGAGTGTTGCCCCTCTGAGCGATGGTATTGACGCCAAAGCGAGTGCCGATTTCGCGCGCGAAATCCTCGTTGGCGATAACGATGCGCGACTCGATCAGCACCTGGCGCACCGGGATATCGAGCCTCGCGACAAGGTTGCGCATCTCGGCAATCTTCTCGCGGGTCTCAAGAACGAGCAGGGTGTTCGTGCGGTCGTCCACACTGATGCGGCCACGCTCGCTAAGCATCGAGGTGTTCTCGGATGCAAGCAATGCACGGATGTTGGAGGCGCGGGCGTAGTTGACCTGGATGATCTCCGACCGCAGCGGCGACAACTCTTTCTTCTGTTTCTCGGCTTCCAGTTCCGCGCGCTCGCGCTTGGCCAGTTCCTCGACCGGTGCGACCAGCATGACATTGCCCTGCTGGCGCACTCCCAGCCCCTTGGTCTTCAGGATGATGTCTAGCGCCTGATCCCACGGCACGTTCTGCAGGCGCATGGCGATCTGGCCCTGCACGTCGTCGCTGATCACCATGTTGGTGCCAGCCACGTCGGCGATGATCTGCAGGAGCGAGCGAATGTCTACGTTCTGGAAGGAGAGTGAAATGCGTTCGCCCGTGTACTCAGGCGCTTCGCGCGCGAGCTCCTCCTTCTTTTCGGCGCTGACGGGTTGAAGCTCAATTGTGAACTGGTCACCCGACTGGTACGCGGCCTGATCAAATTCGGCGCCCGCTGAGGGCGTGATTAAAACTTGGCTGTTAATGCCTTCCCGACGGATGTCGACGAACTTCACCGGTGTCGCGAAATCCAGCACATCGAGGCGACGTTCGAGGTTGGCCGGCAGTGCCGTGTTGCGGAACGTAGCGACGATCTGTCCGCGCTCTTCTCGAACATCGACAACGGTGCGCGGGTCCTGCAGCCGAACGACGATACGACCCTCGCCCTTCTCGCCGCGACGGAAGTCGACATTGCGGATGCCGGCGCCGGCCTCGGCGGCGACAGGCGTTGCGTAGGGACCTTGTGGTGCGGCTATAGCCGCCGGCGTCCCGCCATCCAGCTGCAGCAGCACCTTATTGCCGTCAACGCGCAAGTTATATGGCGCGGCCTCGCCGAGCTCGACCACCACACGCGTACGGCCGCGTGCCTCGACCGCGGCGATCGATCGAACGTTGCCGACGTTGACCTTGCGGAAGCGCTCATTCAGCGCGACGGCCGTGTCCGGCAGATCGAGTGACAGCCGGGCCGGCTTGTCGATGGTGAAGACCGCGGGCTCCGGCGCCGTTCCTGACAGGCTTAGCGTGACCAGCACGCGATTGCCGTCCAGCGCCACAAAGTCGATGCCCTGTAGCGTGCGTTCCGGTGACTGCGCACCAGCAGCCAACGCCAGCACCATCAGCGCAAAACCCAGCTTCAAGCCGCGGGTCAGGGGGAAAGAAGACGTTTTCATTATGTTCACTCCCAGAGCCTATTGGGCGAGCGCAAGGCTGGCAGATCGCTGTATCCAGGCGCCAAAGCCATCGGGCACCAATTCCAGCAGACTGATTTCCGTTTCGGAGATGCCAATAATCTGGCCGTAGTTCTGACCCATATGATTCTTCACCGTGACACGGTGAACAACGTTGTCTGGAGCCTTGACCAAGGCGAAGGTGCCGGAAGGCGTTTGAATCGTGCCGACCATGCGCAGACCGTCCAATGGGTACTCCTCGAGCGGTTCACGGTTGCGATTCAAGTCTGGTCGGGGGCCTTCACTGCTCGAAGAGATCTGCTGGACCTCGGTGAAGGGATCGCGACGGTCGGCGGGGTCAAACGAAAAAGCCTCGAACTGCTTAAGCTGAGGAATGGGTTCGATGGCCGCAGATTTCCGCGCTTTTACTTCCGCGACATAGGCTTCGAGATCATCCATATCCGAACTGCAGGCGCTGAGGGTTAAGCCCATCAGCAAGGCGCACGCGATACGCGGGGCAATGCTCATCGGCGGCCTCCCTTGCCCGGCAGCTCGTCGTCGTCTAGATAGCGGAAGGTTTTTGCGGTGGCCGTCATCCGCAGTGGCGTGGCCCCTTCTTTAAGCCGTTGAGAGCCGGTAGGCCGGATTTCGATATCGCTGACCGTGACAATTCGAGGCAAGGCCGCCACACCGCTGACAAAGGTTCCCAGTTCGGCGTAGTTACCGACGACCGTGATGCGGTTAGGAATTTCAGCATAGAAATCTCTTGGAATTTCTCCCTGGGGCTGGAAGAGTTCTTCCTCGAGGCTGCTGGCGACTCGTGTCTGAGAAATATCGTTCAACAAGTTCGCGACTTCAGCTTTGCTCGGCAACTGCCTGAGCATCGCGCCAAACGAACGTTCCATCTCGGCAAGCTGTTCGCGGTAAGCGTCAAGACCGGCGACTTTCTTTTGCTTATTCTCAAGTTCGTCGCGCAATCCGACTTCCTCACCCTCCACTATCTGGAGGTCGTCGTAAACTGGCTTGGCCAGGAAGTAGATGCCGCCAGCCAAGACAAAAAGCGCTGCGACGATAACGGCGCCGATACGTACCCATTGCGGCCAGATCCCGGGGTTCTGGGGGTCAAGCGAATTAAGCTGCTGAATGGCTTCTTGGAGGTTCATTCAGTGACCTCCGCGGGATCCGACGCGGGGCCTACGGTCGGCGTGGTTAGCACTCGCACTTGGAGCTGGAACTCCGATTTGCGCCTTCGGTCCCTTTCGTTGCTCTTGATGATGATCAGATTGGGGTTGTCGAACCAGCTCGAAGCATCAAGATTCTTCATGTACGTGGAGATGCGTCCATTCGAATCGGCGACGCCGTCAATCGTGACATTGGCACCCTGCTGCTTGATGCCGGTGATATTCACGCCATCGGGCAGCGTGTTGATGATTTCGTCAAAGAAGTGAACCATCGCCGAGCGGCTGGCCTGCAGCTCTTCGATCACGCGCATGCGTGCCAGGAGATTGCCGCGGACCCGTTCGAGGTCCTCGATCTCCTTGATCTTTTGGTCCATCTCCTTGATCTGCTGGCGCAGGTAATCGTTGCGTGCCACCTGATGCTCGTAGGCGCCGGTCACGTTCATGTAGACCAGGCCGACGATGGCGGCGGCGAATGCAACGCCAATACCCAGCTGGGTCGCGAACTCCTTCTTGCGCTGCTCGCGGCGTGCGCCGCGCCAATCGAGTAGGTTGATATGCGAGGTCATTTCTTGACCTCGTCGAAGGCGCGGAACGCGAGGCCGCAGGCGATCAGCAACGATGCCTCTTCCTTGGCCAGCGCAGCGGGCTTGGCGCGCGAGGACACGCTCATGCCGGCGAACGGGCGAGCGACGGCGGTTGGTACCTGCAGGCGTTCCTGGATGCTTTGATCGACACCCGGAATGTGAGCGCAGCCGCCAGCGAGAATGATCTGGTCGATGCTGTTGTACTGCGTGACCGCCGAGAAGAAGAACTGCAGCGAGCGGTCGATCTGCTGCGCCATGTCGGCCAGGAAGTGCGCGAGCACTTCGGTCGAATAGTCTTCGGGCAACGTGCCATCGCGCTTGGCCTTGACCGCTTCTTCGTAGGTCATGCCGTACTGGCGCATGATTTCTTCGGTGAGCTGGCGGCCGCCGAAGGACTGATCGCGCGTGTAGATCGTCTTGAGGTCGTGCAGGATCAGCACGGACGTCGTATTCGCACCCATGTCGACCAGGGCGACGGTCTTGTTCTTGCCCTTGTCGGGCATCTGGTGCTCGAGGAACTGAGAGGCGTTCTCCAGCGCGTAAGCCTCGACATCGACGACCTTGGGCGTGACGCCGGCCAGTTCCAGCGCCGCACAGCGCTGTTCGACCTGCTCCTTACGGCAGGCGGCCAGCATGACATCGACCATTTCGGTGTTCTTGGCGCTCTTGCCGAGCACCTCGAAATCGATGTTGACCTCGTCGATCGGATAAGGGATGTACTGATCGGCCTCGGCCTTGATCTGCTCTTCCATGTCGTCATCCGACAGGGAGGCGGGCATCTCGATGATCTTGGAAATGACCGAGGCGCCGGCGACGGCGACGGCGGCGTGGCGGGTACGGGTGCCGGCCTTGATCACGGCGCGGCCCACGGCTTCGCTGACCAGCTTCGGGTCGTTGATCTGCTTGTCGTTGACGGCGTTCGGCGGCAGCGGTTCGACGGCATAGGCCTCGACATGGAATCGAGACCCCTTGCGCGACAGCTCCAGCAGCTTGACCGAACTGGAACTGATATCCAGGCCGATCAGATGCGGACTCCCTCCGCTGAACAGCGACTGCATGCTGGCCATAAAGCCTCGCCCCGCTTGCGTTAACATTCCCCCGCGGTGTGGACGGACTCCACCCGCATCGGACCGTACTATAGCGTAAACCTTCTACGACGCAACTAGAAGTTCCATCGGCAACTGCCTGATAGCGCTGTAAACATTCCCCTTACAATTTCTTGGCCCAGAAAGCGGTGGCCGCCCGGGTGAAAGCATGAAACGAGCGGTTCTTTGGCTCACGGCGCTGGTCGCCAGTCTGGTGTTGCTGACGGCGCTGGTCGTGGCTGGCGCGGTGGTCTACCTCTCGCGCGACCTGCCGTCGGTGGACAGCCTGCGGGAGCTGCAGCTGTCGGTGCCGCTGCGCGTCTATACCCGCGATCAGAAGCTGATCGGCGAATTCGGCGCCGAACGCCGCGCCCTGCTGCGTTTCGAGGACCTGCCGCCGCAGCTGGTGCAGGCGTTCCTGGCGGCCGAAGACGACCGGTTCTTCAGCCATCCGGGCGTCGACTGGCAGGGGTTGCTGCGCGCCGCGCTGAAGCTGGCGGCCTCGGGCGAGCGCGCACAGGGGGGCAGCACGATCACGATGCAGCTGGCCCGCAACGTATTCCTGTCGAGCGAGCGCACGTTCACGCGCAAGTTCCGGGAGATCCTGCTGGCGCTGCGGATCGAGCATGAGCTGTCGAAAGAGCAGATTCTCGAGCTGTACCTGAACAAGATTTTCCTCGGTGAGCGCGCCTACGGCGTCGGTGCCGCTGCGCTGGTCTATTTCGGCAAGGACGTGCGTGACCTGAGCCTGGCCGCGACGGCACTGATCGCCGGGCTGCCCAAGGCCCCATCGCGCGACAACCCGGTGTCCAGTCCGGAGCGCTCGCAGGAACGTCGCGACTACGTGCTGCGGCGCATGCGCGGCCTCGGCTACATCTCGGAGCTGGACTACCAGGCGGCGCGCGCCGAGCCGGTGACGGTGCATCCCTATCGTGCCAAGGTGGACGTCGACGCCCATTACGTGGCGGAAATGGTTCGCGCCGAGCTGTATGCCCTGCACGGCGAAGACACCTACGCGCGCGGGTTCACGGTCACCACCTCGATCGACTCAGTGCGGCAGGAAGCGGCCAACCGGGCGGTGCGGGCGGCCTTGACCGCCTACGACGAGCGCCATGGCTGGCGCGGACCGGAAGGGCGGCTGGAGCCGGCGCTGCTCCAGGAATCCGGTCGCGGCGAGCTCGGCCGGGCGCTGGATGCGCGGCCGCCGATTGCCGGCTTGCTCGCCGCCGTGGTCGTCGAGTTCTCGCCGGTCCAATTGCGCGTGCTGACCCGCGACGGGCTGGTCGAACTCGGACCCAAGCAATACGAGTGGGCGCAGTTCTCGGCCAAGAAGACGCTGGCGCCGGGCGACATCGTGCGCCTGCGTCCGGAAGGTGACGGCTGGCGGCTGGCCCAGATTCCACGCGCGCAGGCGGCGCTGGTGGCGCTCAACCCCAATGACGGCGGCATCGAGGCCCTGGTCGGCGGCTTCGACTTCTTCCAGGGCAAGTTCAACCGCGCGACCCAGGCGCGCCGCCAGGCCGGGTCGGCCTTCAAGCCGTTTCTGTATGCCGCGGGACTGGCTTACGGCTTCACCCCGGCATCGGTGATTCTGGACGCGCCGGTGGTGTTCGACGATCCGGCGCTGGAATCGAGCTGGCGACCTGAGAATTACGGTGGCGATCTCAAGGGACCGATGCGCCTGCGCGAGGCGCTGGTGCAGTCGCGCAACCTGGTGTCGATCCGGTTGCTGCAGGCGATCGGGCTCAACTATGCCCGCGACTACGCGGCGCGCTTCGGCCTGCCGATCGAGCGGCTGCCGCGCGACCTGACGATGTCGCTGGGCACTGCGGTCTACACGCCGCTGGAGCTGGCGCGTGGCTACGCGACCATCGCCAACGGCGGTTTCGTCGTCGATCCCTGGTTCATCCTGGAGTTGCGCGACGCTGCCGGCAACGTGCTCGCCAAGGCGCGGCCGAAACGTGCCTGTGCGGAATGCGTCGAGCAGCGGCTGGCGCAGGCGGCGGGCGAGGCGACGGTCGCGCTGGCGGAAACCCCGCCATCCGCGGCGGCACCCGAGCCATCCGCAGAAGCTGCATCGGCGTCGGCCCCGGCCGCCGCGGACGAGCTCGCGCCGCGCGCGATCGAACCGGCGGTGGTCTGGCTGCTTTCGGACATGATGCACGACGTCACCGTGCGCGGTACCGCGGCCAAGGTTGCCGAACTGGGGCGTGACGACCTGGCCGGCAAGACCGGCACCACCAACGACGAGACCGACGCCTGGTTCAACGGCTTCCAGAAGGACCTGGTGGCGGTGGCGTGGATGGGCTTCGACCAGCCGACGCCGCTGGGTCGTGGCGAGGTGGGTGGCCGCGCGGCGCTGCCGATCTGGATCGATTTCATGCGGGTCGCGCTCAAGGGGGTGCCGCAAGAGCGGCTGCCGCGCCCGCCGGGTCTGGTCAATGTGCGCATCGACCCGGATACCGGCCGCCTGGCCGCTGCCGGCAGTGCCCGCGCGATCTTCGAGACCGTGCAGCAGGATCGGGTGCCGGAGCCGGACGCCACGTCCGGGTATGACGATCCGGACAAGGCCGGACTCGAAGACCTGTACTGAGCCCGCGATGAACGCCGACCGCCACGGCGTCGCCGACGAGGCGGCCCGCATCGTCTGCGAAGAGGCGCTGACCGATTACCGGCAGGCCAAGCTCAAGGCGCTGGATCGTTTGGGCCTGCCGCCGCGCACGCCGCTGCCCGACAACGCGTCGGTGCAGGCGGCGGTGCTGTCGTACCTGCGTGTGTTCGGCGGCGAGGCGCATGCGCAGTGGCTGCAGCAGCTGCGCCGAACGGCGGTGGCGGTGCTGCGCGCGCTGGCGCCGTTCGAACCCCGGCTGGTCGGGGCGGTGGTCAGCGGCGCGGTCACGACGGCGCATCGGGTGCAGATCCATGCCTTCGCCGATCAGGCGGAGAGCGTGGACATATTCCTGCTCGACCGACAGGTGGACTTCGATGTCGAGGAGCGACGCTACCGCTATCCGGGCGGGCGCGAGGTCGCCGCACCGGTACTGCGCTTCGACTGGCACGGCATCGGCGTCGACGTCGCGATATTCGATGCCGGCGCGCGGCGCCAGGCCCCCATCAATCCCGCGGACGGCCAGCCTTATCGTCGCCTCGATCTCGCCGCGGCCGAGGCGTTGCTGCAGGCGTCGCTCGCTTCAGTCTGAGGACGGGGCGCGGCGCTGGCGGCATGCTGGCCGCCGCGGGTTTGGCCGCCGCGGGTTTTGATGCGGGGGCGGGGGGCTGAGGGGCGTCGCGAACCGGCTTGCCGCCGAAGCGTTTCGGCAGCAGGCCCCGCAGTTCGTCCGCCGACAGGTCACGCCATCGCCCCGCCGGCAGCTCGCCGAGCCGGATGTTGACGATGCGCTCGCGCTGCAGGCGTCGCACGTTGTAGCCGAAGGCCTCGCACATGCGCCGGATCTGCCGGTTCAGGCCCTGGGTGAGAATGATCCGGAAGCTGTTGCGACCGACCTGCTTCGTCACACAGGGCTTGGTCACCGTGTCGAGGATTGCCACGCCCTTGGACATGCCGCCGAGGAATTCCGGTGTCAGCGGCCGGTCGACCGTGACGAGATATTCCTTCTCGTGGTTGTTCTCGCTGCGCAGGATCTCGTTGACGATGTCGCCGTCGCTGGTCAGCAGGATCAGCCCTTCCGAGTCTTTGTCGAGACGACCGACCGGAAAGATGCGTTCGCGGTGACCGACGAAGTCGACGATGTTGCCCTCGACATGGGTTTCCGTCGTGCAGGTGATGCCGACCGGCTTGTTGAGGGCGATATAGACGTGTTGCTTGGGCGCGCCGCCGATCGGCTTGCCGTCGACGCAGACCGCGTCACCGGGCGCGACCTGCGTGCCGAGCTGCGCACGCTTGCCGTTGACGGTGACCCGCCCGGCTTCGACCCAGGCGTCGGCCTCGCGCCGCGAGCAGACGCCGGTGCCGGAAACGTACTTGTTGATGCGCTGGCGCATGGCGCGATTCTGACAGGGCCGCAACGCAAAAGCCCTCCTTGCGGAGGGCTTCGCGCATCGTGAGAACGGGAACTCAGCGCTTGGCGATCGCCGTGACGTCGCGCTCGGCGGCGCCGGTGTAGACCTGACGCGGACGCGCGATGCGCATCGTCGGATCGGACACCATCTCGATCCAGTGCGCCGCCCAGCCGACCGTGCGCGCGATCGCGAACATCGGCGTGAACATGTTCACCGGGATGCCGAGCGCCTTGTAGATGATGCCCGAGTAGAAATCGACGTTCGGGTACAGCGAGCGTGCCTTGAAGTAGTCGTCCGACAGGGCGATCTCTTCCAGCTTCATCGCCAGTTCGAGCTGCGGGTCGTTTTCCTTGCCCAGGTGCTTGAGCACCTTGTGGCACTGCTCGCGGATGATCGTCGCGCGCGGGTCGAAGTTCTTGTACACGCGGTGGCCGAAGCCCATCAGGCGCACGCCCGACTGCTTGTCCTTGACCTTGGCCATGAAGGTCGGGACGTTCTTCACGTCGCCGATCTCTTCCAGCATCTTCAGCACCGCTTCGTTGGCGCCGCCGTGTGCCGGTCCCCACAGCGCAGCGATGCCCGAGGCGATCGCGGCGTAGGGGTTGGTGCCGGTGGAGCCGGCCATGCGCACCGTCGAGGTCGAGGCGTTCTGTTCGTGATCGGCGTGCAGCGTGAACAGCACGTCCAGCGCCTTGGCCGCGACCGGATCGACGTGATACGGCTCGGCCGGCACCGCGAACATCATGTAAAGCAGGTTGCTGCAGTAATCGAGGTGATTCTGCGGGTACATGAACGGCTGGCCGAAGTAGCGCTTGTACGCCGCCGCCGCGATCGTCGGAATCTTGGCGATCATGCGATGCGCGAAGATCTTGCGGTGCTCCGGATCCTTGTTGTTGGTCGTGTCGTGATAGAACGCCGACAGACTGCCGACGACGCCGGTCAGCATCGCCATCGGATGCGCGTCGTAGCGGAAGCCGTTGAAGAAACCCTTCAACGACTCGTTGATCATCGTGTGCTTACGGATGTTCTGATCGAACTCCTGCAGCTGCTGCGGGTTCGGCAGCTCACCGTTCAGGATCAGGTAGGCGACCTCGATGAAGCTGCACTTCTCGGCCAGCTGCGCGACCGGGTAGCCGCGATAGAGCAGCACGCCCTTGTCGCCATCGATGTAGGTGATCGCGGATTTGGTCGAGCAGGTCGACGAGAAACCCGGGTCGTAGGTGAAGACGTCGAGCTTGTCGTAGACCTTGCCGACGTCCAGGCCCACGGGGCCGAGAGTGCCGGAAATGGCGGGCAGGTCGGTCTTGTCGCCGGTGGCGTTGTTGACCAGGCTGTAGCTGGACGTGCTCATCGAAAAACCCCTTACTTACTTTTTCAAGCTGGATAGTGCGGAGGGACCGGCAGCCTCGCGGCCCCGCTGGCGACCGCCGCGCGCGCAACCGCCGGAGCGACGCAGTCGCGCAGGCGGGGATCGAACGGCTTGGGAATGATGTACTCCGGGCCGAAGGATAAGCCTTTCAGGCCATAGGCTTCCAGCACTTCCGCCGGAATCGGCTCGCGTGCGAGCTGGGCAATGGCGCGCACCGCCGCCACTTTCATCTCGGCGTTGATGTAGCGCGCCCGCACGTCCAGTGCGCCGCGGAAGATGAACGGGAAGCACAACACGTTGTTGACCTGGTTGGCGTAATCGCTGCGACCGGTGGCCATGATCAGATCCTTACGCACGGACAGTGCCACCTCCGGCAGGATCTCCGGCACCGGGTTGCTGAGCGCGAACACGATCGGATTCTCGGCCATGAACATCAGCCACTCCGGTCGCACCAGTTCGGGGCCGGAGACGCCGATGAACACGTCGGCGCCGGCCAGCGCACCGGCCAGCGTGCGGCGCTCGGAGGCGCAGGGCGCGGCGAACTCCAGCTTTTCCTTGTTGAGCGTGGAGAAGTCCTCGCGATCGCGGTGGATCACGCCCTTGCGGTCGACCAGCCACATGTTCTCGCGGCGCGCGCCGAGCGCCACGGCCAGGCGCATCGAGGCGATGCCGGCGGCGCCGGCGCCCAGGCAGACGATGCGCGCGGTCTCGATCTTCTTGCCCTGCAGTTCCAGCGCGTTGAGCAGACCGGCGCAGAGCACGATCGCGGTGCCGTGCTGGTCGTCGTGGAACACCGGGATGTCACAGCGCTCGATCAGCGCATCCTCGATCTCGAAGCACTGCGGCGCGGCGATGTCCTCGAGGTTGATGCCGCCGAAGGTCGGCGCGATACGCGCGACGGTGTCGATGAAATCCTTGGATTCCTTGGCGTCGACCTCGATGTCGAAAACATCGAGATCCGCGAACTTCTTGAACAGCACCGCCTTGCCTTCCATGACCGGCTTGCCGGCCAGGGCGCCGCAGTTGCCCAGGCCCAGCACCGCGGTGCCGTTGGAGATCACCGCGACGAGGTTGCCCTTGGCGGTATAACGGTAGGCGGCCTCGGGATCGGCCTGGATCGCCAGGACCGGCTCGGCCACGCCCGGGGTGTACGCCAGCGACAGGTGCGCGGCGGTCTCGCAGGGTTTGGTGATGGAAATGCCGAGTTTTCCGGGTCGCGGAAACTCGTGATAGTCCAGCGCGGACTTTTTCAGCGTGTCGCTCATAAACGTGCGCAGTGCCTTCTGCCTGGTTGCGCAAGGGACCGGCCGGCCCCTCGGGGGCGCCGATTGTGAATTCGGACCCCGGAAACGGCAAGGCCGCGCTGAAGCGCGGCCTTGATCCGTTGAAACCGCTGAAACGGCTTAGGACTTCTTGCCGTAACGCGAGTTGAACTTGCCGACGCGACCACCGGTGTCCACGACCTTCTGCTTGCCCGTGTAGAACGGGTGCGACAGGCTCGAGGTATCGAGGTTGATCAGCGGGTATTCCTTGCCGTCCAGCGTCGTCTTCTCCTTGGTCTGCGCCGTGGAGCGGATGATGAACGTGTGACCGGCTGCCGAGTCCTTGAACACGACCGAACGGTATTCGGGATGGATGCCTTCTTTCATTGGAAAACCCGGCCCTGGATGGGCGCTAAACGTCAAGGGGCGCGCAGTTTAATGAAGCGGGGCAGGCGCCGCAAGCCGGCCGGTCGGGGCGGGCGCCGGGAATCGGCCGTAGCGGCTGGCGGGTTCAGCCGGCTTCGGGTTCGACCTCGACCCGGAAGTTGCCCTCATCCTCATCGACGCTCAGCCGCACCGTCATCGGCCGGCAGCAGACCGGGCAGTCCTCGGCGTAGGTCGCCGAGCCGGCACTGAGGTCGATTTCCAGCACGATCGCCTCCCAGCAGGCCGGGCAGGTCACGGTGGCGTCTTCGAGCATGGCGCTTACTCCAGGAACAGTTGCAGCAGGCCGTTGAGGTGGCGGCGGCCCAGTTCGCTGGTCCGCACCTGCGAGCCGTGGTGTTCCAGCAGGCCACGGGCGGTCGCGACGGCGGCGCCGGGATGGGTGCCCCAGGTCGTGCCGGTATGGCGAGCGTAATCGCTGATGGCGAAGCCGTCGTTGAGGCGCAGCGCATTCATCAGGAACTCGAAGGCCAGATCGGCGGCGGGCAGCTGCTGCTGGTCCTGGATCGCCTCGGCGGTCCCGGCCTGGGCCAGATAGGTGCGCGGATGCTTGTGCCGCGCACGCCGCAGCACGGTGGCCGGCGCCGTGGTGCGTTTGCCATGCGCGCCGGCACCGATGCCGAGATAGTCGCCAAAGGTCCAGTACGTGAGGTTGTGTCGTGCGCGCCGGCCGGGTTGGGCATAGGCCGAGACCTCATATTGCTGGAAGCCGGCAGCGGCGAGCATCGCCTCGCCCTGTTCCTGCATCGCCCAGGCCGTGTCGTTGTCCGGGATCGCGGCGGGCGGCCGCGTGCCGAACTCGGTATTGGGTTCCAGCGTGAGCTGGTAGTAGGACAGGTGCTCGGGCTGTAACGCCAGCGCAGCGGCGAGATCGGCTTGTGCTTGTTCCGGGGTCTGCTGCGGCAGCGCGTACATCAGGTCCAGATTGATGTTGTCGAAGCCGGCCGCGCGTGCGAGTTCATAGGCGCGGAACACCTCGTCGCGATCGTGGATGCGACCGAGTCGCTTCAGTTGCGCGTTGTCGA
Organism: Solimonas sp.; assembly: GCA_036405815.1. Taxonomy (GTDB): domain Bacteria; phylum Pseudomonadota; class Gammaproteobacteria; order Nevskiales; family Nevskiaceae; genus Solimonas. The sequence continues at coordinate 81,740 of DASWWX010000065.1, read as the reverse complement.
GGCTCTGCACGCCCATCGACAGGCGGTTGATGCCGGCGGCGCGATAACCGGCGAAGTGGCCGGCTTCGGCGGTGCCGGGATTGGCCTCGAGCGTGATTTCGATGTCGTCGGCGAAGCGCAGGCGTTGCCGCAGCGCGGTCAGCAGGCGCGCCATCGCGCGATCCGAGAACAGGCTGGGCGTGCCGCCGCCCATGAAGATGCTGGTCAGCGGCCGCGGTTCCGGCCATTCGGCGAGTTCGAAGTCGAGGTCGCGCAGCAGGGCCTCCACGTACGCGTCTTCGGGTACCTCGCCGCGCAGTGCGTGCGAGTTGAAGTCGCAGTACGGGCACTTGCGCACGCACCACGGGAAATGCAGGTACAGCGCCAGCGGGATCGCCGGATCAGACGGGCTGTCTTGAATGGCAGTCCGGCCTGGCGATCGCTCGGCCACGGAGGGCCGGGCCGGGGCTGGTTCCGGAATTGAGGTGTCGCCAGGGATGGCACCCACGCGCATGAATCAACTGCGCAGCTGCCGCAGTAGATCGGCGATGGCCAGCGCGCGGTGCGACAGTTTGTTCTTCAGCGCCGGCGCCAATTCGGCGGAGCTGCAGCGCTGCTCGGGCACGAAGAACAGGGGGTCGTAGCCGAAGCCGTGCTCGCCGCGCGGCGCTTCGAGGATGCGGCCGCGCCACAGGCCTTGCGCGATCAGCGGTACAGGGTCGTCCGCGTGCCGTAGCGCGGCGATGACGCTGACGAAGCGTGCACCGCGTCGCGCTTCCGGCACGTCGGCCAGCGCTGCGAGCAATTTTCGATTGTTGGCCGCATCGTCCGAAGGCTCGCCGGCATAGCGCGCCGAGTAGACGCCGGGTTGCCCCTGCAAGGCGTCGACTTCAAGGCCGGAGTCGTCGGCGATCGCCGGCAGGCCGGAGACGCGTGCCGCATGCCGTGCTTTGAGCAGGGCGTTTTCGACGAAGGTCGGCGCCGTTTCCTCGGCGGCTTCGTCGGTGAATTCGGAGACCAGGCGCAGGCGTACGCCGAGCGGGGCGAGGAGCGCTTCCATCTCCTTGAGCTTCTTGGCGTTGCGCGACGCCAGCACCCATTCGCTGCCGAAGCCGGACATCGTCTTAGGCCTGCGCCAGCGCCTCGTTCTGTGCCTCGATCAGCTGGCGGATGCCGCCGCTGGCGAGGTCCAGCAACGCGTCGAGTTCACTGCGGCGGAACGCGTGGCCTTCGGCCGTGCCCTGGACTTCGATGAACTGGCCGGCCTCGTTCATGACGATATTCATGTCGCACTCGCAGGCCGAGTCCTCGCGGTAGTCGAGGTCCAGCACCGGCTGGCCCTCGAAGATGCCGACCGATACGGCGGCCACCTGCCCGAACAGCGGGTTCTTCTTGATCAGGCCGCGCTTCTGCAACGAGCGCACTGCGTCCACCAGCGCGACGTAGCTGCCGGTGATCGCCGCGGTGCGGGTACCGCCGTCGGCCTGCAGCACGTCGCAATCCAGCGTGATCGTGTAGCTGCCGAGCGCGGACAGGTCGACGCAGGCGCGCAGACTGCGGCCGATCAGGCGCTGGATTTCCTGCGTACGGCCAGACTGTTTGCCCTGCGCGGCTTCACGACGGCTACGGTCGTGCGTGGCGCGCGGCAGCATGCCGTATTCGGCGGTGACCCAGCCGCCATCCTTCTTCCAGGCCGGGCCGCGCTCCTCGACGCTGGCGGTGCACAGCACGCGCGTGTCGCCGAAAGCCACCAGAACCGACCCCTCTGCGTGCTTGGTGAAGCCGCGCTGGATCGAGACGGGGCGCAGCTGATCGGGCGTGCGGCCGGAAGGACGGGAAGGCATCGGCGGGAGCGTGGGAGCGAGCGGGCGCGAAGTATACGCCGGGTGCGGATTTACAATGCCCGGCATGGAACTCGACGAACTGGCGGAAACCTTCGAATTTCTCGGCGATTGGGAGGAGCGTTACCGCTACCTGATCGAACTCGGCCGCAAGCTGCCGCCGATGCCGGAAGCCGACCACACCGAAGCCAACAAGGTGCGCGGCTGCATGTCGCAGGTCTGGCTCACGCACCGGGTCCATCCAGGTCCGCCACTGACGCTCGAGTTCCAGGGCGATTCCGACGCGCACATCGTCAAGGGCTTGATCGCGGTCGTGCTGATGCTGACCTCCGGCAAGACGCCGCAGCAGATTCTCGACACGGACATCGCCTCGGCGTTCGGGCGCCTGGGTCTGGAGAGCAATATCTCGATGAACCGGCGCAACGGTTTCTATGCGATGGTCGAGCGCATCAAGGCGATGGCCGCGCAGGCGAACGCGGCGTCATGAAAACGATCACGGCAGACGGCTAGAATCAGGTCTCGTCCGGGACGCGTCGAAACGACTGCAGGGCGTCCGGTCCGGTTTTATGTCGCAGAGGATTTCCGATATGAGCATTCTGGCTGTCATCTTCGTCGTCTTCGCACTGGTCACCGCCTGGAAGGGTGTGGTGACCGTGCCGCAGGGCGCGGAATACACGATCGAGCGTTTCGGCAAGTACCGGGCCACGTTCACGCCAGGCTTCCACTGGCTGGTGCCGTATGTGGATCGCATCGGTCGTCGGCTGAGCATGATGGAGCAGGTGCTCGACGTGCCCTCGCAGGAGGTCATCACCAAGGACAACGCGATGGTCGGTGTCGACGGCGTGGTGTTCTTCCAGGTGCTGGATGCCGCCAAGTCCGCATACGAAGTCCATAATCTGGAATACGCGATCATGCAGTTGGCGCAGACCAATCTGCGCACGGTGATGGGTTCGATGGACCTTGACGAGCTGCTGAGCCACCGCGATGCGATCAACGTGCGGCTGCTCGCGGTCATCGACGAGGCGACGACGCCCTGGGGTGTCAAGGTCACGCGCGTCGAGGTCAAGGACATCCGTCCGCCGACCGACCTGGTCGCAGCGATGGCGCGGCAGATGAAGGCCGAGCGCGAGAAGCGTGCCAACATTCTCGACGCCGAGGGTTTCCGCGCTGCAGCCATCCTCAAGGCCGAGGGCGAGCGCCAGGCGCAGATTCTTGCCGCCGAAGCGCAGAAACAGGAGCAGATTCTCGAGGCCGAAGGCCGCAAGGAAGCGGCGTTCCGCGACGCCGAGGCACGCGAGCGTGAGGCCGAGGCCGAAGCGCGCGCGACGATGATGGTGTCGCAGGCCATCGAGAAGGGTGATATTCAGGCCGTCAATTACTTTGTGGCCACCAAGTACGTCGAAGCGCTGGCGCGCATCGCGACCAGTCCCAACGAAAAGCTGGTGCTGATGCCGCTGGAGGCTTCTAACGTGATTGGTGCCATCGGCGGCATTGCCGAGCTGGCGAAGAAAGTGGGTTCCTCCAAGAACTAACACGGGCGGGAGTCTCGCACCATGAATCTCAGCGACATCCTGTTCTGGCACTGGCTGGTCTTCGGGCTGGCGCTGCTGATTGTCGAGATGATCCTGCCCACCGGTTTCGTGCTGCTGTGGATGGGCGTCTCGGCGTTGATCGTCGGCGTGCTGGCCTGGCTGATGCCGGGGCTGGGCTGGCAGGCCGAGTTCGCCCTGTTCGGCATCTTGGCCGTGGTCAGTGTCCTGGCCTATCGCCAGTTCCGACCGGCGCCGGCGCCCACCGACCAGCCGACGCTGAATCGGCGCGGTGCGTCCTACGTCGGCCGTCAGTTCACGCTGGCCGAGCCGATCGTCAACGGCGTCGGTCGCCTGCGTGTGGACGATTCGCAATGGCGCATCGCCGGTCCCGACGTGCCGGCGGGCACGCTGGTGCGGGTGGTCGCGGTCGAGGGCACGACGTTCCGTGTCGAGCGCGCCGGTTAACGCCGCCGAGCCGCGCGGGCTCGGTCACGGTCATCACGACATCGCCGGCCTGCCGGTTCCCGAGAAGCTGTATACGCTCGGTGAAGAGGTTGCGCATGCGATCACGCATGGCCTCGGCGTTGTGCTGTCGATCGCGGGTCTGGCGGTGCTGGTGGCGCGCGCCTCGCTCTATGGCGACGCCTGGCACATCGTTGCGGTCAGCATCTTCGGCGCCACGCTGGTGTTGATGTACACGGCATCCACGCTCTATCACAGCATCCCGCTGCCACGCGCCAAGCATGTGTTGCGCGTGATCGATCATTCGCTGATCTATTTCCTGATCGCCGGCACCTATACGCCGTTCACGCTGGTGACGCTGCGCGGTCCCTGGGGCTGGAGTCTGTTCGGTCTGACCTGGGGCCTGGCGATCGCCGGCGTGATCTTCAAGATCTTCGCCACCGGACGCTTCGAGAAAGTGTCGCTGGCGATCTACCTGGGCATGGGCTGGTGCGCGATCGCGGCAATCCAGCCGCTGCTGCAGAACCTGGAACCCGGCGGTCTCGCGCTGATGCTGGCCGGCGGTCTGAGCTACAGCGGCGGCGTGGCGTTCTATGTCTGGCGCCGACTGCGCTATCACCACGCGATCTGGCACCTGTTCGTGCTGATCGGCAGCGTGCTGCACTACTTCGCAATCCTGTTCTACGTCGTGCCCGGCCCGCCCGGCTGACCGCGCATCGGTGGCGCGCGCGCCGTCGTCAATCCGCCGACGGCAGATGGTGGACGTGGACGCCGCGCTGGCCGCGCAGCGCCAGCCCAAGCATCGCCTCGGCGACGTCCGCGGCTTCCACCGGCTGGTATCGCGACAGGGGCCCTGCGAACAGCGGACGCAAGTAGGGCGACAACTTCTGGGCCCAGGCTTCGCCCGGACGCTTTTCCGCGCGCTGACCGAGCAGCAGCGAGGGCCGCAGGATGTGCACGGCCTCGAATCCGACCTCGGAAACGGCCGCTTCCATGCGACCCTTGACCCGCGAGTAGAAGGCAGGGGACAGCGCGCTGGCGCCGACGGCCGAGACGACCAGAAATTGTTGTGCGCCCGCGGCGTGCCCGGTGCGCGCCAGGTCCACGACCATGCGGTAATCCACGTCCTCGAACGCGGCGCGGGAGCCGGCGGTCTTGATCGTGGTGCCGAGGCAGCAGAACACATCGTCGGCGGCCAGCGCATCGCCAAGCGCGCGCAGATCGCGAAAGTCGGTCTGGATCGCGGTGAGATGCGGGTGCTGCAGGCCGAGGTCGCGACGCGCCAGAACCTTGATCTCGGTGTAGGCCGGATCGTCCAGCAGCCGTTCGAGCAGTTGTCGGCCGACCAGCCCCGTCGCCCCGGCCACGAGTGCGCTGCGCTTCATGCGATGCTTCCCCCAATGATTCGCCGAGTCTAACCGAGCATGTCCTTCTTCGAACTGCATCCACGTCTGGCGGCCGATACCTACGTCGTCGGCGATGCGCCGTTGTCGCGTCTGCTGCTGATGAACGATGCGCAATACCCCTGGGCGATCCTGGTGCCGCGCCGCGCGGCGGCCCGTGAAATCTATCTGCTCGACGAGCGCGATCAGGAGCAGCTCTGGCGCGAGTCCGCCGCACTGTCGCGCGCGTTGATGTCGACGTTTCCCGGCGACAAGCTCAACGTTGCTGCGCTCGGCAACCTGGTGCCGCAGCTGCATCTGCACCATGTCGTCCGCCGCGCACAGGACCCGGCGTGGCCGGCGCCGGTCTGGGGCCGCGTGCCGCCGCAGGCCTACAGCGCATCGGCCGCACAGGCGTGCGTGGCGGCGCTGCGTGCCGCGTTCGAACTGCCGCTGCAGGACGTGAACACCGCGTCATCCTGAGCGCGCGTGGCGGTCGCGCGGCTTGTGAGCCTCGCGCGGACGGGCCTAGACTGGCCGCAGACCGATAACAGGCAAGCCCACCGGGGGAGGTGGAGATCATGCTGAAGCAGCTCGCAGGCCTGCTGTGCGTCGTGGCGTTCGCCGCGTCCGCCGCCGACACCCAGGACGATTTCTGGCCGCAGGCCGGACGCTATCCGGTGCCGGATGCGCCTTATACGGCCACGTTCCGCTCGATCTCGCTCGACGACCTGGTACGCCTGGATCGCGTCACCGGCGTCTGGACCGGCTCGCCCCAGGTGCAGGAAAACCGCGCCTGGTACGACGCCAACTTCTACGCGACGCTGGCTGCACGCAAGGTCTGGAAGCCGGGTCACGGCCCTTACAATCACAAGTTCCAGGACCCGATCGCCTGGACCATCGTGCCGATCCCGCAGGCACCGCCGCCGCCCTGCGACCAGCCGCAACCCACCGGTTACGACGCCGAGGGTTGCCGCTACGTCAATGCGCTGTTCAAGGATCTCGAAAAGACCGATCCGGCCGCGGCCAAGCGCGCGCGCGAACAGGCACGGCGCGGGCGCGATGTCTGGTTCAAGGGCACCTTCGGCAACCAGGACGAGGAATACCTGCACCTCGCGCGCACGGTGGGTGCCGAGAACGTCTGGTATCCGTGGCTCGACACGCGCCAGCGCAAGCACCGCTACACGAAGTGGGGAATGATCAACGACCCCGACTGCAAGGAAGGCGGTGCGCACACCAACTGGTATGACGATTGCCCCGACCCGCACAGCTCCGGTGTGCTCGGCTATCGCAAGTACTTCGCCGATCCCACCCGCGATGCCGGCGGCAAGGTCGTGTTCGATCCGGCGACCTCGCCCTACAGCCCGGACGAGCTGAAGAAGAACCAGCGCTACGTGCTCGGCGGCCCCTGCGTGCAGTGCCACGTCGCCTTCGATCCGACCAATCCGCCGAAGGATCCGAACCAGCCGAAGTGGGAAAACCTGCACGCCACGATCGGTAACCAGTACACGATGCAGCCGCTGCAGTACTTCATGGGCGTGGCGGAAGACAACTTCGCCAAGCAGGTGCTGACGCACGGGCATCGCGCCGGCACGATCGATACCTCGGTCGTCGCCAGCGATTTCCAGCACAACCCCGGCACGCAGAACAACGTCATGGACTTCATGAACAAGCGCGTGTTCGAGGAGGACATCAAGCACCCGGTGACGGGCGAGGTGAAGAAAGCCAAGACGCTGGCGGTGCTGAAAGGCGGCGAAGATTCGGTGGGCGAGCATCTCGCGCTGATCCGCGTCTACGTCAACATCGGCATGTGCACCGAGGAGTGCTGGACGCCGAACTTCCCGGTGCCGGGCTCGTTCTTCGGCGACAAGGCCAGGCAGAAGCCGTTCCGCATCGAACAATGCGCGCGTGATTGCGAGGCCTGGAACTACGCCGATGCCAAGATGCCGGAGCTGGCCGCGTTCCTGCTCACTGGCGGCCCGACCTACCTGCTGAAGTCCACCGACGTCGACGGGACGAAGGGCAGCGCGTTCGTGGACCTGGCGCAGGTGCCGGCCGGTCGCAAGGTGTTCGCGCGCGAATGCGCGAGCTGCCACAGCTCCAAGTTCGCACCGGACGCGGTACGCGCCGACAAGGCGGCGCTGGCGCGCTACTACGAGGGCCACGTCTTCGGCGCCGAGGAGTACTGGGAGCTGGAGTTCAGCGCCGAAGAGCGCAACAGCGAGGCCTTCAAGGCGCGCCATCTGGTCAAGGACGCCAAGACCGGCAAGCTGCGCCCGCGCCAGTTCGCCGAGGCTCAGCAGGCCAAGGGCGCAGCGATGCTGGGGCAGGACTGGCTGGCCAACGACGAGCCGGTGCCGTTTCACCTCATCGGCACCAACAAGTGCCGTGCGCTGCATGACAACCATAGCGAGGGTCACATCTGGGAGGAGTTTTCCTCCGAGACCTACAAGCGGCGCGCGCCGGCCGGCAAGGTGCAGAACGTCGTCAATCGCATGGTGCCGCTGGTCGGCGGCAAGGAGTGGGGCGGCGAGAAGGAGATCGCCGGCGGCTCCGGTTACCTGCGCAATTTCTCGCTGCTGTCGGTATGGGCAACGGCGCCGTTCCTGCACAACAACGCAATCGGCGAGCTGACGCATCTGAAGGACGGCAGCATCGACTACACCGTGCGCGGCCGCGTCAAACAGTTCGAGCTGGCGTTCGACGAGTTGATGATGTCCGACAATCCGAAGGACACGCCGCACCGGCCGCAGAAGATCGGCAAGACCGATCGCCCGATCAAGCTCGCGCCGCGTGAGGACGGTCAGGGTCCGATCAAGCTGCCGGTGCCCGCCGGCACGCCGATCGCCGCCTTCGCCAGCTCCGATCCGCATGCGCCGCTGTTCATGAAGTGCGACGACCTGGTCGAGAACAAGGGCCACCAGTTCGGCATCTCGCTGTCCAAGGACGAGAAGCTGGCGCTGCGTGAATTCCTGAAGCTGATGTAGCCGGCTCGGGCGCGGCGCGTGCGGCGGACAACGATTCCGGCTCAGCGAACGCTAGCGCTTGCGGCGGTGTTGCTGCCGCTGGCGCTGCTGGCGGGCTGCGGCGAGTCGCGCTCGTCGCTGACGGTGACCGAGCGCGCCGATCAGGTTGCGGCAGCGGAGGAGAAGCTGTCGTCGCAGGTGATCTCGCAAGAAGACCTGCCGCCGGAGGGCACGCGCTCGCTGTTCGATCACTGGGTTGCGCAGAACGATGGCCTGCCGTATCCGTTCGAGCGCGTGGTCGAGCTGCTGCAGCGCCAGGCGCCGGATGCCAGCGCACCGGTCACGGTGTTCATTCCGCTCGGACGTTCGTTGCTCAAGGCGCAGGCAGATTTTGCGCATCCGCGCGTGCTGGTCGCCGCCGACTTCGATGCGGTCAACACCGAGGCCAGTCTCGGCGCGACCCCGCGCGGTCAGCTGTTTCTCGGCTTCGTCGAGAACGCCGCCGAGATCGAAGTGATCAGCTACAACGAAGCTGCGGGCCGTTACGAGTTCCAGTTGGTGCAGGACTATTCGGACACTGGCGCGCGCCGAATCGTCTATGCGCGTCGCGCGGTGTGTACCACCTGCCACCAGGGCGGCTCACCGATCTTTCCACAGCGTCCCTGGAACGAAACCAACGGCCAGCCGGAACCGGCGGCGGCGATCGTTGCCGCGCGTGGCTCGGAAGTGCCGTACCTGGGCGCGCCGATTCGCCAGCCGCTGGCCGCACCCGAGCGCTTCGATGAGCTGACCGACATCGGTGCCTACACCGTCGCTACACAGCGCCTGTGGATCGATGGCTGCGGCGATGGGGCAGACGGTATCGACTGCCGCCGTCGCATGCTCAAGCTCGCGCTGTCGTATCTGGACAATCCCGGAGGCTTCGACGCGCACGGCGCTGAGGCGCAGGCGCTGCGCGCGGCGCAGGCGCGACAGTGGCCGGCCGCGGGTATCGCGGTGCCAGAATCCGATCTCGCCAATCGCGATCCGCTGGCCGAGCGACGCGGCTGGCGGGGCTGGGTCCGCCATTGGTTCAACCCGCCTTCGGCGCCCGGTGCGGGTGCGCGCGACAACGAGGATCTCGAGGCCTTCGACCGGCTACCGAAGTTGCCGCAGGCACAGGACCCGCTGACGCCGCGTGCGCCCAAGCGCGTGCTGACCGCACAGGATCTGGACGGCGTGTATGGGGTTGCGGGTCTGTTTGCGGCCGACGACGCGCGCCTGCTGCTGGCCCGTCATGGTCACGATCCGTCGCGGCTGATGGCGCGGGTCGATGCGCTGCCGGACGCCTTGTTCGCGCCGCAGCCGCTGGCACGCGTGCCGATGCTGCGTGCGTTGCTCGATACGCCGCAGCTGGCTTATTGCTGCCTGGACACCGCCGAGCTGTCGCCGCCGGTGGCGATCGGCGAGCCGCCGCTGTCGCTGGCGGCGGGCTCCAAGCTGCAGCCGTACGCGGACTATTGCTTTGCCTGCCATCGCGGCAATCCGAGCGCGCGGCTCAATTTCATGGCGGGCGCCGACGAGGCGGCGGTGGCGGCGAAGATCCGCGACACCGCGGCGATCCGCGACGCGCTGGATTGGGAACGCTACCGCGGCACGGCCAAGGCCAGCGTGATGATGCCGCCAGCGGATTCGCCGCAGCGTGCGCACATGGAAGCGGCGGTGAAAGCCAACCCCGAGCTGCTCGACGAGATGCGCGCGCAGGTGCCGGGACTTTTCGACTTCTGATGAATGGGGTTCACGAGGTGCGGCATGCGTGAAGCGATGATTTCGAATGAATCCAGCCGGCCGTGCCGCGCCGTCACCGCGTGCGGCAAGCATGGCCTGTGGCTGTTGGTGGCGCTGCTGTTCAGTGGCGCGGCATCGGCGGAGCCGGCGTTCGCGCGGCTGTACAAGCAGCAGTACGGCTATACGCCGTCCTGCAACGCCTGCCACAAGGACGGCGGCGGTACGCCGGTCAACGCCTACGGCCAGCAGTTCAAGGAAGCGGGTCTGACGCTGGCCGCGTTCGCCAAGATCGCCACGCTGGATGGCGACGGCGATGGCGCCAGCAACGAGACCGAGGCCAAGGCCAAGTCCAATCCGGGCAGTGCGGCGTCCACGCCGGCCAACAAGGGCGACTGGCTGGACACCGCGAGCCTGATCCCGCGCGAGGTGCAGGCGGCGTTTCCCGGCGTGCGCGCCTATCTGCCGCGCGACGCGATGCTGACCGACGCCGATATCACGCGTGCCGCGACGCTGGGCGCTACGCTGACCCGACAGGACGAAAACACGATCTACGTGCCGCTGGAGAACCAGCGCCCTGTCGGCACGGCGTTGATCTTCCCCGCGCAGCACCAGGGCAAGACTTTCTTCCTGCTGCTGGTCACCGATCGCCAGCTCAATGTCACCCAGGTCTCGCCGCTGAACACGGCACACGTGCCGGCCGCCGCCAGATCCAAGGTCTACGAGCGCTTCAAGGGCGTCGCGGTCGATCAGCTGCCCAAGGCCAGCGGGAACGATCTGGACGCGGCGATCACCGCTGCCGTCAAGAAGGCCGGTGCACTGCTCTACGTCAGGTTGAAAAATGCTTAAGGCGCGCGCGATCGAGTTGTTCCTGGCGCTGCTGCTGATTGCGGCCATCGTCGGCACGCGCTCGCTGGCGCAGACCGCGGCCGATCAGGACCTGGCGGCGGCGACGGTCACGGCGGCGCAAGCGGCTGCCGGACAGGCCGTGACCGAACCGGCCGGTGCAGAGCCGGCCGAAGCCGAGCCCGCAAGCGCCGCGCCGTCTTCGGATAGCGACGGCTTCGATTTCTTCAGCGACGCCCCGATCGAAGCCGTTGAAGTCGTGGAGCTGCCGCCGGCGCCGTCGAAATGGATCAGCGTCGGCGGTCCGCTGGCCCTGCTCGCCTTCTTCTTCCTGCTGCTCGGGTTCTTCTGGTACATGGTGCCGTTTCGCGAGCACACGCTGGACATCAACCTGCATCACCTGCCCACCGGCGTGAAGCGCGGCATCGCGATGGCCACGGTACTGTTCGGTATCGCGTTCGCGTTCGGCGCCTCCGAGATCTGGTACCAGCTGCGCATCCACGGCAGCGCCGAGGCGTACTTCGCGCAGATGTCCCTGGGCAAGCTGATCGCGTTCACGCACGCGCACCTGTTCGGCTTCACCACGTGCTTCTTCATCATCGGCATTCCGTTCTCGCTGCAGTTCAACCACCTCTGGCCGTATCAGTGGGTGTTCCCGATCGGCCTGGCCGCCTCGTTCACCGACGTGCTGTCGTGGTGGGGCATCAAGTACCTGTCGATCAATTTCGAATGGATCTCGATGTTCTGCGGCGTGATGTTCTCGCTGAGCTATCTCTACATGCTGGTCGGCTTGCTGCGCGTGCTGCTGTTCCCCGAGGTGATCTGGCGCACGGACAAGGACGCCGGTGCGCGCCTGGAGCAGCGGCGTGAGCTGAACGAAGCTGCGCGCCACCATGAAGGCGACTACTGAGCCCGGATGGACCCGATCGGCGGCCGTTGCGGCCGCGGCCATTCTCGTCGCGCTGTCGATCACATCGCTGGCGTCGGCACAAGCGCCGCCGCTGACGCTGGCGGAGGTTTACGACGATACGGTCGCCATCGAGCAGTACTGGATCAGCGAGAAGTACGATGGCATGCGCGCTTACTGGAGCGGTTCGAGACTGCTCACGCGGGGTGGTCATCCGATTGCGGCGCCCGCCTGGTTCGTGGAGGGCTGGCCGTCGGAGCGGTTGGATGGCGAACTGTGGGCGGGGCGTGGCCGCTTTGAATTCACCGTCTCCACCGCACGGCGCCTGCAGCCGGATGACGACCAATGGCGCCAGCTGCGGTTCATGGTGTTCGACCTGCCCGGGCACTCGGGCACTTTCACAGAGCGCCTGACCGCTCTACATGCCGTAGTCGACGTCTTGGATCGACCATGGGTGCAGGTGGTTGAGCAGCGGCGCGTACCCGATGTCTCGGCGCTGCAGGCGCTTCTGGCCACCGTGGTCGACGAGGGCGGCGAGGGTCTGATGTTGCGCCGCGCCGATGCGCTACATCATGTCGGCCGTAGCCACGATCTGCTCAAGCTCAAGCCGCATCAGGATGCCGATGCGCGCGTGGTCGCACATGTGCCTGGCCGCGGGAAGTACGAGGGCATGATGGGTGCGCTGCTGGTCGAACGGCCCGACGGCTTGCGATTTCGCCTTGGCACCGGATTCAGCGATGCCGATCGCCGCCATCCGCCGCCGGTGGGAACCTGGATCAGTTACACCCACAACGGCGTGACCAAGGCGGGCATGCCGCGCTTTGCACGCTATGTCCGTGTGCGTGTCGACATGGAGGCCGCGGACGGGCGCTGAGCAGGCGGCTGTCGCTGCGGCCCCGGACGCGATGTGAAGGCTCCGGTAAGATGCGTTGTCGTTGATCACGCGAAAATTTAGGAACACGCGACCATGAACTACTTCGTCACCGGCGCCACCGGCTTCATCGGCAAGTTCCTGTTGGAAAAACTGCTGGCACGCGACGGCGCCAAGGTGCATGTGCTCGTGCGCGAATCGTCCAAGGACAAGTTCGAGGCGCTGCAGGCGCGCTATGGCGAGGCCGGCAAGCGCCTGCACGCCGTCTACGGCGACATCACCATGCCGGGCCTGATCTCGGCGGCGGACTTCAAGAAGCTGGCCGGCAAGATCGACCACGTGTTCCATCTCGCCGCCGTCTATGACATGAACATGGACGACGAGGCGGCCGATCGCATCAACAACGAGGGCACGCGCAATCTCGTGGCCTTCGCCAATGACCTGGGCGGCAGTGTGCGCCTGCATCACGTCTCCAGCGTCGCGGTGGCCGGGGGCAGCTTCGTGGGCCGCTTCACGGAGAACATGTTCGACGAGGGTCAGCGCACCGACCATCCGTACTACCGCAGCAAGTTCCAGTCCGAGGCAATCGTCCGCAACGAGTCGCGCGTGCCGTTCCGGGTCTATCGGCCGGGCGCCGTCGTCGGTTCGTCCGAGACCGGCGAGATGGACAAGATCGACGGCCCGTACTACTTCTTCAAGACGATCCAGAAGCTGTCGTATGCGGTGCCGAAGTGGTTGCCGCTGTTGGGCATCGAAGGCGGCAAGGTCCCGATCGTGCCGGTCGATTACGTGGTCTCGGCGATGGACTATCTGGCGCACCAGGACGGCCTGGATGGCGAGGCGTTCTGCCTGATCCAGTCCAACTCCCCCAGCGTCGGCGATCTGCTGCAGACGCTGCTCGAAGCCGCCCATGGCCCCGAGTTCGCGCGCAAGCTGGAGCTACCGGCCGTGCCGGCCTCCGTGCGCCGCCTCGCGGATCAGGTCGGCAGCCGCATTCCGCCGCAGGTCGAGAAGCGCATCTCCAAGGCGATCGGCGTGCCGCTGTCGGTGCTCGGCTATGTCGGCAACCGCGCCGTGTTCGACGACAAGAAGGCGCGCGCCGCGCTCAAGGGCAGCGGCATCAAGTGCCCGGACATCCGCGACTACGCCGACAAGCTGTGGGCCTATTGGGAAACCTTCCTCGATCTGGAAGTCACGCTGCCGCGCGGCGCGGTGCAGAAGCTAACCGGCAAGGTCGCGGTCGTCACCGGCGCTTCGAGCGGCATCGGCCTGATCGTCGCCAAGAAGCTGGCGGCGGCCGGCGCCAAGGTGGTGCTGGTGGCGCGTACGCGCGAGAAGCTGGAAGAAACGCAGGGCGTGATCGCCAAGGCCGGCGGCGAGGCGCATGTGTTCCCCTGCGACCTCAACGACATGAAGGCGATCGACGATTGCGCGCGCGCGATCCTCGACGAGTTCGGCCATGTCGACATCCTCGTGAACAACGCCGGCCGCTCGATCCGTCGCGCGGTCATCGAATCGCTGGACCGCTTCCACGATTTCGAGCGCACCATGCAGCTCAACTACTTCGGCGCGGTGCGCATGATCCTCGCGTTCCTGCCCAGCATGATGCAGCGCAAGAGCGGCCACGTGATCAACATCAGTTCGATCGGCGTGCTCGCCAACGCGGCGCGCTTCTCGGCCTACGTTGCCAGCAAGGCGGCGCTGGATGCGTTCTCGCGCTGCCTGTCGGCCGAGGTCAAGCACAAGAACATCGAAGTCACCGCGATCTACATGCCGCTGGTGCGCACGCCGATGATCGCGCCGACCAAGCTCTACGACTACGTGCCGACCTGGAGTCCGGAAAAGGCCGGCGACACGGTGATGAAGGCGATCCTCGACCGGCCGAAGTCGGTCGCCACCGTGCTCGGCACCGCCGCCGCGGTGTCCTACGCGCTGTGGCCCAAGGTCAACGACTACATCCTCAACCGCGGCTTCCGCCTGTTCCCGTCGTCCACCGCCGCCAAGGGCCGCAAGGACGGCGAGAAGCCGACGCTGGAACAGGTCGTGTTCGCCAACCTGTTCAAGGGCGAGTACTTCTGAGGTCGCGCCATCCGGCGCGGGCGCGGCTGCGATGACGGTCGCGTCCGTACTGCACCTGCTGTTGCATCTGCTCGTGCCGGGCGTGATCGCGGTGCTGTTCTATCGCGCGCGCTGGCGTTCGGCCTGGGCGATCATGCTGGCAACGATGGCGGTGGACCTCGACCACCTGCTCGCCGACCCGATCTACGACCCGCAGCGCTGCAGCATCGGATTCCATCCGCTGCACACCACCCCGGCCGTCGCCGGCTATGCGGCGCTGACGCTGTGGTCGCGTACGCGACTGGTCGGCCTGGGCCTGCTGATCCACATGGCGCTCGACCTTTCCGACTGTGCGGTGCAACGCGCCGGCTTCTGAAGCCGGAGGCGGCCATCGCAGCGACTATCCGGCCGACCGCGCGCAGGCGTAAGCTGATCCTGAACGCGGCCACGGGGGAGCACGATGTCGCGCATCGAAGTCGCAAAGCTCGACGAAATCTTTGAAGGCGAATTCCACGCGGCGAAAGTCGGCGACTACAAGGTCCTGATCACGCGCACCAAGGGACAGATCTGTGCGATCGAGAACCGCTGCCCGCATCTGGGGCTGCCGCTGGCACGCGGCGAGATCGCCGATGGCGCCGTGCGCTGCCCCTGGCATGGCTCGCGTTTCGATCTGTGCACCGGCGAAAACCTCGACTGGGTCAATGGCGTCGCGGGCATCCCGTTGCCGAAGTTCACGCACGGTCTGATCGCGCTCGGCAAGGCGCCGGCGCCGGTGCGGCGCTTCGAGGTCAGCGTCGAGGACGGCATCGTTTACGTCGACGTGCCGTAGCGTCCCAGCCGTACTCGCTCTGGCTCCCCGTGGGGCGAGGGCAGCCAGGCGAAAGGCGATTGCTTTGCCTGTCGACGGGCAAACAAAAAGCCCGCACAGGGCGGGCTTTTCGACAGCGGTAAATGCCGATCAGGCCGATCAGGCCGATCAGGCTGAGCGCGCGTTGCGCAGGCGGCGCTGTTCGACGCTGTTGGCCAGATGGCGCAGCAGTTCGGCCGAATCGTCCCAGTGGATGCAGGCGTCGGTGACCGACTGGCCGTAGCACATCTTGTCAGCCGGGCCGATGTCCTGGCGACCTTCGACGAGATGCGATTCGATCATCACGCCGACGATGCGGTCATCGCCCCCGGCGATCTGATGGCCGACATCCTGGCCGACCACGATCTGGCGCTTGTGCTGCTTGCTCGAATTGGCGTGGCTGAAGTCGATCATGACCTGCGGCCGCAGGCCGGCCTTGATCAGCGCGGCGCAGGCCGCATCCACGCTCTTGGCGTCGTAATTCGTGCCCGAGCTGCCGCCGCGCAGGATGACGTGGCAGTCCTCGTTGCCGGTGGTCTCGAAGATGCCGACCTGGCCCTGCGCGGTCAGCGACAGGAAGCGGTGCGGATGCTTGGCCGACATCACGGCATCGACCGCAACCTTCACCGAACCCTCGGTGCCGTTCTTGAAGCCGACCGGGCAGGACAGCGCCGAGGCCAGTTCACGATGCAGCTGCGATTCGGTGGTGCGCGCGCCAATCGCGCCCCAGGCGACGAGGTCGGTCAGGTATTGCGGCGTCAGGATGTCGAGGTACTCAACGCCGGCCGGGATGCCCATGTCGTTGAGATCGCGCAGCAGGCGGCGGCCGACGCGCAGGCCCTGGTTGATGTCGTAGCTGTCGTCCAGGTGCGGGTCGTTGATCAGTCCCTTCCAGCCGACCGTGGTGCGCGGCTTCTCGAAGTACACGCGCATCACGATCAGCAGATGCTTGTCGAGCTGCGCGCGCAGCGTCTTCAGGCGCTGTGCGTACTCGAGTGCGGCGCGCGTGTCGTGGATCGAGCAGGGGCCGACCACCACCAGCAGGCGGTCGTCGCGGCCGTAGAGCACGTCCTGGATCTCGCGGCGCGCGTCGAACGTGGTCTTCAGCGCAGCTTCGGTCGGCGGCAGTTCGGCCTGGACTTCTGCCGGGGTGGAGACGTCGCGGATCGAACGGATCCGGGTGTTTTCGGTGACAAAACGCATGGCAAGCGACCGCCGCAATAACGTGGGGGCGAGGATGCTAGCAGAGGTCGGCGGCCGGCCGTAAACCCTGAAAAGGACGAGGTCCAGCCGGGGCGGCGGCGAAAAGCGGGGCCGGTCTTCCCCAAAAGCCGCGCGGCTGCGGGCACAATGCCGCGTCGAACTGTCCAGGATCGGGCCCTTCATGTCTGCGCACGCACGCGGTTTTCTGGGTTTTCTCGCCGGTTTCGCCGCCAGTCTTGGCGTCACGCCGGCCGCGATGGCAACAACGCCGTTTTCGTTGCCCGTTTCCAACCAGGCGGCGCTGGCGCGCGGCCATGCGCTGCCGGTGCCGGAGGCCGCCGCCGGTGACGAGGGCGCGCGGCTGCAGCTGGACTGGACCTCGGAGTTCCTGCTGGAGCAAGCCGGCAACGAGACGATCGAACTCGATGGCGAAACCCTGCGTCTGGCGTGGACGCAGCGCTGGGTCTGGAACGATTGGCGCCTGTCCGCCGAACTGCCGTTGCTGGTCACCGGCGGCGGCACGCTCGATTCCGGCATCGAGCAATGGCACGACTGGTTCAGCCTGCCCAACGGCCGGCGCGAGGAGCGCGAGCGCGACCAGTACCGTTACGCCTACACCCGCGGGGGTGCGACCGTGTTCGACGTGCGCGATTCCGGCGCCGGCCTCGGCGATCTGCGCCTGGGTGCGGCCCGGTGCAGCGAGGAACTGCGTTGCCTGCGCGCGATGCTGCAGCTGCCGACCGGCGACGCCGATCGCTTCGAGGGCGGAGGTCTGGGTGGTGCGCTGTGGTACGAGCGCGGCTTCCGGCTCGGTGAGGACGAACGCTGGACCGGGACCTGGGCGGCCGGCGCCAGCGCCACGCGCGCCGACGGCCCGCTGGAAGCGCAGGCCGAGACGATCGTGCCGTTCGGCTGGGTCGGCGTGGCCTACGGGCTGACCGAACGGCTTGATGCCGGCGCGCAGGTCTACCTGCACGGCCCGCTGTACGACGACAGCGTGCTCGATGCGCTGAGCCGCGCCGGCGGCCAGCTCGCCTTCGGCTTCGCCTACACCGTCGATGAGCGCCTGCGCTGGACCGCCGCGCTGCAGGAAGACATCGTCACGGCCTCGTCCCCGGACTTCTCGATCCATCTCGGCGTCGAATGGCGGTGAGCGGGTGGTTGGCGCGGTGCGGTTTCCCCTGATTGCCGACGCCTGCGGTCGTCGCCGATGATCGGCGAGCGGTGCCCGCGACGCGGTGCGCCGCCATGAAAAACGACATCAGCATTCGAGGATCATCCATGAAGCTTGCAATCCACTTTGCGGCGGCGCTGTCGCTGCTGTGCGCGACGGCGGTATCCGCCAGTGAAGACGCCCGTGCGACGACAGACGACACCGGCAGCGCTGGCGGCCTGGGCCTGCGTGTCGGCACCGCCGGCCTGGCCGTCGATTACACCTACGGCCTCAACCGCTACGTCGATCTGCGCGCCGGTTATCACTTCGGCGCCTACAGTGCGGATGTGGAAGAGGACGGCATCGACTACGACGGCAAGCTCAAGATCAACGCCGCCGCGCTGATGGTGGACGTCAAACCCTTCGCCGGCGGCTTTCGCATCACCGGCGGTCTGTACACGGCCTCGCCGGAGCTGACGCTCAAGGCCAGCGGGCGCAACGATTACGACGTCGGCTCCAGCACCTACACCGGCGATCTGCGACTGGATGGCGATGTCGATCTGGGCTCCGCTGCGCCCTATCTCGGCATCGGCTGGGGCGGCACCACCAATGGTCATGGTTTCGGCGCGAGCGTCGACCTCGGCGTGATGTTCACCGCCTCGCCGGACGTCACGCTCGACGTCACCGGCCGCGCCTGCGATGCGACGCTCGTGGCCTGCGATCCCAACGGCCCGACCGGCTTCAACGTCGATGATCCGAACGATCCGCGCGCCCAGCAGTTCCAGGCCGACAAGGACGAGGAAATCCGCAACCTCGAAGAAGACGCCAAGGACTTCAAGCTGTGGCCGGTGCTGATGGTCGGCCTGCACTACCGCTTCTGATTTGCGCCGCGATTTCCGCAGCGAACCATCGCGGCGAACCAACAGAGAAAGGGCCGCGACTGCGGCCCTTTCTCGTTGCACCCGGACGAAAAAATCACGTCATCGGGATGAAGCGCGGCTGCGACTCGATGCGCCGGATCCACGCCTGGATCGCCGGGAAATCCGCCAACCGATAACCGCCGTCCTCGGCGACATGCGTATAGGCGTAGAGCGCGATGTCGGCCACCGTGTAGGCGTCGCCGGCGAGAAAGGGCGACTGCGCGAGTTGCCGTTCCATCACGCTGAGCGCGGCGAGGCCCTTCTTGCGCGCGTCCGCGATCTTCTCCGCCCACTCGTCTTTCTTGCCGAGAAACTTGATCCAGAAGCGCACCGTGGCGATGTATGGCTCGTGGCTGTACTGCTCGAAGAACAACCATTGCAGCACGTGCGCGCGCGCATAGCGGTCGTCTGGCAGCAACGGCGTGCCTTCCGCCAGATAGCACAGCATCGCGTTGGACTCGGCCAGCGCGCGGCCGTCCGGCAGCACCAGCAATGGCACCTTGCCGTTCGGGTTCAGCGCCAGGAACGCCGGTGTGCGCGACTCGCCCTTGAGCAGATCGACCTCCTGCCAGCGGTAAGGCAGGTCGAGTTGAGTCATCAACAACGCCGGCTTGTAGCAATTGCCGGAACCGGTCATGCCGTAGAGCTGATACATGGGATCGAGCGGAAATCGGGATCGAAGTAGGAGCGGTGTTCGAAGCTGAACGGGTTCGGCGGCGATGCAAGGATTGTTGCATCCCGGCTGAATTCGCAGGCGGCGCGCCAACATGAATGCGCGGTTGCACTTGTCAACGACGGATAGTCTTGCCTTAATCCGGTTCTGTTTGCTGGAGAGTCTCGTGGAAGACACCGAGCGGATCGACGACCTGGTGCGCGACGTCACCGGACGCGTGCCCATCGACGCGGCGCGGCTGCTGGAACGCGAATCCCCCGAGACGATCGTCGCGGTACTGGATCGCCTGCCCAAGCGTCTGCGTCGGGAAGTGCTGGAGCAGTTGCCCGAGGAGCTGCGTCCGGTCGATCCGATGACGATCACCGCCGAGCTGACCATTCCCGGCACCGTCGCCGACCTGATGGAACCGGTTTACGGCCGCCTGCCGGAATCGACGACGGTGGCCGAGGCCATCGATTTCCTGCGCAATGCCGAAAACGCGCGCCAGATCACCTACCTCTACACCGTCAACACCGCGGGTTGTCTGACGGGCCTGGTCATCATCCGCGATCTGCTGCTGGCCTCGCCCGAGCAGCCATTGAGCGAGGTCATGCTGCAGGCGCCGTTCTCGTTTCCCGCCGACATGTCGGCGGGCGATGCGATCCGCGCGGCGGTGCATCGTCACTACCCGGTCTACCCGGTGGTGGACAGGGGCGGCTGCATCGTCGGTGTGGTGCGCGGCTGGCGTTTGTTCGAACGTCAGGCGATCGAGATCACGGCGCAGTCCGGCCAGATGGTCGGCGTCAACAAGGAAGAGCGCGTCTACACCGGCATCACGTCGGCCTTCCAGATGCGCCATCCGTGGCTGCTGATCAATCTGTTCACCGCCTTCGGCACGGCTTTTGTCGTGCATCACTTCGACGGCACGATCCAGCAGATCGTCGTACTCGCCGCGTTCCTGCCGCTGCTGTCGTGCCTGGCCGGCAACAACGGCTGCCAGGCGCTGGCGATCACGCTGCGCGGCCTCACGCTCGGCGACCTGCCGGGCTTCTCGATGGCGCGGCTGATGCGCAAGGAAATTCTGCTGGGCGCGCTCAACGGCTTCTTCACCGGCGTGCTCGCCGGTGCGGTGCTTTACGTATTGGCCCGACAGGGTGGCGGCAGTTCCGAGAGTGCGGCCCTGCTCGCCGTGCTGATGGTGGTGTCGATGGTCGTCACCTGCGTGGTGAGCTGTCTGCTCGGCATGCTGACGCCGCTGGTGCTGCGTCGCCTCGGGGCCGATCCGGCCACGGCATCGAGCATCTTCGTGCTGACGGCGACGGATATCATCGGCATGGGTCTGATGCTGGGCCTCGCCACCGCGTTGCTGCTATGACGCTACGCGCCCGCCTACCAAAACGGTTTCCATGATGCTTCGCTCCCTTTCCGTGTTGCTCCCGGCTCTGGTTGTCGGGCTGGGCAGCGCGCTGCTGACCGGCTGCTCCAACGCCCATGATCGTTACGGCACGCCGCCGCGCGCCTATGAAGCGCGCTTGCTCGAAGAATTCAGCGCCGCGGATCGCGACGGCAACGAGCAGATCTCGCCGGAAGAATTCCGTGCGGGCTGGCCGGATCAGGATGTGACCTTCGAAACCCTGGATACCGACGGCAACGGCAGCCTGAGCCTCGCTGAACTGCGCGCCTACGCCGAATGGCGCCGCATCGCCAACGCACCGCCGGGCCGCCGCCAGAACTGATGGACGCGGTGGCGGTCGTGGTGGTGGTCGCCGGTTTCCTGACGGCGGCCTTGTCGGGCGCGGCGGGTTTGGGTGGCGGCACGATCCTGATCGGCCTGTTCTACGCCATCGGCATGGCGCCGGCCGAAGCCGTGCCGCTGTTCGCCGCCGTGCAACTCGTTTCCAATTCCTCGCGCACCGTCGCCTACGTGCGCCACGTCGAATGGCGCGCGGCCGGCTGGTTCCTGCTCGCGGCCGTGCCGGCGACGATCGTCGTCGCGCCGTTCATCACCCGCGTCAACGCCGATCTCGTGCGCCTCGTGCTCGCCGGGCTGATCCTGTTCTCGCTGCTGCCGGGGCGCGCCAATCAGGCGCCGCTGCCGCCGCGCCCCTCGTTCGTCGCCGCGGGTCTGCTCAACGGCAGCATCGGATTGTTCGTGGGCGCCACGGGTCTGTTCGTCGGGCGCCTGTTCTTTCGCCCCGAATGGCGCAAGGAAACCACCATCGGAACCTTGGCGCTGACGCAGGTCCTCGGGCACGGCCTGCGCGTGGTGGCCTACGGCGTCATCGGCTTCAGTGCGCTCGCACAACCGGCGTTGCTGGCCGCGCTGTGTCTGGCGGTGATTCTCGGCACGATCGCCGGCAAACGCGTCAACGGCCTGCTCAGCGACGAGGCGTTCGCGCGCCTATTCCAGTGGATACTGATCGTGCTGTCCGTGAAACTGATCTACGACGGAGTCCGCGGTCTATGGTGGAGTTGAAGCTGGATGCGGCACAGACGCAGGCGCTGATCCGCGGCGGCCTGCGCGTGGCCGAGAAGGGCGCCTTGAGCGTGGAGGAGGTGCGGCCGGGTTACGCGCGCATCCGCCTGCCGTATTCCGAACGCATGCTGCGGCCCGGCAACGTCATCTCCGGCCCCACGCTGTTCACCGCGGCGGACTCGGCGATGTACGCCCTGGTGCTCTCGCATCTCGGCCCCGAGCTGATGGCGGTGACGAGTCAGTGCAATCTGAATTTTCTCAACAAGGCGGCGCCGGGCGATGTGATCGCCGAAGCCCAGCTGCTCAAGCTCGGCCGCAAGCTGGTGGTGATGGAAGTACGGATGCGCACCGGCGATGACCCCACCATCGTTGCGCACGCCACCGGTACCTACGCGCGCCCCTGAGGCGCGGCGCGCAGCGCGGTTATCGCGCCGCCAGCCGGCCGAGCGTGACGATGCCGGCCTCCAGTTCCGCAGACCATGGATGGCCGCAATTCAGGCGCAGTGCCTGACGAAAGCGCGCGCCGTCCGGCGAGAACATCGGCCCCGGCGAGACGCCGATTCCGGCCTGCATCGCGCGTTGCTGCAGCGCCAGCGCATCGCCACTGCGCGGCAGTTCCACCCAGAGGAAGTAACCGCCCTGCGGATCGCTGATCCGCGTGCCGCGCGGAAAGTGTTCCGAGATCGCCGCGCGCATGCGGTCTTTCTGCTCGCGCAAGCGGCGGCGCAGGCGTCGCAGGTGGGTATCGAACGTCGCGCCCTTCAGGTATTCGGCCAGCGCCTCCTGCGCCGGCATGCTGGTCGCCAGCGAGGTGCTCAGCTTCAGGCGCGCCACCGTCTGTGTGTGACGGCCCGCCGCGACCCAGCCGATGCGGTAACCGGGCGCCAGCGACTTCGAGAACGAGCCGCAGTGCAGTACCCCGCCATCGCGGTCGTAGGCCTTGGCCGGGCGCGGCGCCTGCTCGCCGTGATACAGCTCGGCGTAGACATCATCCTCGATCAGCGGCATCTCGCGCTCGGCGAGCAACTCCACCAACTCGCGCTTGCGCGCGGCCGGCATCAGCGCGCCCAGCGGATTCTGGAACGTGGTCATGAACCAGCAGGCGCGGATACGTTGTTTCTTTAGCAGGCCGCGCAGCGCATCGAGATCGATGCCCTCGCGCGGATCGGTCGGCACCTCGACCGCGCGCAGGCCGAGGCGTTCGATCGCCTGCAGGGCGGCGTAGAACGCGGGCGATTCGATCGCCACCACGTCGCCGGGCTTCGTTGCTGCCTGCAAGCTCAGGCTCAGCGCCTCCATCGCGCCGTTGGTGATCAGGATGTCATCGACATCCACCTTCACCCCAGCGGCGAGATAGCGCCGCGCGATCTGCCGGCGCAGCTCCCAGCTCCCCGGCGGCAGATCGGCGACCGTGGCCCAGGGGTCGAGCCGCTTGGCGCTGCGCGCCAGTGCGGCGCCGAGCTTGTCCAGCGGAAACAGCAGCGGGCTCGGAAACGCCGAGCCCAGCGGCAACAGGCTGCGATGCCGCGCGCCATCCAGAATTTCGAACACCAGGTCGGAGACTTGCACCGGTGCGCTGCGCCTCGGCGGCGTCGAGGCCTGCGGCTCGCGCGGCAACTGCTGCCAGCGCGTGCTGACCACGTAGCCCGAGCGCGGGCGGCTCTCCACATAGCCGCGGTGTTCGAGCTGGTAGTACGCCTGCAGCACCGTCGCCTGGCTGACACCGCGCTGGCGTTGTGTGGCGCGGACCGACGGCAGCTTCTCGCCCGCGCGCAGCAGGCCGCGCTCGATCGAGCCCGCGAGA
Organism: Solimonas sp.; assembly: GCA_036405815.1. Lineage (GTDB taxonomy): Bacteria > Pseudomonadota > Gammaproteobacteria > Nevskiales > Nevskiaceae > Solimonas. The sequence goes on along the minus strand of DASWWX010000065.1, from coordinate 58,077 downwards.
TCCTGCGCGAGCTGGCGGTGCAAGGTCAGGGGCGGCGGCGGTGCGCGGCGCGGCATCTGCTACGGTCGTGGCAAGGGGTGTCTGTGTCTGTGAGCCATCGGATGCAGACGGTAGCATTCACGGCGTCCCGAACGTCGGGATTGCACCGGAGCCGGACATGACCCCGTCCCGCCACGACGCCGACACCGCCCCACTCGGCCTGCGCCAGACCGCCGTCAGCGTACTGGCCGCGTTCTTCGGCGTGCAGAGCGCGCGCAATCGCGAGCGTGACTTCTCGCGCGGCAGCCCCTGGGCGTTCTTCGCCGTTGCCCTCCTGCTGACCGGCGCCTTCGCCGGTGCGCTGTGGCTAGGCGTGCAACTGCTGCTGACGCGGGCCGGCCTGTGATCCGTTATCTGGCCCGCATCGCGCTCACGGCCGGCCTGCTGCCCGCGGCCGCGCTGGCGGCATCGGACGCCGCCGCGCTGGACTCGATGGCGCAGCGCGTGAAGCCCTGCATCGCCTGCCACGGCGATGAGGGCCGCGCCACGCCGGACGGCTACTTTCCGCGCATCGCCGGCAAGCCGGCGGGGTACCTCTACAACCAGCTGCTCAACTTCCGCGACGGCCGCCGCTCGCACGCGGTGATGACCTACCTGCTGGACCGCCAGAGCGATGCCTACCTGCGCGCGATGGCCGAACACTTCGCGCAGTTGCACCCGCCGTATCCAGCGCCGCCCGCGCTCGACGTCAGTGCCGCGCAACGCGCACGCGGCGAGACGCTGGTGCGCCGTGGCGATGCCGCGCGCCAGTTGCCCGCCTGCGCCGCCTGTCATGGCGAAACCCTCACCGGCATGCAGCCGGCCACGCCCGGCCTGATCGGCCTGCCGCGCGACTACCTCACCGCGCAGCTCGGTGCCTGGCAGGCCGGCGCGCGGCGCGCCGCATCGCCAGACTGCATGGCCACGCTTGCGCGCCGCCTCACGCTGGAAGACCTCGCCGCCGTCACCGCGTGGCTGGCCACGCAGCCGGTACCGGTCGATGCACGCCCGGCGCCTCGTGGCACGAACCCGCTGCCGATGGACTGCGGAGACCACGCCGGCCCTGTCGCGAGTCATGCGAATGGAGCCACGCCGTGAAGCGCGCGTTGGGAATCGCGGCGGTGGTGGCGGCACTGCTGGCGCTGGGTGCATGGTGGCTGCTGCCGATTCCGGATGCCGCGCACAGCGTGCCGCTGCCCGGCCCGAGCGCGATGCCCGCGCACGCCGACCTCGCCGCGCAGATCGAACGCGGCGCCTATCTCGCGCGCGCCGGTGACTGCCAGGCCTGCCACACCGTGCGCGGCGGGCCGGTCTATGCCGGCGGCCGCGCCATCCCTACGCCATTCGGTACATTCTATTCACCCAACATCACGCCGGATGTCGAGACCGGCATCGGCCGCTGGACCGACGACGACTTCTGGCGCGCGATGCACGAAGGCCGCTCGCGCGACGGCAGCCCGCTGTACCCGGTGTTCCCGTACACCAACTACACCCGCGTCACGCGTGAGGATGCGGACGCGCTGTTCGTGTATCTCAAGAGCCTGCCGCCGGTGATGCAGTCGCGCCGCGAGCACGACCTGAAGTTTCCGTACCGCTACCGCCCGCTGCTGAGCGGCTGGCGCCTGCTGTTCTTCCGCCCCGGTGTGTATGAGCCGGATGCGGCCCAGAGCGAGGCGTGGAATCGCGGCGCCTACCTGGTGCAGGGCCTGGGCCACTGCAGCGCCTGCCACGAAAGCCGCAATGCCTTGGGCGCCAGCCGCACGCAGCCAGCCGGCGGCCTCGTCCTGAACTGGTACGCGCCCTCGCTGAGCGTGAAGACCGAAGCCGGCGTGCAGGACTGGCCGGTGCACGACATCGCCGCACTGCTCAAGGACGGCATCGCGCCGCAGGCTTCTGTTCTGGGGCCGATGGCGGAAGTCGTCTTTGAAAGCCTGCAACACCTGAACGACGCCGATCTGCGCGCGATGGCCGTCTATCTCAAGGACTTGCCCGTCAGCGAGCCGGCGGTGCGCGATCGCCGATCCTCACGCGACCTCAAGGCGATCACCGCCCGCGGGGAAGCGCTCTACGCCGAACACTGCGCCGCCTGCCACGGTGATAACGGCGAAGGCCGCCCACCCGCCGCGCCCGCGCTCGCCGGCAACCGCGCTGTGACCCAGGATTCCATCGTGAATCCCATTCGCGTGCTGCTGTACGGAGGCTATCCACCCGGCACTGCTGGCAACCCGCGGCCCTACGGCATGCCGCCCTTCGGCCACACGCTCAGCGATCAGGAGATTGCCGACGTGCTCACCTACACCCGCAACGCCTGGGGCAATGAAGCACGCGCGGTCTCGGCTGCGGATGTGGCGCGGCATCGGGCGGGGCCGCTGTGGTGAGGGTTCGATAGCACCGTTGCCGCGGTAGAGCCGTCCCCGGCTGAAGTAAGTGTCGCCAAGTGGGCTTCCAAACGCGGCAAGAGCGCGTCAGCTCACGCGATCCAGCGGACTGACCACGCCGCGACCGCCGCGGTTGAGCACGTGCGTGTAGATCATAGTGGTGCTGACGTCGGCATGACCCAGCAGCTCCTGCACGGTCCGGATGTCGTACCCCGCCTGCAGCAGATGCGTGGCAAAGGAGTGGCGCAGCACGTGGGGTGAACAAGGCTTGACGATGTTGGCGAGGCGCGCGGCTTCTCGAACGGCACGCTGAATGGAATCGGGCAGAAGATGATGCCGACCCGATCGGCCTGAGCGTGGATCACGGGAGCACTGCCGCGCCGGGAACACGTATTGCCAACCGAATGCGCGCGGAGCGCTCGGGTACTTGATGGAGAGTGCATCCGGTAGCCACGTAGCGCCGCCGCCATTCGCCAGATCGGCGTCATGCAGTGTCTTCACCCGCGCGATCTGCTCGCGAAGCGGCAGCACCAGGTTCTCCGGCAGGACTGTTACGCGATCCTTGCCGCCCTTCCCCTCGCGCACGACGATCTCGCGCCGGGCCAGCTCTACATCCTTAACCCGCAACCGCAGCGCCTCCATCAATCTCATGCCGGTCCCGTACAGCAGGCTGGCAACCATTGCGGGTGTGCCGGACATGGCCTGAAGCAAGCGACGCACCTCGACCTCGGTGAGCACAACCGGGACGTGTTCACGGGCCTTCGCCTGTACCACCGTGTCGAGCCAGGGCAGATCGATGGACAGCACATGCTTGTAAAGAAAAAGAATTGCCGCCTTTGCCTGGTTCTGTGTCGACGGTGAGACATTCCGAGAGATGGCCAGATGGGACAAGAAGGCCGTTACTTCCTCAATGCCCATTTCAGACGGGTGACGCTTGCCGGAGAAAAGGATGAACCGCCGAATCCAATCGCAGTAGCTTTTCTCCGTACTCAAGCTGTAATGGCGGACCCGTAGGGCTTCTTTGACGCTGTCCATCAGCCGAGGTTTGTTACCCGTCATCGCGAATCTCATCCGGGATAATTTATGCAGCATAAATCCGGAGTGTGCGTGTAAGTCATTGTCCGAATGGACAGTGGCGGATTTATGGCCGCTGAGTTAGCGTTTGGTGATGCGTGATAAATCTAGTTGGGGCTGAACAGCGATGCACCTCCCTTGGGAAAGATTCCGGCGGTTCTGGTTGGTGCAGATCGCGGTCTTTGTCTTGTGCTTCGCTGTGTGGTTCTACCTCCGCACGGCGGCGTACTTGGCGGGGCCTCCTGATGGCGACCTGTATGCACAAACGTGGTCATTCCAACTCATGGTCGGCGCGTTCTATCTCGTCGGAGCAATCCCGGTCCTGGCAACGCTATTCCTCGTGGAGGCAGGCATCTTTTCGCTCGTTCGTCGGTTTTCACATCGCAAAGTCGAGCCCGTGCATGTTCAGCCCCAACCAACGGTTCCAGCCGACCCCACGCCTCCGCTTCGCTACGGCGCGGGGTCGGCTGAACCTCGGCGTTGGACGGCTTAGAAAGATCCTTATCGAATGGCTAAGAACGATCGCATCATCCTCGATGAAATCCTGAAGCAGCGGCAGGCCGAGATTGATCCAGGTGCTTCCGCTAGTGAGTTTTTTGAACTGTTCACGGCTGAACAGGTACTCAAGGATTCCGATCTTTCATACGACGAGATCGACTCCGGCCTAGTCGGCGACGGGGGCGATGGCGGCATAGATGCCATCTACGTACTGGTCAACGGCGAGCTTGTTCAAGAGGAGCCGGACTACTCGCATCTAAAGAAAAACATCATCCTTGACCTCGTCATTGTGCAGGCGAAGACGTCGGCCGGCTTTCAAGAAACTCCCATAGAACGCTTCATGACTGTGAGTGAGGACATCCTCGATCTATCCAAGGCGCCGACCGCACTCGGCACCACGTATAACGACTCTCTGGTTGAGGCGATTACTTGCTTTCGCACCGTCCACAACCAATTGGCGGCAAAGTTTCCGACGCTCAGGATTAGTTATTACTACGCCTCAAAGGGAGAGACCCCGGACGCCAATGTAAAGAAGAAGGTCGAGAAGCTTGAGGCTGTTGTCCGCCGTCATTTCCCATCATCGGAATTCAGTTTCACGTTTCTCGGCGCGTCCGAGTTGCTGGAGCTTGCACGGCGAGCGCCACAGACAACCTACACCCTGCCGTTGGCTGAGAATCCGATCTCCTCAGCCGGGCAGGTTGGCTTTGTCTGCCTGGTTCGCTTGCGGGATTACTTCACCTTTATCTCGGACAGTTCCGGTGGGCTCCGACGCAATATTTTTGAAGCGAATGTGCGCGATTACCAAGGTCGCACGGTGGTCAACGACGACATCCAGCACTCGCTCCAAGAGCCCCATCAGGAAGATTTCTGGTGGCTGAATAACGGGATTACCGTGCTGGCGTCGAAGGCGTCTCAGAGTGGCAAGGCGCTAACCATCGAGGACCCGCAAATTGTGAATGGCCTTCAGTCGTCCACGGAGGTCTTTAACTATTGCAAGAAGTTCAACACCGAGAATGATGACCGCAAAATCCTGGTCCGCGTTATTGTTCCGTCCGAGGCCGAAAGTAGAGATCGTATTATTAAGGCCACGAATAGCCAGACTGCGGTTCAACAAGCTTCACTTCGCGCGACTGACAAGGTGCATCGCGACATAGAGGAATTCTTCAGGCCCCGGGGCCTTTTCTACGACCGCCGCAAGAACTACTACAAGAATGATGGTAAGCCGCGGGACAAGATAATCGGCATCCCTCATCTAGCTCAGGCTGTCATGGCCATTCTTCTTCAGCGCCCTGATACAGCTCGCGCTCGACCCTCGTCCTTGCTGAAGAAAGACGAGGATTACGGCAAGGTTTATTCGGACTCCCACCCGATAAAGATGTACTACGCCTGCGCTGAGATCATGCGCCGTGTGGAGGACCAGCTTAAGGTGCCCACAATTGGCTTGACCCCCAAGGACCGGAACAATCTTCGCTTTTACGTGGCCATGTGTGTCGCTGCAAAGCTGACCGGAAAGGTGGCCCCGAACTCTGGAGACTTGGCGGACGTAGACCTGTCGAAGCTCGACACCACGCTTCTCCAGCAGAGCACAGCCTTAGTTCAAGCGGAGTACAAAGCGTTTGGCGGTACAGACCAGGCTGCGAAAGGCGCTCATCTCTTAGACTCCGTTAAGAACAAGATGAAGTCATGAGGAAGCCGCCCAACAACGCGTTCCACTCGGACGGGCCTCGCTTCGCTCGGCCCGCCGGTGAACGCAGGCGTTAGGTCTCACATGGCACCTCCTCCACGAATCACAAAAGCAGCCGTCAATACCGAAGTCGCAGCATTCGTAGCGAACATCAATCGCGCGCGCGATCTTTACGGCAAGATCGTCTGGCACGGGTACAGCGGAACTAGCGCTGCCACGGTAACGCGGCTGTCAAATCCAGACACACGGGACGTAGCGCAGTTCATCTTCTTTGAGATTGCAGCGAAGTTCGAAGACTTCGCAAAATTCATGTTTCAAGTGGAAGTGAGAGCCCGACTACAGATCACCGCAACCCGCAGTGCATTCGTGATGGGCGATCTCGACAACGGACTGAATAACAAGCTCGGCTGGGGTAGTCCTCAGCGGCTAAAAGAACGTGGCTACAACTTGTTTGGCGACGCATCGTTCTTCGGCGACCTCGTTGACAAGCTCGGTCAACAGACCTACAAAAGTTTGGTCTCGGCACACACGGTTCGCAACCGCATCGCGCACGATGGAGGTACAGCCCAGGCAAAGTTCGTGAAGCTGCTGGAAGGGGATGGAATACCAGTGAATGAAAGACAGGGCATGAGTGTTGGTCGGTTCCTGCGCGACTACCCTACCGGCACGCAGCGCAACGACCGTAACTTCATCCGCTACCTCGGAGCATACGAAGACTTCGCAAACAAGTCGGGAGCCGCTCTACCGTGAGACCTAACCCGTCATTGCAGCGGACTGCCTTCGGCAGCCGCTGAACTCCAACGTTAGCCACAACCGAGTTGTCAGTTAGCGTCGGAAAAGCGGCATGACCCACCCCGCCAAGAACACGATCTGCCTCTGGTACAACGGCGATGCCGAAGGCGCCGCGCGGTTCTATGCCGCCACCTTTCCGGACTCTTCCGTCGGCGCGGTGTACCGCGCGCCAGGGGATTTTCCGTCGGGCAAGCAGGGGGATGTGCTGACCGTGGAATTCACGGTCATGGGCATTCCCTGTCTCGGGCTCAACGGCGGGCCGGCGTTCTCGCAGAGCGAGGCGTTTTCGTTCCAGGTGGCGACCGTCGATCAGGCAGAGACGGATCGTTACTGGAACGCGATCGTCGGCAACGGCGGCCAGGAAAGCGCCTGCGGCTGGTGCAAGGACAAGTGGGGCGTGTCGTGGCAGATCACGCCGGTGGTGCTGACACAGGCGATTGCCCACCCCGATCCGGCAGTCGCCAAGCGCGCGTTCGACGCGACGATGCAGATGAGCAAGATCGATATCAGCGCCATCGAGGCGGCGGTTCGCGGCTGAGCGTCGGTGGTGCACTGCGTCGCAGATGAATCCGGAGCGCGCTGATGAATGACGGTGACGCTGGATGAGGTCGTCGACCGCCTCGCGCTTTTCGGCGCGTCTCGCCGTTGTCGGCGGATGGAGTCTGTTGGCGGCCTTGTTCGCTGGTTTCGGCCTGCTGCTCTTTGCGTCGATCGAGGCTTGGCATAAGTACCGCGCCGAGTCGTGGCCGGTGCGCGAGGCGCGGGTGCAAAAGTCGCAGGCGGTCTGGCGACAGGGAATGGGCGGCGGCCGGCATGGGGGCAGCAGCGCGGGCAACTGGTATGCCGAGGTCTGCGTTCGTTATGCCGACACGGGAACTGCCGACTGCATCCGCCGCATCCGCTTCGGCGATTTGGGCTGCCAGCGCGGTTGGGTGATCTCAAGCCGGCGCCCGAATCGGCCGCCGAACGCGTGCGTCGAGGCGGTGATCGCGCGGTATCCGCCGGGGCTGTCGGTGGCCGTGCACCATGAACCCGGTAATCCTCGCAACACGGTGCTGGAGGCGCGTTCTTCGTGGGCCGAGATGGTGCTGCTGCTGGGGACGGCGCTGGCGCTGCTGTGTGCCGCCGCCGCAGCGATCGTGATCGTGGATCGTCGCAGGCGATCTCGGGACAACGCGGCGTGATCTTTTCTCGGCTGGGTGTCACGCTGCGTGAGGCTGCGTTTTGCCCTCATATCTAGCCTGGGAGGCGCGATGTTCTCGATCTTTGATCCGCTGGTGGACTTTCATTGCCCCCGCTGCGGGGTCTCATTGAGATTCCGTCGCGTCGAAGAGCTCCCGGGCAGTGCGGGATCGCCGAACTTCCTGTGCGCGTGCCCAGCGTGCGGGGGCGCCATCCTTTCCCGCCAGCATGCGGCGTTTCCCGACAACTGGCGGTGGATGCGCTTTTTGCTGCCCGGCATCGTGTTGGCCGCCGTCGGCATCTTCGTGCCAGCCGCTGCCGGCGTGTTGCCCGCAGCGGTGGTGCTGATGGGCGCCGGGCTGCTGGGCCTGATCGCGTACATGGTCTACCAGCGCTGGGGCTGGCAGCAGTACGGGGTGCCTGCGGAGGATGCTCCGGATGACGCCGCGGATGACGCCCAAGGTGATGCGGCCCGTTGATACGGCTCGGTAATGCGGGGGAGGGTGCGCCGGACGATGCGAGCGTCGGGCATAGCCGACCGATATCGCGGCGACGCGCACACATCCAGCGGTTGGCGGGGCCTCGCGGGTAGACTGCCGCGATGAACGCCAGCGCTGCTGTCCATCGTGGGTCCTGCCTTTGTGGACTCGTCGCTTTCGAGATCGAGGGCGAATTCGAGCGCTTCTATCTGTGCCACTGCTCGCATTGCCGGAAGGACACGGGGTCCGCGCATGCGGCCAACCTGTTCTCGTCATCCGCGCAGCTGCGATGGTTGCAGGGGCAGGAGAACGTCCAGCGCTTCGATCTGCCGCAGACACGGCACAGCCGCAGCTTCTGCACGACGTGCGGTTCCGCGATGCCGAGCCTGCAGATGGAGGGCGCCTTGCTCGTCGTGCCGGCCGGCAGTCTGGATACGGCGGTGCCGAACCGGCCGAACGCGCATATCTTCGCGGCCAGCCGTGCGAACTGGGACCGCGATCTCGAATCGGCGCCGTCGGCGGATCGGTTTCCGGAGCCGGGCTGATTCTTGCGTAGAGCACGACGCAGGTTGCGTCGCGCGATCGCTTCACTGGGTGGCAAGGGAGAATTATCGATGCGAGAACAGACGTTCGCGGTGCTGGTCGCCGTCCTGGGCTTGCTGTTCGCGGTGTTCTTCGCCGTGGTCGTGGTGCCACCGTTGTTGCAGAACCCCGATGTACTCGGCGCCTTCGCGGCAGGCTTCGTCAATCCATTTGCGGCGGGTTACGCGATGGACGCAATCCTGTGCTGGGCGATTCTCGCGGTCTGGGTGATCTACGAGGCGCGCGCGCATGGGGTTCGATACGGCTGGGTCGCGCTGCTGCTTGGCGTGGCGCCGGGCGTTGCCACGGGCTTTGCGGCGTATCTACTGTTGCGCCTGCGGCATGCGCGCCTGGCGGCCGAGGTCGCCTGATCGGGAGATGGCGATGAGGAAGATGCTGCTGGCGGTAGGTTCGCTGGTCTTGCTGGGATGTTCGGGCGCATCCGTCGTGCAGGCGAACGGTGGATCGGGCGGGGAGGTGCAAGGCGTCGATCCATTGTTCGAGACCCTCGCTGCGCTCGATGAAGCGGCGTTCGATGCGTTCAATCGCTGCAGCGATCCTGCGCAGTTGCAGAAGCACGCGAGCTACTTCGCGCCGGATGTCGAGTTCTATCACGACAACGGCGGTGTGACCTGGACGCGGGAGGCGATGCTGGCCAATACCGCGAAGTACGTTTGCGGCAAGTTCCGGCGCGAGCGGGTGCCGGGCACGTTTGTGGTGCATCCGATCAAGGATTTCGGCGCCATCGCCCAGGGTTCGCATCGCTTCTGCCAGTTCGATTCGGATACCTGCGACGGCCTGGCCGATTTCACGATGGTCTGGCGCAAGGTCGGCGCGGAATGGCAGATCACGCGCGTGCTCAGTTACGGGCATCGACCGAATCGCTGACGGCGTGTGGCTTTATGCCGAGACGTGAGCCCGCCGGCGCCGACCAGAAATGACATGAGCGACGACCTGCAGATTCGAGACGAGCGGCCCGGTGACGCGCCCATGATCCACGCGTTGGTGACGCTGGCATTTCGGGACGCCGCGCATACCAGTCATACCGAGCCGTTCATCGTGGACGCGCTGCGCCGCGCTGATCAGCTTTCCATCTCGCAGGTCGGCGAGATCGAGGGCGTCATCGTCGGGCATGTGGCTGTCTCACCGGTGTGGATTTCCGACGGCGCGAGCGGCTGGTATGGGCTGGGGCCGATTTCGGTGACGCCGTTACGGCAAGGGCAGGGCATCGGCTCGCGCCTGATGCACACGGCGCTGGAAGCCTTGCGTCAGCGTGGCGCGGCCGGCTGTGTGTTGCTGGGAGCGCCGGCGTACTACGGCCGCTTCGGCTTTCGTGCGGACGAGCGGCTGGTGTTGCCGGACGTGCCGCCGGCGTATTTCCAGGCCCTGTCGCTGGATGGCACGATGCCGCGCGGCACGGTGCGATATCACCCAGCCTTCGAAGCCACCGCCTGATCCAGCGGGCGAACGGGAGCCGGATGTGGAAAGCGAGGTTCTGAAATTCTGGTTCGAGGAGATCGAGCCGAAGCAGTGGTGGGCGGTGTCGCCCGAGTTCGATGCGCGGGTGCGGCAGCGCTTCGGCGCGCTACTGCAACGCGCCGCGCTCGGCGAGCTGGCTGATTGGCGCGCGACGCCGCAGGGCCGGCTGGCCGAGATCATCGTGCTGGATCAGTTCTCGCGGAACATCCATCGCGGCACGCCGCAGGCTTTTGCGCAGGACGGCATGGCGCTGGTGCTGGCGCAGGAGGCGGTGAGCGCTGGTGCGCTGGCGTCGCTGTCGCCGGTGCAACGCAACTTCCTGTTGCTGCCGTACATGCACAGCGAGTCACGCGCGGTGCATGCGGTGGCGGAACCGCTCTATCGCGAACATGCGCCGCCGGAGAATCTCGACTTCGAGCTGCGGCACAAGGCGATCGTCGATCGCTTCGGGCGCTATCCGCATCGCAACGCGATTCTGGGCCGCACTTCGACTGCCGAGGAAGTTGAATTCCTGCAAACACCCGGCTCCAGCTTCTGAGGTGAGACCGTGACGTCACTTGCATTGACCTGGACCTCCGCCGCCGCCTTGTTCGGCGCGATGGCCCTGCTTGCCGCGCTGCCGAGCGTGAGCGTATTCGCGGTGGCTTCGCGTGCGGCGGCGCAGGGGTTTCGTCACGGCGCGTTGACTGCGCTCGGTGTGGTGGTGGGCGATCTGCTGTTCATCGCACTCGCCATCTTCGGCCTCGGTCTGCTGGCGGAGGCGATGGGCGAACGCTGGGTGTGGCTGCGCTATGCCGCGGCGCTGTATCTGATGTGGTTGGGCTGGCGCCTGTGGCGCGCCGCACCGGGCGGTGCCTCGGCCAACGGTATGCCGCCGCCGGCGTCGGCGGGCGCGAGCTTCATGACCGGCCTGCTCATCACGCTCGCGGATCAGAAGGCGATCTTCTTCTATCTCGGCTTCTTCCCCGCGTTTCTCGATCTGGCGGCGATGACCTGGCTGGATGCGCTGTGGATCATGCTGATTGCCGTGGTGTCGGTGGGCGGCGTGAAGCTGATCTACGCCGCGCTGGCCGACCGCGCCGGCCATTGGCTGGGCGGCGGCGCGGCGCGCATGCTGAATCGTCTGGCCGCCGCTGTCCTGGTGGGCGCGGCGGTGATGCTGGTGCTCGGCGCCTGACGCGGAACGGGATCGCCGACCTCGACCTCGCTTCTGGCGCGAGGATCAGATGCGAGAGCGCGATGGCCGCATAACTTGTTACACGCGGGAGAGATCGAATGCCGATGTCGCACCACGAACCCCATTTCTCGAACCGCATCGGCTGGCTGCGCGCGGCGGTGCTCGGCGCCAACGACGGCGCCTTGTCGGTGGCCAGCCTCGTGGTTGGCATCGCGGCTTCGGGCGCCGAGCCGCGCGCGGTGGTGCTGACCGGCGTGGCGGGCCTGGTGGCCGGTGCGATGTCGATGGCGGCGGGCGAGTACGTTTCCGTGCAGTCGCAGGCCGATACCGAGAACGCCGACATCGAGCGCGAGCGTCGCGAACTGGCCTCGCAGCCGGAACGTGAGCTGGCCGAGCTGACGGCGATCTATCGTGCGCGCGGGCTCGATGCGGATCTCGCTGCGCGCGTGGCGCAGCAACTGCATGCCGGGAATGCGCTGGAAGCGCATACGCGCGACGAACTCGGCATCACCGAAACCTTGCGCGCGCGCCCGGTGCAGGCGGCGGCGGCATCGGCCGCCGCCTTTTCGATGGGTGCGGCCGTGCCGATCGGTGCGGCGGCATGGGCGCCGGCGGCCATGATCGGATCGGTGGTCTCGGCCGCGTCGCTGTTGACGCTGGTGGTGATGGGCGGCGTCGCCGCCCATGTCGGCGGCGCGTCGGTGTGGCGCGGCGCCGTGCGGGTCGGCTTCTGGGGTGCCGCGGCGATGGCGCTGACCGCCGTGGTCGGGCGGCTGTTCGATGCGCCGATCTGACGGCGCGCGGATTCAGCGCGCTGCGAAGTGGCGGCGTGCGGATGTAGCCAATCCGCTCGATCCGCTCGATCCGCTCAGGCGCGGCTCTTGTCTTCGCGCGAGGCTTCGAGCATGCGCGCGATCTCGTCCTCGCCAAGCGGTTGCTTGCCCTTCACGCGCAGGCTGTCGCTCCACTCGCGTGCGAAGTCGCGCTGCAGGCGCGCGTTGAGCGTGGCGGTGATCAGCATGGCGAGCGTGGCGCCGATGCCGGCGAGCAGCATGTCCTTGTGCGCGTCCCAGACATCGCCCTGCGTGCCGAGGTAGGCGGCGCCCAACTCGCCGCCGAAGAATGCCGCCGCCGCCCATTCGATCAGCTCGTAGATCGCGGAGGTTGCCAGCGTGAAATCCAGTGGCAGGAAGTAACCCCAGAAGCCGCGCGCGTCCGCGACGCGCAGGAAGATTTCGCGGATCGGATACGCCAGCAGCAGGCCGTAGCTGAAGTGCACGAGCCGGTCGAAGTGGTTGCGCTCCCAGCCGAACATCGAGTTGAAGGTCTCGCCGGTCAGCGCCTTCCACCACGCGTCGTACGGCACCTCCGAGTACGTGTAGTGCGAGCCCACCGAGTGCAGGCACATGAACAGAAAGATCAGCGTGTAGGAGACGCGCGAGAACACGAAGTGCTTGTGCGCCGCCCACATGCCGATCACGAAGGCGAGCACCAGCGCGTTCTCGATCAGCCAGTCGTCGCGGTGCTTGGGCTCGATGGCGAGCGCCGTCCATAGCGCCGCATAGAGCGCGACGAGAATCAGCAGGTAGCGGCGTCGCGACAGGCTCATCATGGCTAGGCTCCTCTGCGATCGGGACCGCGTTCAATCCGGCAGCGCGCGTCCGCGGGTTTCGACGACCCAGGGCATCAGCAGCACACCGACGGCTGGCACCAGCGCGACCCATACCAGCACCTCGACCGCCGAGCCCGCGCCCTTGGCGGCGATGGCGCCGACCGCGAACGGCCCGGCGGCGGCGATGATGCGCCCCACGTTGTAGCAGAAGCCTGCGCCGGTGGCGCGCAGGCGCGTCGGGAACAGTTCCGGCAGGTAGTAGGTGAAGCTGCCGAAGATGCCGAACACCGACAGGCCGATCGCGAAGTAGAAGTACAGCCGCATCTGCGGCGCCACGTCGGCGCCGAAGGTCAGCAGGATCGCCAGTGCGGAGGCGACGAAGTACATCGCGAACATCGGCCGGCGTCCGATCAGCTTGGCGACCGGGATCGTCAGCAGCGTGCCGATCAGGCCACCGAGGTTGAACATCATCGTCGCGGTGAACTTCCAGTCTTCGGCCAGGCGCAGCGTCGCCGCACGGTCGAGTCCCTGCAGTGCGGCTTCAGCCTGCGCGAGCGCGGTGGCGAAGGTCGGCAGGAAGGCATTGCAGCTCCACCAGGTGATCAGGGCGATCAAGGCCATCAGGAAGCCGCTGCGCGTGGCGCGGCGCACGCCCGGCGAGAACAGTTCCGACAGCTTTGGTGGCGGCGCGCTGTTGCGCACCTGGACCCAGCGTTCCGGTTCGTGGATGAACAGGCGGATGACGAAGATCACGCCGGCCGGGATCAGGCCGCACAGGAACACGTAGCGCCAGGAGACTTCCGGCTGATCCGCGAACAAGTGGCCGGCGATGACGAGATTGACGATCGTCGCCAGCGTGGTGCCGAACGCGGCGGAGGTGTAGAGCAACGCACCGGCTTCGACGCGGCGCTTCTCCGGCATCACTTCCGCCACCATCGACGCGCCGGCGGCCCACTCACCGCCGATGCCGAGCGAGGCGATGATGCGAAAGGCGAGCAGCCACCAGATGTCCGGCGCGAACGCGCAGGCGGCGGTGCCGAGCGCGTACATCCCGATCGTGATCTGCATCGTGCGGGCGCGACCGATGCGGTCGCCGATGTAGCCGAACAGCACGCCGCCGGCGGCCCAGCCCAGCAGTAGCACCGACGTCAGGATGCCGGTCCAGTACAGCGTGGCCTGCTTGGCCTCCGGCGAGCCGATCTCCAGGCCCAGCAGCGTCGGCACCGCGTTGGGCGCGACGAAGTTGAACAGGATGCTGTCGAACAGATCGAAGCCCCAGCCAAGCCAGGCGGCGAACAGCACGGTCCACTGGTAACGGGTCAGGCCGAGCATGGCGCGATCAGCCGTGTACCGCGGCGTGGTCGGTGTCCTTCGTCTCGCGCGACAGCCATAGCGCGGTGAAGCTCAGCAGCGCCGCCGCGCTCAGGTAGTAGCCGACGAATTCCAGACCGTGATTGCGCGCCAGCCAGGTGGCGATGTAGGGCGCCAGCGACGCACCGAAGATACCGGCCAGGTTGAAGGTCAGCGAGGCGCCGGTGTAGCGCACGGAGGCGGGGAACAGTTCCGACAGGATCGTGCCGAGCGGGCCATAGGTGTAGCCCATCAGCGCCAGACCCAGCGCCAGCGTGACCAGCACGCCGACGGTGCCGGCGGCGAGCATCGATGCCATGAACAGCCCGAACACGGCGATCGCGGCGCTGACGATCAGCAGCGTGCGGCGGCGGCCGTGGCGGTCGGCGTACAGCGCCGAGAACGGGATCGTCAGGCCGAAGAAGACGATGCCGAACAACTGCATCACCAGGAACTCCTGGCGCGTGTAACCCAGCGCGGTCGTGCCCCAGGTCAGCGTGAAGACCGTCATCAGGTAGAACAGCACGAAGGTGGCGATGGCGATCACGGTGCCCAGCACCAGCGCGCGCGTGTGGTCGCGCACCACGGCGATCATCGGCACCTGCACACGTTCGTGCTGATCCAGCACTTTCTGGAACACCGGCGTCTCGGCGATCTTCAGGCGCACCCACAGGCCGACGATGACCAGCAGCGCACTGGCCAGGAACGGCACGCGCCAGCCCCAGGCAAAGAACTGCTCGTCGGTCAGCACTTCCGACAGGATCAGGAAGATGCCGCCGGAGCAGATGAAGCCGATCGGCGCACCCAGCTGCGGGAACATGCCGTACCAGGCGCGTTTGCCCGGCGGCGCGTTCTCGGTGGCCAGCAGCACGGCGCCGCCCCATTCGCCGCCCAGGCCCAGGCCCTGGCCGAAGCGGCACAGGGCAAGCAGCATCGGCGCGAGCACGCCGATCTGCGCGTAGGTCGGCAGCAGGCCGATCACCACCGTGGAGATGCCCATCGTCATCAGGGCGGCGACCAGCGTCGCCTTGCGGCCGATGCGGTCGCCGTAGTGGCCGAACAGCGCCGAACCGATCGGTCGCGCGAAGAAGGCGATGGCGAACGTGGCCAGCGACTGCAGCATTGCCGAGGTCGGATCGCTGGCCGGGAAGAACAGCTGGGGGAACACCAGCACCGCGGCGGTGGCGTAGATGTAGAAGTCGAAGAACTCGATCGTGGTGCCGATCAGGCTCGCGAACAGCACGCGGCGCGGCGAATTGCCGGGCGCGGCCGCAGGGTTGGTGTCGCTCATCGCTCAGGAATCTCCCCCGCCGGTCTGGAGGTTCGCCCTGGTGGAGAACCCGGCTGCCGGCTGCGGCCGATTGTGCGGCAGCGCCCGGCGGGCGCGCTAGACTCGCGGCCAGGTTCAGCGCCGAACAGGAGCGCGAGATGAAACGAGCGATGAGGACCGCGACCAGCTTGCTGGCGCTGCTGGTGCTGGCCGCCTGCACGGACGCCGCCCCGCCGCCGGAGCGCGACCCGCCGCGCGGGCGCGAGGAGACGCGCGGCATCCGCAATGCCGAGGCCGTGGGTTACGCGGGCGATGCCATCGCCGACAAGATCGATGCCTCGCTGGACGCCGGCGAGCAGCGCAAGGAAGAGATGGACCGGCGTGCTGCGGAGGCGATGGAGTAGCCGAGGTCCGCGCACCAAGGGTGGTCGTGCAGCCGATGCGCGTGAACGCGACCTTCAGGATCAGCCCCAAAACGAAACGGCCCGCAGTGCGGGCCGTTTCGTTTGCAGCGTGTCGCAGGAAACTCGGGCGAAAACTCAGCGCGCCGAGTGGCCCTTGAGTTCGACCTTGACCTTCTGGCCTTCCTCGAGCGAGGCGTAGTACTTCTTGAGGATCGCCAGCACTTCCGGGCGGCTGAACTGCGGCGGCACTTCGCCGTCCTCGCTCAGCAGCTTGCGCAGCTTGGTGCCGGACAGCAGCAGACGGTGCTTCTCGTCGTGCGGGCAGGTCTTGCTCGAGGCCATGCCTTCGCAGGCATCGCAGTAGAACGTCCAGTCGATCTTCATCGGCTGGGTTTCCAGCGCGCCGGCCGGGATCTCGTCGAAGATGTGCTGCGCGTCGAACGGGCCGTAGTAGTCGCCGACGCCGGCGTGGTCGCGGCCGACGATCTGCCAGGTGCAGCCGTAGTTCTGGCGGAACAGCGCGTGCAGCAGCGCCTCGCGCGGACCGGCGTAGCGCATGTCCAGCGGATAGCCGGACTGGATCACCGTGTTCTTCACGAAGTACTTCTCGATCAGTTCGGCGATCGCGTCCTGGCGCACTTCGGCCGGGATGTCGCCCGGCTTCAGCTTGCCGAGCAGCGAGTGGATCATCACGCCGTCGCAGACTTCGACCGCGACCTTGGCCAGGTACTCATGGCTGCGGTGCATCGGGTTGCGGGTCTGGAACGCGGCGACCTTCTTCCAGCCGCGCTTCTCGAACTCGGCGCGCGTCTGCGCCGGCGTCATGTACATCTCGCCGTACTGCGACGGGAACTCGGCTTCGCTCAGGACCTTCACCGGGCCGGCGAGGTTGATCTCGCCCTGCTCCATGACCATCTTCACGCCGGGATGCGCGGCGTCGGTGGTCTTGAACACGGTCTGGCACTCGTGCGCCTTGTCGATCGTGTACTTCTCGGTGACCGTCATGGTCGCCAGGATCTGATTGCGCTCGGGGTCGAACAGCGCGACCTCGGCGTTGGCCGGCAGGCTGTCGGCGGTGGCCTTGTCGGTCGACAGCGTCACCGGGATCGGCCAGAAGAGGCCGTCGGCCATCGTCATCTTGTCGCAGACGCCCTGCCAGTCGGCCTTGGTCATGAAGCCGGTCAGCGGGGTGAAGCCGCCGATGCCGAGCATGATCAGGTCGCCGGCTTCGCGCGACGAGACATTGACGCGCGGCAGCGTGGCGGCGCGCTTGAGTTCGGCTTCGCGCGCGGCGCCTTCGAGCAGCAGCGGCTTCAGGTCACCGCCGCCATGCGGCTTGACGAGCTGGGACATCGGGATTCCTCGGGATGGATCGTGCGGGGCGCAATTCTAGCCAATGAGCATCTTCAGCCCAATCACGCAAAGGAGTGAGGCGAAGGCGCGCTTCAGCAGCGGCGGCGGCAGGCGGTGCGCCAGGCGCGCGCCCAGCGGTGCGGTGGCGACGCTGGCCACGGCCAGGCCGGCGAAGGCGCCGAGGCTGACGTAGCCCAGGTGCGCGCCCGGCAGGTCGGCGTGCGCCCAGCCGGTGACGATGAAGCCGATGGCGCCGGCCCAGGCGATCGGCACGCCGCCGGCCGCGGCGGTGCCCACAGCTTGATGGATCGACAGGCCGCGCGCCGACAGATACGGCACCGTCAGCGAGCCGCCGCCGATGCCGATCAGCGAGGACAGCAGGCCGATGATGCCGCCCGCGCCCAGCAGCTCCGGTGCCGGCGGGTCGCGCGGCGGTTCTGTGCGCGCGGGGCCGGGGCGGAAGCTCTTCCAGAACATCTGGATCGACACCAGCAGGGCGCCGATCGCGACGATGCGCTTGAGCGTGTCGCCAGCGAGTTGATCGGCGACCCAGGCGCCGACCAGCGCGCCGATCGCAAGGCCGGTCGAGAAGCGCCAGAACACCGGCCAGCGCACGCCGCCGCGCCGGTGATGCGACCAGGTCGACGAGATCGACGTCAGCGCGATCACCGCCAGCGAGGTGCCGATTGCGCTCTGCATGTAGACCTCGGGGCCGAAGCCCTGCGAGGGCAGCACGAGGGCCAGCGCCGGCACCATGATCAGGCCGCCGCCGACGCCGAACAGGCCGGCCAGCACGCCGGCGACCGCACCGGTGACGAGGAAGATCAGCAGGGATTCCATGGGCGCGCTCGTGAGTCTCGTTCCGCGACGACGGGAACTACAATGGCAGGCGCGCATCCTAACTGATGACCATGACCCCCCAGAGCCTGTTGGTCCTGTTGTTGATGTGGGCGCTTGCGTGGCCGGCGGCGGCGCAGGACGACGCGCGCCGCGCGGCGTTCCAGTCGGCGCTGACGCAGGCCGAAGCCGGCGTGACGCCGACCACGCCCGACACCGCCGCGCTGCGCGAGTACCGGCTGTATCCGTACCTGCAGGCGGCGCGCCTGCAGTCGGCGGTGCAGCGCCAGCCGGGCGATGCGACCGATGTCGCGGTGCTGCGCTTTCTCGACGAATACCCGAACCTGCCGGTGTCGCGCGATCTGCGCCGGCAGTGGCTCAACAGCCTGGCGCAGCGCGCGCAGTGGCCGGCGTTTCTCGCGCAGTACCGTGCGGATAGCGCCGATCCGGGGCTGAACTGCCACCGCTATCAGGCGCGTATCGAAACCGGCGATCTCGCCGGTCTGCAGGACGAGCTGATCGCGTTCTGGGTCGAGGCGCCGCAGATGTCGCAGGCTTGCGTCGCGCCGTTCCGCTGGCTGCAGGCGCAGGGTCAGCTCACGCCGGCGCGTACCGAACAGCGCGCACGCAAGGCGCTGAGCGACGGCAACGTGGAACTGTCCGATTGGCTGATCAAGCAATTGCCGGAAGCGCAGCGCGCACCGCTGGCGCAGTGGCAGCGCTTGCTGCGCGATCCGCCGCGAGAGCTGGGCGTGATCGCGGGCGATGCGTCGATCCGTTTCGAGTGGCAGGCCTTGCTGGCGGGTTTTTCGCGCTACGCGCGTCGCGACAGCAGCGGTGCGCAGGCCTTGTTGCAGCGCTTCGACCGGCGTCGCTTCGAGCCGGGCCAATACGAGGAGCTGCAGCGCTGGGCGGCGCTGGGCTTGTCGTGGGATCGCAAGCCGGAGGCACTGGCAGCGTTCCGCGCGATTCCCGAAACCGCGCAGGACGCGCGCACCCATGAATGGCGCATCCGCAGCGCGCTGTGGAACCGCCAGCTCGAACAGGCCTCGCAGTGGCTGCATCAGTTGCCGGCCGACATGGCCGCCGAACCGCGCTGGATCTACTGGCGTGCGCGCGTGCTGGAAGTGCTGGGTCGTGGCCGGCAGTCGCCGCCGATTTACCGCACGCTGACCGAGGACAACGGCTATTACGGGCTGCTGTCGGCCTGGCGCCTGGGCGAGCCCTACCGCGCGCGCTCGCGGCCGCTGGCGCGCGATGCCGAATTGCAGGCGCAGCTGCTGCAACGGCCCGCGCTGCTGCGCGCGCGCGAACTCAATGCGATCGGCCGCGCCAACTGGGCCAACGCCGAATGGCGCGACGCCACCGCCGATCTGGACGCCGCCGGCCGGGTGCAGGCGGCGCAGCTCGCGTCGGCCTGGGGCTGGCACGTGCAGGCGGTGTCGATGCTCGCGCAGGCTAATGCCGGCGATGCCCTGGAGTGGACGCATCCGGATGCCTATGCCGCCGAAATCCGCCGTGCGGCGCAGCACACCAATCTGCAGACGGCGTGGATCTACGGCGTGATGCGCCAGGAGAGCCTGTTCCATCCGCAGGCGGTGTCGTCGGCCAATGCCTACGGCTTGCTGCAGCTGCTGCTGCCGACCGCACAGGGCGTGGCGCGGCGCTGGCAGATGCCGGCGCCGACGCGCGAGTCGCTGTTCCGCCCCGAGGTCAACGTGCCGCTGGGCGCGGCCTATCTGCGCGAGATGACGGATCGCTTCGACGGCCAGTTCCTGCTGACGCTGGCGGCCTACAACGCCGGACCCAACGCGGTGCCGCGCTGGCTGCCGGAGCAGCCGATGGACGCCGATTTCTGGATCGAGAACGTGCCGTTCAACGAAACCCGCGGCTACTTGCAGCGCATCCTCTGGCACATGGCCGCGCGCGCCACGCTCGACGGCAAGCCGCTGGACGTGACGCCGCTGCTGCAGCCGGTGCACCGGCCGCCGGCGCGGTGAGACGGCGATGAAGCGCTATCTGGTCGGCGGCGCGGTGCGCGATCGCCTGCTCGGCCTGCCGGTCAAGGAGCACGACTGGGTCGTGGTCGGTGCCACGCCGGAGGCGATGGTCGCTGAAGGTTACCGCCAGGTCGGGCGCGATTTTCCCGTGTTCCTGCATCCGCAGACCAAGGAAGAGCACGCGCTGGCGCGCACCGAGCGCAAGTCCGGTCACGGCTATCGCGGTTTCGTCGTGCACGCCGGCCCCGAGGTCACGCTCGAGGACGATCTGCTGCGGCGCGATCTGACGATCAATGCCATCGCCGAGGACGAGAACGGCGTGCGGGTCGATCCGCATGGCGGCGCGCGCGATCTGCAGGCGCGCGTGCTGCGGCATGTGTCCGCGGCGTTTGCCGAAGATCCGGTGCGCGTGCTGCGGCTGGCGCGCTTCCATGCGCGCTTCGCGCCGCTGGGGTTTTCGGTGGCCGACGAGACGATGGCGCTGATGCGCGACATGGTGTCCGCCGGCGAGGTCGATCACCTGGTGCCGGAGCGCGTCTGGCAGGAAACGCAGAAGGCGCTGCTGCAGGCCGAGCGCCCCAGCGTGTATTTCCAGACGCTGCGCGCCTGCGGCGCGCTGGCGCGGGTGATGCCGGAACTCGATGCGCTGGCCGGCGTGCCGCAGCGCGCCGACTATCACCCGGAGGTCGACAGCCTCGTGCACACGCTGATGTGCGTAGATGCCGCCACGCGCGCCGGCCACGACATCGCGGTGCGGTACTGCGCGCTGGTGCACGACCTGGGCAAGGCGAAGACGCCAGTGGTCGAGTGGCCGTCGCATCGCATGCACGATGCGCGCGGCGTGCCGCTGGTGGAAGCGTTCAGCGCGCGCCTGCGCGTGCCGTCGGCGCTGCGCGATCTGGCGGTGATCCACACGCGCGAGCATCTGCTGGTGCATCGCGTGCGCGAGCTGCGACCGCAGACGCTGCTCGATCTGCTGGAACGTCTGCTGGCGCTGCGCGATGGCGGCCGTTTCGAGCTGCTGCTGCAGGCCTGCGAGAGCGATGCGCGCGGGCGGCTCGGGTTCGAGCAGTGCGACTACCCGCAGTCCGACTACCTGCGCGCTGCCGCCGTGGCGGCGCGCGAGATCGACAACGCCCAGGTGCTGGCCGATGGCCACAGCGGCGCTGCGGTCGGCAAGGAATTGAAGCGCCGCCGCGTCGAGCGTCTGGCCGCGTTCAAGGCGGCGCAGACGCCGCCGCTGGCTCAATAGAAGATGACGATCAGCAGCACACCGAGCAGCAGGCGGTAGATCACGAACGGCAGGAAGCCGACGCGCTGCACCAGGCGCAGCAGGATATGGATGCTGAACAGCGTGCTGACGAAGGCCACGCTCATGCCGGTGACCATCAGGCCCCAGTCCACCGGCGCGTCGCCGAAGGCGAGCTGCAGCAGCTTGTAGCTGCCGGCCAGCAGAATCACCGGGATCGACATCAGGAACGAGAAGCGCGCCGCGCCGATGCGCGACAGACCGAGGAAGCGGCCGGCCGTCATCGTGATGCCGGAGCGCGAGGTGCCGGGGATCAGCGCCAGCACCTGCGCGCAGCCGATGATCAGTGCTTCGCGCCAGCCGGTCTGCAGTTCGCTCTTGCCTTCCGGCGCGCGCCAGTCGGCCCAGCCCAGCAGCAGGCCAAAGCCGATCAGCGTGACGATGATGACCTTCGGCGAGCGCAGGTGTTCTTCGATCAGATCGCCGAGCAGCAGGCCGGCGACGGCGGCCGGGATCGTCGCCAGCACCAGGCGCCAGGCGAAGCGCGATTGCTCGTCCAGCGGCTTGCCGACCAGCGAGCCGCCCCAGGATTGCGCCATCGCCAGCACTTCGCGGCGGAAGTAGGTGATGACCGCGAACAGCGTGCCGACATGCAGCGCCACGTCGTAGGCCAGGCCCTGGTCGGGCCAACCCAGCAGGTGCGGTACCAGCACCAGGTGGCCGGAGCTGGAGACCGGCAGGATTTCGGTCAGACCCTGAACCAGGGCGAGCACGATCGCTTGAATCAGATCCATGGGAGCCTGCGTGAGTTGAACGAGTGCCACGATCGGCGGCAAGGGCGGCGTAGGATAAGGGAATGGATACGCCAAAGGTGGTCTTGGTCACGGGCGCGGGTCGGCGCATCGGCGCAGCGATCGCGCAGGTTTTGCACGCCGCCGGCTGGAACGTGGTGTTGCACGCCAACCAGTCCTACGACGAGGTCTGTACGCTGGCCGAGGCGCTGAATGCGCAGCGGCCCGCATCCGCGCATGCCGACCGCGCCGATCTGCTCGATCCGATGGCGATCGAGGCGCTGGTGCGCGAGGCCTATGGCTGCTGGCAGCGGCTCGATGCGCTGGTCAACAACGCGTCGACGTTCTTCCAGACGCCGCTGGGCACCATCAAGCCCGAGCAGTTCGATGAGCTGATCGGCAGCAATCTGAAGGCCCCACTGCTGCTGACCCAGGCCTGCGTCTCGCGCATGGATGCATCCGGCGGCGCGGTGGTGAACCTGCTCGATGTGCACGCGCGCAAACCGCAGCGGGGGTACGCCGCCTACACCGCCGCCAAGGCGGGGCTGTGGGCGCTGACCGAGGCGCTGGCGCTGGAGCTGGCGCCGCGTGTGCGCGTCAATGGCGTAGCGCCCGGCCACATGCTGTGGCCGGAGGCCGAGGCGGCGCTGAGCGCGCGGCAGCAGCATGCCGAGCTGGCGCGGATTCCGCTCGGTCGTCTGGGGGGCGCCGAGGCGATCGCAGAAGCGGTGCGCTTCCTGCTCTCCGACGAAGCGGCCTACCTCACCGGCGCGGTGCTGCCGGTGGACGGCGGCCTGCGTTTGGCCTGACCGCAGCCGGCGCGGCCTCGCGCGCCGCTTCCGGATCCCCGGCTTCCAGCGCCAGCAGGCGCTGCTTGCGCCACAACCCACCGCCGTAGCCGGTCAGCTGGCCTTGTTTGCCGATCAGACGGTGGCAGGGGATCAGGAGGGCGAGGCGGTTGGCGCCGTTGGCCGCGCCAATCGCGCGACTGGCGTTCGTGCGCCCGAGCATCGCGGCGAGTTGTTCGTAGGCGCGGGTCTGGCCGTAGGGAATCTGCTGCAGTGCGGACCAGACCTCGCACTGGAAGTCGGTGCCGGTCAGCGACAGCGGCACCGAGAAGCGGTGCAGGCGGCCGGCCCAGTAAGCGGTGAGTTCCTCCCGCAGCCGCTCGAGCAGCGGATGCATGGCGTCGCGCACCGCGCCGTTGCGGTACCGCCGCAGCCGTCGGCGCTGCAGGTCCAGCCGGCGCGGCTCGTCGAATTCCAGCAGCAGCACGCCTGCGTCCTCGGCCATCGCCTCCAGTGCGCCGAGCGGACTGTCCAGGCGTGCGCGGTACAGCGGCGACGACGCGGCGGCCGCGATGCGCGTCACGCCAGGCGCTCGCGGGTTTCGCCGAGTGCGACGCCGTTGGCGCCGAAGCGGCGCTCGTGGAACACGATGCCGTCATCGCCGATCGTCAGCAGCGTGCTGGCGCGCGTGCCGTAGGTCGGACTGCGAATGAAGGGCGTGGCGAGAAAGCGCTCGTGCGCGAGACCGACGCCGGTGTCCGGCAGCTCGTTGTCGGCAACCGGCGTTTCGTCGGCCAGCGCCTCGAACAAGGCGTCGTGGCGCGTGTTGGCGCTGGCGCACCAGCCGGCCAGTGCCTGGCGCAGGCGCAGCAGCTTGGGCCAGGGCGTGTCCAGCGACGCATTGCTGACCGCGTGCAGGCCGTCCGCCAGTTCGCGCGTCGGCGGTTGCGCCTCGTTGCCGAGATACGCACAGCCGCTGCCGTCGCCCAGCAGCAGGTTGAAGCCGGCGTAGCGCGGTGCTTCGGGCAGCAGGCGCTGAGCCGCCGCTGCGGGCGCGTGCGTGCCGCGCAGATAGTCGGCGACCAGCGCGCCGCGCGACGGCGCGGCCGGATTCGGCGGCACCATGCGCCGCACGTTGGTGACGGCGGCCCAGCGGCCGGCGCGGGTGCAGGCCATCCAGGTGCCGCCCTGCTGCAGGTCGCGGCCACCGAACAGACCCGGCGCATCCGGCCACCAGTGCGCAGCCTCGGTCGGGCGGTGATGAAACTCGTCGCGGTTGGCGACCACGATCAGGCGATACCGCGGGTGCGCGTTCAGCGCGAAGGCGATCAGGCACATGCGTTCAGCTTCCGTTCGGGTACGCGCCACTGTCAATGTGTAAAGTCGGACCCATGGTCACCACGACGACGCCCAGCGATTACGAGCGCACACAGGCCGAGGAGATCGAAGCCTGGTACGCGGAACAACCCGGCTGGGGCACGCGTCTGCTGGCGCGCCCCGGTCAGCAGGCGGCGCTGGCGGCGCAGCGCCTGATTCCTGTGGATGTGCTGCGGCGCGCGCTGCGCAACATCGAGCGGGTAGCGGGACGCGTGTCGGGACGGCGCGATGTGCTGCGGGCGGCGGGCGTCGACACCCTGGACGATCTGACGGCGCTGCCAATGGAGGCCTGCGATGCCTTGGCCACGCGGGTGGCGCGGCGCGGGCTGCTGCTGGGCGGTGCCGGCGGCGCGGTGTTCGGCGCGGCCGGCGCGGTTGGCCTGGTGGCCGATGTGCCGTCGCTGCTGACGCTGGCGCTGCGCACGATCCACCGCACGGCCTATTGCTATGGCGAGGACTGGCTGCAGACGCCGTATCGCGCGCTGCCGATCGGCGTGTTCGCGCTGGCGTCCGCCAACAGCCTGGAAGAAAAGCAGGCGGCGTGGGCCGCGCTGCGCGACGGGACGGAATTGCTGGACTCGGCCTGGCGCGACGGTGTCGAGCGCGTGGCGGAGCGTGAACTGGCCAAGGAAGCCACGCAGTTCAGCCTGCAGACCCTGGCCAGCCGCATGAGCACGCACCTGGGCACCCGCAAGGCAGCCGGCATGGCGCCGGTGCTCGGCGCGGTGATCGGGGGCGCGGTCAACGCCAGCTACATCGGCGAGATCGGCAAGGTCGCGCGGTACGTGCTGCAGGACCGCTGGCTGCGCAAGCGCTATCCATCGGCATCTCCCGTCAAAATGGTTCGAAAAGTCGCTAAAGCCTCACCCAAAAAGCGTAAGGGCGCCGAGGCTGGAGAACCTGTTAGGTCGCGGTGATTGCCCGCCACCGGGGCGCTCCGTAAGCTGTTTGTGCAATGCACAAAAGTGAAAACGGCATGTCCAGCGCGCAGCAGCACCATGTGGTGATCGTCGGTGGCGGCTTCGGCGGCCTGCACGCGGCGCGCGCGCTCGGCAAGGCCGGGTGCCGGGTGACCTTGCTCGACAAGCGCAACTTCCAGCTGTTCCAGCCGCTGCTGTACCAGGTCGCCACCGGCGCGATTCCGCCGGGCGATATCGCGATCCCGCATCGGGTGGTGCTGCGCAATTACCGCAACGTCACCTGCTTCGCGTCGACCGCTTTCGATCTGGATCCGGCGACGCGCACGCTGCGCCACGAACATGGCGAGCTGCGCTACGACACGCTGATCGTCGCCACCGGGGTCAAGCATTCCTACTTCGGCCGTGAAAGCTGGCGCGCGTTCGCGCCCGGTCTGAAGACGGTCGAACATGCCATCGAGATCCGTCGCAAGCTGTTCCAGGCTTTCGAGCTGGCAGAGGCCACGGACGATGCCGCCGAGCGCGAGCGCCTGATGACGTTCGTCATCGTCGGTGCCGGCCCCACCGGCGTCGAACTGGCCGGCGCCATCGGCGAGCTGGCGCAGAAGACCATGGTCAAGGACTTCCGCCGCATCGACCCGCGGCAGGCGCGCATTCTGCTGGTGGAGGGCGCGCCCGATGTGCTGCCCGTGTACGACGCGCGTCTGCGCGCATCCGCGCGTCGGCATCTCGAAGAGCTCGGTGTGACCGTGCGCACCGGCACGCGCGTCGAGGATCTGGGTGCGGATTTCGTGCGCATGCGGGCCGGCGAGACGGTGGAGACCGTGCAGACGCGCACCGTGCTGTGGGCGGCGGGCGTCAGCGCGTCCTATTTCGGCGAGTTGCTGGCCGAGCGCACCGGGGCGCTGCTGGATCGTGGCGGCCGCGTCACGGTGGGGCCGGATTGCGCGCTGCCGGGGCATCCCGAGATTTTCGTGATCGGCGATCTGGCGCGGCTCAAGGACGCCAATGGCCGCGAGGTGCCGGGCCTGGCCCCTGCGGCGATCCAGCAGGGGCGCTACGTCGCCAAGCTGCTGCGGGCGCGCCTGGCCGGCAAGCCGGCACCCGCACCGTTCAAGTACCGCGATCTGGGTTCGATGGCGGTGATCGGCATGAACAAGGCGGTCGGCGACCTGCGCGTGATGCGGGTCAGCGGTGTGTTCGCGTGGTTCGTCTGGGCCTTCGTGCATGTGATGTCGCTGATCGACGCCGAGCAGCGCGTGCGCGTGTTCCTGCAATGGAGCTGGAAGTACTTCACGCGCAAGGAAGGCGACCGTCTGATCACCGGGGCGCCGCCGCGCACGCGCGAGCTGCGGCTGGCCCAGGGCGACGACGCCCGACCGCGTCAGGCCGCCTAGCGGCCCCGCGATGCCGCCGACGGCGTTCACGCCGCTGTCATGGGCCTGTCATAGACTGGGCGCCCGCGCTGTCGCTGAACTGACCGCCCATGAGCAAGAAGCCGCCCGAACTGGAACTGCAGCCCGCCGACCTGTTTCTCAGCCGCGAACTGTCGCTGCTAGAGTTCAACCAGCGCGTGCTGGCGCAGGCCCTGGACGAGACCGTGCCGCTGCTGGAACGGCTCAAGTTCATGTGCATCTCCAGCTCCAATCTCGATGAGTTCTTCGAGATTCGCGTTGCCGGCCTGCAGCAGATGGCGGAGATCAATCCGGCGCAGCGCGCCGCCGACGGCATGACACCCGCCGAGACGCTGGTGGCGATCGGCAAGCGCGCGCACGAACTGGTCGCCGAGCAGTACCGCGTGTTCAACGACGTGATCATCCCGGCACTGGAGAAGGAGCGCATCCGCTTCGTGCGTCGCAGCGACTGGACGCCGGAACAGGACGGCTGGCTCAAGCAGTACTTCCAGAATGAGCTGGCGCCGGTGCTGTCGCCGATCGGACTCGATCCGGCGCATCCGTTTCCGCGCATCCTCAACAAGTCGCTGAACTTCATCGTCCAGCTCTCGGGCAAGGATGCGTTCGGGCGCAACACCGGCTTTGCGATCGTGCAGGCGCCGCGTGCGCTGCCGCGTCTGATCCAGATCCCGGCCGATGTGCCGGGCAGCGGCCCGCACGATTTCGTGTTTCTGTCGTCGGTCATCCACGCCTACGTCGATGAATTGTTTCCTGGCATGGAGGCCAGCGGCTGCTATCAGTTCCGGCTGACGCGCAATTCCGATCTGCTGGTCGATGAGGAAGAGACCAAGGACCTGATGGAGGCGCTGGAAGGCGAGCTGTCGCAGCGGCAGTGGGGCGATACCGTGCGTCTGGAAGTGGCACACAACTGCCCGGACCAGATGTGGCAGTACCTGATGGACGTGGCGCAGCTCAACGCCGTGGACGTCTACCAGGTCAACGGGCCGGTGAACCTGCACCGCCTGATGGCGATTCCGGATCTGGTCGACCGGCCGGACCTGAAGTATCCAGCGTTCACGCCGCGGGTGCCCAAGGCGCTGTCCGGCGATCTGTTCGCGTCGATCCGCGAGCGCGATCAGTTGCTGCATCACCCCTATGACTCATTTGCGCCGGTGGTCGAGTTCCTGCGACAGGCCGCGCGCGACCCCAAGGTGCTGGCGATCAAGCAGACGCTATACCGCACGGGCGACAAGTCGGCGATCGTCGATGCGCTGATCGAAGCGGCGCGCAATGGCAAGGAAGTGACGGTCGTCGTCGAGCTGCGTGCGCGTTTCGACGAGGCCAACAACATCGACCTCGCCGAACAGCTGCAGGAAGTCGGGGCGCACGTCGTCTATGGCGTCGTCGGCTACAAGACCCACGCGAAGATGTGCCTGATCGTGCGTCGCGAGGACAGCGCGCCCGGTGCGTCGAGCCTGCGCTATTACGCGCACCTGGGCACCGGCAACTACCATCCGCGCACCGCGCGCCTGTATACCGATTACGGTCTGCTGACGGCGGAACCGCAGATCTGCAGGGACGTGCACGCGGTGTTCCTGCAGCTGACGAGCCTGGGCAAGGTGACGCGCCTGCACCGATTGCTGCAGTCGCCGTTCACGCTGTCCCGGCAACTGCACGCCAAGATCGAGCGCGAAACCGAGCATGCGCGCCAGGGCCGTCCCTCGCACATCATCGCCAAGCTCAACGCCCTGGTGGAACCGGAGTCGATCCAGGCGCTGTACCGCGCATCGCAGGCCGGCGTGAAGGTGGACTTGATCGTGCGCGGCATGTGCTCTCTGCGGCCCGGCGTGCCGGGGCTGTCGGAGAACATCCAGGTGCGCTCGGTGGTCGGCCGCTTCCTCGAACATCACCGCGTCTATTCGTTCGCCAATGGCGGCGAGCCGGAGCTGTACCTGTCCAGCGCCGACTGGATGGAGCGCAACCTGTTCCGCCGCGTCGAGGTCGCGTTCCCGATTCTCGACAAGAAACTGCGCGAGCGCATCGCCGATCATCTGCAGGCATATATCGCCGACACCGCGCAGAGCTGGCTGCTGCAGCCGGACGGCTCCTACCAGCGCCCGGAGCAGATCGAGGGGCGACCGGTGCAGTCGCGTTTCATGGAAGAAAGCTGATCGGGTTGCTGAGCAGAGGGCTCGGCGTGTCGTTCAGACGACGCGCAGACGCCATTGCATGGCGGCGAGCTGCTCGACTTCGCGTTCGAGATCGGCTTGCGTCAACGGATGACGCTCCAGCCATTTCCGGTTGGTGAAACTCAACTCCAGGCCGCGTCGGGTCACACTCAGCTGGGCCGGCGGCCGTAGTTTGGGCGTGCGCGAGCGGTGCAGCAGGTAGGCGATGCGCAGGATGGTGGCCATGCGCTTCACCGGCTCCACCCAGATCGTCGGCAGGTCGTCGAGCGTGGCCAGCGCAAACTTGCCGCGATGCAGGCGCACCAGCGCAGCCAGCAGTTTCTGATCGGTCTGCGAGAAGCCCTGCAGGTCGCTGTTCCGCAGGATGTATTCGCTGTGCTTGTGGTAGCCGTTGTGGGTGATCACCAGACCCACCTCGTGCAACTGCGTGGCCCAGCCGATGAAGCGGCCGGCCAGCTTGACGTCCAGATGCCAGGGCTTGGCGACCTGTTCCAGCAGCTTGCGGGCGGTGCGCTCCACCGCCTGCGCGTGGTCCTGGTCGACGCCGTAACGGCGCGCCATCGCCTGCACCGAGTCGTCGCGGACGTCGTGGTTGGCGAGACGGCCGAGCAGGTCATAGACCACGCCCTCGCGCAGGGCGCGCTCCGAGGTCTCCATGCGCTTGATCGCCAGCGAGTCGAACACGCCGGCGAGTACGGCGAGTCCGCCGACAAACACCGGCCGCCGATCCTCGCGCAGCGCCGCGAAATCGATCTCGTCGATGTGACGTTTGGTCATGACCAGCTCGACCAGGGACTCGACGGCGTCGCGGGTGATGTCGCCGTCGATCCATTGCAGCGCGGTTAGCACGCGCCAGATGCCACGTATCGTGCCGCTGGATCCGATCGCTGTGTCCCAGCCGGCGCGGCGGTAGCGTCGTTCGAGGAATTCCAGCTCCAGGCGCGCCGCCAGCCGCGCGCGTCTGAAGCGCGCCGCCGTGATCTCGCCGTCATCGAAGAAGCGCTGCGTGTGCACGACGCAGCCCAGGGAGACCGATTCCATCAGTTTCGGTCGCGGGCCCTGGCCGATGATCAGTTCGGTGCTGCCGCCCCCGATGTCGACGACCAGCCGCCGCGGTTGCTGGCGGCCCATGCCGTGGGTCACGCCGCCGTAGACCAGGCGCGCTTCCTCGGCGCCGGAGATGATCTCGATCGGGTGACCGAGCGCGGCTTCGGCAGCGGCGTGGAAATCGGCGCTGCGTCGCAGCTTGCGCAAGGTGTTGGTACCGACGGCGCGGATGCGCTCGGGCGGAATGCCGCGCAGGCGTTGACCAAAGCGCTGCAGGCAGGCCAGCGCACGCTGCGCGGCATCCGGACGCAGGCGCTTGTCCGCATCCAGGCCGGCGGCCAGCCGCACCGGCTCGCGCAGGCGATCGATGATCTGCAGATCGTGGCCGTCGGTGCGCGCCACCATCATGTGGAAGCTGTTCGAACCCAGGTCGATCGCCGCCAGTTCCTGCCCGCGGCTGGCCGCGGCGTTCTCGATCACGAAGCTCATGCCGGTCGGGGCGGGGTCCGGAGGATGGGTGGGACGGTGCGCGGCGCGGTCGGTCGTCGAACGCGGCGGCTGGAATGCCGGTGGCAATGCCGGTCGGCTCGGGTCGCAAGGGTAACAGGCGGCCCGAACGGCGCTCCACCCCGCAGGCACCGCAGGGGGCTTTGCGTTGACCCCGTGCCGCAATTCCTCGACAATTTCGCGCCTCGCCGCCTTGGCTTTGCGCCGTCGGCGCCATGGCCGCCGGCACGAGACCGGCGGTTCGTACTTTTGGGAGTTCTCACATGAAGTTTGCGCGTTGGGGCTTGATGGCCCTCGCCGCTGCGCTGGTCGCGCCGGCCGCGTTCGCCCAAGGCGACGCGGAAGCGGGCAAGGTCAAGGCCAACACCTGCATGGGTTGCCACGGCATTCCCAAGTACAACAACGTCTACCCGACCTACCGGGTGCCGAAGATCGGCGGCCAGCCGGCCGAGTACCTGGAAACCGCGCTGAAGGCCTACCGCTCCGGCGAGCGTCCGCATCCGACGATGCATGCGCAGGCCGCGAGCATGTCCGACCAGGACATCGCCGACATCGCCGCCTTCTTCGCCCACGCGCCTGTCCACAAGTAAGCCCGCCATGAAGCGCATTCTCCTGAGCCTCCTGCTGGGTCTGTCGTCGACGGCGGTTCTCGCCGACGTCGCGGTGCCCGAAAAAGCCGCCGCCTGCGCCGCCTGCCACGGTGATGCCGGTGCCAAGCCGATCATGCCGGCCTACCCCGTGCTGGCCGGCCAGTACGCCAACTATCTCGAGCACGCGATGCACGAGTACCAGGACGGCCGCCGCAAGAACGCGATCATGGCGGCTCAGATGAGCGGTCTGAGCAAGGCCGACATCCGCGCGCTGGCGCGTTACTTCGCGGCCCAGAAGGGCTCGTTGTACACCCCGAGCCTGTCCGGCACGCAGCCGCCGCAGCCCTGAGCGGTCGCGTCTGTGATGCGGTAAAAAACGCGGCCCTCGAGGCCGCGTTTTCGTTGGTGCGTCCGAAGTGTTCGGTCGACGGTGCCTGTGCTGCAAAAAGCTGCGCTAGACTGCGGCCGACCGCAACGCGAGCCGTTCTGCGGGCACGACAACAACCTGGGAGAAGTCGGATGACGATGTCGAAGATGCTGGGAGCGGGTTTGCTGGCGCTGGCACCGGTGGTGAGCCATGCCGGCGCGCCCGGGTATTTCGACCTGTACTTTATTCCCCAGGCCAATCTGGAAGTGACCGTGCCTGGCTTCGGCTCGGCGGACGAGGACGGTGACGGTTTCGGCGGCAAGTTGATGGCGCCGGTCAGCGAGATGGGCGTGCTGTCGGCCGAATACCAGGCGGCCAAGCTCGACGACTCGGATACCGAGATCAAGCAGCTGCGCTTCGGGCTCGGCGTCATGACCAATGGCCCTGCGCGTCTGGGTGCGCTGGCCGAGTACATCAACATGGAGCTCGAGGTGCCGGGCGTCGGCAAGAGCAAGCCGGACGGCTTCGGCCTGCATGGCCGTCTCGAGTTCGACGTGGCCCCCGGCTTCGTGCTGCACGGCCAGGTCGGGTATGTGAACCTCAAGGAGGACGGCAGCACGCTGGAAGGTCTGGAGATCAATGCCGGCGTGGGCGTGGCCTTCACCTCCGCAGTGGGTCTGTTCCTCGACTATCGCCTGTCCCAGCTCGAAGACGAGACCGACGTCGAGCTGGACCTCTCCGATCTGCGCGTCGGGTTCCGCGTGAACTTCGGCCCCTGATCCGGAAAGCCCCAGCGCCAGCGCCGCGCGCCGTTTCGGTGCGCGGCGTTTTTATTGGCGTCGGCTGTTCCGAATTGGTGCGCCCGCGCTAGACTCGGGCTGCCCCCGGCAACTGGCGGGGCGGACTAGAACCATACTGGAGACGCATATGCACAAGTTCGGAAAGATTGCCGTGGCTGCGCTGGTGGCTTTGCCGTTGTCCGCGTTCGCGCAGGGCCTGTCCTATAACTATGTCGAAGCCGGCTATGTGACGGGCGATGCCGACGGCACCGACTTCGACGGCTTCCGCGTCAAGATCTCGGGCAAGATCGCCGACTCGTTCTACCTGTTCGGCAGCTACGGCTCGCTGGAAACCGACACCTCGCCGGCGCTGGAGTCGGACACGATCACGGCCGGTTTGGGCTGGCGCCACGCGCTGGGCGCCAATACCGATTTCACGGCCGAGGCAGCGTTCGTCAAGGCCGACGTGGAGCTGTCGGGTTTCGGCAGCGATGACGACACCGGCTACGGCCTGGGGGTTGGCGTCCGTCACCTGCTCTCGCCGCAGTTCGAGCTGGCTGGCAACGTCGATTACGTCGATGTCTTCGACGACGACAACACCTCGTTCACCGCCGCGGCGCTGTATCACTTCACGCCGGCGCTGTCGCTGGGCGTGTCGTACACGACCGACGACGATACCGATGCCTGGACCTTTGGCGGCCGCTTCAACTTCTGATCGGGATCGCACCCACAAAAAACCCCGCTTCGGCGGGGTTTTTTGTGGGTGCCTATAGCTCGACCGAGCGTCTGCTGAAGCTTACTCGTCGAGGAAGCTGCGCAGGTAGTTGGCGCGGCTCGGGTGGCGGAGCTTGCGCAGCGCCTTGGCTTCGATCTGGCGGATACGCTCGCGCGTGACGTCGAACTGCTTGCCGACCTCTTCCAGCGTGTGGTCGGTGTTCATGTCGATGCCGAAGCGCATGCGCAGCACCTTGGCCTCGCGCGGCGTGAGCGAGGCGAGGATCTGGTGCGTGGCCTCGGCCAGCGACTGCGAGGTCGCCTCTTCGAGCGGCGAGATCGCGTTGTTGTCCTCGATGAAGTCGCCGAGGTGACTGTCCTCGTCGTCGCCGATTGGCGTTTCCATCGAGATCGGTTCCTTGGCGATCTTGAGCACCTTGCGGATCTTGTCCTCGGGCATCTCCATCTTCTTCGCCAGCTCTTCCGGCGTCGGCTCGCGACCCATCTCCTGCAACATCTGGCGCGAGATGCGGTTGAGCTTGTTGATCGTCTCGATCATGTGCACCGGGATGCGGATCGTGCGCGCCTGGTCGGCGATCGAGCGCGTGATTGCCTGGCGGATCCACCACGTCGCGTAGGTCGAGAACTTGAAGCCGCGGCGGAACTCGAACTTGTCCACGGCCTTCATCAGGCCGATGTTGCCTTCCTGAATCAGGTCGAGGAACTGCAGGCCGCGGTTGGTGTACTTCTTGGCGATGGAGATCACGAGGCGCAGGTTGGCCTCCACCATCTCCTTCTTGGCGCGGCGGGCCTTGGCCTCGCCGACGTTCATGCGGCGGTTGATGTCCTTGATCTCGTCGATCGAGATCAGGTTGTCGCCTTCCATCTTCCGCAGCTGTTCCTGCAGCGCGAAGATTTCTTCCTTGCGCGCGTTCAGCTCCGACGAATACTTACGCTTGGCGCGGATCAGCTTGATGATCCAGTCCGGGCTGGTGGCGCCACCGGGCTCGCGGTAGATCCGGACGAACTCGTCGCGGCCCATGCCGGCGTCGCCCACGCAGATGCGCATGATCGTGCGCTCCGTGCTGCGGATCAGTTCGATCTTGCGGCGCAGATTCTGCGTGACCTCATCGACGATCTTCGGCGACAACTTGAAGGTCATGATCAGCGTGGCGACCGCTTCGCGCTTTTCCTGCGTCTTCTTCTCGTGGGCGCCCTTCTTCAGCAGCGCGTCCCAGGCCTTGTCGTAAAGCTTCTGCAGCTCGTCGAACTTCTCGGCGGTCAGCACCGGATCCGGGCCGGTATCGACGGTTTCTTCCTCGTCGCCCTCGCCCTTCTCGTCTTCTTCTTCCTCTTCTTCCTCGACCTCGGGCTGTGGTTCCGGCGGCGGCGGCATATCCGGCGCGTTTGGGTCGAAGAAGCCGGTCACGATCTCGGCCAGACGCTTCTTGCCCTGCTTGTAGTTCTCGAACGCCTCCAGAAGGATGGCGACGGTCTCGGGATACTGCGCCATCGCGAACATGGCCTCGTTGAGGCCTTCCTCGATGCGCTTGGCGATGCGGATTTCACCTTCGCGGTCGAGCAGCTCGACGCTGCCCATCTCGCGCATGTACATGCGCACCGGGTCGGTGGTGCGGCCGAACTGGTCGTCCAGCGCAGCGATGGCGGCGGCGGCTTCTTCAGCCGCGTCTTCCTCTTCCTCGTTGGTCGCGACGACGGCCGGTTCCGAGAACAGCTGCTGATCCTCTTCCGGGGCTTCCTCGTGAACCGGGATGCCCATCGCCTGGATCATGCTGATGATGTCTTCGATCTGCTCCGTATCGACGATTTCGGGCAGATGGTCGGCCACCTCGGCATAGGTCAGGAAGGCCTTTTCCTTGCCGCGGGCGATCAGGACCTTGATCTGGGACTGCTTCTGGGCCTGCTTGTCCGCAGCGGATTCAAGCGCGGCGGCGGCCTTTTCGGCTTTCTCAGAGTGTTTGCTGGTGGCCATTCGATACTCGGGTAACGCGCCGGCGACGGCGGTGAAGATGGTGCGCGGAACTCGACATTATACCGGCGCCCCCCGAGGATTGGCTATCTTGTCGCCAATTGCTGCGTTAATGCCTTCAACTCGCTGGTTTCCGCCGGGCTGAGATTTCGGGTTCCCGCCTCCGCCAGCAGGTGCTGCACACGGCCGCGCAGGGCCTTCTGGCTCAACAGCAAGATGGTGTCGCGGAACTCGGCTTCAACCTGGGCGTCGTCGAGCGGCAGGGCTTCCAGCAGAAGCTGCTGCAAGCCACGGCCCTTGGCCGTATCTTTCCAGAATTCAATGAGTTGAGCGGCAGACGCGGCCGGATGGGCCTGGAAGAAATCGATCGCCTCGACCAGCACATCGGCGCCGCGCACCTCGGCCTGGTGCAGCAGTTCGAGGTGATCGACCTGCTCGGCCAGCAGCGGCAGTTCCAGCAACAGGCGCAGGGCACGGCGCACCGGATTGACGTCGCGCGGGTCTCGCGGCGGGCTGGCGGGTGTAGCGGTCGCGGGTTCGGTGGCGGCGGGCGTCTTGCCGCGCACGGCCGCTTCCAGATCGATACGCGCCAGCCGGGTCATGCGGCCCAGCTCGTCGAGCATCAGCGCGCGCAGCGGCCCTTCGCGCAGCTTCTCGATCAGGGGTTTGGCCAGCGCTGCCAGCTTGGCGCGGCCCTCGATCGAGCCGAGATTGACCTGCTTGGCCAGCTCGCCCAGCAAGAACTGCGACAGCGGCGTCGCCTGCGCGATCTGTTCGCGGAAAGCGTCGGCGCCGGTCTGCTGGACCCAGGTGTCCGGGTCCTGGCCCTCGGGCATGAACATGAACACGCACTCGCGGCCTTCGCTCATTTCCGGGAGGGCTTGCTCCAGCGCGCGCCAGGCGGCGCTGCGGCCGGCGCGGTCGCCGTCGAAGCAGAACACGATCTTGCTGGTGCTCTTGAACAGCAGCTGCAGGTGTTCGCGCGTGGTCGCGGTGCCGAGCGTGCCGACCGCCTCGTGGATGCCGTACTGCGACAGCATCACCACGTCCATGTAGCCCTCGACGACGACGAGATAGGGCAACGCGGCGGTCGAGGACTGACGTGCTTCGTATAGACCGTAGAGATTGCGGCCCTTGTGGAACAGCACCGTCTCGGGCGAGTTCAGGTACTTGGCCGGGTCGTTGGCCATGGTGCGGCCGCCGAAGGCGATCACGCGCCCGCGAGTATCGCGAATCGGGAACATGATGCGATTGCGGAAGCGGTCGTAGACGCCGCCCGAATCACGCTGGATCAGCAGGCCGGCGTCGACCGCGTGCCGGTCGTCTTTCAGGAAAGCGGTGAGGGCATCCCAACTGTCAGGCGCGAAACCGATGCCGAAGCGCTTGGCGGTCTCGCTGCTGACGCCGCGCTTCTTCAGGTACTCGATCGCCGACGGCGCGCTGCGCAGCTGGTCGCGGAAGAATCGCTGAGCGCCGGCCAGGGCGTCGAGCGGGCCTTCGACGACAACGCGTGGCTCGTTGTTGCCGCCCTCGCGCGGCACCTCCAGCCCGGCGCGACGTGCCAGCTCCTCGACCGCCTCGACGAACGAGAGCCGGTCGTACTCCATCAGGAAGCTGATCGCCGTGCCGTTCTTGCCGGAGGAGAAGTCGAAGTACATCTGCTTCTGCGGCGAGACGAAGAAGCTTGGCGACTTCTCGTTGGTGAATGGCGAGCGCGCCTTGAATTCCTTACCGGCGCGCTTGAGTTCCAGGCGCGCGCCGATCAGCTCGACGATATCGGTACGAGCGATCAGGTCCTGGATGAAAGCGTCAGGGATGCGGCCGGCCATGGCGCCCGCAGTGTAAGTGTTCGGAGCGGATTCCTCGCGGCATCGCGAGGCGGAAACGGATCAGCCGAGCTTGGCCTTGATCAGGCCGGAAAGCTTGCCCATGTCGGTGCGGCCCTGGGCCTTGGGCTTGATCCAGCCCATGACCTTGCCCATGTCCTTGCCGCCGGATGCGCCGGTCTCGGCGATGGCCTGGTCGATCAGCGCGGATACTTCCGCATCGGTGAACTGCTGCGGCAGGTAGCCGATCAGCATCTGGATTTCCGAGGCTTCCTTGTCGGCGAGGTCCGGGCGGTTGCCGGCGCGGAACTGGGATTCGGAATCGCGGCGCTGCTTGACCATCTTCTCGATGGCGGCGGCGACGACGGCGTCGGTGAGCTCGATGCTGTCGACGACTTCGCGCTGCTTGAGTTCGGCCTGCAGCATGCGCAGCACCGACAGGCGCTCTTTCTCGCCGCCCCGCATGGCGGTCTTCACGTCCTCGGCGATACGGTTCTTCAGCTCGGACATGGGATCTTCAAAACGAAGGCGGGCGCCAGGCGCCCGCAGCGGAAGGGGCCGGGCGGATGCCCGGCCACGACGGCATCAGTACAGACGGATACGCTTGTTGGATTCGCGCTGGACCTTCTTGGCCTGGCGCTTCACCGCCGCCGCGCGCTTGCGCTTGCGTTCCTGGCTCGGCTTTTCGTTGAACTCGTGGGTGCGCAGATCGGTCAGGACACCCGCCTTTTCGCAGGTGCGCTTGAAACGGCGCAGGGCCACTTCGAAAGGCTCGTTGTCACGAACGCGGACGGCCGGCATAGGAACTCACTCGCAGATGAACAGGCAAAAAGAGGCCATCAGGCCTCCGAAAGGGCGGCGATTCTAGCCTCAAGCCCCGCGGCCGTGCAAATGAGCGGGTGCGCGCTCCTACAATAGCGGGATGACCTCGATGCCTCATGCCGAGGGCCCGGTCCTGGGCCTGGAAACCTCCTGCGACGAAACCGCCGTGGCGGTCTACGACGGCGCGCGTGGCCTGCTGGCCCACCGGCTCTACAGCCAGATCGACCTGCATGCCCGCTATGGCGGCGTGGTGCCGGAGCTGGCCTCGCGCGATCACGTCGCCCGCGTCAGCGATCTGGTGCGTGAAACGCTGGACGCGGCCGATACCGCACCGTCGGCGCTGGGCGCCGTGGCCTATACCGCGGGCCCGGGCCTGATTGGCGCGCTGATGGTCGGCGCCTCGGTCGCGGCAGGGCTGGCGACCGCGCTGGGCCGGCCGTTGATCCCGATCCATCACATGGAGGCGCATCTGCTGGCGCCGATGCTGGAGGATGAGCGGCCGGCGTTTCCGTTCGTCGCGCTGCTGGTCTCCGGCGGCCATACGTTGCTGGTGGCGGTGCGCGGCATCGGCGAATACGAACTGCTGGGCGAGAGTCTGGACGATGCCGTCGGCGAGGCCTTCGACAAGACCGCCAAGACCATGGGCCTGCCGTACCCGGGCGGGCCGCACCTGGCGCGGTTGGCCGAGCGCGGACGCGCCGGGCGTTTCCAGTTTCCGCGGCCGATGACCGATCGGCCGGGCCTGGACTTCAGCTTCAGTGGGCTAAAGACCGCAGTGCTGACGGCCTTGCCGAAGGACGCCGATGAGCAGACCCAGGCCGATCTCGCATACGCGTTCCAGGAGGCCGTCACCGATACGCTGGCGATCAAGTGCGCGCGTGCCCTGCAGCACACCGGCTTCGGCGCGCTGGTGGTCGCCGGCGGGGTCGGGGCCAATCTGCGCCTGCGCGACAAGCTCGGCGAGTTGGCGCGGCGCGAAGGCGTCGCCCTGCATTTTCCGCGGCAGGCGTTCTGCACCGACAACGGCGCGATGATCGCCTACACCGGCTGGGCGCGACGCGCGCAGGGGCGGGTTCCCGACGGCAAGGTGTTCACCACGCCGCGCTGGACGCTCGACCAATTGCGGCCGCCGACCTGAGAATGTCGCGATGGACAAGGTATTCATTCGCGGTCTGCAGGTCGAGGGCATCGTCGGCATCCACGCCTGGGAGCGCAAGCTGCCGCGACCGCTGCTGTTCGATCTGGAGCTGGGCGTCGATATCCGCGAGGCGGCGAGCAGCGATCGCGTGCGTGACGCGGTCGATTACGCAGCGGTGGCCGATGTCGTCGCACAGCTCGTGCGCGAGCAGCAGCCGGCGCTGCTGGAGACCCTGGCCGAGCGCCTGGCGCGCGCCTTGTTCGATCGGTTCCCGATCCTCAGCCTGCGCCTGACCGTGCACAAGCCCGGCGCGGTGGCCGACACCAAGTCGGTGGGGGTGGAGATCGACCGGCGCCGCGAGGATTACGCAGTCTGCGGGCGCTGATTTTCTGAACCGCTGAACCGCGGCGCCAGGACCGCGCAGCGCGCCGCGGTTGCGACGTCGAGCTAAAGATTGATCAGTTGCGGCAGCGCCTGCTGCGCCGAGATCAGCGCGGCGGCGTAGGTCGCCAGGTCGTCGTAGACCGCCACGCCGCGCAGCGATTTCGAATCCTGCTGCTCGGTGCGGGCGCCATTGCCGGTACGCACCAGCACCGGCACCGCGCCGGCCGCGCGCGCGGCCTCGACATCGCGGAGCGAGTCGCCGACGACGGGTACCGTTTCCAGGTTGAGATTCAAGCGGCGTGCGAGATCCAGCAGCATGCCGGGCGCCGGCTTGCGCTGGTCGCTGGCGCGATTCGGATGATCGGGCGCGAAGAAGATGCCATCGATGCGGCCGCCGACCTCGGCGAGCTGCTTCTGCATGCGCGCATTGATCGCGCCGAACGCGTCGTAGTCGAACAGGCCGCGACCGATGCCGGACTGATTGCTGGCGACGAACACACGAAAGCCCGCCTGGCACAGCTTGGCGATCGCCTCCAGGCTGCCGGGGATCGGCAGCCACTCGGCGGCGGACTTGATGTATTCCGGCGAGTCCTGGTTGATGACGCCGTCGCGGTCGAGGATGACGATCTTCATGCCGTCACTTTAACCGGAGTGCGTGGACGGATTGGCGCGCGGGTTATCCGGGCAGTTGCGACAGGTCGGCGACGGAGCGGCACAGGCGATCGAGCTGGGCCAGCAGCGCGAGGCGATTGGCGCGCACGGCGGCGTCGGGATCGTTGACCATCACGGCGTCGAAAAAGGCGTCGACCGGTTCGCGCAGCGAGGCGAGGTTCACCAGCTGCGCCGTGTAGTCGTCGGCGCGCGCATTCAGTGCTTCGACTTCGCCGAGCTTGGCGAACAGCGCCTGTTCCGCGGGCTGCTGCAGCGTGGCGGCGTCGACCGGCGCGGTCGTGCCGCCGGCCTGCTTCAGGATATTGCGCACACGCTTATTGGCAGCGGCCAGGTTCGGCGCAGCCGGCAACGCGAGGAAGGCATGCACGGCCTGTAGGCGGCGCTGGAAATCCAGCGGCTGCGTGACGCCCATCGTCTTCACCGACTCGAACATTTCGACCGTGATGTCGCGGCCGTCGATGGACTGGCCGACGAGATAAGCGCGCAGGCGCTCCATGACGAAATCGAGGATCTCCGCCTCGTCGGATTTGAGCTTTGATTCGGGCTTCTTGCCGCTCAACGCTTCACTCAAATCTTTCTTGAGGATGGGCTGCAGGTTTAGGGCGGTGCTTATGAGGGTTTGAAGATCCAGGGGCAGCGCCGCTTCCAAGCAGATGCGCAGTACGCCGAGCGCCGCGCGGCGCAGCGCGAACGGGTCCTTGCTCGCGGTCGGCTTCTGGCCGATCGCGAAGATGCCGGCCAGCGTGTCGAGCTTGTCGGCCAGCGCGACGATCTGGCCTTCGCGGGTCGACGGAACCGCCGTGCCCTGCTGGGTCGGCAGGTAATGCTCGCGGATCGCGGTGGCGATGGCTGGCGCCTCACCGGATTTCGCGGCGTAGTAGCCGCCCATCAGGCCCTGCAGTTCCGGAAACTCGTACACCATCTTGGTGACGAGGTCGGCCTTGCACAGGGCGGCGGCGCGCTCGGCGGCCGCGGCGTCGGCGGAGAGCGTGTCCGCGATGCGATTGGCGAGCAGGCGCAGGCGCGCGACCTTGTCGCCGATGCTGCCGAGATCTTTCTGGAAGGTGACGCTACCGAGTTTCTCCGCGTAGGCGGACAGCGGCTGCTTGAGATCCTGCTGCCAGAAGAACAGCGCATCGGTCAGGCGCGGACGCACGACGCGCTCGTTGCCGGCGACGATTTGCGAGACGTCGCGGGATTCGATGTTCGACAGCGTGATGAACGCGTTGGTGAGCTGCGTCTGCGCGGCGTCCTTGAACACCGTGAAATAACGCTGGTTGGTCTCGACGGTGGCGACGATGACTTCCGGCGGCAGTTCGAGGAAGCGTTCCTCGAAGTGACCGACGATCGCCACCGGCCATTCGACCAGCGCCGTGACCTCGTCGAGCAGGTCGTCGGTGATGCGGACGTGGCCGCCGAGGCGCGCGCCTTCTGCCGTGATCTGACGGCGGATTTCCGCCTTGCGGCTGTCGACGTCGGCCCAGACTTTCGCGGCCTTCAGCGCGCTTTCGTAGTCCGCCGGCGCCTTCAGCGTGATGGCTTCCGGGGCATGGAAACGATGGCCGTAGGTGAGCTTGCCGGCGGTCAGGCCGAAGCGCTGCAACGGCACCACGTCGCCGCCAAGCAGGCAGGTCAGCCATTGCACCGGGCGCACGAAGGTTTCATCCGAGCTGCCCCAGCGCATGCGCTTGGGCACCAGCTCGTCCATTTCCTTGAGCGTGTCCTCGAAAATGTCCGGCAGCAGTTCTGCGGTCGCGCGGCCCGGCGCCTGCTTGCGGTAGTAGAGCTTGCCGTCCTTCTGTTCCAGCGCCGCGAACTCGACACCGCAGGACTTGGCGAAACCCAGCGCCGCCGGCGTGGGCTGGCCGTCCTTCAGCGCCGCGGTCAGCGCGGGGCCGAGTCGTTCCAGCATCTGGTCGGGCTGGCGCTCCGGCACGTCGGTGATGCGCACCGCGATCCGGCGCGGCGTCGCGAACAACACGGCCGCCCCGCAGTTCACGCCGCGCTTCTGCAGGCCGCCGCCGATGCCGCGGCGCAGCGCCTCGGCCAGAGGCATCACATAGCGGGCCGGCAGGTCTTCGGTGCCGATTTCGAGCAGCAGTTCGCAGGACATGAGCGTGCAGCGGGCCTTCACAAAGGGCGCGTAGTGTCCGGGATCGTCAGGGCTTTCGCCAACTGTGGGCGACGGAGCCATCCAAGATAAAAGCTATCGATACAACAAGAACAATCAATTTCAGGTATCGCCTATCAGCGCGTAAGGTGGCGCTATGCGTCGCCGGGCCTTGCATCCGGCCGCGGCGAAATTCACGACGGGATGTTGTGGGACCCCCAGACCGAGGAGAGCGTAGTCATGACCCAGGAAACGAAGCCTTCGACCGCGGGCAAGTGCCCCTTTCCCCACGCCGCCGGCGGTACGGGCAACCGCGACTGGTGGCCGAATCAGTTGCGGCTGGATCTGCTGCACCAGCATTCCGCCAAGTCCAATCCGATGGGCGAGAGGTTCGACTACGCCGCCGCGTTCAAGCAACTCGACTATGCCGCGCTCAAGCGCGATCTCGCCGCGTTGATGACGGACTCGCAGGACTGGTGGCCGGCGGACTTCGGCCACTACGGCGGTTTGTTCATCCGCATGGCCTGGCACAGCGCCGGCACCTACCGCATCGGTGACGGTCGTGGCGGCGGTGGTCGCGGTCAGCAGCGCTTCGCGCCGCTCAACAGCTGGCCCGACAACGTCAGTCTCGACAAGGCGCGTCGCCTGCTGTGGCCGATCAAGCAGAAGTACGGCAACCGGATTTCCTGGGCCGACCTGATGATCCTCACGGGCAACGTCGCGCTGGAGACGATGGGCTTCAAGACTTTCGGTTTTGCCGGTGGTCGCGAGGATGTGTGGGAGCCGGATCAGGACGTGTACTGGGGCCGCGAGCGCAAGTGGCTCGAAGGCGACGTCCGCTATGCCCAGGGCTCCGAGGGGGTGTCCGGTCACGGCGTGCTGGTCTCCGAGGACGACGCCGACGGCAAGACGCACACACGTCAGCTCGAAAACCCGCTGGCGGCGGTGCAGATGGGCCTGATCTATGTGAACCCGGAAGGCCCGGACGGCAATCCGGACCCGGTGGCGGCAGCCAAGGACATTCGCGAGACCTTTGCGCGCATGGCGATGGACGATGAGGAAACCGTCGCCCTGATCGCCGGCGGCCACACCTTCGGCAAGACGCACGGCGCGGCCTCGGCCGACCACGTCGGTGCCGAGCCCGAAGCCGGCGAGCTCGAGGCCCAGGGGTTCGGCTGGCACAGCCGGTTCGCCAGCGGCAAGG
This sequence comes from Solimonas sp., assembly GCA_036405815.1. GTDB lineage: Bacteria > Pseudomonadota > Gammaproteobacteria > Nevskiales > Nevskiaceae > Solimonas. The sequence continues at coordinate 15,053 of DASWWX010000065.1, read as the reverse complement.
GCGCGGACGCGATCACCAGCGGGCTGGAAGTCACCTGGACCGCCACACCGACGCGGTGGAGCAACAATTTCCTCGAGAACCTGTTCGGACACGAGTGGGAGCTGAGCAAGAGCCCGGCCGGTGCGCACCAGTGGGTTGCCACGGGCGGGCAGGCCACGATCCCGCATGCCTTCGATGCGTCGAAAAAGCTGGTGCCGACGATGCTGACGACGGACCTGTCGCTGCGTTTCGACCCGGCCTACGAGAAGATTTCGCGGCGCTTCCTGGCGCACCCGGAGCAGTTTGCCGACGCCTTCGCGCGGGCCTGGTTCAAGCTCACGCACCGCGACATGGGCCCCAAGGCGCGCTACCTCGGGCCGGAAGTGCCGGCCGAAGACCTGATCTGGCAGGACCCGATTCCGAAGGTGAATCATCCGCTGATCGATGACCGCGACATTGCCGCGCTGAAGGCCAAGGTGCTGGCATCGGGGCTGTCGGTCGCCGAGCTGGTTTCCACCGCCTGGGCGTCGGCCTCGACCTTCCGCGGCTCGGACAAGCGTGGCGGGGCCAATGGCGCGCGCATTCGCCTGGCGCCGCAGAAGGACTGGGCGGTCAATCAGCCGGCGCGCTTGTCCAAGGTGCTGACCACGCTGGAGGGCATCCAGAGTGGCTTCAATCACGCGGCTGTCGGCGGCAAGCGGGTTTCGCTGGCCGATCTGATCGTGCTGGCCGGCGGTGTCGGCGTCGAGCAAGCGGCCCGACAGGCGGGCGTCGACTTGCAGGTGCCGTTTGCGCCGGGCCGCATGGATGCTGCGCAGGCGCAGACCGATGCGGACTCGTTCCGGCCGCTGGAACCGTTGGCCGACGGCTTCCGCAATTACCAGAAGACGCGTTACGCCGTGCCGGCCGAGCACCTGCTGATCGATCGCGCGCAGCTGCTGACGCTGACGGCGCCGGAGATGACGGTGCTGGTCGGCGGCCTGCGCGTGCTCGGCGCCAATGTCGACGGCGCTGCTCACGGCGTGTTCACAACCCGACCGGGCGCACTGACCAACGACTTCTTCGTCAACTTGCTCGACATGAATACCGAGTGGCGGGCGACATCGGCAGCCAAGGATGTTTTCGAGGGCCGCGACCGTAAGACTGGCCAAGTCCGATGGACCGGGACCCGCGTGGATCTGGTGTTCGGTTCCAACGCGCAGTTGCGTGCGTTGGCCGAGGTCTATGGCAGCGCTGATGCGCAGGACAAGTTTGTCGAGGACTTCGTCGCGGCCTGGGCCAAGGTGATGAACCTGGACCGGTACGACCTCCGCTGAGGCCGGGTGATCGTTGGGTTGCGGGCGCTGCGCCGGGGCTCCGACGGTGGCCCCGCGTCGGCAGAGCCCCGGCGCGGAAAACCGCGAAGCCTTGGCGTAAGCTAGCGGTCAACAGGGGCCGCCGCCGCCAGCGGCGGCCCTTCTTGTCGGAGCAGTCGGCGCGCATCGCGCGCCAGGGGCGGTAACGATGGACGGCTTGGATTCTCGGGGACGCGCGTGACGATCTTGTTGGTGGTGCTCCTGATGTACGTCGGCAGCATCGCGTTCCTGCGGCTGCGCAATCGTGCGCATCTGTCGTGGAGCCGGCAGCTCACCGATTTCTCGACCTTCATGGTCCCGTTCAATATCCCCGCCTATCTGATGTCGCGGGTGCCGACCCGCGCGCGGCTGCCGGTATCGGCGTTGCCCGGCCTGCAGTTGCTGCAGGACAACTGGCAGACGATCCGCGACGAGGCGCTGGCGCTCTATGGCAGCGGCCAGATCGCGATCCGTGGCGATCTGCCGGCCAGCAGCTTCTATCGCGACAATCGCTGGAAGAGTTTCTACCTGAAGATCTACGACAACGATCTGCCCTCGGCCTGGGCGCTGGCGCCGAAGACGCGCGCGCTGATCGAGCAGGTGCCGAACATGAACCTGGCACTGTTCGCAGTGCTGATGCCGGGCAAGCGGCTGACGCAGCACCACGATCCGTTCGCGTTCACGCTGCGCTATTCGCTGGGCCTCTCGACGCCGAACTCGCCGCAATGCGGACTGATGGTCAACGGCGAGGCCTACACCTGGCGTGACGGCGACGGCATCGTCTTCGACGAAACCTATCTGCACTCGGCCTACAACGATACCGAGGTGCCGCGGATCATCCTGATGACGGACGTCGATCGTCCGCTGCACATCGCCTGGATCCAGCGCATCTACTTCTACTTCGCGCGCTTTTTCAACAGCCTGTTCTACATCGACAACGTCGATCCGACCCGCTCCGGCATCGGTAACCGCCTGAGCGCCTACGTGACCGGCTACAAGGACACGATGAAACGGCTCAAGCAGCGCAATCCCACCGGCTACAAGGTCGGCAAGTGGACGCTGCATCTCGGGCTGGTCGGCCTGCTGGTGGTCTGGGCGCTGTAGCCGGAACGCGGCGGCGCCCGTTCGGTCCTTCTCCTCGCTGGCTTGACCCTCGCTGGCGCCCCGGCGCAGTCTGCGGCCCTGCCGATAGCGGCTGACGACGGAGACGCGACATGGCGGTCAAGGTGCTGTACACGGCGCATGCGGTGGCCAGTGGTGGGCGCAACGGGCACACCGAATCCCGCGACGGTCTGGTGAAGGCCGACCTGTCGGTGCCCAAGGCGATGGGCGGTCCCGGCAAGCCCGGCACGACGACGCCGGAAGACCTGTTTGCCGCCGGTTATGCCGCCTGCTTCAGCGGCGCGGTCGACTTCCTCGCCGGCAAGATGCAGCTCAAGCCGACGTCCGTGGAGATCGAGGTCGCCGCCGGCATCGGCCCCGACGACACCGGCTTCGGTCTGCGCGCCGACATCACTGCATGGGTCAGCGGTCTATCCGAGGCCGATGCCAATAAGCTGATCGAGGCGGCGCATCAGTTCTGCCCGTACTCGAAAGCCACGCGCGGCAACATCGAGCACAGCCTCAAGGTCGTCGTGGTCTGAAGGCGCTGGCGGTTCAGGATGCCGCCGCCTGCAACAGCGGCGACGCCTGCTCGCACCCCAGGGAGGCTGGCGTGCCGTGCCAGGCGGCATCGCTGGCGTATGCGTACAGATACTGGCCCTCGCGCAGCGTGTCGATCAGCGGCCGCGCCACCTCGCGGCGTACCGCCGGGCAGCCATAGCTGCGGCCGAGCCGGCCCGAGGTCTTGATGAAACCCTCGCTGACGTAATCGGCGCCATGCATGACGATCGCGCGTTCCAGTGCGCGGTCGTTGATGCCGGGCTCCAGGCCGGCCAGACGCAACGAATAGCCGTTGGCACCGTTGTAGCTCCCCAGCGTCTGGTACAGGCCAAGGCTGGAGGTGTAGCTGTCGACAATGTTCGAGAAGCGCGAGGCCATGCCGTCGCCTGAGCCGCGACCGTGGGCGACATGCTCGTGAAACAGGATGTCGCCCGAGGCCAAGTCCAGCACCCACAGGCGCTTCTGCGTGGACGGCAGACGGAAGTCGATGACGCCGAGCCGTTGCGCCACCGGATAGCCGCGCTGCTGCGCGCAGTTCACGGCGTCCAGCGCCTGTCGCAGCACCTGCGCATCAAGGGTCGGCGAGACGGGGTGTCGGGCGTCGGCGCGCGGTGCCGCATACGACGGCACCGCCAGCGCCAGTGCAAGAACGCAACCGGCGGCGGCGCGCCAGGAGAAAAAACGCATCAACGGAATTCCAAAAATGGCAGCGAGAATCGCCGGTTCATCGGCGATACATGGTCGGACACGTTAGCTATCAAAAAATTCCATGACCAGCATGGAATGACGAACGGTCGGGAGCCGCGCGATGTTCAGAATGGGAGTGATGGTGTTGTTCAGCTTGGCGCTGATCGGCTGCGGAGCCTCGGCGCCGCCCTCGCCGACGCTGTCGGCGGGGCCGATTGCGAAAGCGATCCACAAGGAGCTGGCGAGCCGGACGCACTACACGCATCGCAAACCGCAGGCGGCGATGGACCGCGCGCTGGACCAGCTTTACGCCGCACGCGGGTATCGGCCGTTGTGGAACGATCCGGCAGCCTTGCACGCGCTGATGATGGGTCGGGGCGGCTTCGCCGCGCTGGTCGAGGACGGCTTGCGACCGGAGCACTATCAGGACGCCGACTGGGTCGCACGAGCCTCGCGTGTCTACGGTCAGGGGGTGAGTGCGCGTGAGCGTGCCGCGTTCGAACTGCAGACCAGCCGCCGCTATCTGCGGGCGCTGTCCCACGTGGCCTATGGCAAGGTCAATCCGGCCAGCATCGGCACGCAGTGGGATACGGCGCCGACTGCGGTGGATCAGCGCCTGTCGCTGGTCTGGGCGGGCCTGGCTGCCGAGGCCGGCACCGCGGCGGCGGCGTTCGCGCAGGCGCGGCCGGAGGCGCCGGAATACGGCCATTTGCGGACCGCCCTGGCGCTGCAGGGCGGCGATGCAAAGCGTGACGCGCAGTTGCGCGTGAACCTGGAGCGGATGCGCTGGCTGCATCGCGATCTGCCGGCGTCCTACGTGCTGGTCGACATCGCCGGTTACCGGCTGCGCTACCTGCGGCCCGACGGCGAAATCTGGGAGAGCCGCGTCGTCGTCGGGAAACCGTACCGCGAGACGCCGACCTTCCGCTCCGAGATCGACGAGCTGACGGTGAATCCGACCTGGACCGTGCCGCCGACGATCTTCCTCAAGGACATTGCACCGAAGGCCAAGCAGGATGCCGCCGGTACGCTCAAGGCCAAGCACCTGCGCGCCATCGATGGCCAGGGGCGCGACGTGCCGCTCGATACGATCGACTGGGACGATCCGCGCAGCGTGATCTTGCGTCAGGACCCCGGTCCGAAGAACCCGCTGGGGCAGATCAAGATCTCGTTCGACAACCCGTATCAGGTGTACCTGCACGACACTTCGAACCCGGAGCGCTTCGAACAGGACGAGCGCGCCGACAGCAGTGGCTGCATCCGCGTCGAGCACGCCCTGCAGCTGGCCGAGATGCTGCTGAAGGACAGCCGAACCGATGCGGATCTGTCGCAGAAGGTGGCCGAGGGCCGCACGCAGCGAATCGGTCTGAAACGCAGTGTGCCGGTGCTGCTGCACTACGCCACGGTGGAAATCGACGACGCCGGCGCCGTCCAGTTCCAGGACGACTTTTATGGGCGCGATCCGATCCTGCTGGAGGCGCTGGACCGGTCCTGATCGCGCGGCGGCGCGGCGGTTATGCCGCCTTGGCGGCGCTGACCCCCAGCATCGGAAAGCCCAGCGCCTCGCGCGCCTTGAAGTAGGCCTCGGCGCAGCCGCGCGCCAGCGTGCGCACGCGCAGGATGTAGGCCTGTCGTTCGGTGACCGAGATCGCGCCGCGCGCGTCGAGCAGGTTGAACGCGTGGCTGGCCTGGATCGTGCGCTCGTAGGCCGGCAGCGGCAGCGGCGTCTCGAGGCCCAGCAGGAGCTGGCACTCGGCCTCGGCCTTGTTGAAGCGCTCGAACAGCGTCGCGGTGTCGGCGTGCTCGAAGTTGTACGTCGACTGCTCGACCTCGTTCTGGTGGTAGACGTCGCCGTAAGTGACGATGCGGCCGCCGGTGTCGCTCCAAACGAGGTCGTAAACCGATTCCTTCTTCTGGATGTACATCGCCAGACGCTCGAGACCGTAGGTGATCTCGCCGGCGACCGGCTTGCACTCGATGCCGCCGACCTGCTGGAAGTAGGTGAACTGCGTGACTTCCATGCCATTGAGCCAGACTTCCCAGCCCAGACCCCAGGCGCCGAGCGTCGGCGATTCCCAGTTGTCCTCGACGAAGCGGATGTCGTGCGTCAGCGGGTCGAAGCCCAGCATCTTCAGCGAGTCCAGATACAGCTGCTGGATGTTGGCCGGGCTCGGCTTCATCAGCACCTGGAACTGGTAGTAGTGCTGCAGTCGGTTTGGATTCTCGCCGTAGCGGCCGTCGGTCGGGCGGCGCGAGGGCTGCACGTAAGCCGTGTTCCAGGGCTCCGGACCGAGCGCGCGCAGGAAGGTGGCCCAATGGAAGGTGCCGGCGCCCATTTCCATGTCCATCGGCTGGACGATGGTGCAACCGTGACCGGCCCAGAAGGCCTGCAGCTTGAGGATGAGATCCTGGAACGTCATGGGCGGAAAGACGCGGCCTTGCTCGAAACGGGTGCGGAGTATACCCGCGAGGTCCCAGCCGACTGCGTGATGTGCCGGTGTGGGGGTGTCGATTCGGCTCGCGCTGGCCGATTCGGGGCCCGGCGACGGCAGCGGGGGCGTACTGGACGGCGACGCCCCGGCCTTTCGGCTAGCATACGCGGCCCCTGCGTTCGCCCCGCCGGGACAACCTGTCTGAGGACTTCCCCTGGCATGGTTCATGCTGCATTTTGGCGCACGCCGGAGGTCCATCTGGATCGCTCCGGACTCGTTCACACCTGGTTTCGACGGCCCTGTTAAGGAGAAGTACCCATGTCGGGTAAAGATGTTCTGAAGACGATCAAGGACAAAGAGGTCAAGTTCGTTGACTTCCGTTTCTGCGACACGCGCGGCAAGGAGCAGCACGTCACCGTGCCGGCGCACACCGTGGACGAAGAGGTGTTCGAGTCCGGCAAGATGTTCGACGGCTCCTCGATTGCCGGCTGGAAGGGCATCAACGAGTCCGACATGATCCTGATGCCGGACGCCGACACCGCGTTCGTCGATCCGTTCTTCGAAGACAGCACGCTGGTCATCTCCTGCGACGTCATCGAACCCGCCACCGGCCAGGGCTATGGCCGTGACCCGCGCTCGCTCGCCAAGCGCGCCGAGGCCTATCTGAAGTCGACCGGCATCGCCGACACCGCCTTCTTCGGCCCGGAAAACGAATTCTTCATCTTCGACAGCATCCGCTGGGATGCCGGCATGAAGGGCTGCTTCGTCGAGATCGACGCCGAGAACGCGGCGTGGAACTCGGGCAAGGCCTACGAGCATGGCAACACGGGTCACCGCCCGGGCGTCAAGGGCGGCTATTTCCCGGTTCCGCCGGTCGACAGCCTGCACGACATCCGCTCGGCCATGTGCTCGACGCTGGAAGCCGTCGGCATGGGCGTCGAAGTGCATCACCATGAAGTCGCCACCGGCGGCCAGTGCGAAATCGGCGTCAAGTTCGGCACGCTGGTGAAGAAGGCCGACGACGTCCTCAAGCTCAAGTACGTGGTGCAGAACGTCGCCCACTCGTTCGGCAAGACGGCGACCTTTATGCCGAAGCCGATCGTCGGCGACAACGGCTCGGGCATGCACGTCCACCAGTCGCTGGCCAAGGATGGCAAGAACCTGTTCTCCGGTGACAAGTACGGCGGCCTGTCGGAACTGGCGCTGTATTACATCGGCGGCATCCTGAAGCACGCCAAGACGATCAACGCCTTCACCAACCCGGGCACCAACAGCTACAAGCGTCTGGTGCCGGGCTTCGAAGCGCCGGTCATGCTCGCCTACTCGGCCCGCAACCGCTCGGCCTCGATCCGCATCCCGTACATCGCCAACCCGAAGGGCCGCCGCATCGAAGTCCGCTTCCCGGACTCCACGGCCAACCCGTATTTCGCCTTCGCGGCGATGATGATGGCGGGTCTGGACGGCATCCAGAACAAGATTCACCCGGGCGAGCCGTCGGACAAGGACCTCTACCACCTGCCGCCGGAAGAGGACAAGAAGATCCCGCGCGTCTGCCACAGCCTGGACATGGCGCTGGAAAGCCTCGACAAGAACCGCGAGTTCCTGACCCGCGGCGGCGTCTTCACCGACGACCTGATCGATGCGTACATCGAACTCAAGATGCAGGAGGTCACGCGTTTCCGCATGACCACGCATCCGATCGAGTTCGACATGTACTATTCGCTCTAACGAGCGAATAGCAACGGGGCTTTAGTTTTCGCATCGCTCACGCGATGCGAGGCTGCAAGACTCGGCCCGAGTACAGAGAAACCCCGCCACGGCGGGGTTTCTTTTTTGGGCGCGTGCGCACGCGTGGCTAGGCGCAGCGGCTATGCTTGCCGGCATGCGCGCGCCACTTGCGATCCTGCTGGCCTGTCTGCTCGGCTCGGCCGGGGCGGCGGACCCGATCTTTCGCGAGGTGCGGCCGGACGGCAGCGTGCACTTCACCGACAAGCCGCCGAACAAGCACGCCAAGCCGATCGACATCGGGCCGATCTCCGGCACGATTCCGGGTAACGCGAAGCAGAAGCCGGCGATCTTCTACACGCCGGAAGCGCTGCGTCACGCCGCGCGCTTCACCGTGCGCGTGGAATCGCCGACGCCCGGGCAGGTCGGCACCGTCGATCAGGATCTGATCGCCGCAGCCAGCGTGATGCCGGGGCTGGTCAAAGGGTTCCGGCTGGTCTATCAGGTCAACGGGCGCGCGGTGACGACGCAGCCGATCGAGGATCTGAGTGTGCCGTTGCCGGCGCTCGCGGCCGGCGCCCACGAGTTGGTCGTGGTGCTGCTCGATCCGCAGGGGCGGGAGATCGCCCGCTCCGAGACCTCGCGCTTTCTACTGCGCCCGCTCCCCGAATCGGCGCGCCGAGCACCATAAAGGTGCTTTGGCACTTAATTGGTGCAATCCGAGGCCGCAAAGGCTAGCCTACGGCGGCAGGCGCATGGCCTGCTAATTGCGTCTGCCGGACCATGAAACTGGGTGCACGCAGCCGGGTGTCTCCGGACGAGGTTCTGGACGGCCTCAACATGGCCGTGATCGTCGTCGACGAGGGCCTGCGCATCCAATCCCTGAACCTCGCCTGCGAGAGCCTGTTCGGCGTGTCCCGCCGGCTGGCGCTCGGCGTGGCGCTGCACGAGGGGATCGGTCATTTCGCGATCCATGAGGCGCGTCTGCGGGAGTCGCTGGAAACGGCGTCCGGGTTCATCGAGCGCGAGATCGAGTTGCGCCGCAATGGCGATCCTGCGGTGACGGTGGACTGGACGGTGACGCCGTTCGTGATCGGCGGCCGGCGTCCCGGCCTGCTGATGGAGGTGCTGCCGCTGGATCGTCATCTGCGCATCTCGCGCGATGAGGCGATGGCCGCGCAATTCGATGCCTCGCGCGAACTGATCCGGGGCCTCGCCCACGAGATCAAGAATCCGCTCGGTGGCATTCGTGGCGCTGCGCAGCTGCTGCAGCGCGATCTGCCCGATCCGCAGTACCACGAGTACACGCGCGTCATCATCAAGGAAGCGGACCGGCTGCAGAACCTGGTCAACCGCATGCTCGGACCCAACCGGCTGCCGCAGAAAACGCTGCTCAACATCCACGAGGTCCTGGAGCACGTGCGCAAGCTGGTGCAGGCCGAGGCGCCGTCGGACGTGTCGATCCTGCGCGATTACGATCCCAGCATTCCCGAGATCGCCGTCGATCGCGAGCAGATGATCCAGTCGGTGCTGAACATCGTGCGCAATGCCCTGCAGGCGCTCGGTAGCAAGGGTCAGATCGTGCTGCGCTCGCGCACGCGACGTCAGCACACGATCGCCGGTCAGCGGCACAAGCTGGTGGTTCAGCTCGACATCGAGGACAACGGCCCGGGCATCGCCGCCGCGATGCTCGACAAGATCTTCTATCCGATGGTGACGACGCGCGCCGAAGGCACCGGACTTGGCCTGCCGATTGCTCAGTACTTGGTGCACAGCCATGGTGGTCTGATCGAATGTCGCAGCCGTCCGGGCAGCACCGTGTTTTCCATTTACCTTCCCCTGGAAGCCGCATGAGCATGAGCGCGCTCAAGGTCTGGGTCGTCGACGACGACGAATCGATCCGCTGGGTGCTGGAAAAATCGCTGGCCCGCGAGGGCATGGCGGTCACCAGCTTTCCCGGCGCTGCCGAATTGTTGGATGCGATCGCCGAAGGCACGCCGGACGTCCTGATCTCGGACATCCGCATGCCCGGCGTCGATGGCCTCACGCTGATGGGTCGCGTGCGTGCCGCCAAGCCGCAGCTGCCGGTCATCATCATGACCGCGCACTCCGATCTCGATGCCGCGGTCGCCGCCTATCGCGGCGGGGCGTTCGAATACCTGCCGAAACCCTTCGACGTCGACGGCGTCGCCGAGCTGGTGCGTCGCGCCGCCAAGAAGCACGACGCGGCTGCCGAGGATGCGCCGGCTTCGGAAGGCGCGACCATGATCGGCGAGGCGCCGGCGATGCAGGACGTGTTCCGCGCGATCGGTCGCCTGTCGCAATCCAACATCACCGTGCTGATCACCGGTGAGTCTGGCACGGGCAAGGAACTGGTCGCGCGCGCGCTGCACGTCAACAGTCCGCGCGCGCAGAAGCCGTTCATCGCCATCAACACCGCCGCGATTCCCAAGGACCTGCTGGAAAGTGAGTTCTTCGGGCACGAGCGGGGTTCTTTCACCGGCGCGGCCACGCAACGCAAAGGCCGCTTCGAGCAGGCCGACGGCGGCACCCTGTTCCTCGACGAGATCGGCGACATGCCCGCGGACTTGCAGACGCGCTTGTTGCGCGTGCTGCAGAACGGCGAGTTCTATCGGGTCGGCGGTGTCGCGCCGATCAAGGTCGACGTGCGCGTGATTGCCGCCACGCACCAGGATCTGGATCAACTGGTGCGCGACAACCGGTTCCGCGAAGATCTGTACCACCGCCTCAACGTGATCCGCGTGCGCATTCCGCCGCTGCGCGAGCGCCCCGAGGATGTGCCGCAGATGGCGCGGCATTTCCTGCTGCGGGCGGCCGAGGAGTTGAAGGCCGAGCCCAAGCGGCTGCTGCCGGAAGTACTGACGCGTTTCAGGGCCTTCCCTTGGCCCGGCAACGTGCGGCAACTCGAGAACATCTGTCGCTGGCTGACCGTCATGGCGCCGGGCCAGGACGTGCATCTGCAGGACCTGCCGCCCGAGATGCAGGAGATCGGCACGTCGTCCGCCACCGTGCCCTCGGCCCCGGCCCCGGCCCCGGCCCCGATGCCGATGCAGGCCCCGCTGGCGACGGCAGGGGTGGTCGCGCCCCCACCGGTTGCGGGGCCGGCACCGACCGGCGCCCTGGGGGCTGGGACGGCCGATGCCGCGGAGGCGTCCTGGGATGAACGGCTGCGCGACTGGGCGGCACGGGAGCTCAAGACCGGGCGCAGTGATCTGCTGGGGGTGGCGGTCCCGCTATTCGAGCGCACGATGATCGAGGTCGCGCTGGTGGCGACCCGCGGGCAGCGCCAGGAAGCCGCCAAGCGTCTGGGCTGGGGCCGCAATACGCTGACGCGCAAGATCAAGGAATTGGGGATGGGCGACGATGAGTGAGCGCCTCGCCTGATCGGAGCGCCGGGACGCATCAGCGCATTCGATCGATCGATCGCTATCGCATCGCAAGCGGTGCGGGGTTGATCCGCCAGCGCAAGGAACTCGGCTTGGGCGACGAGGCGTGACGCTGTCGTCGCAGCGGCCGACTACTTCGCGACGGCCAGCGCTTTCAGGATGGCCGCGCTCGCGTCGTCCGCGGGGAAAAAGCTCTCCACACGCAGCTCGTCTGCGGTCACGTCCTGAGGCGTGCCGAAGGTCGTCAGCGTCGTGAACAGGCGCAGGTCCATGCCGTTGAGGCGGAAGTGCGTCGGCAGCACCGGCAGACGGCTGGCTTCCAGATCAATGTGGCGGAGCTTCGACGGCAGGCCGGGGTAGCGCAGCACCTCGTCGAGCACGTCCTGCACTTCCGGATGTTCCAGAGCCTCGCGCGCCGTGCGGGCAAGAAATGGCGGGGCCACTTCGTCGAGATTGGCGATCAGCGGCCGCAGCCCTTCGGCATGGAAGGTCAGCTTGAACAGGTTGCGCGGACCGTCACCGCAGACGCGCTGCCACATGGCGTCGGCGTCACCGCCCAGCGCCGTCAGCCGCGCCATCGCGTCGTTGGCCATGAACAGGTTCCAGGCACGGTCGACGACCACGGCCGGATACGGTTCGTGATGTCGCAGCATCAGGTCGAGCGCAGTACGCACCGGTTGCATGTCGGCGGTTTCCAGCCTGCGCTGCGGGTAGATGCCGGCGTAGCCGGCGGCATGCAGCAGCCGGTTGCGTTCGCGCAGCGGCAGGTCGAGGGCGCCGGCGAGTTGCACGACCATTTCGCGGCTCGGCCGCGCCCGCCCGGATTCCAGGAAGCTCAGGTGCCGCTGCGAGACCTCGGCTTGCAGTGCGAGATCAAGTTGCGACAACCGGCGCGCGCGGCGCACGTCGCGCAGCAGGGCGCCGAAGGCGGGTTCGTCGGAGGCGGGAGCGGTCTGCGTATGCATGTCGACGATTCTGTCACGCGGTGCCAGGTGCGCGATTACCTGGCGCGTAATTGAGACGACGACCTCTGGGCGCGCATCGTGGCGCCGCAGTCCTCACTCACACTGGAGTCCTCGTCATGAATCGCACGGTCCTGCTTGTCGTTCTCGGCTTTATCACCCTCGACTTCGCCCTGCTCAGCGCCTACGCGCTCCTGCAGCACGGCTATTGGGGACTCTTCGAGTATCAGCTGGCGACACCCGCAGGCTGGCAGGTGCTGGCCGATCTGGTCATCGTCTGTCTGCTGGCGATGGGCTGGATGATTCAGGACGCCCGGAAGACCGGCCGCAGCGTCTGGCCTTACTTGCTGGTGACGGTGTTCCTGGGTGCTTTCGGGCCTCTGAGCTATCTGCTGGTGGGCTTGCTGGCCGAGCGCGGTGGTCGCGGCGTCGCGCTGGCCTGAGGTCAGGACATGCAGACGCTGTGCGTGCTGATCCTGGTGGCCGTCGGCCTGATCCACCTGCTGCCGGTCACCGGCGTGCTGGGCGGCGAGCGTTTGCTGGCGCTGTACGGCCTGCGTGCCGACGAGCCGAGCCTGAGCATTCTGCTGCGCCATCGCGCCGTGCTGTTCGCGCTGGTCGGCGGGCTGCTGATCGCCGGGGCCTTTTACGCGCCCTGGCGCGGGTTGGCGCTGATGGCGGGCCTGGTCAGCGTGCTCAGCTTCCTGTGGATCGCGACCGCGGAGGGCGGCGGCAATGCCGCCCTCGCGCGGGTGTTCAAGATCGACGTCGTCGCGATGCTGGCCTTGCTGATCGTGCTCGCGCACGATGTCTACCGCTATTTCCAACGTTGACTGCTGCGATGACCGAACTGCTCCTGCGCTGCGAAGACGGCGCGACCCTGAAGGCCGATGTCATCCGCAGCACGACGTCGCCGACGCGCGGCGCGATCGTCATTGCGCCAGCGCTGGGTGTGCCGCGTGCGTTCTACACGCGCTACGCCGCGTATCTGGCATCGCGCGGTTATCACGCACTGCTGTTCGACTATCGCGGCATCGGCGGCTCCGGGGCCGAGATCGACCTCGCTGAGGTTCGCCTGGAGCACTGGGGCGAGCGCGATCTGCAGGCCGCGCTGATCGCGGCGCGCCGCGAGTTCGGCGTGGGGCCGCTGTACCTGGTTGGCCACAGCATCGGCGGGCAGGTGCCGGGCCTGTCGCCGGCATCGGAAGGTCTGTCTGGGCTGGTGCTGGTCGCCGCCTCGGCGCCGCATCCGAGCCGCTACCGGCTGCGCGATCGATTGCCGATCGAGTTCATGTGGCGCGTGCTGGTGCCGCTGCTGGGCCGCGGGCGCGTGTTCCCGGCACGCAAGGTCGGATTTGCGTCCGTCGATCTGCCGGGCAGCGTCGTGCGCCGCTGGCGCGACTGGGGCCTGACGCGCGACTACCTGTTCGATGGGCGGCACGGTCTGGATACCGCGCGTTACGCGCGGCTGCATCAGCCGGTCCTGGCCTACAGTTTCGCCGACGATGCCTATGCCTCACGCGAGGCCGTGTCGGCCCTGCTGGCGCACTATCCGGCGGCGCGCATCGAGCATCGCCACGTCGAGCCGATGGCCGGCAAGAGGCTCGGCCATTTCGGATACTTCCGCGACTCGCAGCGCGACACGCTGTGGGCGCAGACGGTGGACTGGCTGTCGGCGCACTGAGGCCATTTCTTCGCGCACAATGAAACGGCCCCCGTGAGGGGGCCGTTGGCAAAACAGGACGGCTCGAGAGCGCGGAAGCGGCGAGCGCTTCCCGCTCCGGAACGGGCCTTAGAAGCGCAGCGTCAGCGCGGCGCTGATGACATCGTCGTCGCCGTCATTGGCGGTCTCATACAGCAGGCCGCCGCTGAAGGTCGGCGTGAAGAAGTAGCGCGCGCCGATGCCGTAGTTGGTGTCGTCATCGGCGATGGAGACGCCCGCGCCCACGCTGAAGGCGGGGTTGAAGTAGTAATCGCCGCGCACTTCGAACAGCTCGTCGTCGATGGGGTCGTCCAGCAGCGTGACCGACGCCTGCAGATTCAACGCCGTGCCGCCTTCCATCTTGGTGACGTACTTGGCTTCGATCGCGATGTCGTTGCGGGCATCGACATTCGGCACGTCAGCGTCGACGCGGTCGATACCGGCGGCCAGGCGGAAGCCGTCGGCCAGCATCCAGCCGATACGTGCGCTGATGGTGTCGACGTCAACGCCGCCGATCTCCGCCGCGGTGTAGCCGCCGCTCAGATAGAGCTGATCGAAGTAGAACTCGCCAGCGACGCCGATCGCGTCGGCATCCGCGTCGTCGAACGTGACATAGCCGAGCGACAGATTGCTGGAGCGTTCCAGGAAAGCGGCTTCGGCGAGCGGATGGCCGGCCGTCTTGACGCGATCCAGGTGATAGGTGATGCCGGCGCTGAGGGCCGAATCGTTCTCGAAGTCGGTGTAGCCCAGCGATGCATCCCACTGGTAATCCTGCGCCAGCGCCGAACCACTCCCCACGGCGGTTGCCAGTGCCAGGAACAATGCTTTCTTCATCATCTGTTGAAGCCTCCGGTTTATTTTTCTTTCGGGATGTGGCGCCCCCTCACGGCTGTAACGCCACTGTCATGAAGTCTAATCGCACCGGTCGCGCCGTGGCGGGCGACCTTGGCCATGATTTGTCCAGTCTGACGCGGGGATTGGTAATCAGGCTTGCCAAAGTCGCAGCTTTCTTCATTGGTGCCGACGGCGGCCGGCATCGGGATCGTCCTAATATTTTGTTTTTAAACAACTAAAAAGTATCTTCCGCTGCTCGGTGTGCTCAAGGTGCCTGGCGGCTTTGACCGTGCTTGTGCCGGCTTGCGAGCGCGTTCGGGCCAGTTTTG
>DASWWX010000064.1:0-2165 GCA_036405815.1 Solimonas sp. | reverse complement strand
ATCGACCACTGTACCGTCGGTATCCAGCACCGGAGCGGGGGCGGGCCGGATGGGCCCGATGTCGACCAGGGGACGTTGCACCACCACGTCGAGCCGATCGAGGACGCGCAGCGCGCCGGCGTCCGATGTGCCGGACCAGTGGTAAACCCCGGCGAGACGGTTCACGTCCTGTGCCTGGATGGCTGACGACACCTGCATCACCAGATCGCTGAGCGTGCGCGAACAGCCGCCGCGGTACAGCGCGCCGGTCGCGGTCGTCGTGGTGGTCGACGGCAGCCGGTCCATGGCGCCGATATCCTCGCAGCGCTTGTCGGTATAGACGGTATCGCCGGACATCGTGGTGCAGCGCTGCACGCCTTGCTGCTGCGCGTATGCAGGGGCGGGGCGCACCGCGGTCCAGGCGAGCAGGCAGGCGAGGGCGAACAGGGGCAGGGAACGCATGCCGTCAGCCTAATCCGGCGGACGCCTCCCGGTCATGGCGCACGCGCACGGAATCGGGATTCGTTCACCTGCCGGACGAGCGGAAGCTCGGACGTTTCAGGCCGGCCAGTTGAGCCGCGACAGCACGGTCTGGGTTGGCTTGGCCAGGTTGAGCGTGTAGAAGTGCAGCGATGGCGCACCGCCGCTCACCAGACGCTCGCACAGGTTCGCCACCACGTCCGCACCGAAGTCGCGGATCGCATCGGCGTCGTCGCCCAGCGACTGCATGCGCTTGCCGATCCAGCGCGGGATCTCCGCGCCGCAGGCTTCGGAGAACCGGCGCAACTGCGAGAAATTCGAAATCGGCATGATCCCCGGGATGATCGGAATCTCCACGCCGAGCTTGCGTACCGCGTCGACGAAGTGGAAGTAGGCGTCGGCGTTGTAGAAATACTGCGTGATCGCGCCGTCCGCGCCGGCGTCGACCTTGGCCTTGAAGTGGCGCAGATCGGTCAACGCATCTTCGGCCTGCGGATGCGTTTCCGGGTAGGCCCCCACCTCGATATGGAACGTATCGCCATGCTCGGCGCGGATGAACTCGATCAGTTCCGAGGCATAGCGCAGGTCGCCGGGGTGGCCCATGCCCGAGGGCAGGTCGCCGCGCAGCGCGACGATGCGCTTGCAGCCCAGCGCCCGGTACAGGCGCAACAGTTCGCGGATCTCCTCGCGGCTGCCACCGACGCAGGACAGGTGCGGCGCGGCGTCGAACCCATGGTGCTGGTTGAGGTGCCGCACGGTTTCCGAGGTGTAGCTGAGCGTGGAGCCGCCGGCGCCGAACGTGCAGGACACGTACTCGGGCGCGTGCGCCTTCAGCTTGTCCGCGGTGCGGTCGAGCTGCGCGCGCTGCTCATCGGTCTTGGGCGGGTAGAACTCGAACGAAACCGGGATCGGCATGGAGGGGCCCCGAAAGACAGGCGCATCCCCGCGCCTGCCGTGGATCGAGAGGGCGGCATCGCGCCGCCCCCGTGCACTGCGTCGATCAGTAGCGGTAGTGGTCCGGCTTGTACGGGCCGTCGACCGACACGCCGAGGTAGTCGGCCTGTTCCTGGGTGAGCGAGGTCAGCTTCACGCCGATCTTCTCCAGGTGCAGGCGCGCGACTTCCTCGTCGAGCTGCTTGGGCAGGATGTACACCTTCGACGCGTACGTGTCCTTGTTCGCCCACAGGTCGATCTGCGCGAGCGTCTGGTTCGAGAACGAGTTGGACATCACGAAGCTCGGGTGGCCGGTGGCGCAGCCGAGGTTCACCAGGCGGCCTTCGGCGAGCAGGAAGATCGCGTTGCCGTTGCCGAAGGTGAACTTGTCGACCTGCGGTTTGATGTTGGTGCGCGTGGCGCCCGAGGCGTACAGCGCATCGACCTGGATCTCGTTGTCGAAGTGGCCGATGTTGCAGACGATCGCCTGGTCCTTCATCGCCTTCATGTGCTCGAGGGTGATGATGTCCTTGTTGCCGGTCGTGGTGACGTAGATGTCGGCGCGGCCGAGGGTGTCCTCGACGGTCGTGACTTCATAGCCTTCCATGGCCGCCTGCAGCGCGCAGATCGGGTCGATCTCGGTGACGATGACGCGGGCGCCGTAGGCGCGCAGCGACGCAGCCGAGCCCTTGCCGACGTCGCCGTAGCCGCAGACCACCGCGACCTTGCCGGCCAGCATCACGTCGAGCGCGCGCTTGAGGCCGTCGGCCAGC
>DASWWX010000063.1:0-130254 GCA_036405815.1 Solimonas sp. | reverse complement strand
GTCGGGGCCTGCGCTGGCGCGATGTCGGGCTGCGCTGCGGCAGGCTGTGAGGCAGCGGGCTGGGCGGTGTCTGTCTGCGCGATGTCGGTCTGGGCGGCGGCGGGTAGCGCGGTCGCCAGCAGGATCGTGGACAGGGTTGTGGAAACGCGCCGGCAGCGCATCAGAGCTGCCATTCGAGAACGGCCCCGACGCTGCGCGCTTCGCCGTAACGGCTGGCGATGCGCGCGTCGCGGCCGGGGCTGATGACGATGTCGGTGCCGGGCAGCGTCGTCGGTTCGGTGCCCGGCTGCACGAGGTTGCCCTGGCGGTTGATGTCGTCGAGCAGGTTGCGGCCGTACAGCGATAGCGTGAAGCCGCCACCGAGGCGATAGCTGATCTTGGCGTTGAGTAGCTGGCGCGCGTCGGCGCGCGACAGCGGATCGTTGTCGGCGTCGCCGTAGACCGGGCCGATCTGCGTGAACGCGAGCTGGCCGCTGAGGCGGTGCCATTCGCGCAACGTCAGACCGAGGCCGCCGGTGTAACGCGGCGCGTAGGGGAATTCGTTGCCGGCGTAATCCTCGTCGCCATTGGCGAATTCGTCGAACTCGCTGCGCAGCAGGCCGAGCGTGGCGAACAGTTCCAGCGGGCCGGTCAGTTTCCACAGCGTTTCGGCTTCGAGGCCGTAGTAATGCGAGCGGCCGGCGTTCTCGGTGTTGGTCTGGAAGCCGGAGCTTTCACCGACCGTGACCTGCTGATCGCGCCAGCGCGTGTAGAACAGGTTGGCGTTGAACGTCAGCCGCTGGTCCAGCCAGCGCGAGCGCAGCGCCAGTTCCACGGTCTTCGTGTATTCCGGATCGAAGGGGCTGACGTTGCCGCCGAAGAACGACACGCTGGTGCCGCCCGAGCGATAGCCTTCCTGGTAGCTGAGTGCGAACGTGGTTTCTTCGCCGGCGAACCAGGTCAGGCCGAGCTTGGGCAGTAGATCCTTGAAGCGGCGGCGGTCGCGGGCCTCGTAGTCCGGTGGCACGAAATTCGGCAGCGCTTGTGCCAGCAGGTCGCTGGCGGCGTCCGGAAGCGGCACACCGATCGGCAGCGCGGTGAGTTGCTCGACCAGTGCTGGCGGCAGCGGCACCGGCACGAAGGAGAGCAGGTAGTCGGCAGGCACCGCCAGCGTCAGATCCAGATCGCTGACGTCAGTGCGCTGCGAGCGCTCCTCGTTGAGACGCGCGCCCACGGTCAGGCGCCAGCGTTCGGCGAAATCCCAGTCCGCTTCCGCGAACAGCGCCTGCGTGCGCAGCGTGCTGTCGGAGACGATGGTGCCGTTCAGCAGCGCGAGGCCGCCGGCGGCGGCGACGTCGTAGCCGGTGGTGCCGGTCTGTTTGTCGGTGTCGGCGTAGTAGAGGCCGGCGACGGCGCGCAGGCGTGCGCCACTGTAGTGCACGCGCAGTTCCTGGCTGAACACGCGCTCGTCGACGGTGTTGTCGGAATAGCCGTTGTCGGCAGCGGAGCGGTCGTAGTCGATCGTGTAGAGGTTGTCGATCGTCGACCAGCCGCTGATCGCGTCCAGGCGCCAGCCGTCGCCGAGATCGGCGCTCTGTTCGAGGCTGTGCAGCGTGGAGATGTCGTCCTCGTTGCCACGCACGTTGGAGGTTTCGGTGCGCGGGCCCTGCGAGGCGTCGCGCAGCGGATCGCCGAACTCGTTGTTGGCGCGGGTGTAGCCGTACTGCACGCGATAGCCGGGCAGTGCCTCCGGCAGCCACGCCAGCTTGGCGCGCAGGTTGCGCGTGATTTCGCGGCCGGCGTCGTCCTCGTTGCGCGTCAGGTTCCTGATGTCGCCGTTGTCGTAGCGGTCCTGCCCGGCGATGCGGAAGCGTAGTGTCTCGGTCAGCGGGCCGCCGCCGGCGAAGGCGTAGTCGTGACCGTCGCGGCTCATCGCGCCGGCACGCAGGCGCAGGTCCCAGTCGGCCGTGGGTGCGCGCGAGCGCAGCATCACCGCGCCGGCGAGACTGCTGCGGCCGAGGTTGGTGGACTGCGCGCCGCGCAGCACTTCCACTTGCTCCAGATCCCAGGCCGACAGCGGACCGGCGAAGCTGGCGGCGCGCGCGGGCAGGGCGACGCCGTCGAGATAGACGCTGATCGTTTCGCCTTCGCCGCCGACACCGGATTGCGGCACGCCGCGGATCGCGATCTCGCGGTCGCCGGCGGCCGAGACCACGTTGGCGAACTGCGTGACGACGTCTTTCATCACCGCGTCGCTGGAGGCTTGCAGGTCCGCGCGCGTGACGATGCCGACGCTGGTCGCGGTTTCGTTGAGGCTGCGGCCGAGTTTTTCGCCGGTGACGATCAGGGTGTCGAGCTGTACCGGCGCGCTGTCGCGCGCGGGCAACTCGTCGGCGGGCAGGTTCTCGTCGGCGACCGTGATCGAGTCGAGGTTCGTATCGTCAGGCGTATCGCCTGCTGTATCGCCCGCCGCAGGGTCACTGGCGTCGTTGGCGATATCGTCGGCCGGTGCGTCGTACGCAGGCGCTTCAGCGCTCGCCGCCTGTTCGGTTTTGACGTCGTCGTTCTGCGCCCAGGCCGGCGTCCACAGCAAACCGGCGGCGAGTACGGCGACGGAGACCATCGTCCAGCCCGGTCGCCGTTGCGGCGCGGCGGTCTGCAGCGACCAGGCCACCAGCGCCAGCGTCGCCAGCGCGAGATGGCCGAGCCACAGGCTCAGTGCGGTCGCGGTGTCGCCGGATTCGAGAAACAGCAGCAGCGCCGTTGCTGCTGGCAACACGCTGAACAACGCCCATTCGAGACCATCGCCGTGGCGCTGGCGGGATTGCCGGGCGGCAATCCAGCTTGCAGTGACGGCGAGCATCAACAGGCTGCCGATGCCGGCCATGCGGCGTGACCCGCGGTCGAGGCGCGGGTTTGCTTGGTGCGATTCATTATTTTTCCCCCGACGCATCCGTCGCCCGGGCGCGAGGGGCGGGGGAACGATCGGAACGTCGTTCTCAAATAATAGTAATTCTCATTTGTAGCCGCAAGCCGATCTCATGCCGGAACCCGAGGTTTCGGTGTGAAACTCGGGCGGAGTCGACTGCGAAACGAGGGGGATTCGGGGCGGCGCGACGGTCAGCGCGCGGCGGCTTCGAACAGCGGCAGCAGCGCAGCGGCGGCGGGTTTCGGCTGGCCGTCGGCGTCGAAGGCCAGGGCCTCACCGAACAGGCCGAAGGACAGGCCCGGCCACCAGGTGTAGCCGTCGTGAACGCCCCACTGGATCACCGTGTCGCAGGCGGGCGACTCGATGCAGTCGCGCGCGGCACTGGCGAAGGTCTGCGCCTGCAGCGCATGGCAGGTGGCATCGTCGAGCGGCCCCAGTGGGCAGGGCGCGTCCAGCTCGGTCAGCGCCCAGCGCAGGCCGAGTGGCTCGATCCACTCACTGAGCTTCTGGTAGTCCGGCGCCGCCACCGAGGCGATGTGCGCCTGCCAGCCGATGCCGTGGATCGGCACGCCGGCGGCGACCAGTGTGGTCGCCAGGTCGCGGATCGCCGCGCACTTCGGAATCAGCCCGCAATCGCTGAGCAGCGGCGTGGCGCCGATGCCGCTCGGCCGCGTGAGCTGCGGCGAGCCATCGAGTGCGATCTTGCTTTCGAGGATCACGAAAGTGTTTTCCTCGAAGTCGTTGTAGTACAGCGGCAGCCCGGGCCAGGCCTCGTGCGCGAAGCGGAACGCGAGTTCGACGTAGTCGTCGCCGATCACGCGCTGCCAGATCGACGGGCGCCGGCTGCCGTCGGCTTCGAAGGCCTCGTTGACCACGTCCCATTCCAGCACCACGTCGGCGTGGTGGCGGCGGAAGTGACCGAGCACGGTGTGGATGTAGTCGCGCATCAGCGCGATCAGCTCGTCGCGCGTGAACGTGCCGCTGGCCAGCCAGTCCGGCAGCTGGTTGTGCCAGACCAGCACGTGGCCGCGCAGCTTCTGGCCGTGGGCGCGCGCGAAGGCGGCGATCAGGTCGGCATCGCGAAAGTCATAGACGCCGGGTGCGGGCTGCACGACGGAGAACTTCAGCGCGTTCTCGGTCGTCAGCGTGTTGAACTGGCCGGCGGCGAGTGCGCGGTAGTCGGCGTCCTCGCGCAGCGGCTGGGCGCTGACGGCGGCGCCCCAGCGCAGGCCGGCGCGGTCCGCGGCCAGGCGTAGCGGCGCGGGCGGCGCGTCGGTATGCGGCAGCGGTTCGGCGTTGTCGCCGCCATCCGGCGCACTCGAACCACAGGCGCCGAGCAAGGCCAGTGCCAGTGCGCCGAGCAGCCGGACTACGGTGCGCATCGCCGCGCTTCAGCTCGCGCGCTGCTGGCGTTCGAGCTGGCGCTTGCGGCCGATGCGGCGCAGGAAGCCGAACAGGCCCAGGCTGGAACTCGGGAAGGCGCTGCCGAACTTGGCCATGACGCCGCGCGTGGTCGGCAGCATGATCTCCAGCGGCGCTTTGGTCAGCGCGCGGTCGAAGATGGCGCGGCCGATGTCTTCCACCGTCAGCGGCGAGCGGCTGCCGGAGAACGTGAGTGCCGCTTCTTCGCGGTCGACCTGGATGTCGAGCATCGGTGTCTGCACCGCGTCCGGGCAGACGGCGGTGACCTTGATGTTTTTCTCGCGCAACTCGAAGGCGGCGGCCAGCGTGAAGCCGCGCACCGCGAACTTGGATGCCGAGTACAGCGCCAGCCCCGGCACCGGCGCGATGCCGGCCAGCGAGGCGACGTTGATGATGTGGCCGCGGCCCTGTTCCAGCATCGCGCGGGCCGCCGCCTGCGTGCCGAACATCACACCCTTGGTGTTGATGTCGAGTTGCAGGTGGACGTCGTCGGCGGTGAAAGCGTCGATGTAGGCCAGGCGCAGGACGCCGGCGACGTTCATCAGCACGTCGAGCCGGCCCCAGTGGATGCGCAGCTTGGCGATCAGGGCCTGCCACTGCGCGGGATCGCGCACGTCCAGGCGTTCGATCATCAGGCGTTCGGCGGGTGCCAGCGCGCGCAGCGCTTCCATCGCCTCGACGTTGATGTCGACCGCGCAGACGCGCGCGCCGCGCGCCAGCAGCTCGCGCGCCAGATGCGCGCCGATGCCGGAGGCGGCACCGGTGACGAGATGGACCTGGTCCTGGACGATGGCGCTCATGCCGCGGCCTTGAGCGAGGGGGCGGACTTTTTCTGCAACGTGCCGAAGTGCAGGTCGCCGACCGTGAACGTCGGCGCGGTGCGCGGGAATAGCCAGTAGCCGGCCGATTCCGACGACGGCGCGAGATTGGGCAGGCGTTCGTCGCGCGGGTTCGGCCCGGCGATGGCCTTCTCCTGCACCATCGAGATGTACTGGTCGATCGCGTATTCCTGCGTGTTGCCGTTGAGCACGACTTCGGCACCGGTGGCGCGCGCGTAGTCGGCGACACCCGGCACCTTGGACAGCAGCGGCACGTAAGCGTCGAGGCTGACGCCGTTCTCGCTGGTGACCTTCAGGCCCTCCGGCGTGTGCACGACGATGGAGTGATTGCCCTCGGTGTGGCCCTTGGTGCGGATCAGCGCCACACCTTCGCCGAGCATGACGTCGTGGTCGAGCAGCACCACGCGGTCCATCGGCACGCCGGCGGTGCCGTTCGGGCAGTACCACTGGTTCTGCCAGGGAATCAGCGACTGTGCGGAATCCCATTCCTCGCGCATCACCAGCAGCTTAGCGTTCGGGAAGATCGCGGCGGTGCCGCCCGCGCCCAGCCAGCGCGTGACGTTCTGCGTGTGCAGGTGGTCGTAGGTCAGGTAGTCGATGTCTTCCGGCGCAAGGCCGATCTGCGCGAGGCGTTCCAGCACCGTACCCATCTTGCGGAACACCAGCGCCTCGCCGAGCTTGGCGAACGGGCCCATGCCGTCGCTGAGGCGCTTGAAGAACGGCGTGTCGAGCTGATGCTCCCAGTCGGACGGCCCGACCAGCAGCGTCTTCAGGCCTTCGCTCGTGTTGAACTGCACGACGAACAGGCGGTTGCACAGATGCATGAACGGCGGCAGCAGGCCGAAGCCGTTGAGGTAGCCGAACTTGGCCGGGTAGGGCACGCGCACCAGTTCCATCGAGCGGTAGTAGGGCACGGGTTGGCCGGCGAGCATTTCCCTGCGCAGGTCCTGGCTCGCGGCGCGCACGTTCTCGACACGATCCAGCGGACGTGCGGCGTTGCGGGTGCCGTCGAAATGCGTGATGCGGCGGATGAGGCTCATGCTGCGCTCCTGTGGCGTGGCGATGCTGGCGCGGAAGTAGAGCGCAGGGCCGGGCGTCCTGCAATGGCGGCAATCTGGATTTTCACGAGGCGGTCACAAGCGGCCGATAGGTTACGCGGCTGTCCGCCTGATTCCCGACCGACTCCCGGCCGAATCCGGCCCGATTCCGCCCGATCTTCCGCCACCGCCATGAACACCCGCCGCCGTCTGCTGCAAGCCGGTTCCACGCTGTTGCTGCCGTCGCTGCTGCAGGCCTGCGGCGGCAGCACCGCGCCGGATGGGATCGCGCCGCCACCGGCGCCGCGCAACGGCCCGCGTGGCGTGCACCTGAGCTGGACCGGCGATCCACGGAAGACGCGCACGGTCACCTGGTTTACCGACGCGGTGGACGACGCACCGGGCGTCGTGGAGTTCGGCCATGACGGTGGCCCGATGCAGATCGCGACCGCGACCACCGAAGCGGCGTTCGATGTGCCGGTGACCACGCACCGCGCGACGATGAAAGGCTTCGATCCGGCGCGACCGCTGCGCTACCGCGTCCGCAACGGCGCGGCCACGTCACCGGATTTCATCGTCAAGCCGACGCCGGTGGATCGCTTCCGCTTCGCGCACTTCGGCGATCACGGGCGCACCGTGTATGCGCGCGCGGTGCGCGAGGGCATCCTGCGGCGTGGGAGCGATTTCTTCGTCATCGCCGGCGACCTGTCCTATGCCGACGGCAATCAGCCGGTGTGGGACGACTGGTTCAACCAGATGGAGCATCTGGCGGCGCAGGTGCCGATGATGTGCTGTCCCGGCAATCACGAGGACAAGGATGGCACCGGCGCGGCGTTCCGCACGCGCTTCAGCCATCCGGGGCGCAGCGAGACGTTCTACAGCTTCGATGTCGGCCGCGTGCATTTAATGGTGTCCACCGGCGGTGCGTTGATCACCGACGGCACGCTGCCGGCCGAGCTGGTGAAGATCGAGACCGATCTGGCGACCGCGGCGCTGCGTCGCGCCGCCGGCGAGATCGATTTCATCGTCTTCCTGCAACACTTCACGATCTGGACCGACGAGGAGGGCCGCAGCCCGGCCAATCCGACGCTGGTGTTGCTCGAGGAGAACATCATGCTGCGCTACGGCGTCGACCTGCTGCTGGTCGGTCACGATCACAGCTATCAGCGCAGCCAGCCCATGGGGCTGGGCTTGCCGTTGCCGTTCGGCTACGTGCAGGTCTGTGCCGGCGGCGGCGGTCAGGGCATGCGGACCTTCGATGGCTTCAGCGCCTGGAGTCAGGTCCAGCAGCGCCGCTACAGCTTTGTCGAGTACGCGGTGGAGCCAGGGCGCATCGTCGCCACCACCTATGCGGTGGACGACGGCGAGGATGGTCCGCCGACGTCGGACCTGAGCGTGATCGACGAATTTGAACTGACGCCGCGCCCCGGCATCGCGCGGCATGAGGCGGTAAAGCCGATCCGCGACTTCCAGGCGATCCTCGCCGACGCGGGTGCGCACTGGCGTTATGTCGAGGCACACACCAAACTTCGCAACGCACAGCACCTGCACCAGGCGCTGTGGCATGGTTGAGCCCCGCGCCGCGCTTCTCCCCCCGGGAGCGACGCCGGGGCGTTCATCGTACGAAGGGGGAGTTATGCGTCATCTGATCGGTCTCGTCTCCGCGTTGGCACTAGCGGCCTGCGGCAATTCCAGCAGCCCCGCCGATAGCGGTGGCGGCAGTCCGCCACCGGCGACTGCGGCGCAGTGCGACGCGTACTCGGGTCCGGCGCTCACCAGCCTGCGCGACTACGAAGGCACGATGCATGAGCACAGCGCCTACTCGGACGGCGACATTCACAGCATTCCGCGCGATTACTTCGCCACGATCAAGGAAGCCGGTTATTCGTTCGTCGGCTCCAGCGAGCACTCGGACACGCTGGACACCGCCGTCTTCATCTCGCTCGGCAACGATTGCTTCACGACACCGGACGGCCTGCTGACCTGCCTGACGCCGACCGCGGATGAGCTGGTGAAGTGGCAGAGCACCGCCTCGCAGGCGGCCGAGGCCAGCGACGAGAGCTTCTTGGCGATCCGCGGCTTCGAGTGGACCTCGGACCGCTTCGGCCACATCAACGTCTACTTCTCGAAGAATTTCAGCAATGCCAAGACCGATCTCGGCTATATCGTGACGATGGAGACGTTCTGGTCGTGGTTCGGCCGCGATCCGAATGCGATCGGCCTGGGTGGCAGCGTCACCGCGCCGCTGCCGTTCGGCGGCGGTGGCGATGGCCTCGCGCACTTCAACCATCCCAGCGACAAGTGCTTCGCTGACGGCGATCCGGGCTGCAACTGGAACGACTTCAAGCTGATCCCGTCCGCAGTCGAGCGCATGTTCGGCATGGAGGTCTACAACGATCGCAACGGTGATGATCGCTATTTCCCCGACTACGTGCGCGCGCTCGACAAGGGCTGGCGCCTGGCGCCGATCGGCTCGGAAGACGAGCACGAGCTGAAGTACGGCTCCGAGGAGCGGCCGAAGACGGTGACCCAGGCCACGGCGCTGACCGAGGACGCGTTCCGTGAAGCCTGGCTGGCGCGCCGTACTTACGCGCTGTCGCCGGGGCGCCACCTGCGTGCCACCCTCGACGCTGCCGGCCATCCGATGGGCGCGAGCCTGCGCTGCGATCGCGGCAGCAGCGTGCCGCTGACGGTGCAGCTGCGCGAGGCCGACGGCAGCGCCTTTGTTGGCGAGCTGCGCCTGTACAGCAGCGGCGGCGAGGAGATCGCGCACGCCAGCGGCGGCCGCCTGCAGACCACGCTGCCGGTCGGCGAGACCGAACGCTGGTACGTGGTGCGCGCGCATGACCCGGACGGTGTGTCGGCGGCGTACCTGGCGCCGGTCTGGATTGCCCCCCGTAACTGAGAGTTCGAGCTGACATGACGCGCGCTGCACGGATGCCGGTTGTTGTGGTTCTTGCCGTGGTGCTGGCCGCGATGCTCAGCGCCTGCAGTGGTTCGGCGCCGCTGTCCGAACCGGGCACGACGCCGGAACCACCGCCGCCACCGGCGCGCGTCGACGGCCAGCGCGTGATCGCGCATCGCGGTGCGTCCGGCCATGCGCCGGAGCATACGATCGCCGCCTACGATCTGGCGCTGACGATGGGTGCCGACTACTTGGAGCAGGACATCGCGATGACTGGCGATGGTGTGTTGGTCTGCCTGCACGATGCGACGCTGGATCGCACCGCGCGCGGCCCGGCGGAGAACTGCAGCGGTCGCGTCGGCACCAAGACGCTGGCGCAGCTGAAGACCTGCGACATGGGCAGCTGGTTCAACGAGGCCTACCCGGATCGTGCGCGGCCGGAGTACGTCGGCCTGCAGATTCCGAAGCTGGAGGAGGTGTTCCAGCGCTATGGCAGCGACATCAGGTACTACATCGAGACCAAGACCATCGGCACGCTGCGACCGATGGAGGCCGAGCTGCTGCGGCTGATCAACGAGTACGGCCTGCGCGATGGTGCGGTCAGCGAACGGCAGGTGCTGGTGCAGTCGTTCACGCCGGATTCGTTGCTGCGCATGCGCCTGCTCGATCCGGAAATACCGCTGATCCAGCTGATGTTCGCCGGCAGCGGCATCACCTTGCCGGTGGCCGCCGCCTACTCGTTCGGTATCGGTCCGCCGGTCGGCGAGACCACGCAGGCGCTGGTGGATCAGGCGCATGCGCTGGGCCTGGCAGTGCATCCCTATACGGTCAACTCGACCGAAGACCTCGAGCGCATCGGCACGCTGTGCGTGGATGGCATCTTCACCAACTTCCCGGATCGCTACCGCGCGCTGGTGGATGCCGGCGCGTTTGCGGCGTGCCCTGAGCCGATCCGCTAGGCGATTCCTTGTTCCCGCGAACGCTGGACCGTTGTGCCGGATTCCGGATCGACTCGCGCACCCGTGATTTCACCCAGCCCGCGTCGCCACGCGGCGCGATGCGGTAGGCTCGGCGCGTTCTGCTCCGGAGAGAGTTCATGCGCGTCGCTTCCGCTTGCCTGGTCCTGCTGCTGCTCAGCGGTTGCGCCGTTGCGCCGCCATCGGCCGCGCCAACTTCCGCGCCGACCGCCACACCGACGGCCGAGCGCGTCGCCGCTGAATCGGAGCGCCTCAACGCCTGGTTCGAGGCGCGTTACGAGGAGGCGCTGCGCTTCAGTCCGATGCAGCTGACGTTCCTCGGACGCAAGGAGCTGTACGACCGCTTCGATGATCTCTCGGACGCGGCGGCGGACCGGCAACTGGAGTGGCAGCGCGTCAGCGTCGCGCAGATGCAGTCGGCGTTCGACTACGCGCTGCTGTCGGACGAAACCAAGCGCTCCTACGACCTCTGGAAGTACCAGTACGAACAGGCGCTGGCGGCCGTGCCGTTCCGGCGCAACCAGTACGCCTTCGATCAGATGAACGGCCTGCAGTCGTTCCTGCCGACGTTCCTGATCAGCTTTCATGCGGTCGACGACGAGTCCGACATGCGGGCCTATATCGCTCGCGTCGGCGAGGTGCCGCGCGTGATCGATCAGCTCCTGGCGCATGCCCAGGCTTCGGTGGCCTACGGCGTGCGGCCGCCGCGGTTCGCGTACGAAGGCGTGGTCGAGCAGGCGCAGAAGGTGATCGCCGGCGCGCCGTTCGACAAGGGCGCGGATTCCGCGTTGTGGGCGGACATGCAGCGCAAGATCGACGCGCTGGTGGAGAAGGGCACGCTGACGCCGGAACGCGCCGCCGCGCTCAAGGCCGAGTCGCGCACGGCGCTGCTGACCCGGTTTCTGCCGGCCTACAAGACGCTGATCGCCTGGGTGCGGGCCGATCTGCCGAACACGACGGCCCAGGCGCAGGGCGTCGGTGCGCAGCCCAACGGCGCGGCCTATTACCAGCATCAGCTCGCGCAGCAGACGACCACGGCATTGACCGCCGCCGAGATTCACGAGATCGGCTTGCGCGAGGTGACGCGGCTGCGCGCCGAGATGATCGCGCTCAAGGACCGCACCGGCTTCAAGGGCGACCTGCCGGCGTTCTTCAAGTTCCTCGGCAGCGATCCGCGCTTCCGCTTCCCGAATACCGACGCGGGCCGGCAGGGCTATCTCGATGCCGCCACCGCGGCGATCGACAACATCAAGAAGGAGCTGCCGAACTGGTTCGGCCTGCTGCCCAAGGCCGATGTGGTGGTCAAGCGCGTCGAACCGTTCCGCGAGCAGGACGGGGCGGCGCAGCACTATTTCCCTGGCACGCCGGATGGCGCGCGCCCCGGCATCTATTACGCGCATCTGTCCGACATGGGCGCGATGCCGAAGACCGAGCTGGAGGTGATCGCCTATCACGAGGCGCTACCCGGCCATCACATGCAGATTTCGATCGCGCAGGAGCTGGAGGGGATTCCCACGTTCCGCCGCCAGGCCGGCTTCACGGCGTACGTGGAGGGTTGGGCGCTGTACGCCGAGTGGCTGGCCAAGCAGATGCCGGGCACCTATCAGGATCCGTACTCGGACTTCGGTCGGCTGACCAGCGAGATGTGGCGCGCCGTGCGGCTGGTGGTCGATACCGGCCTGCACACGATGAACTGGAGCCAGGAGCAGGCGATCGCGTACTTCACCGCCAACACCGCGGTGCCGCTGGCGGCGGTGCGGTCGGAAGTGCAGCGTTACCTGGTGATGCCGGGCCAGGCCACGTCCTACAAGATCGGCATGCTCAAGATCCAGGAACTGCGCGCCCAGGCGGAGTCCGAGCTGGGTGAGCGTTTCGACATCCGCGCCTTCCACGACGTGGTTCTGGGTGGCGGTGCGATGCCGCTGGAGCTGCTGCAGCGGCGTGTCGAGGGCTGGATCGCCGAGCGCAAGCGTGGCTGAGGCGCGGCTGAGGTGGCGCGGAGATGCCGCTGATGCGCGGATGAGACGCGAGGCTCGTGCGGGCGATTCCGGTCGCCCGCACGATGCGGCGCCGCTGCGCTTCAACCCTTCTTGAACTGCAGCGCCTTTTCCAGATCGGCGATCAGGCTCGCAAGTTCGCCGGTCATCAGTGCGAAGTCCACGTCGAACTGCTCTTCCGGGTTCTGTGCGGTCTGATCGTCGCCTTCCTTCACGGCGAGGAACTTCACGCGCTTGATCTGCAGCTTCTCGGTGACGACCAGGGCGACGCGCTCGTTCCAGGTCAGCGCCAGCCGGGTGGCGAACTTGCCGTCGGCGATGTGGCGCTTCAGGCCATCCTCGCCTTCGAGCGGATGGCGCACGTAGCGAACCGTCGGCTTGCTGGCGTCGCTGCCGCACAGCTCGCATTCGTCGTCCAGCGACAGCGCGCCCGGCGGATTGCCGCCGGCCAGCCACGCGGTGAGCGTGGCGCTCGGCGCGTGATCGGTTTCGACCAGGCTTACCGCCAGCTCGCCGAGCGTGTCGCGCAGCAGCTCCACCAGTTCCTCTGCGCGGCCGGGGCTGGAGGAATCGACGATCAGCCAGCCCTTCTGCAGGTCGAGCCAGGCGTGCAGCTTGCGCTGACGCACGAAGGCACGCGGCAGCAGCTCCGAGATCACCTGTTCCTTGATCTCTCGCATCATCTTGCGGCCGGGCTTGAAGCCCTTGAGGCGCTCGTACTGCTCAGCCCGCTCCTCGGCAGCCTGACGGATCACCGCGCCGGGCAGCAGCTTCTGCTCGATGCCCATCGCGATCAGCAGGTGCTTCTCCTGCGAATAGACCAGCGCATCGGTTTCGCCCGGTGCCACCCAGCCGCGCGTCTGCAGGTTCAGGCCGGTGCAGGGTTGCAGCGGGCGCTCGGCGAGTTTTTCTTCCAGCGCGGCCGCGCTCATGTTCCAGCCGCGGGGGAGTCGATAGAGCTGCAGATTCTTGAACCACATGACGGAAACGGCCCCGGCGAGAGTGGGCGCCGGAATCGTTCACGGCGCGAGGAGGGGCGCACCTTACCCCATGCCTGCGACAGCCGGCAGTCTTGCGCGCGGCGCCGGCTTGTGAAGCCGCCGCGCGCCTGGCATGCCACGGCTTACAGGTAAGGCGAGAACAGCCAGCAGAAGGCGTTTCTCAGACGAACGGGCAGTGAGGCCCTGCGCAGCTGTTCGGCTTCGAATCGATGCGAGCGCTCGCGCACGGCGTCGAAGTGGGCGCTCAGCGCCCCGGCGAAGCCCTCGTCGTAGACCTCCACATTGAGTTCGAAGTTGAGGCGCAGGCTGCGGGGATCGAAGTTGGTCGAGCCGATGTGCGCGTAGGCATCGTCGATGATGAATAGCTTGCTGTGCGCAAAGGGGGGCGGCTGCTCGTAGACGCGCACGCCCTCGTCGATCAGGTGCGGCAGGCCGTGGCGCATCGCGTAGTGCACGCCGCGCTGATCATTCTGCTTCGGAATCACGACGTCCACTTGCACGCCGCGCAAAGCCGCGGCTTCGAGCGCCGCAGCGAGTTCGCGTGGCGGCAGGAAGTACGGCGTCATGATGCGGATGTGGTGGTGCGCCGCGGAGATCGCCGCGAACAGTGTCTGCGCGAGATGGCCCACGTCCTCGTTGGGGCCGTCGGCCAGCACGCGGCAGATCGCGGTGCCGCCCGTGGCGGGCTCGATCGTCGGTGGCGTCCAGCGCTCGCCGGCGGCGTAGTGCCAGTCCTCGCAGAACGTGGCCAGCAGTTGCGCGGCGATCGGGCCGTGCAACTCGCAATGCACATCGTTCTCGGGCCGCGGATTGGTCGGGTCGTCGGCGTAGTGCCGATCGCTGATGTTCATGCCGCCGGTGAATGCGTGCACACCGTCGACGATCAGCAGCTTGCGATGGTTGCGCAGATTCATGTGCAGCGACGGCGGCAGCAGGCGCGGCGGATGAAACCGGGCCGTGGGCACGCCGGCCCGCTTCAGCAGCGCGCTGGCGCGCCAGCCGGTCATCAAGTCGGCGTAGCCGTCGATGAGCACGCGCACCTGCACGCCACGAGCCTGGGCGCGTGCCAGGGCATCGCCGATGCGCGCGCCGATCCGGTCCGGATCGTAGATGTAGCTGGCCAGGGCGATGCTGTGCCGCGCCTCGTCGATCGCCGCCAGCATCGCCGGATAGGTCTGCTCGCCGTTGTGCAGGGGCCGCAGGGTGTTGCCCGGCAGCAGCGGCAGCCGGGTCAGCACGTCCGCGGTGCGCGCGACCTCCCCCAGATTGGCCGGCAGCGCCGGCCGCTGCTGGGCGTGCGCTCGTGGCTGACGCCGCGTGCGCCGGTTGACGGTCGGCGGGCGCAGCTTGTGCGCGCGCATCTCCAGCCGGTTGATGCCGAACAGGAAGTACAGCAGCGAGCCGCCGAACGGGAACAGCCAGCACACGCCGATCCAGCCCCAGACCGCGCGCGGGTCGCGCTTGTTGAGCAAGGCATGCGCGGAGGCGACCGAGGCCACCATCAGGCCGAGCAGCAGCAGGCCATGCTCCCAGCTCCAGCTCGTTGGCAGGTTCATCGTCGTGCTGCCGTGGCTGCGATGCCGTAAAGGGAGCCGTCGCCCGACGTTTCGGACGGGGCGGTCCAGGGGCTCGCGATGGGGTGCGACCGGGAAGCGATCATGGGCCGGCCAGACAGAGAGGGGTGTCTGCGGATTCTTGGCCGGCGCGCTGAATCGTCACTGACTCCCGCGTGCGCCGGCGCGCCATTGCTGAATTGGCGTGGCGGGGAGATCGCCGGGATGAGGCGCCAGGCCGGCGCGTCTAGGCTGACGCCGCCTGCGCGTCGTGCTGCTTGACCCAGACGTATTCGGCCCTTGCGGCGATGCGCCCGGCATAGTCCTCGAACAGCGGCGTCTTCGGCAGCAGGCCGAACTGCAGCATCCAGTTGATCGACGTGCCCCACAGCAGATCCAGCGCGCTGAAGCGCTCGCCGAGGAAGTACGGCCCCTGTTCCAGTTGCGCGGTCAGGGCGCGCATCACCGATTCGTAATCGCCGTACGGCGAGGTCGCCAGCGGTGCGGGCGTGCGCTTGAGTGCGTGGTCCACCATCGCCGGCTCGAACGCCGAGCCGTAGAACGCCATCCAGCGCAGATAGGGGCCGCGATGCGCGTCGCCCAGCGGCGGCGCCAGGGCGGCTTCGGGATAGAGGTCGGCGAGGTATAGATAGATCGCGACCTGTTCGGTGACCAGCGCGCCGCGGTGCACGATGGCCGGCACCTTGCCCATGGGGTTGATTGCGAGGTACTCGGCGCTGCGTTGCTCGTTGCGCTGCAGGTCCAGCAGCTTCAGCGTGTACTCGGCCTTGAGTTCGCGCAGCAGCAACAGCACGCCGGCGGCGCGGCTGTTGGCGGCGTAGTAGAGCGTGATGTGGCGGTCGGCGTGCATGGCGGTCTCGGGGCGGTGGCGCGGCGCGGGCAGTGTAGAACGCGCTGACGGCATCGTGTGTGCGCAGCGTGCGGCTACACTGATGGCCCGATCCTGAACGATTTCGCCATGCGCGCCGCGCCCGCCACCCATGCCCTGCTGATCGCCAACGTCGCGATCTTCTTCCTGCAGTTGCAGCGCCCGGACGGTCTGCTGCCGGCCTTTGCACTGTGGCCGCTGGGCGCGGGCTTCGAGTTCTGGCAGGTGATCACCAGCGCCTTTCTGCACGGCAGCCTGTTTCACCTGGGCGTGAACATGCTCGGCATCTGGATGTTCGGGCGCGACATCGAACGCGCGTTGGGCACGGCGCTGTTCCTGCGCCTGTACGCGGTCAGCGTGCTGGCGGCGGCGGTGACGCAGCTGATCGCGGTGGGCTTCGGCGATCCGGTGCCGACCGTGGGCGCGTCCGGCGGATTGTTCGGTTTGCTGGCGGCGTACGCGATGCTGTTCCCGCGCCGCAAACTGCTGCTGCTGTTCCCGCCAATCCCGCTGCCGGCGCCGGTGTTCGTGGCGCTGTACGCGGCGTTCGAGTTGTATGCGGGCATCACCGGCACGCAGGCCGGTGTCGCGCATTTCGCGCACCTCGGTGGATTGGCCGGCGGTCTGTTGGTACTGAACCGCCTGCGTCGTGCGCGCCGGCGTCCGCCCGATACGCTCTAGATCGAACCGACTTCGCCCGCGGGATCAGCGCGGGTTCAATTGCGTGGCATCCAGCGGCGCCGGTGCCGCCGTGCGCGTGCCGATGGTGGCCGACACCGTTCTGCCATGCGCGAGCACGCTGTCGATCTGATCCTGGAAGCGCGCGGGCAGCGCGGTGTTGCTGGCCTGTGCCCAGCACACCATCTGCTGGCCGAGCACGTCCGGAGAGCCCGGCGTCAGCTTGTCCTGCCACCACCATTCGAAGATCGCGCGTTCGGCGGTGAGGCTGACGATGCCGTAGCCGTGATCGACCCATTCGACGAACTGCACGTTCTTGTTGCCGGCAATCAGCGCCAGCTCCAGCGCGCGGGCGCCGACTACGCCCAGCGGTGAGCCGGGTTCGATGCCCATCGCGTTGGTGACCAGTTCGTCGGCGCCGCCGCGGCCCATCGAACTGGGCGCGAACTCGACGCCGACCGAGGCGGCGCGACCGCTGACCGGGCCGAGGCTGCCCGTGGTCAGGCGCGCGTAGCCGGCGAGCAGGTTGTCCGGCGTGGAACCCGAACGCGGATTCGGCAGCGGCAGGCCCGGTACGTAGCTGCCGAGCAGGGCGGTGTCCTCGATCACGTCCGAGCCGAGATTGCCGTGCGCATCGCCCGACACCAGGATGTTGTTGCGCACGCGCAGCCCGGCCGGGTTGTCGCCGCGCAGATAGCGGCACAGCGCGCTGCGTTCGGCGGCGTAATCGGTCCAGCGCGAAATGCCGAGCTTTGGCGTCGGGATGCCGTCGACCACGTCCGGAATGTCCACCGGCGCGAACCAGGTCTGGTTGTTGATCAGGCGCCAGGTGGTGCCGGCCTGTGCGGATTTGAGCAGCTCGCCGCTGAGCCATTCGAACTGGCGGCGACCGTAGAGGCTGGGCGCGCCGTCCGGCAGGTGGCTGCTGTCGACGCTGAGGCCGTAGCCGGGCAGGTTGCTCTGCGTATCGACGCCGTAAAGATCGAGCAGCGGCCCGTAGGCGAGCTTGCGATAGATCAGCAGCGGGTTCGGCGGCGCCGGATAGCTGCCGTCGTTCACCAGCAGGAACTCACCGGAGCCATCGGGCTTGAGCGGGCGCGTCGGCGTCCACTCATGGAAGGCGCGCGCGGTGTCGGCCAGCGTGCAGGTGCTGGTGGCCGGGTCGATCGGGCTCGACAGCTCGTTGCCGTAGTCCGGGTCGATGTCGTGGTTGTCCCAGACGATCATCCACGGATGCTGCTGGTGCGCGCGCAGCAGGTTGGGGTCGGCGCGGAACAGCGCGTAGCGACGACGGACCTCGTCGAGGTTGAGCCAGTCGCGGTAGTCGACATCGTTGATGTCCTTGCGGTCGAGCCGCGCGCGCACTTCCTCGTCCTCGTCGACGAAGTCGTAGATGTAGTCGCCGCAGTGCAGCACCAGGTCGAGGTCGTTGCGGTCGGCGAGGTGCCCGTAGCCGCTCCAGTGACTGGACCAGTAACTGGAGCAGGCCACGACCGCAAGCCGGATTTCCTCGACTGCGCTGGCGGGTGCCGTGCGCGTGCGGCCGACGATCGACGTGCGGCCGAAGGCCTGGAAGCGGTAGTAGTAGGTCGTCGCTGGCGCCAGGCCGGTGACGTCGACCTTGACGGTCCAGTCGTGCGCAGCGATGGCGTGCTGCACGCCGCTCTTCAGCGGAATCGAGAAATCCAGGTTGCGCGAGATTTCCCAGCGCACCGGGATCGCGTCCGCCGAGGGCGAGGACTCCGTGATGCGCGTCCAGATAATGACGCGGTCCGCCAGCGGATCGCCCGAGGCGACACCGTGGGCGAACGGCAGCGGCAGGGCGCGCGGGTAATCGAGCGCGCTGTCGTCGAGGTTGCCGACAGGCGAGTCGATCCCGCCATCGTTGTTGTCATCGCTGCCGCAGCCGGGCAGCAGCGGCGTGGTCAGCAGCAAGGCACTGGAATGCAGGAAGTCGCGGCGTTTCATCGTCGATGCTCGGCAGGACCGACGACCCCCTGCCGCCGGTGCAGGCCGAAGCATGCCCGATCCGCATGTCGCTGCGTTGACGGTGTACTTGAGCGACAGATCCAGACGAGGGCGGGCAATGCGGCGCCAACGATAACCGCCCACAGAACGCAGCTTTTTGTCTGCCGAACGGGTAGACGCGAGAGGACTCGACGCCGCATCAGCGGCACGTGAGCCGCAGGCGAGCCACCCTGGAGCACGCCTCGGCGTGCGTCTTGTGGATCGGAGGAGGTTCGGGTCCACCCACACACCCACGAAAAAGCCCCGCAGAACGGGGCTTTTGTCTACCGATTTGGTAGGCGCGAGAGGACTCGACGCCGCGTCAGCGGCGCGTGAGCCCCAGGCGAACCACCCTGGAGCACGCCTCGGCGTGCGTCTCACTGATTGGAGGAGGTTCGAGTCCACTCACGTACAACGAAAAAGCCCCGCAGAACGGGGCTTTTGTCTACCGATTTGGTAGGCGCGAGAGGACTCGAACCTCCGACCCCTACCATGTCAAGGTAGTGCTCTAACCAGCTGAGCTACGCGCCTGTGGGTCGTACAGCGAAGGGCGCGAACAATACCCGTTTTGGCCCTTCCGGCGCAACCGGCGCCGGGCCTCAGGCGGCGTTGACCAGGGCCTTTTCGCGCAGCTTGCGGATTTCGTCCCGTTTGGCGGCGGCGGCCTCGAACTCCAGGTTCATCGCGTGCTGCTTCATCTCCTTTTCCAGCTTGGCGATCTTCTTGGCCATGAGCTCGGGGGAGACGACCTCGTAGCGCGCCTTGACCTCGGCGGCCAGCATGGCCTTGCCGGCCACATCCTCGTAGCCATGGCGCATGACGTCGGCGATACGCTTCTGCACGCCCTTGGGCGTGATGCCGTGAGCCTTGTTGTGGGCGAGCTGCTTGTCGCGACGGCGCGTGGTTTCGTCGATGGCGCGCCGCATCGAGTCGGTGATCTTGTCGGCGTACAGGATCGCCCTGCCGTTCAGATGGCGGGCGGCGCGGCCGATGGTCTGGATCAGCGAGCGCTCGGAGCGCAGGAAGCCTTCCTTATCGGCGTCGAGGATCGCGACCAGCGAGACTTCCGGCAGGTCGAGGCCTTCGCGCAGCAGGTTGATGCCGACCAGCACGTCGAACAGGCCCAGGCGCAGGTCTCGAATGATCTCGGCGCGCTCGACGGTGTCGACGTCGGAGTGCATGTAACGCACCTTGACGCCGTTCTCGTTGAGGTAGTCGGTCAGGTCCTCGGCCATGCGCTTGGTCAGCACGGTGACCAGCACGCGCTCCTGCTTCTCGGTGCGCAGCCGGATTTCGCCAGCGAGGTCGTCGACTTGGCTCGACGCCGGCCGGATCTCGACCTGCGGGTCGACCAGGCCCGTGGGGCGCACGACCTGTTCGGCGATGGCGCCGTTGGATTTCTCCCTCTCGTAATCGCCGGGCGTCGCCGAGACGAAGATCGTCTGCGGCACCAGGCGCTCGAACTCGTCGAAGCGCAGCGGCCGGTTGTCCATCGCCGACGGCAGGCGGAAGCCGTATTCAACCAGCGTCTCCTTGCGCGAGCGGTCGCCCTTGTACATGGCGCCGAGCTGCGGGACCGTGACGTGCGATTCGTCGATGACGACGATCGCGTCCGGCGGCAGGTAGTCGAGCAGGCAGGGCGGCGGTTCGCCCGGGCCGCGGCCGGAGAGGTAGCGCGAGTAGTTTTCGATGCCGTTGCAGTAGCCGATCTCGCGGATCATCTCCAGATCGAACTGCGTGCGCTGTTCGATGCGCTGCGCCTCGATCAGCTTGTTGTTCTTCTTGAAGAAGTCGATGCGCTGGTGCAGCTCGCTGCGCACCGGCTCGAACATGC
The DNA here is from genome assembly GCA_036405815.1 of Solimonas sp. Lineage (GTDB taxonomy): Bacteria > Pseudomonadota > Gammaproteobacteria > Nevskiales > Nevskiaceae > Solimonas. The sequence continues at coordinate 110,207 of DASWWX010000063.1, read as the reverse complement.
TCAGCATCTTCTCGCGCGGCGTGACGTAGTGCGTCTTCGGGAACACGGTGACGCGCGGCATCTTGCGCTTGATCTCGCCGGTCAGCGGATCGAAGAACGCGAGACTTTCGATCTCGTCGTCGAACAGCTCGACGCGGATCGCATCGTCGTCGGATTCGGCCGGGTGGATGTCGATGACTTCGCCGCGCACGCGGTAGGTGCCTCGCTCCAGCGCCATCTCGTTGCGCGTGTACTGCATCGCGGTCAGCTGCTTGATCAGCTCGCGCTGCGGCAGGCGCTCGCCCTTGACCAGGTGCAGCACCATCTGGAAGTAGCTTTCCGGGTCGCCGAGGCCGTAGATCGCGGAGACCGAGGCGACGATGATCGCGTCACGCCGCGTCATCAGCGCCTTGGTCGCCGACAGGCGCATCTGCTCGATGTGCTCGTTGACCGAGCTGTCCTTGTCGATGAACGTGTCGGTGCTGGGGACGTAGGCTTCCGGCTGGTAATAGTCGTAGTACGAGACGAAGTACTCGACCGCGTTGTTCGGGAAGAAGTCGCGGAACTCGCCGTAGAGCTGCGCCGCCAGCGTCTTGTTCGGTGCCAGGATCAGCGCCGGGCGCTGCACCTGGGCGATAACGTTGGCGATGCTGAAGGTCTTGCCCGAGCCGGTCACGCCCAGAAGGGTCTGGTGGGTGAGGCCGGACTTCAGGTTGTCGACCATTGTCGCGATCGCGGTCGGCTGGTCGCCGGCGGGCGCCCAGTCGGCCTTGACCGCGAACGGGGCGTCGTCACGCTTCTTGAGGCGGACGACCTTCAGCGATTCCTGGGTGGCTTCTTGCATGGATTCCGGGGCGGGGATCAGGGCTGGGCGGGCGGTTCCGACGGACGGTAGCCGTCCTTGAGCTGCACCGGTTGAGACACCTTGCGCAGCCGCATGTTCAACAGCTCGACGCCGACCGAGAACGCCATCGCGAAGTAGATGTAGCCCTTGGGGATGTGCATGTCGAGGCCTTCGCCAACCAATGCCATGCCGATCAGGACCAGGAAGGTCAGCGCCAGCATCTTGATCGTCGGGTGACGATCGACGAAGGCGCTGATCGCGCCAGCGAACAGCACCATGACGATCACGGCGACGATGATCGCCGCGGCCATGACCGCGATGTGGTCGACCATGCCGACGGCGGTGATGATCGAGTCCAGCGAAAACACCACGTCCAGCACCAGGATCTGGCCGATCACGGCGGCGAACGAGGCCGGGATCCGGGCCGCGGAATGGCCCTGTTCGCCTTCCAGCTTCTCGTGGATCTCCAGCGTGCTCTTGGCGATCAGGAACAGGCCGCCGACGATCAGGATCAGGTCGCGGATCGAAATACCCATGCCGAAGACCGTGAACAGCGGCTCGGTCCACTTCATGATCCAGGCGATCGAGAACAGCAGCATCAGGCGCGTGATCGCAGCCAGTGCGAGACCGAGCTTGCGGGCGCGCTCCTGCTGTTCCGGCGGCAGCTTGGCCGCCAGGATCGAGATGAAGATGATGTTGTCGATGCCGAGCACGATTTCGAGCGCGGCGAGGGTGAGAAAGGCGATCCAGATTTGCGGGTCAAGCAGGAAGTCCACGGTGGGCTCCGGGCACGGCAGGGGGTAGGGGAACAACCGAACGATTATAGGGGGCGGCGCTCCCGCGTCGCCGTGGTTTGTCCCGGCTGCCGGCGGCTGCGGGATCGTCCGTTCATGGTGGGCGCGTCCGGCCGATTCCAGTATCATCGCGCCCCGTTTGTGGACCCCCTCCAAAGCGGCCGGAAACGGCCCGAAACGGTGAACTCGTGGAACTGTCTCTCGCGCAACGCACCACCCGCATCAAGCCCTCGCCGACGCTGGCCGTGACGGCCAAGGCCGGTGAGTTGAAGGCTCAGGGCAAGGATGTGCTCTCCCTCGGTGCCGGCGAGCCGGATTTCGACACCCCCCAGCACATCAAGGACGCGGCCATCGCCGCGATCAACAAGGGGTTCACCAAGTACACGCCGGTCGGCGGCACGCCCAGCCTGAAGAAGGCGATCATCGACAAGATGAAGCGCGACAATGGCCTGGACTACAAGCCAAATCAGGTCGTGGTCTCTGTGGGCGGCAAGCAGGCCTGCTACAACCTGTGCCAGGCGCTGCTCAATACCGGCGACGAGGTCATCGTGCCGGCGCCGTACTGGGTCAGCTACCCGGACATGGTGCTGCTGGCCGATGGCACGCCGGTGTTCATCGAGACCAGTGCGGCCACGCGCTTCAAGATCACGCCGGCGCAGCTGGAAGCCGCGATCACACCGCGCACGCGCATGATCTGGCTGAACTCGCCGTCCAACCCCTCGGGCATGGCCTATTCGAAGGCCGAACTGGAAGCGCTGGGCGCGGTGCTGCGCAAGCACCCGCAGATCGTCATCGCCAGTGACGACATGTACGAGAAGATCCTGTGGACCGGCGAGGCCTACAGCAACATCATCAACGCCTGCCCGGACCTGTACGACCGCACGGTGATCATCCACGCCGTGTCGAAGACCTACTCGATGACCGGCTGGCGCATTGGCTGGGCCTGCGGCCCGGCCAAGCTGATCACGGCGATGGCGGACATCCAGAGCCAGTCGACCTCCAACCCGACCTCGATCGCGCAGGCAGCGGCGGAAGCCGCGCTGGCCGGCGACCAGGCGTGCGTGACCGAGATGGTCAAGGCCTTCAAGGCGCGTCACGACGCGCTGGTGGCCGACCTCAACACGATCCCCGGTGTGAAGTGCCTGTCCGGCGACGGCACGTTCTACGTGTTCCCGAACGTCGAGGGCCTGATGCAGAAGCTGGGCGTGAAGACCGACCTGGAACTGTCCGACCTGCTGCTGCAGAAGGCGCTGGTCGCGGTCGTGCCGGGCTCGGCATTCGGCGCTGAGGGTCACCTGCGGCTGTCGTTCGCGACCTCGGACCAGGTGCTGAAGGGCAGCGTCGAGCGCATCAAGGCGCTGGTCGCGGGCTGATTCCTGGAATCGGCATGCTGATGGGCCGCTGATTCGCAATCAGTCGCTTGTGCTCAAAGCCCCGGCTCTGCCGGGGCTTTGTCATTTCGGACCGCCAAAACGACGAAACCCCAGCCGAGGCTGGGGTTTCTGATGTAGTGGCTCCGCGACCTGGACTCGAACCAGGGACCCAGTGATTAACAGTCACTTGCTCTACCGACTGAGCTATCGCGGAACGGTAGGGGCGCGATTGTAGAGACCTCGCCCCGCTGGCGCAATGCTTTTGGCGGTGCCATCCGGAAATGGGGGCGATGCGTGGAAGGCGCCGGTGCGCGGGTGGGCGTTTGCCATCGACGCGCGCAACAAAAAAGCGCGACGCCCGAAGGCGCCGCGCTTTGCGTGAAGCGCGCCAGTGAGGCTCAGGGCGCCATCTGGCCGCCGGTGCACAGTTCGTGAACGTGCATGGCTTCGCCGACGTTGGCCGACACCAGGCCCGGATCGAGGCTGACGACGACGTGGTCGTACGGCAGCGTGTTGCGCACGCCGAGCCAGGCGGTGGTGGGGCCGGTGCCGACGGCGCCGAGCAGATCCAGCGCGGTGCCGCTGAGCGCGATCGTTTCCTGCTGGGTGGTGCCGAGGAACGTGGTCAGCCGCACTTCATCGAGCAGCGAGAGCTGCAGCGTCGCGGTCGGGAAGCTGAGGCCGGCGACGGCGTAGTTGCCGGCCGGAACCTGCGTCGACAGGTTGATGACCTGTTCCACCGAGTCCAGCAGGCCTAGCAGCGCATCGACCGTCAGCGTGAACGTCGATGCCGTGTCGACGTTGCCGTCGATCGTGCGGTCCACGTCCTTCACGCTATTGAGCAACTGCGTGAGCGAACTGCCACCGAGCGTGTTGACCAGGGCCGTCAGTGGGCCGCCGACGAGGCCGCCGGTGCCGACTTCCGAGGATGCGCCGAACGGGGTCGCGCTGCGCGTGCAGACGAAATGACCCGTCAGGGCATTGCCGCCTTCGCTGACCGTGGTGGAGACGGTGCCGTCGTTGGGCAGATCGCTGCCGGCGCCGCCACCGCTGATGCCGCCGGTGGAGCCGCCGGTCGTGGTGCCCCCGGTCGAACCGCCCGTGGTGCCGCCGGTGGTACCACCCGTGGTACCACCCGTCGTGCCGCCGGTGGTTCCGCCCGTGGTGCCGCCCGTCGATCCACCGGTGCTGCCGCCCGTGCTGCCCCCGGTCGAGCCGCCCGTGGAGCCGCCGGTTGAACCGCCCGTCGAGCCGCCGGTATTGCCACCGGTGCTGCCGCCGGTTGTACCGCCCGTCGTACCGCCGGTGGTGCCGTCGCTGGGCGTGCCGTCGCTGTCGGCGCAGCCGCCGAGCGCAAGCAGGAGTGCGGCCGCCGCTGCGGCCTTGATGCAAGTGCGGGTGTTGATCATGTGGGGGCTCCCTGGGGTGTCGGGTGCTGCGGGGGATCAGTTCAGGACGCGCAGTTCGACGCGACGATTCAGTTCGCGGCCGGCGGCGGTCTCGTTGTCGGCGACGGGTTCGGCTTCGCCATAACCTTTCGACGTCAGGCGTTCGGCCGGCACGCCTTCAGAGAGGAAGTAGTCACGCACCGCGTCGGCGCGCTGCTGCGACAGCTTCAGGTTGTAGGCGTCGTTGCCGACGCTGTCGGTATGACCGGCCACTTCGATCTGCATGTCGGGATAGCGCTGCAGGATGCGTTGGGCTTCGTTCAGCAGGCCCTTGGCATTGGGCTGCAGGCGCGCCGAGTTGAACTCGAAGGTCACGCCATCGAGCGCGATCACTTTCTGCAGCGGGCAACCGTTGCCATCGACGCGCGTGCCGGGCGGCGTGTTCGGGCACTGATCGACGCTGTCGATCACGCCGTCGCCATCCTCGTCGGTCAGGCCTGTGGAGACCTCGACGACGCGCACGGTCTCCGTGCCGGCCAGCACGGTCACTGTGCGGAACAGCGGGATCTCGACGCCAAGGCCGAAGCGGACGTCACCGAAGCCCTCGGCGTAGTCGTCGTAGATGTAGCGCGCTTCACCGCGCAGGCGTAGCGCGCCGTAGTCGGTGAACGGACCGGTGACGAAACCGACGCCGCCCTGCAGGAACCAGGACCAGTCGTCTTCCGAGTTCGGCACCACGTCGTTATGGAACGCGCCGCCGCCGAGCACGAAGAACGGGGTGAAGCTGGCGCGATCGCCGAAGGAGTAGGTGAGGTCGATGCCGGCACCGAGGCGGTAGAAGTCGGCACCGCCGGCCTGCGTGGTCTCGAACGCGTCGCCGAGCACGCTGACCTCGAAGCCCAGGCCGCTGCCGCCCACGCCGTACAGCAGGTTGAAGCCGCCACCCCAGTCGATGGTGTCATCGCGGGCCTCATCGAGAATCGAGTAGGAGCCAAGAATGCCGATGTACCGCTCCGAAACCGCGCGGGAAGTCTCGACTTCAGCCGCCGCGGCGACGCCCGTTGCCAGCAGCAGCGACGCGCCGACGAGTCCTTGTGTCCAAGCCATTGTTGCCCCCGATTATTATGACTGCCGATTTGTTCGGGCAGTCTGCAAGAATCACGGCAAAGCGGGCAAGCCAAAACGGCGTTTTCAGCAGCGCCGGGTGAGAAGTCCGTCAAGAATCGCTTCTGAAAACGAGGCTTTGAGTCTGATACTGGCGCTCAATGCACCAACTTGAAGCTTTCGCAAGCTGCCGGACGGGCGGGTGCCGGCGGTGCAGGGGACTTGCAGAGATCAGGACGCCGCCAATTGCTGGCCGGCGCGTCGCTCGGCCTGCAGGCGATTGAGGTTGAGGAACACGCGGGCGGCGATCTTGGGGTAGCGCCGGCAGATGCGCTCCTGATCGGCGTCATCGAAGCGCAGCAGGCGCACGGCGGTGATGGTGTCGACATGGGCCATGCGCTTCTGGCCGAAGTAGCCGACCTCACCGATGACGGCGCCACGCCCGGCGGTGGCCAGCGTCTGTTCGGCGCCATCGCGCTCGCGCCAGATGCGCAGTGTGCCGTCGATGACCACGTAGATGTCGCCGGCCGGATCGCCGGCCTGACCGTTGCCGCAGGTCTCGCCTTCGGTGATCAGGCGCGTGCCGGCCGGCACCGTCTGCAGGTGCGCCATGATCGCGAAGATGCGCGCCTGCCGCGTGCTGAGGCCGGCGAACAGCGGGATCGTGCGCTGCACGTCCGCGCCGAGGTTGATGCGCAGGCTGTCCCACAGCGTGACCACGCGCACGCCGCTCATGAAGGCGGGCGTGACGAACACATCGACCAGCCAGGCGGCGAACAGCGTGAACGCCGCCAGCCAGCCGAAGGCGACCTGGTTGTGCAGTTCGCCGGTGACCAGCATCAGGAACCCGAGGGCCAGGATCGCCTTGGTCAGCGTGATCGGCCGCAACACGGATTGCAGTGCGGATACCGCCGCGCGCGACTCGGAGCCGGTATCGCGCGCAGCACGGTTGAAGCGCGCGAGATAGTGGATGGTGTCGTCCACCGCCAGGCCCAGCACCAGGCACTCCACCAGGCTGGTGGTGGCGTTGAGCGTCACGCCGGATAGCCCGAGCCCGCCGAAGTACAGCGAGGTCTGCAGCAGGGTCGGCATCGACGCCAGCAGGCCGACGCTCAGCGACCAGAACTGGATCGACAGGCAGGCGAACACCAGCAGCAGCGCCAGCGCGATGCTCTGCAACTGGCCTTCGGTCACGCGCTGCACGGATTCGGTGACGAGCACGGTATTGCCGGTGGCGCGCACGTGCAGTTGCCGCGGCAGATCGGTGGTACGGGTTTGCAGGCGCTCCAGGAAGGCGGCCACGTCGCGCGTGTCGTCCACCTTCAGGCGCACCTGGATCAGGCTGGTGGAGCGGTCGGTGTTGACCACGCCGCGCAGGGCGCGGCTGTCGCCGAAGAACATCAGCTGCTGCGCCGCCTGCGCGGTGGCGGGCAGCGCGTCGGCTTCACCGGAGAAGGTGGCGTTCAGCAGCTTCAGGTGTTCGACCAGGCCAGTGACGTGGCCGACCTCGGGTTGTGCGCGCAGCCACCCCTCGAAGTCGGACAGCGCGCGCAGGTTCTGCGGCTGCGTCAGGCCGTCGCGCGCATCGGCGTCGACGACCAGCGTGACCGGATTGACGCCGTTGAGCGCCACGTTGATCGCCTCGAAGTCCTGGCGTACGCGCGCATCCGGCTGGAACACGCCGACGAACTGATCGCCGATCTCGATGCGCGTGCTGGCGGCGACCGAGAGCAGAAAGGCGATCAAGGCCACGATCAGGATCGCCCGCCGGTTGCGCGTGTCGAACTCGCCGAGCCGGCGGCTGGCCACTTCGAACAGGCCGGCCCGCCGCGTGACGCGCACGCGCGGCCGCACATAGCGCAGCATCGCCGGCAGCAGCGTCAGCGCGAGCAGCGCGGAGAAGAACACGCCCAGCGCCGACAGCCAGGCGAACTCGCGGATCGCCGGCAGATCGTTGATCAGCAGCGCCAGCAGGCCGACCGCCGTGGTGGCGCCGGTCAGCATCACCGGGCCGGCCGTGTGCTGCAGCAGGCGCACGACGCGCTGGCGGCCGTCTTCGAGCGGCCGGTCCTTCACGAGGTGCTCGAATTCCGACAGCGTGTGCGCGCAGTAGGCCAGGCCCATCGTCACCAGCAGCGGCGGCACCAGGCTGGTGATCAGGTTCAGCGACTTGCCGAGCGCGCTGAGCACGGCCAGCGTCCACAGCGTGGCGATGGCAATGGTCAGCAGCGGCAGCAGCACGCCGTAGACACTGCGGAATCCCAGTGCCAGAAACACGGCGAGCAGCGCGGTGATGGCCGGCACGATCCAGCGCAGCTGCTGGATTACCGTGTCGCTGGTGGCGGCGCGCAGCAGCGGCGCGCCGGTGACGTAGATCCGGCTGCTGTCGGCGGCCGCGGCATCCGCCAGTGCCTGGATGCGCGTGGCGACGCCGAGTTCGAGCAGCTCGCGATCGGACAGATCCTCCAGCGTCACGATCAGCGCTGCGTGACGACCGTCGTCGGAGACCAGCTGGCCGCGGTACAGCGGGTGGGCTTCGACTGCGGCGCGCAGCCGCTGCGACAGCGCCGGATCTTCGTAATCGTCGTCGTTGAGTCGGCGCAATTCGACGCCGGATTCGTCCCGGTAGGCCAGCGGTGCATTGTGCAGGCCGAGCACACCGGCGACGCCGGGCAGGGCCTGGACGGCGTCGGCCAGCGTGGCCAGCCGACGCAGGGCGTCGGCGGTGTAGGCGTCGTCGTCGCCCCGCATCAACAGCAGCGTTTCCTCGCTGCCGAAACGGCGCTGGATCTCGTCGTGGTACTGGCGATCCGGATGATCGCGCTCGACGAGCGGGTCCAGCGACGGATCGACGCCGAGTCGCCAGTGGCCGCTTTGTGTATCGAACAGCTGCAGCAGCGCCAGCAGGCTCAGCGCGACGGCAGCGGCGATGACGATGGCGGCGCGTCGTGCGATCCACGCATGCAGAAACGCCGGCGGAGGATCCGCCGGCGTCGGTGGCGCGCTGCTGCCGGGAACGGCGAGCAACGTCGCAGGCTCAGTCGAACGGTTCGAAGAAGCGCTTGGCCTCGAACAGGCGCTCCGGCAGCTTTTCGTCGATGCTGAATTCGCTGAGGCTCAGCTCGGTGCGCGAGCCGGCCTTGAGATCGCGCATCGTGTAGCCGAGCACGGTCCAGTAGCGGTCGACCTGCATCAGCATCGCCACGTCGGCTTCGAGCACCTTGCGCGGCTTGTCGGTCTTGTCGATGAATTCGCTCTTCAGCAGCGTGCAGCTTTCCTGGTCGATGTACGAGCGCACGCGTGTGTAACCGGATTCGGCGATCGAGGTCTTGGTGTCGACGACCCAGACGGCGCGGTCATTCAGCTTGGCGGCCGGCGCGAGGCTGGAATCGCCGAGCGCGAGCAGGCCAAGGACCTGCTTGATTTCGCCATAGCTGAAATCGGTGCCCCACAGCGGCTCGGCGGTGTTCTCGCCGGTGATGCGCAGCGGGCGGTCGGCGGCCGGCAGCCAGAAATAGACCTCTTCCTTGCCGCCCTTCTGCAGCAGCAGGTAGCTGGAGCCGCGCATCGCCATCGGTTCGGCCAGACGCAGGTTGACGCGGGTGGCGCCATCGCTGCCGGGCTTCCAGTACAGCTTCATGCGCAGGTCGTGCGTCTTGTTCTCGCGATCCGTCACCTTGATGCTGAGGTCGCGCAGTGCCGCGCGTTGCACCAGGTTGGCGTTCATGCAGGCCTGCACTTCGGCCACGGTGCCGGGCGTCTTGGCAGGGGCAGCCGGCGCGGCCGAGGCCAGCAGCGGAACCAGGGCGACCAGCGCAGCGGCCATCGGCGTGGAAACACGTCGCAACATGATCGGAACTCCCCTTGTTCTCTGAAAGTGCGGCGCATTGTTCGCAGGCTGGCGTGACTGCGTCAATGAGGAGCTTTCCTGCTTGAGCGCGCGTTGCCGGATGTCGTTCGCCGAGCGGGTTGCAGGAAAAAAACGAGCCGCGCGGGGCGGCTCGAAGGGTCAGATGGCGATACGCGAAGGAGCAGCCCTCGCGTGGACGGCAGTGTCGGGGCCGACAGGCTCAGAACCTGAGCTTTTCGGTGCCGCTGTCTGCGGCGGGCGCGTGCGTACCGCGGAGGCGGCGTGCCGGCCCGCTGAACGGCGGCGATCGATGGCGGCGATTGATGGCGAACTTGCGGCGGAAGGCCGGGTCGGTCTGGGGTAGGCTGTTGCCGGTTCGCCATTCACCCCTCGGAGGCCACGATGAAACGCTACCGGGTTGTCTTGATGTCCCTGCTGGCGGTGGCGCTGCTCGCGGCCTGCGCCAGCAGTGGCCCGATCGTCGATACGCAGAACACCGACATGGTCCGCTACGAGCAGGATCTGTCTCAGTGCGAGGCCTACGCCGCGCAGGTCAATACCGGGCAGCAGGCCGGCAAGTCGGCGCTGGGTGGCGCGGCCGTCGGCGCGGTGCTGGGGGCCATCGTCGGCAACAGCAAGACGGTTGCGCGCGGGGCCGGCGTCGGCGGCGTGGTCGGCGGCGTCAAGGGTGCCTCGCAGGGCGAGCGCGAAAAGGACACAGTGGTCAAGAACTGTCTGCGCGGTCGCGGCTACCGCGTGCTCAACTAGGATCTGTTGATGCGATGGTGCTGCGGCCGGCGCCCCGGGCTCAGCGGCGGGCGCCGACGACCCGCCGTGGCGCGGGCGTGTCGCTGCTCGTGTTCAGGCGATGTTGCTGGCGCCAGGCGCTCGGGGTCTCGCCGGTCCAGCGCCGGAACGCGCGCGTGAAGTTGCCGGGATCGCCGAAGCCCAGCAGGTAGGTGATTTCCGCCGCGCTGTGGCCCTGCCGCAGGTAGGACAGCGCCAGTTCGCGGCGCACCTCGTTCAGCAGTTGCTTCCAATGCGTGTCCTCCAGTGCCAGGCGGCGCAACAGTGTGCGCGGGGTCAGGTGCATCGCGTCGGCGACCGCCTCTCGGGTCGGCTCCCCGGAGGGCAGGGCGTGGATCAGCCACTCGCGCACGCGCTGTGCGGTCGGGTGCCGGTCGAAGCGGCTGAGGTAGGCGCCGGCGACCGCGTCGTAGTGGCGTGCCGCCGCCTCGTCGGCGCCGCGCAGCGGCACGTCGAACAGGTGCCGGTCGAAGACCAGGCGGTTGTGCGCGGCGCCGTAACGCACCGGGCAGTCGAAGAAGCGGGCGTCGATCGTCGGGTCCGGCGGCGCGCGGTGCCGGAACTCGCAGCGCCGCAACCGATATCGCGGCCCGGTCATCAGCCGCCCCATGTCGACGGCGGTGGCCATGAAGGCGATGTAGGCGGCATCGGCCAGCTGCAGATCGCGGGCTGGCGGCCGGTAGACCAGCGCGAGTTCGTCGCCATCGAGTTCGATCGCGATATCGGCGGCGTCGGTGACCAGCCGCGAATAGCGCGTCATCCGCAGCATCGCCTCGCCCAGGGTGCGGCTGGCGCGCAGCGACAGGCCGAGGACGTGCATTGTCTGGGGTTGAACGTAGCGCGGGACATCCAGCGGCAGACTGGCGTCGGTGGCGCGCACGGCCAGTTCCCAGAAGCGTGTCATGCCGCGGGTGGGGTAGCGCGCGCCGGCCTTGCCCAGCAACGCCGGATCGAGCCCGGCCTGCTGCACGAGCAGGCCGGCGTCGATGCCGCGGGCCTGCAGCGCGGCGGCGATCGCCGCCGCCCAGGTCGTCAGGGTGCTGGGTTCGGCCATGGATGGGTGCAGACTCTGTCCCATCCGGACAAGTCGGACAAGGGTGACAGGGGCTAGTCTGCAGACTGACGCGGTATGGGTGCCGCTGGAGGAGACAGGGATGAAACGCATTTCGACGTCGATGGTGGCGCTCTCGGTGCTGGTGCTGTGCGCGGCTTGCGGCGACAAGAAGCCGGCCCCCGCCGCGGTGGCCGTGGCCACGCCCGCCGCGCTGGAAGCGCATAGCGCCGAATTCAAGCGCGAGGTCGTCAAGGTCGCCGATGGCGTGTACGTGGCGATCGGCTACGGCATCGCCAACTCGATCCTGCTGGAAGGCACGGATGGGGTCATCGTCGTCGACACGATGGAGACCGCCGAAAGCGCCCGCGAGGTGCTCGCCGATTTCCGCAAGATCACCGACAAGCCGGTCAAGGCGCTGATCTACACGCACTCGCATCCCGATCACATCGGGGGGGCGCGCGTGTTCACCGAGGGCAGCGACACGGTGCCCGTTTACGCGCATCGCGACGTGATCCGCAACATGGAGAAGACCTCCATCGAGCTGCAGACCGCAATTACCCAACGCTCGCTGCGCATGTACGGGCCGTTCCTGCCGCACGAGGAGATGGTCAACGTCGGCATCGGCCCCGAACTGGGTCTGCACGACGACAGCACGATCAACACGTTGCGACCGACGCGTGAGTTCGATCAGCGCCTCGAGGATACGGTCGCCGGCATCCGCTTCGAGCTGATCCATGCGCCGGGCGAAACCGACGACCAGATCTTCGTGTGGCTGCCGGATCGTCGCATCCTGCTGCCGGGCGACAACGTCTACAAGGCGTTCCCGAACCTGTACACGATCCGCGGCACCTCCTACCGCGACCCGCGCCTGTGGGCGGACTCCTTGGACCTGATGCGCGCGCTGCGCCCGGAAATCCTGGTGCCGAGCCACACGCGGCCGCTGGTGGGCGAGCAGCTGATTCTGGATACGCTGACCGACTATCGGGACGGGATCCGCTACGTCTACGACCAGACGCTGCGCTACATCAATCAGGGCCTGACGCCGGACGAGATCGCCGTGCGCATCAAGCTGCCGCCGCATCTGGCGAACTCGCCGTTCCTGCAGGAGTTCTACGGCAAGCCCTCGTGGTCGGCGCGCAATATCTTCACCGGCAATCTCGGCTGGTTCGACGGCAATCCGTCGACGCTGCAGCCGCTGCCGCCGCGCGACGAGGCCGAGCGCATGGCCAAGCTCGCCGGCGGCCTCGACGCGCTGGCGCAGCAGGTGCTCGACGCGCAGGCGGCGGGCGATGCGCAGTGGGCGCTGCAGCTATCGGATCACGTGTTGCGTCTGCAGCCGGATCACGCAGCGGTGAAGCAGGCGCGCATCGCGGCCTTGCGTGCGCTCGGCGAGCCGGAGGCCAATCCCAATGCGCGGCACTGGTACCTGATGAGCGCGCGCGAACTGGCCGGCGAATTCACGCTGCCGAACCGGATTCTCAAACCGACGCCGGAGATGCTGGCGCAGATGCCGCTGTCCCGCTTCTTCGACGGCATGGCGGTCAATCTCGACGCCGAGGCTGCGGCCGACACCACGATCGCGGTCGGCTTCGAGTTCAGCGATCGCGACGAGCGCTACACCTACCTGATCCGTCGCGGTGCCAGCGAACTGGTGCCGGAACTGCGTACCGACGCGGACATCGTCGTGCGCGTGTCGGCGCAGGCTTTCAAGGAGATGCTCGCGCAACTGCGCAATCCGGCGCTCAGCCTGGTGCGCGACTTCGAAGTCACCAAGGGCAGCAAGCTGGGCTTTGCGCAGTTCATGCGCTTGTTCCAGCCGTCCGACGACGCCGCGGCGCCATGAAGCCGCTGCGACTCGCGCTGCTGGCGTCGCTGCTGGCGCTGTCCGCCTGCTCGGACGGGGGCGGTGATGAGGCCGCGCCGCCGGCGCCCGAGCCGACACCGGAGACGCAGGCGCTGGCGGCGAACTGCGCCTGGCTGCTGCGCAGCGATCCGGATCTGCTCAACATCGCCTTCCCCGACGAGGATGCGATCTACTGGGTAGCCGCGGTGCCGGCGCTGCCCGGCACGCGCCTGCGCATCGAGGGCGCGTTTCCGCAGGCACGCTACTTCTCCTACAACGCCTACGACGCGCTGCTGCGCCCGACCGATGCGTTGACCGACTATCAAATCGACACCGACGGCGGCAATCCCTATCGCCTCGCCAACGGGAGCGCGACGCGCTATGTCGCCTACGTCGAACCGGGCGCGGTGCCTGAACAGCGCGCACCCAATACGTTCTACGCCGGCAGCCTGTCACTGGCCGATCGCGAGCTGGTGCCGAATCCGGTGTGGGTACTGATCTATCGCGTGTATCTGCCTGAAGGCAGCCGCAGCGGCGGGGTACCGCTGCCGTCGCTGCATCTGGAAGCCGCGGGGCAGGAGACGCCGATCGCACTTGAAAGCTGCAATCCGTTGCCGCCGCAGGGCCTGCCCAGCCTGCTCAACCAGGTGATCCGCGACACCGATGCGCCGGGCCTGCTGAATCTGCTGCCGTTTCCGTTGGCACCGAAGACGCCGAACGTGGTCCGGTTCTACGGCCTGCCGGAAACCGCGCGCCTGCTGCTGGGCAATGCCGTCGGCTTCGATCTGCCGTTGCAGGCGGTCACCGCGGCTGATACCGGCGGCGGCTTTCTCAGCAATGTCGACAACGCCTACGTCACGGCGATGATGAGCCGCGAGCGGGGCACGATGTACGTGGTGCGCGCGCGCGCGCCACGCCACGCGCAGGCCCCGCACGAGGCGCCGCTCGGTCCTGCGCAGGTGCGCTACTGGTCGCTGTGCACCAACGAATTCGTGACGCAACGTTATGTCGGCTGCCTGTCCGATTTCGAGGTGCCGCTGGATCGCGAGGGCTATTTCACCCTGGTGGTCTCCGATCCCGGCGAGCGGCCGCTCAACGCCACCACCGAGCACGGCATGGCCTGGCTGCCCTGGGGCGCCGTGTTCCCGGATTCGGTGCTGATCTACCGGCACATGCTGCCGTCGACGCATTTCGCGGAGGCGGTGCAGAACGTGCCGTACGGCACGCCGCCCATCGAGGTGATGGGCCAGTATCTGCCGCAGGTCGTGTACTGCGATCGCGCCACGATCGAGTCGGTCGATAGCGGCGCGGCGGCGTTCGCCGCCTGCGCGCGCTGAGCGGATCGGATCGGCGCCTCGCCGCTCCCTATAATCCGCTGCCGCTCGCAGGCAGCGGTGTCGTGGAGAGCGTGTCGATGCGCAAGCCGGTTGCGGGGATCGCGGTACTGTTGCTGACGCTCGCCGTCACCGCCTGTAGCGGCGGTGATGGTGCGGGTGGCGAGGGCCTGCAGGCCTGGCCGACGCATGCGCCGGCGGCAGAGCCGCCCGCTGCGCCCGCCCTGATCGAGACGGTAATCGGTCAGGTCGATGCGCTGGCGGCCTTGCTGCCGCGCGAGGCCGCGGTGCGCCTGCTCGATCCGGTTGCCTTCGGCACCACGATCCGCGATCTCAGCGATCCATCGCTGGTCGCATTCCAGGTGCGTGCCACGCTCGGGCAGCTGGCCGGCGGCTGCCGCCTCGACAGTCCGTATCACTGCTACGGCCATCCCGACTACAACCGCGCGGTCGAGATCGTGCCGGTGGCATTCAACAACCGCCATGGCACGCGCCTGCACGGCGAACTGGTGCTGCCGTACCGCGCAGCGCAGCCGCCGTCGGCCGGGCCGTTCCCGGTGATCCTGGCGCTGCAGGGTGCGCTGACCAACACCGGCGTCTATCGTTGGTGGCACCAGGTATTCGCCGATGCCGGGTATCTGGTGTTCGCCTTCGATTTCAGCGGGCAGGGCTTTTCGGACAACGCCGGTGGCGACGATCCCGGCAATGCGATCGAGGAAGCGCAGGACGCACTGACCTATCTGTTCGAGGACTCGCCGGTGCGCACGGTGCTGGATCGGCGTCGCGTCGGCGTGATCGGTCACAGCATGGGAGCGATCGCGACGATGGGCTTGCAGGCGGTGGAGCCGCGCGTGCGCGCGGCGGTGGCCGCGGCGCCGATCTCGGAAGGCGCGGCGCCGTTCGATGCCAATCCGATTCCGGTGATGATCCAGACCGGCGACCACGATGGCCCGGTGGCGCCCATTCCGTTCGTGAATCCGGCGGTGGTGCGGGCGATCTACGACAAGCTCGACGGCGATCGCGCCTTCATCGTCGCCGATGCGGCGTCGCATGCGCAGCACACCAACTATCCGCTGTTTCCCACGTCGAGCTGGGGCCTGGAAATCGCCGGCCGCTACTCGCTGGCGTGGATGGACTGGCATCTGCGCGGCGACCGCGCCGCGCTGGCGGTGCTGCGCGACGGCCATCCGCATCTGTCGTATCTGTGGGACAGCGAGGTGCAGCTCGACGACCAGACATCGGTGTATCGCGGCCAGCCCGCGCTGCCGTGAGTCCTGCGGTCGCGTACGCGGCATCTCGCGTGCGGGACTAAAGCTGCGCCGCACGCCGGCGACGCGGGCCGCCTTCAGGGGCCGGTATATCTGCTCCGTGCATCCGGACTCCAGTCTCCCCGCGCATCGCATCGCGCGGGCAGTTTCATCAACGATCGGACGTTGCGCCGTGAACGGACCGCGTCACGGCCGTCACCGCGGATGTCCGTTCGGCAGCGGAAATGAAGAAGCCCCCGCGAATGCGGGGGCTTCGGATGACGCGTGACCGGCGGCAGCCGGTCGGTGCGGCTTGCTTCAGTCCAGAACCTTCAGCTCGACGCGGCGGTTCTCTTCGCGGCCTTCCTCGGTGTCGTTGGAGGCAATCGGCTGGGCCTCGCCGTAGCCCACCGGTGTCATGCGACCCGCCGCAACCTCGCGACCGCTGAGGTAGGTCTTGACCGCGATGGCGCGGCGTTCGGCCAGACCCTGGTTGTAGGCGTCGGAGCCGATGCTGTCGGTATGACCCTGCAGCTCGACGTTGACGTTCGGGTAGGCCTGCAGCGTGCCCGCCACTTCGTTGAGGATCAGCTTGGCTTCCTCGGTCAGGCGATCCGAGTCGAACTCGAACTTCACGCCCTTGAGGATGAAGCGCTGCTCGACCGCGCAGCCGTTCTC
Organism: Solimonas sp.; assembly: GCA_036405815.1. Classification (GTDB taxonomy): domain Bacteria; phylum Pseudomonadota; class Gammaproteobacteria; order Nevskiales; family Nevskiaceae; genus Solimonas. The sequence goes on along the minus strand of DASWWX010000063.1, from coordinate 93,912 downwards.
GTCGATCTGCTCGCCCGCGCGCGGACGGCGGCAGTCGCCGGTCAGGGCGCAGCCGTTCTGCAGCACCTTGGCACCTGCCGGCGAGTTCGGGCACTCGTCCAGATAATCCGGAATGCCGTCGCCATCGCTGTCCACCGGGCAGCCGTCCGGACCGACCTGGATGCCAGCCGGCGTATCCGGGCAGTTGTCACGATCGTCCGGCACGCCGTCGCCGTCGCTGTCGATACCGGTATCGACGACCGCCGGCTCGACGACCGCCACCGGCTCGGATTCGACCGGCGCCGGGCTGCCAAGCGGGAACAGCAGGCCCAGGTTGATGACGCCGTCCTGGAAGTGCTTGTTGCCCGGATCGATGCCCGCGTTCTTGCGATCGTGCGCATCGGTGCGGTAGATCGCTTCAGCGCGCAGCTTGACGCGGTCGCCCAGCGAGAAGAGGTAGCCCAGACCCAGATCGAACACCGTGCCTTCGTAGTTCGCGATGGCACCCGGGTGGTCGCTGACCGCGCCGCGCATCAATGCCAGCGCCAGGTACATGTTCGGCAGGCTGTTGAACAGCGACACGTTGGCGCCGATGCCGGCACCCTTGAGCTCGGCGGTGGCGCCGTTGCCGGTTTCCGGATCGGCGACGCTGAAGAAGCCGGTGACTTCCAGCGTCATGCCGCTGGTGACCTTCTTGCCGACGGCGATCTTGCCGCCGAGGCCGTCGTCGAGGCCGCGATCGCCGTCCATGAAGGTGTAGGAGAACATCGGCGAGACGTACCAGGGGCGACCCTCGAGGGCCTCACCCGAGGCTGCGGGCGCGCTGTCGCCATCGTCGTAATCATCTTGCGCGTGCGCGACCGGCGCCATGAAGGCGAGGGCCAGGGCCAACGGCGCCGCACGCCGCAACAGTGCAAACCCATGATTCATTGTTTCTCTCCCCTTGAGTCCGTTCAGTCCGTTCCGTTTTCGGAACTTCGGATTCACGAACTATAGCAGTGCCCCCAGGGGCGGGCTCAAGTGCAACGCGGCAACGGCGCAAGGCCGCCGCTATAATCCGCGGCCTTCTCACTCACGGCCCCGCAACGGGCCCTCAGGCATCCCCATGGAAGCCCATCAGATCCGCAATGAGGTGACAGCCCTGCAGGTGCGTTTCGACGCGCTGCGGGGCTATCTTTGACTACGAAACGAAGCGCGACCGCCTCGTTGAAGTCAACGCCGAGCTGGAACGCGGCGAAATCTGGAACAACCCCGAATACGCGCAGAATCTCGGCCGCGAGCGCGCCAAGCTCGAGGCGGTGATCGAGCCGATCGGCCGTGCCGATGCCGGCCTGCGCGATGCGCTGGACCTGCTGGAACTGGCCGAGGCCGAGAACGATCAGGGCACGATCGACGAGGTCGCGCGTGATGTCGAACGGCTGGGCCAGCTCGCCGACGACATGGAGTTCAGGCGCATGTTCAGCGGCGAGCAGGACGCCTCGAACGCGTATGTCGACATCCAGTCCGGCGCCGGGGGCACCGAGGCGCAGGATTGGGGCGAGATTCTGCTGCGCATGTACATGCGCTGGGCCGAGGGCAAGGGCTTCAAGGTCGAGCTGATGGAACGCTCGGATGGCGAAGTCGCGGGCATCAAGTCGGCGACCATCTACGTGCAGGGCGATTACGCCTACGGCTGGCTGCGCACCGAGACTGGCGTGCACCGACTGGTGCGCAAGTCGCCGTTCGATTCCGGCGGCCGCCGTCACACGTCGTTCTCGGGCGTGTTCGTGTCGCCTGAAATCGACGACAACATCCAGATCGAGATCAACCCGGCCGACCTGGACGTGGCCACCTACCGCTCCAGCGGCGCCGGCGGCCAGCACGTCAACAAGACCGAGTCGGCGATCCGCATCAAGCACAACCCGTCCGGCATCGTCGTCGCGTGCCAGACCGAGCGCAGCCAGCACGCCAACCGCGACCGCGCAATGAAGATGCTGAAGGCCAAGCTCTACGAGATCGAGCTGCAGAAGCGCAACAGCGAGAAGCAGAAGGTCGAGGATTCCAAGAGCGACATCGAGTGGGGCAGTCAGATCCGTTCCTACGTACTCGACCAGTCGCGCATCAAGGACCTGCGCACCGGCGTGGAAATCGCCGACACGCAGAAGGTGCTCGATGGGCACCTCGATCCGTTCATCGAAGCCAGTCTCAAGCAGGGCCTGTAAGCCGTCATGACCGAACAGAACAAGCCGCCGGCCCCGATCGCTTCGCCCGAGGGCATTGCGCCGCCGGACGAGAACCACGTGATCGCCACGCGCCGCGAGAAGCTGGAGAAGCAGCGCGCCGCCGGCAATGCCTACCCCAACACCTTCCGCCGCGACACGCTGGCAGAACATCTGCACGGCAGCTACGGCGAGCGCGAGGCCGCCTCGCTGGAGGCCGAGACCCAGGTCTTCGCCATCGCCGGCCGCCTGATGGCCAAGCGGGTGATGGGCAAGGCCAGCTTCGGCCAGCTGCAGGACATGTCGGGCCGCATCCAGATCTTCGTTCAGATGAACGCCGTGGGTGAAGACGCCTATGAAGCGTTCAAGGGCTTTGATGTTGGCGACATCCTTGGCGTGCGCGGCACACTGATGAAGACCAAGACCGGCGAGTTGTCGGTCAAGGCCCAGGCGGTGCAGTTGCTGGTCAAGGGGCTGCGCCCCCTGCCGGAAAAGTGGGCAGGGCTGACCGACACGGAGGTGCGCTACCGTCAGCGTTACCTGGACCTGATCGTCAATCCCGAGGTCACGCGCACGTTTCAGAAGCGTGGCCAGACCGTGCGCTTCATTCGCAACTTTCTCGACGCGCTCGGCTTCGTGGAGGTCGAGACGCCGATGCTGCAGCCGATTCCCGGCGGCGCCACCGCGCGTCCGTTCGTCACGCATCACAATGCACTGGATCGCGATCTCTACCTGCGCATCGCGCCGGAGCTGTATCTCAAGCGTCTGGTGGTCGGCGGCTTCGAGCGCGTCTACGAGATCAACCGCAACTTCCGCAACGAGGGGCTGAGCACGCGCCACAACCCCGAATTCACGATGCTGGAGTTCTACCAGGCCTACGCCGACTACCAGGACGCGATGAATCTGGTGGAGACGATGATCCGCGACGCCGCGCTGACCGTGAACGGCAGCGGCAAGCTGAGCTATCAGGGGCGCGATTACGATCTGGAGCAGCCGTTCAATCGCTGGACCATGCGTGAGTCGGTGCAGCGCTTCAATCCCGAGTTCGATCCCCAGAACGTCGGCGATCGCGACTATCTCGTGACGTTCGCGAAAAAGGTGGGTGTCGAGATCAAGCCGGCCTACGGCTGCGGCAAGCTGCTGACCGAGATCTTCGAGAAGACGGTCGAGGCCAAGCTGTTCGACCCGACCTTCATCACCGAGTATCCGACCGAAGTCTCGCCGCTGGCGCGTCGCAACGACGCCAATCCGGACGTCACCGACCGCTTCGAGTTCTTCATTGGCGGTCGCGAAGTTGCCAACGGCTTTTCGGAGTTGAATGACGCCGACGACCAGGCCGGGCGCTTCAAGGCGCAGGTGCTGGCCAAGGATGCTGGCGACGACGAGGCGATGGTGTTCGACGCCGACTACATCCGCGCGCTCGAGTACGGTCTGCCGCCGACCGCCGGTGTCGGCATCGGCATCGATCGCCTGGTGATGTTCCTCACCGATTCGCCGAGCATCCGCGATGTCCTGCTGTTCCCGTCGATGAGGCCGGAAAGCTGAGATGAATCCGGCCGGCGCCTCGAAGCAGACCTACGCCGAGACGCCGCGCCGCTGGATCGTGGTCATGGGCACGATCGTCGCGATCGGGCCGATGTCGATCGACATGTACCTGCCGGCGCTGCCGGCGATCCAGCAGCATTTCGGCGCCGATACCGCCAGCACGCAGTTCACGCTGGCGGCATTCTTTATCGGCTTGGCCGTCGGGCAGCTGATCTACGGGCCGCTGTCGGATCGCATCGGCCGTCGCGGCCCGCTGCTGTTCGGTCTGATCGTCTACACGCTGGCGTCTGCGGCGTGCATGTTTGCCCCCGATATCCAGGCCCTGACCGGCTTGCGGCTGGTGCAAGCGCTGGGCGGCTGTGCGGGCATGGTGATGTCGCGCGCGATGGTGCGCGATCGCTTCGAGCCGCAGGAGATGGCGCGCATTCTGTCGGCGCTGGTTCTGGTCATGGGCGTGGCGCCGATCCTGGCGCCGATGGTCGGCGGGCAGGTGTTCGTCGCCTTCGGTTGGCAGGCGATCTTCGGCGTGCTCGCACTTTTCGGCGCCATCTGCGTGCTGCTGGCCTGGAAGCATCTGCCGGAAACGCTGGCCTGCCCGATGCCGGTCAATGCCTGGAGCGCGCTGCGCGGCTATGCCGGTCTGCTCGGGCATCGACGTTTCATGGGTTACGCGCTGTCCGGTGCCACGGCTCAGGCCGGCATGTTTTCCTATATCTCGGTATCGGCCTTCGTTTTCATCGACCACTACGGTCTGGGGCCGACCCAGTTTGCGTGGATGTTCGGTGCCAACGCCGCGGGTCTGATCGCGGCCTCACAACTCAATGCGGCTCTGCTGCGACGGTTGCCGGCGCAGCAGGTGCTACGCGCCGCGCTGGCATCGAACGCGCTGGCAGGTGGCGCGATGCTGATGGCGGCGCTGACCGGGTTCGCCGGCATGTGGGGTGTGATCGTGCCGCTGTTCGTGGCGATCGCGAGCCTCGGCTTCACATTCCCGAATTCCACGGCCGCGGCGATGGCACCGTTCGGCGATCGTGCCGGCATGGCGTCGGCGCTGATGGGCACGCTGCAGTTCGGTCTGGCCGCACTGACCGGCGCGCTGGCCGGACACCTTCAGAAGGCCGGCGGTGCGGTGCCGATGGCCGCCGTGATCTTCGCCGGCGGCCTGATGGCCAACCTGCTGCTTCGGGTGCTCGTCACGGAGCCGCGCGAGACCCACGCCTGAGGCTTGGTTCAGCCGAGGCGGCCGCGCTCCCGTTCGTGACCGGTCAGCATCAGCGCCGCGAGCGTGGTCGCTTGCGCCGTCGGTGATGCGTGGGGATAGACGCTGAACTGCGCCAGACGCAGGCGCACGCGATTGCCCGTCTTGAAGTGCGGAACGTCGTGGTGCAGGTGCGGCAGCTCGACGGTCAACGTGGCGCCGCCGGCCACCACGGCCTGTGCGCGCACGATCGGGCCGGTGCGCTGGACTTGCTTCAGTTCCGCATCGATGCCCGGCGCCTGTGCGTCGGTCAGGCGCAGGTCGCCGGGGCGCACGTAGACATCGACGGGACCGCTGGCGGCGATGCGGTCCTCGGCCAGTACGGCGAGCTCATGCCCGCCGAAGAAAACCTTGCGATCGCGCAGCTCGCCCGGCAGCACGTTGGTGCCGCCGAGGAAGTCGAACACGAACGGACTGGCCGGGCGCTCGTAGACCTCGTCGACGCTGCCGACCTGTTCGATGGCGCCGCGATTCATGATGACGACGCGGTCAGCCAGTTCCAGCGCTTCCTCCTGGTCGTGCGTGACGAAGATCGTGGTGTAGCCGGTCTTGTTGTGCAGCTCGCGCAGCCAGCGGCGCAGTTCCTTGCGCACCTTGGCGTCGAGCGCGCCGAACGGCTCGTCCAGCAACAGCACGCGCGGGTCGATCGCCAGTGCGCGCGCCAGCGCCACGCGCTGACGCTGGCCGCCGGAGAGCTGCGTCGGGTAACGCTTGTCCAGTCCGCCGAGCTGCACCAGGTCGATCAGCTCCAGAACCTTCTTGCGGATCGCATCCTCGCTGGGGCGCTCCTTGCGCTCGCGCACGCGCAGACCGAAGGCGACGTTGTCGAACACCGTCATGTGCTTGAACAGCGCGTAGTGCTGGAACACGAAGCCGACGCGACGCTCGCGGATCGGACGCAGCGCAATGTCCTCGTCGCCGAACAGGATGCGGCCATGGTCCGGGAATTCCAGGCCGGCGATAACGCGCAGCAGCGTGGTCTTGCCGGAGCCGGACGGGCCGAGCAGCGCGATCAGCTCGCCGGAGGCGATGTCGAGATCGACGCGGTTGAGCGCCTGGAAGCTGCCGAACAGCTTGTGGATGTCGCGGATCTGGATGTTCATGATGTTTCGATCTGCTTGCCTTGAGCGACTGGACTTGGACTGCTTGTCTTTAAAGTCCCGGCCACGGACGGCCGGGTGCTGGTCAGGACGACATCAGTGCCGGCGCGTCGCGGCGAGTTCGTCGCCGTGGCGCCATTCGAGATAGGACTTCAGCGCCAGCGTCACCAGCGCGAACAGCGCCAGTAGCGAGGCGACCGCAAAGGCACCGGCGAACTGGTACTCGTTGTAGAGAATTTCGACGTGCAGCGGCATCGTGTTGGTCTGACCGCGGATATGGCCGGAGACGACGCTGACCGCGCCGAACTCGCCCATCGCGCGCGCGGTGCACAGCAGCGTGCCGTACAGCAGCGCCCACTTGATGCTGGGCAGCGTCACGCGCCAGAACGTCTGCCAGCCGCTGGCGCCCAGCGACAGCGAGGCCTGCTCGTAGTCGGTGCCCTGTTCCTGCATCAGCGGGATCAGTTCGCGGGCCACGAACGGGAAGGTCACGAATACCGTCGCCAGCACGATGCCGGGCAGCGCGAACACGATCTGAATGTCGTGCTCGTCGAGCCAGGGACCGGCCCAGCCGTGACGGCCGAAGATCAGGATGTAGATCAGGCCGGCGACGATCGGCGAGACCGAGAACGGCAGGTCGATCAGCGTGATCAGCAGCGATTTGCCGCGGAACTCGAACTTGGTGATCGCCCAGGCCGCAGCGATGCCGAAGACCAGGTTCAGCGGCACGGCGATGGCGGCGGCCACCAGCGTCAGGCGGATCGCCGCCAGCGCGTCCGGATCGAGCAGGGCGTCCTTGTAGGTTACCCAGCCGTTACGCAGCGCCTCGAAGAAGACCGCGATCAGCGGCAGCAGCAGGAAGCCGAGCAGGAACAGCAGCGCGACGGCGATCAGCGTGTTCTGCACCCAGCGGTTCTCGCTGATCGCGGAGTTGCGCCGGATCAGCGGGCCTTCGGGTGAGAACTCCGGCGGCAGGCCGGTCGTGGTCGGGGAGGTCGATGTGGTCATGACGGTTCTTCCTTACCGGCTGCGTTCACGGCGGCTGCGGGTCCAGATCTGCAGGGCGTTGATCGCCAGCAGCAGCAGCAGCGACAGCGACAGCATCGCGACGGCGACGGCGCTGGCGCCGGCATAGTCGAATTCTTCGAGCTTGATGACGATCAGCAGCGGCGCGATCTCGCTCACCATCGGCATGTTGCCGGCGATGAAGATGATCGAGCCGTACTCGCCGGCGGCGCGCGCGAAGGCGAGCGTGAAGCCGGTGAGGATCGCCGGCAGGATCGTCGGCAGAATCACCTTGGTGATGGTCTGGAATCGGTTGGCACCCAGCGATGCGGCGGCTTCCTCCAGCTCCTTCTCGGCCTCTTCCAGCACCGGCTGCACCGTGCGCACGACGAAGGGCAGGCCGATAAAGGTGCAGGCGACGATCACGCCCAGCGGCGTGTAGGCGACCTTAATGCCCATCGGCTCCAGGAACTGGCCGACCCAGCCGTTGCCGGCGTACAGCGCCGTCAGCGCGATGCCGGCCACCGCGGTCGGCAGCGCGAACGGCAGGTCGATGATCGCGTCGAAGAAGCGCTTGGCCGGAAAGCGGTAGCGCACGAAGACCCACGCGACCAGCGTACCGAACACCGCGTTGATCAGCGCGCCGATCAAGGCGGCGCCGAAGCTGAGCTTCAGGGCCGCCAGCACCCGCGGCGCGGTCACCACCTGCCAGAAGCCGCCCCAGCCCAGCTCGGCGGACTTGAAGAAAACGCCGGCGAGCGGAATCAGCACGATCAGGCTCAGGTACAGCACCGTGAAGCCCAGCGTCAGGCCGAAGCCCGGTATCACCGATCGGCGTCGTTTCAGTGCCGGGACGGCGGGCGCCATAGTGCCGGCAGAGGGGGAGAGTGACATGTGAAGACGAAGGGGGGTGAGGAGAAAGCGGAGCGAGGTGTCACGAAAGCGCGCGCATCGTATCGGGCGCTATCGAAATCGAGAAGGAATCAGTGGGAAGACTCTTATTCTTGAAACGAATAAAGAATCAAAGAAAGTCCAAGGCGTCGGGTGCCCAGCTGCGCTCCTGCGGCTGCGGCGGTGTGGCCAGCGGGAACTGCGCGCGGTCGATCCAGCGCGTGTTGCTGAGCCACAGGCCCTCCAGTTCCGCACCGTGCTCGCGATTGAACAGCACGATGCGGCGCAGCCGCTCGTCCAGTAGCGCGAGCTTGTTCTCCGGGCGCAGCACCAGTTCCAGCAGGCGCACGAACGCGTAGTCGCGGAGCAGGCCGGGGTGGCGATGCGCCAGCGGCCGCAGGATGTCGGTCGTGAAATGCCAGGTGTCCGAGCGGCCGGGCACGCGCGCCTGAATCGGCAGCGTGCCGTTGTGCATCAGATACAGGCCATCCATGACGCGGAACGGATGCGCGTTCTCCAGGCTGCTGCTGCCGCGCGTCTGCTTGCGCAGGTGCAGCGCGTACTCGGCGTCGGCGTGGCGTTCCTCGAACTCGAACAGCGCTTCGGGCTGAATGTGCGTGCCGCGTTCCAGCAGCAGGCGCCCGCCGGCGGCAAAGCCCATCGCGCCCCAGCCATCGGGGTTCAAGGTCAGGGCCGCCCGCAGCAGTTCGTGCGGAATGCGCAGTCCGGCGGGTTTGTGGACGATCAGGCACATGGCGAAGTGACGGCGACGGGGCAGGGGCGAGGCGTCAGTCATGCAGGTCCGACAGCTTCGCCACCATGACCTCGGTGGCCTTGAACAGCGCGGCGGCATGGTCGCCCACGCGCAGGCCGAGCCGTTCGATCGAACTGCTGGTGACGACCGCGCTGACGATGCCGGCCGGCGTCTCGATCTCGATTTCCGAGACCACCGGGCTGCGGTGGATGGCCACGACCTTGCCGCGGAACTGATTGCGGGTGTTGATGCCGGTGATGCTCATGTGTCGGTACCTGAAAAAAAGAAGGGGCGGACCGTCCGTGCCCGCCCCGAATTTCCCTGGGAGAGAAAAGTGAGCAGACGGATGCGGATCAGTTCTTGGCCTGCATGATCTGGTCGAACACGCCGCCGTCGGTGAAGTGCGTCTTGTGCGTGGCTTCCCAGCCGCCGAACCGGTCCTCGACGGTGAACAGTTCCAGTGCCGGGAAGCGTTCGCGATGCCGTGCCAGGATCGCCGGGTCCGACGGCCGCAGGCCGTACTTGGCGAATACTTCCTGGCCCGCCGGCGAGAAGTGGAACTTGGCGTAGGCCTCGGCCACCGGGCGGGTCTTCTTCCTGTCGGCGATCTTGTCGACGACGGCGATCGGGTTGTCGGTGCGCACCGACAGCGGCGGCACCACGATCTGGAAGCCCTGTTCGGCGGCGAACTCGGAGGCGATCAGCTGCACTTCGTTCTCGAAGGTCAGCAGCACGTCGCCGATGCCGCGCTGCACGAAGGTCGTGGTCGCGCCGCGGCCGCCGGTGTCGAACACCGGCACGTTGGCGAGGAAGCGGGCGACGAACGCACGCGCCGTCGCATCGTTGCCGCCGGGCTGGCGTCGCGCGTATTCCCAGGCTGCGAGATAGCTGTAGCGCGCGTTGCCCGAGGTCTTCGGGTTAGGGATCACGACCTTGACGTCCGGCCGGACCAGATCGTTCCAGTCCTTGATCTGCTTGGGGTTGCCCTTGCGCACCAGGAACAGGATCGTCGACCAGGACGGACTGCTGGCGTGCGGCAGGCGCTGGGCCCAGTCTGCCGGCGTCAGGCCGGCCTTGGCGATGGCGTCGATATCCAGCGGACTGTTCATCGCTGCGATGTCTGCCTGCAGACCGTCGATGACGGCGCGCGCCTGCTTGCTGGAGCCGCCGTGCGACTGGTCGACCTTCACCGTGTCGCCAGGATGGGCTTTCTGCCAGTCGGCGACGAAGAGCGGATTCAGATCCTTGTAGACGTCGCGGGCGACGTCGTAGGCCGCGTTGAGCAGTGTGTAGTTCGCGGCTTCCGCGCTCGGCGTCAGCAGCAGCGCGCCGAGCGCGAGCTGTGCGAGCGCCACCACACGGGTCAGTGGATTGCGATAGGCATTCATGTCGGGGTCCGGTGGGGAGCGGGTGGGAGGGCCGCCATGGCGGCGGCCCTCGCCCGTACGAAGCGCTCGATCAGTTCTTCAGATAGATCTGGTCGAAGGTGCCGCCGTCGGAGAAGTGGTCCTTCTTCGCCTGGGTCCAGCCACCGAACGCGTCGTCGATCGTGAACAGTTCCAGCTTCGGGAACTGGCTCTCGTACTTGGCCTTGGCCTTGGCGCCGGTCGGGCGGTAGTAGTGCTTTCCGGCCAGATCCTGGCCTTCATCCGAGTAGAGATACTGCAGGTAGGCCTCGGCGGCGGCGCGGGTCTTCTTCTTGTCGACGACCTTGTCGACGACCGCCACGGTCGGCTGCGCCAGGATGCTCAGCGACGGCACGACGATCTCGAACTTGTCCTCGCCGAACTCCTTCTTCGCGAGAAACGCTTCGTTCTCCCAGGAGATGAACACGTCGCCGATGCCGCGCTGCACGAACGTGGTGGTCGAACCGCGCGCGCCGGTGTCGAGCACGGGCACGTTCTTGTAGAGCTTCTCGACGAACGCCTTGGCCTTGGCCTCGCTGCCGTACTTGCGCTTGGCGAACTCCCAGGCGGCGAGGTAGTTCCACTGCGCGCCGCCAGAGGTCTTCGGATTCGGCGTGATCACCGAGACGCCCGGCTTGGCCAGATCGTCCCAGTCCTTGATCTTCTTTGGGTTGCCGCCGCGCACCAGGAACACGATCGTGCTGGTGTAGGGCGCCGAGCCTTCCGGCAGGCGCTTCTGCCAGTCCGCCGGCAGCAGCTTGGCGTTGGCCACGGCGTCGACGTCGCCGGCCAGGGCCAGCGTCAGCACGTCGGCCTGCAGGCCATCGACGACCGCGCGCGCCTGCTTGCCGGAACCGCCGTGCGACTGCTTGATCGTCACCGTATCGCCGGTCTTGGCCTTGTAAGCCTTGGCGAAGGCGTCGTTGAAATCCTTGTACAGCTCGCGCGTCGGATCGTAGGACACGTTGAGCAGTTCGAAGCTCGCCGCGTGGGCGAACAGCGGGACGGCCAGGGCCGCGGCGGCGACGAGGGCTTTGAGTTTCATGGGAATGCGCTCCTGGGGAAGTGAGTGGGGGCGGCCCTGCGGCCGCCCCGCGAGATCGGATGTGAGATCGGACGTGGGATCAGAACTGCAGCTGCAGACGGGTGAAGATCGACTTCTCGTCTTCGCGGTCGGGACCGGAGAAGTTCGAGAACGCGGTCTGGTTGTAGTTCACGGCGACGCGGACGTTGCTGTTGAGGTACCAGTTCACGCCGACGCCGAGGTTCTGGATCGACTCGACACCGGTAGCGGCGAACGCGCCGATCGCGACGCCCTCGTCGTCCGCCGTCAGCTCGCCGATGCGGGCGACCAGTTCCAGCGCGCCCCAGCCTTCGGCGCCGCTCTGGAACGGCGTCTTCGGCTTGACGCCGCGGTAGCTGGCGTCCTCGCCGGTCAGCACGTAGCTGCCGACCACCTGCCAGGCGTTGTTGCTGACCTCGCCGCGGTTGGCGCCGTTGACCAGCTCCTGCTTGGAGACGATGTACTCGCCGAGCAGGCCGAACGGGCCGGTGTAGACGTAACCCTGCGGCGAGATGCGGGTGGCGTCGCCGTCGTAGCTGGTGTTGGCCGCGTACGAGATACCGGTGCGACGGTCGACGGTCGCGTAGTTGCGCGGGGCTTCGGTCGCGCCGCGCTTGCTGCCGTGCGAGGCGCCGACGCCGAAGCCGATGCCCGGCGTCGGTTCGTAGAACACGCGCGCCGCCACTTCCTTGCGGCCGTTGTTATCGGTGGCACCACCGTCTTCGCCGTCGCGCGAGCCGTTGTAGACACCGACCGTGTAGTTCAGCGTCTTGTCGAGCAGGTCGCCCTGCAGCTGCACGCCCAGCTCGCGGTTCGGCGCCAGTTCCGTGGGCAGGCCGCGTTCGATGAAGGCGGTCGCGCCGCCGCCCTGCAGGCGTTCGAGGCCGACCGGGCCCTTGACCTTGCCGGCGCGCACGGTGGCTGCCGGCGAGAACTTCAGATCGATGTAGGCATCGACGATCGACGCGCTGCTGCCGGCGAATTCCGGCGTCAGACGGTAGCCGACCAGCTTGCCCACCGAACCCTGGAAGGTCGGGCGGATGCGGCGGAACGTGAACGTGTCCGCGGTCGTCGGCACGGTGTCGCCGGTGAACCAGCGGCCGTCGAACTGCACCAGCGCGTTGAACTTGAATTCGTTGTCGCCCTTCTTGATCGACAGACCCTTGTCCGAAAGGCTGGTCGAGGGCGTGTCCTTGGCCTTGGCGTCGGCCGCCTCCTTTTCCAGCTCGAGCTTGCGCTCGAGGATGCGCAGGCGTTGATCGACGTCTTCCGTGGTGACGGCCTGCTGGGCCGCCGCGCCGACGCTGGTGGCCAGCAACGCGCCGCCCAGAATGACTCGGCCGTAGGTGCCGGTGATGTTCATGTTCGCTCCCTGTAAAAATTTCATTGAATGCAGGAACGTCCGGTGCGACCGGTCGGTTCGGATGGGTGGGTTCAGATCTTGTTGGGGGGCCTGGCGGGAGCGAGGTCGTCGAGGCGGACCTTCTCGCGGCGCTCGATCTGTACGATGCGCCCGTTGTGGACCGTGATCTCGACGGTGCCGAAGCGCAGCCCGTCCAGCGCGCGCAGCAATTCGCGTTGCGCGTTGGCGTCCAGCGGGCGGGTCGGTGCTTCGAGACTCATCTGCGGCTCCCTTCAGGTGGGGCGCAGATTAGGGATCGCGGTTAAGCGTGTAAAAGAATATATGGAGCGTTGTATATAACTGAAAAGTTATATGCCGCTTTTCGACATCGTGGACAGACCCTCGTCCACCGTGATGACCGGTCGGTAGCCCAGCTCCTGCTGCGCGCGAGCAGCGACGACGGTGATGTCGTTGCCGAACAGCGCCACCGGCAGGCGCGAGATCGGCGGCTGGCCGGGCAGCGGCAGCAGGTTCCAGAGCGCTTCGCACAGCGCCGCCAGACCGTAGGCGAGCGCAAACGGTAGCGAGCGCGTCGGCGCGGGAATGCCCTGGGTGGCGAACAGGCGCGTGAAGAAGTCGCGCGTGGGTTGCGGCGCGCCGTCGGTGAGGAAGTAGACGCCGCCCGGCGTGCCGCGTTCGGCCGCCAGCAGCGCGCCGTGCACGACGTTGCGCACGTGACAGGTCGAGGTGCGCTGGCGGCCGCCGTCGATCCACATGAACTTGCCGGCGCGCGCGGCGGCGGCGAGTTGCGGCAGCAGCGAGGTGTCGTCGTCGCCCCAGATCAGGCGTGGCCGGATCACCACGGTTTCGAAGCCGGCGCTGTTGGCGGCGCGCACGCGCTGCTCGGCGGCCTGCTTGCTTGCCGCATAGCGCGGCAGCGGCCGCGCGGGGTAGGGATGGGTTTCATCGACCTCGCGCAGCGGCTTGCCGTCGGCGAGCACGGCCTCGGTGCTGACATGCACGAAGCGCCGCACGCCGGCGGCGCGCGCCACCGTCAGCAGTGCGGCGGTGCCGTCGACGTTGACGTGCCAGAACGACGCCTTGCTGCCCCACTCGGCGACCTGCGCCGCGGCATGGAACACCGTATCGCAACCGCGCAGCGCATCGGCCTGCAGGGTGTCCAGGTCGGCGGGCACGACTTCGGCACCGAGTGCGCGCACCGCGGCCTGCGCACGCGGCGAGCGGGCCAGTGCACGCACGCTGATGCCGCGCTGACGCAAGGCGCGGATCAGGTTGCGGCCGACGAAACCCGAGCCGCCGGTCACGAATACGGTTTGCATTGCGGGTTCCCCGGAAAGCAGATCAGACCGCCCATGAAAAAGGCCGCAGGCGCGATGCGCCGGCGGCCTAGGGTAGGAGCGGCTTCTGTCTCAGGACTGAACGAGCAGGCGATCGATCTCGGCCAGGTCCTGCACCGTGAGTTTGCCGGCCGCGGCCTTCAGGCGCAGCACGGCGATCAGATAGTCGTAGCGCGACTGGAAGTAGTTGCGTTCGGCCAGATACAGCAGCTGCTGCGCGTTGAGCACATCCACGGCCGTGCGCGTGCCGACTTCCAGGCCGGTCTCGCTGGCTTCCAGCGCCGTGGCATTGGACAGCACCGCCTGCTTGAAGGCGCGTACGCGCGCCGCGCCGGTGACCACCGCCTGATAGGCGTCGCGCGTGGTGCGTTCGACGAAGCGTCGCGTGCCCTCGTATTCGGACTCGCGCTGCGAGCGCGTCGCCACCGCTTGCCGCACGCCGGCCTGCGTGGCGCCACCGGCGAAGATCGGAACGTTGACCTGCACGCCGAAGCTTTCGGATTCGGACTGGCCGGAGAAACGGCTGCCGTCGCTGTCGTTGTCCGAATAGCTGGCCGAAGCGCCGACGGTGGGCAGGTGACGCGCGCGTGCGATGCCGACGTCGCGACCGGCGATGTCGCGGTTGTACTGCGAGATCAGCAGGTCGAGGTTCTGGTCGCGCGCCGAGCCGACCCAGACGTTGATGTCCGGCGGATTCGGGCTCGGCAGCGGGAAGTCGTCCTGCAGCGCGTTGATGTTGTCGAGCGGCCGTGCGGTGATCTCGGCCAGTGCTTCCTGGGCCATGTCGAGCGCCTGCTGTGCCTGCAGCACGTTGGCGATGGTCAGGTCGTAGCGCGCCTGGGCTTCCTGCACGTCGGTGATCGCCGACAGGCCGACCTCGAAGCGACGCTTGGACTGTTCGAGCTGACGCTCCACGGCCTTGTTCTCGGCCTCGCTGGAGCGCAGCGCGTCGGCCGCCGACAGCACGCCGAAATAGGCCTGGGCCACCCGCAGGATCAGGTCCTGGCCGGCGGCGCGAAACGTGGTCTCGGCCAGCGCCACCTGTTCGCCGGACTGGCGCAGGCGCTGGATCGACTCCCAGTTGAAGATCGACTGGTTGAGCGTGACCGACAGCGTGGTGCTGGACGAGTCGCGGTCCACCGGCACTTCCGGCTGGCCCTGGAACGACTCGGTGCCGCTTTCGGTGGATTCGCCGTAGTTGTAGGCGCCATTGACCTGCGGCAGCAGTGCGGCGCGCGCCAGCGGTCGCGTCTGCACGGCGGCATCGCGCGCGTACTGTGAGGCGCGATAGGTGGCGTCGTTTTCCAGCGCCAGGTCGTAGACGCGCATCAGGTCGGCGGCCTGGGCGGTGCCGGAGACGCCGAGCGCCAGGGCAAGCAGGGTCAGTGAGAGACGCATGAGGTTCCTTGGTCGTACTTCAGTGATCGTTCGTCAGTATCGAGGTACGGAGGGATCGATCTGCAGCGACCATGCGTCTATCCCCCCGGCGACGCTTGAGACATCGGTAAAGCCGTTCTGTTCCAGAAAGCGGGCCGCCATCAGCGAGCGCACGCCGTGATGGCATAGGACGGCGATCGGCGCGTCCGGGTTTAAATCCTGTTTCAGGTCCGCCAGACCGGCGACCAGCGCCTGCATCGGCAGGTGGCGGGTGCCGTCCAGCCGGGCCAGCGCCAGCTCTTCGTCGGTGCGCACGTCGATGACGATGGCGTTGCCCGCGGCCAGGCGCCGCTGCAGGGTGTGCACGTCGATCTCGATCATGCGCGGCAGTATAGGCGGCAGCGGATCAGGGCACGCGGAAGCGGGTGATGCCGATGAGCTGGCCGCCCTCGGTGACGACGCGCACCTCCCAGTCGCCGCGCACGGTGGCCGGAAACGCGCGCTTGTGGGTCCAGGCGCGGTAGCCGCGCTCGCGGCCGCCCTGGATCTGGATGGCGATGCGATCCACGATCTGGCCTTGGTGTACCCAATGGTGCTCGATGCGTTCGGCCAGACCGCGCGGCGCGCGGATCGACGTCCAGGCATACAGGCCTTCCTGACGCAGACGGGTTTCGTCCACCATTTTCAGTGCCGGCCCATGTGCTTTGGTTGACGGCTCGATCGAGGTCGTCATCAGCGCCTCGGTCACGCGCAGCGTCGCCGGCGGGATCGCGGTGCGCAGCTGCAGCACCAGTGCGCCGAGCAGGGCGCCCAGTACGAGGGCCGGCAGCCAGCGCCAGCCGCCGAGGCGGCTCAGTGCCGACGCCCAGGCCGGCACGCTGAGCACGGCCAGGCAACCGGCCGCGAGCTTCAGGCTCTGCGCGGTGGTCAGGTGCCACAGCATGGGCGCGGCTGCGAGCGTGGTGATGAAGCCGGCGGCGGCGTGGAAGGCCCACAGCAGCCAGCGTTTCTGCAGCACGTGGCGGAAGTAGAAAGGGTCGATCATCGAGCCCAGCGCCGCCAGCATCAGCAGGCCGATGAAGCCGGCCTGCGGGCTGAGCCAGGTGGTCGTGGCCAGGAAGAACGGCAGCGTGAAGAAGAAGGATTCCTGATGCAGCCCTTGGGTCAGCCAGGTCAGCAACAGGGGCGACCAGCCGAACAGGCGATCGTTCTGTGCGCGCTTGAGCAGCCAGGGTTCGAGGCCGACCAGCAGCCAGGACAGGGGTAGCAGAATCACCAGGGTCTGCGCGACCTTCTCCTGGCGCTCGAACAGGAAGAAGCTGGCGACGCCCGCCGCGAAGCTGAGCAGGGCGACCGCGTGACGCCAGCGCGCCCACCACGCCTGCCAGCGGGGGATGGGTTCCGCGGCGGTGGTCATCCGTCGGCGCCGTCGGGATAGACCAGCGACGCCAGTTCGGTGCGGCTGTAGACGCCGAGCTTGCGGTAGACCCGATACAGATGATTGGCGACGGTGGACGGTGCCACGCCGATCTTCTTGGCGGCCTGCTTGAACGACAGGCCCTGCGCCACGCAGTTGACGATCTCGCGTTCGCGCGGCGTCAGGCGGTCGAGCGGACCGGCGGGCCAGACGATGATCAGCAGCAGATCGCCGAGCGATTCGCAGCGCAGCATCAGATCCTGAAAGGCGTGGGTCTGGCCGGGTGCGGGCAATGCGAACGGCAGCTCGCTGGGATTGCGGGTCGGGAAGCGTTCCTCAAGCAGATCCAGGAAGCGCGGCTGCGCTTCATGAAAGGCGCCGCCGCGATCGACCACCGCGGCCGCCGCACCCGGCGGCCGCTCGCTGAGCGTGCGCATCAGGTGAAGGAAGTAGGCGTGCGAGGCGGCGTTGAACAGATGGAAGATCGCGCGCTTCTGCAGCAGTTGTTCGGCGGCACTGAACGGCTGCTCGCGGTTCTTGCGGTACAGCGTCAGCAGCGAATGCAGGCCGCTGCGCGGATCGGCGTGCACGGTCGACAGAATGCGGGTGATGCCGAACGGCTCGAAGGTGCGGCGATACAGCTCGGAACCGAAGAACTCGGCGTCGGGCATCGCGCTGCTCATGTCCACCGGCGTTTCCATGTTGCGCAGCAGGCGCGGCAGGATCGGGTTGATGTCGGTGGTCGATTCCAGCGCGGCCGGGAATTCGGGCGGCAGGCCGGTGAGCGTGACCGAGTGGAACTTCAGGCGGCTGCGGCTGCCGCTGCCCCACAGCGCGCCGTCGTGCGGGATCACGCGTGCGAGCTGGTTCAGCGCCCACGCGCGATAGTCGCCCGGCGGGACCGACAGGGCCGAGCGGTACAGCTGCGCGATCAGTCGATCGAGCGCGTCGGTACGGTCGGCAACATCGGAGTTCGGCATGGCGCCGGTCATCGGGATGGGTCGGATTTACCTACGGTTTTAAGCGAGTTTTACTATCGGCTCAAGTCGGTGCCGCTTCCATACTGAATCTACGTAGAACAGCCGGCGTGCCGGCGGAGGAGCCCGATGAAGACTTTGCGCGACTGGCTCAACGAATATGCCGAGAGCCACCAGAACCCCACCAACAAGCGGCTGCACTGGCTGTGCATCCCGCCGATCGTGTTCACGGTGCTGTGCGCGTTCAAGGCGATCCCGGTCGGCAACGAGCTGATCAACGCCGCCACCGTCGTCGGCGTGCTGGCGCTGGCCTACTACCTGCGCCTGTCCTGGCAGCTCGGGGTCGGCCTGATCGCGATCTTCGGCGTGCTCTATGCCGGCGTGTTGAGTCTGGAGGCGGCGCTGGGTACCGGCGGCATGCTGATCACTGCCGCTGCGGTGTTCGTGCTGGCCTGGATCGGTCAGTTCATCGGCCATCACATCGAGGGCGCCAAGCCGTCCTTCTTCAAGGATCTGCAGTTCCTGCTGATCGGTCCGTTGTGGTTGCTGGCCGACGTCTATCGCCGCATGGCGATCCCGATGGGGCCGGGCGCGTTGCCGCAGCGCGGCTGAGTTATCTCGATTTCCCGAAGGCGATGACGGCCCGTCCGCAAGGACGGGCCGTTTTTCTTTGTGCGTAGAATGGCGCCACTCATTTTTCGGCCTTTCCCTTCCACGTCATTTCCTCAAGGACTTCCATGGCTCTGCCCGCATTGTTCAAGAAGCTCTCGCTGCCGGTGATCGCATCGCCGATGTTCATCCTTAGCAATCCGGATCTGGTCATTGCCCAGTGCAAGGCCGGCGTGGTCGGCAGCTTTCCGGCGCTCAATGCGCGTCCGGCCGCGCAGCTGGAGGAATGGCTGGAGCGCATCACGCGCGAACTCGCCGAATGGGATGCCGCACATCCGGAGTCGCCGAGCGCGCCGTTCGCGGTCAACCAGATCGTGCACAAGTCCAACGATCGCCTGCAGCACGATCTGGAGATGTGCGTGAAGTACAAGGTGCCGATCGTCATCACCTCGCTCGGCGCGCGTGAGGACGTCAACGCCGCGGTGCACAGCTACGGTGGCATCGTGCTGCACGACATCATCAACGATCGCTTCGCGCGCAAGGCGATCGAGAAGGGCGCCGACGGACTGATCGCGGTGGCGGCCGGCGCCGGCGGCCATGCCGGCACCACCTCGCCGTTCGCGCTGATCCAGGAAATCCGCCAGTGGTTCGACGGCCCGCTGGCGCTGTCCGGCAGCATCGCCACCGGTGGCGCGATTCTCGCGGCGCAGGCGATGGGTGCGGACTTCGCGTACATCGGCTCGGCCTTCATCGCCACCGACGAGGCGCGCGCCAGCGACGCCTACAAGCAGGCGGTGGTCGATGCCTCGTCGGCGGATATTCTCTACACGCCCTCGTTCACCGGCGTGCACGGCAACTATCTGATCCCGTCGATCGTCGCGGCGGGGCTCGACCCGAACAACCTGCCGGGCTCCGATCCGAGCAAGATGGATTTCGGCAGCAGCGGTTCCAGCGCCAAGACCTGGAAGGACATCTGGGGCTGCGGTCAGGGCGTGGGCGCGGTCAAGTCGGTGATGCCGGCCAAGGCGCTGGTCGCACGTCTGGCCGCCGAGTACGGCGAGGCCAAGGCGCGCGTCCTCAAGCCCGCCGCCTGAAGCCGCCGCCCGAATCGGCGGCCTCCGAGCCCGCCCGGACCGACGTCCGGGCGGGCTTTTTCGCATCCAGCCCCTTGAATCCCACGGCTTCGTCGCCAACAATTGGCAGCCTTCGCTGGCGAGTGCTAACAGCGATGCCCGTCGAGAGCGGCTGGGCACTTGCGGTTTTAGACCCAAATTATTGAATCACCTGGAGATTTCTATGAAGCTGCGTCCTTTGCACGATCGCGTGATCGTCAAGCGTCTGGAAGAAGAGAAGAAGTCCGCGGGCGGCATCATCATCCCGGACAACGCCACCGAGAAGCCGGTCAAGGGCGAGATCGTCGCCGTGGGCCCGGGCAAGAAGGACGAGAGCGGCAAGAACATCGCGCTCGACGTCAAGGTGGGCGACGTCGTGCTGTTCGGCAAGTACTCGGGCTCCGAGGTCAAGGTCGACGGTGAAGACCTGCTCGTGATGCGCGAAGACGACGTCATTGCCGTCTTCTCCAAGAAGTAATCCGCACCCCGAATTCGAGAGGAACTGAACATGGCAGCAAAAGAAGTGAAGTTTGGTGACGACGCCCGTTCGCGCCTGGTCGCCGGTGTCAACGTCCTGGCCAACGCGGTCAAGGTCACCCTCGGTCCCAAGGGCCGCAACGTCATCCTCGACAAGTCCTTCGGCGCCCCCACGGTGACCAAGGACGGCGTCAGCGTCGCCAAGGAAATCGAGCTGAAGGACAAGTTCGAGAACATGGGCGCGCAGCTGGTCAAGGAAGTCGCGTCGAAGACCTCCGACGAGGCCGGCGACGGCACCACCACCGCCACCGTGCTGGCGCAGGCGATCGTCAATGAAGGCCTGAAGTCGGTCACCGCCGGCATCGACCCGATGGACATCAAACGCGGTATCGACAAGGCTGTCGAAGCCGTCACCGAAGAGATCAAGAAGAACGCCACCCCGTGCAAGGACCGCAAGGCCATCGCGCAGGTCGGCACCGTGTCCGCCAACGCCGACGAAGAGATCGGCAAGATCATCGCCGACGCGATGGACAAGGTCGGCAAGGAAGGCGTGATCACGGTTGAAGAAGGCAAGTCGCTCGCCAACGAGCTCGACGTCGTCGAGGGCATGCAGTTCGACCGCGGCTACCTGAGCCCGTACTTCATCAACAACGCGCAGAGCCAGCAGGCCGAACTCGAAGCCCCGCTGATCCTGATCACCGACAAGAAGATCTCCAACATCCGCGAGATGCTGCCGGTGCTGGAAGGCGTGGCCAAGGCTGGCCGTCCGCTGCTGATCGTCGCTGAAGACGTCGAGGGCGAAGCCCTGGCGACGCTGGTCGTCAACAACCTGCGCGGCATTCTGAAGGTCGCGGCCGTCAAGGCGCCGGGCTTCGGCGATCGCCGCAAGGAAATGCTCAAGGACATCGCCATCCTCACTGGCGGCACGGTGATCACCGAAGAGCTGGGCCTGTCGCTGGAGAAGGCCACGATCAACGATCTGGGCACCGCCAAGAAGGTGCAGATCGAGAAGGAAAACACCACGATCATCGACGGCGCCGGCAAGAAGGACAAGATCACCGCGCGCATCAAGGAGATCAAGGCCCAGGTCGAAGCCGCCACGAGCGACTACGACAAGGAAAAGCTGCAGGAGCGCCTCGCCAAGCTCTCCGGCGGCGTTGCCGTGATCAAGGTCGGTGCCGCGACCGAAGTCGAGATGAAGGAAAAGAAGGCCCGCGTCGAAGACGCGCTGCACGCCACGCGTGCGGCCGTTGAAGAAGGCATCGTCGCCGGTGGCGGCGTGATGCTGGTCCGCGCCGCCAAGGTGCTGGACAAGCTCAAGGGCGCCAACGACGACCAGACGGTCGGCATCGGCATCCTGCGTCGCGCGATCCAGGAGCCGCTGCGCCAGATCGTCAAGAACGCCGGCGAAGAGCCGTCCGTGATCCTCAACAAGGTCGCGGAAGGCAAGGGCGCCTACGGCTACAACGCCGGCTCGGGCGAGTACGGCGACATGATCGACATGGGCATCATCGACCCGGCCAAGGTCACGCGCCTGGCGCTGCAGAACGCGGCCTCGGTCGCCGGCCTGCTGCTGACCACGGAAGCGATGATTGCCGAACTGCCGCAGAAGGACGCCGGCGCGGGCGGCATGCCGGCCGGTGGCATGGGCGGTATGGGTGGCATGGGCGGCATGGGCGACTTCTAAGAAGCCCGTTGCCGTCCTGACAAGCCGGGGCCATCCATGGCCCCGCTTCTCAAGACCAGCAGTTCGCTGTACATCGGGGCGCCTTCGGGCGCCCCGATGTTTTTCAGTCGAGGAATTTCGCGGCGCCGAGCTTCAGGCCCTTGCCCGGCAGCGCCATCAGCGTCGACGTGCCGTGCGCCACGAGTTCGCCGCTCGCGTCGCGCACCGAGGCTTCGGTGTAGCTGATCTGCCGGCCCGGACGCAGGCAGCGGCCTTCGGCGCGCAGCTCGCCGCCAGTCACCGCCTTCAGGTAGTTGAGCTTGAGATCGACATTCACCAGGCCGGCGTCTTCCGGCAGGCGCAGGAAGCCGGCCCAGAATGTTGCGGTGTCGATCAGGGTCGCCAGCACGCCGCCGTGAATGATGCCGAAGGGCTGGAAGTGCGTCGGCCGGATCGTCAGATCGATACGGCAGCGATCGAAGTCGATTTCGGCGAGCGTGAAGCCGAGCAAGTGCGGATAGGCGGCGGTCTCGACACTACGTTTGAGGCGCTCGACGTAGTCCGGATTGATCGTGGGCATGGGTCGTCCTGAAGGTGAGGGTGCGCTAGCCTAGCGGCAAATCCGACGCGACCGCAGCGCGCCTCGCCCACCATCGGCATCGACCATGAAATCCTTCGAGCACGTCTATCGCCTGCATCGTCTGCTCAAGAGCCGACGCTATCCGGTGCCGTTCGAGCGCGTGATGGAAGAACTCGACTGCTCGCGCGCCACCACCAAGCGCGTGCTGGCCTACCTGCGCGACGTGCTGGGTGCGCCGCTGGAAACCTCGCGAGAGCCGCGCGGCTATCGCTACACCGACGA
This sequence comes from Solimonas sp., assembly GCA_036405815.1. Taxonomy (GTDB): domain Bacteria; phylum Pseudomonadota; class Gammaproteobacteria; order Nevskiales; family Nevskiaceae; genus Solimonas. Next base: position 71,516 of record DASWWX010000063.1, on the reverse strand, counting down.
GGCCTACGAACTGCCGGGCTTCTGGTTCAGTTCTGAGGAGCTGCAGAGCTTGCTGACGCTGCAACAGCTATTGGCGACCTTCCAGCCGGGCCTGCTCGACGACGCGCTCGACCCGCTGCGTGAACGACTCGACCAGATCCTCAAATCACAGGGCCTGAAAGCCGCCAACGCCGATCGCATCCGCCTGCTGCGCGCTGCCGCGCGCTCGCCCGGCAAGCATTTCGCGGTGCTGGCCGCCGCGGTGCTGCAGCGCCAGCGTCTGCGTATCGAGTACGAAGCGCGTGGTACACAACAAGTCACCGAACGCGAAATCTCGCCGCAGCGGCTCACCCACTACCGCGACAACTGGTATCTCGACGCCTGGTGCCACAAATCCAATGGCCTGCGCACCTTCGCCGTCGACTGTGTGCGCAGCGCCGAAGCGCTGGATAAAGCCGCGCAGGATGTCGCCGCTGAACGCCTGACGCAGGAGCTGGGCGGTTCCTACGGCATCTTCTCCGGCGCGCCCACCGCGACCGCGATCCTGCGCTTCACGCCGGAACGCGCGCGCTGGATCGCGGCTGAAACCTGGCATCCGCAGCAGCAGGGCGCATGGCTCGCCGACGGCAGCTACGAATTGAGCGTGCCGTATCACCGCGACGAGGAATTGATTCTCGATGTGCTGCGGTATGGCCACGAGGTCGAAGTGGTGGCGCCGCCGGAGCTGCGGCTCGCTGTGGCCGAGCGGCTATCAAAGGCGGTGGCGCAGTATCGACGTTGAGCCTGCGCCATCGGTGGTGGCTCGTGTAGTCTGCGCGACCTATGGCCCAGACCGCGACCGTTCACACCTTGTCTCTGCAGATCTCCGACATCGATCGCGGGGTCTACGAAAGCTTTGACCTGCGGGTGGCGCGGCAGCCGTCCGAGACCGCCGAGTTCATGCTGGCGCGGGTGTTGGCTTACGCACTGGAGTTCCAGGAAGGCGTGGTGCTGACCGAGGGGGTGGCTGCGGTCGATGAGCCGGCGGTGCTGGTGCGCGATCTGACCGGTCGCGTCACGGCCTGGATCGAGGTCGGCATGCCGGATGCGGCGCGTCTGCATCGTGGCAGCAAGCTGGCGGGGCGCGCGGCGGTCTACACGCATCGCGAGGCGCATCAGTTGCTGGCGCTGTATCGCGGCCAGAAGATTCATCGCGCCGAGGAGATTCCGGTCTACGATTTCGGCAAGGGCTTCCTGCAGGACGTGGCGCCGCGGATCGAGCGGCGTAGCGCGCTGTCGCTGTCGGTGACCGAGCGGCAGCTTTATCTGGAACTGGACGGCCAGCACTTCCAGACCGCGATCGCGACGCATCGCATCGAGTAGCGGGCGGGCGCCTCTGCGAACGCTCCCGCAAATGCGTGTTGCAATCCGGCCGGGAGCCGCCACAATGCGGCGTCCTTATCCGCCTGGAATGCCTGTCCGATGAAACCCATAGCCCTGACCCGCTTCCTGATCGAGGAGCAGCGCGCCGGTCGCATCAATGCCGATCTGCGCCTGCTGATCGAGGTCGTCGCGCGTGCCTGCAAGACGATCTCGCATGCGGTGAACAAGGGCGCGCTGGGCGGCGTGCTGGGCGACGCCGGCACCGGCAACGTGCAGGGCGAGGCACAGAAGAAGCTCGACGTGCTGTCCAACGAGATCCTGCTGGAGGCCAACGAGTGGGGCGGCCATCTGGCCGGCTGCGCGTCCGAGGAGATGGAGCATCCGAGCAAGATCCCGAACGTCTATCCGAAGGGCAATTACCTGCTGTTGTTCGATCCGCTGGATGGTTCCAGCAACATCGACGTCAACATCAGCGTCGGCACCATCTTTTCGGTGCTGCGCTGTCCGGATGGGGTGACCGATCCGGAAACCGAGCATTTCCTGCAGCCCGGCACCGCCCAGGTCGCCGCCGGTTACACCGTCTACGGCCCGAGCACGATGCTGGTGCTCACGGTCGGCCACGGCGTGCACGCCTTCACGCTGGATCGCGAGCAGGGCAGCTTCATCCTGACCCAGCGCGACATGAAGATTCCGGAAGACACCAAGGAATTCGCGATCAACATGTCCAACGTGCGGCATTGGTATCCGCCGATGCAGAAGTACGTGGAGGAGCTGCTCGCCGGCAAGACCGGTCCGCGCGGCAAGGATTTCAACATGCGCTGGGTGGCTTCGATGGTCGCCGACGTGCACCGCATCCTCACGCGTGGCGGCATCTTCATCTATCCGCGCGACAAGAAGGACCCGGACAAGCCGGGCAAGCTGCGCCTGATGTACGAGGCCAATCCGATGGGCCTGATCGTCGAGCAGGCCGGCGGCGCGGCCACCGACGGCACGCAGCGCATTCTCGACATCCAGCCCACCCAACTGCACCAGCGCGTGGCGGTGTTCCTGGGTTCGAAGAACGAGGTCGAAGTCGCGACGCGGTACCACCGCGAAGCGCAGTAAGGCTGCTGCTGCAAACCAGAACGCCCCGCAATGCGGGGCGTTCTGGTTTTGGATTGCCGCCGTCTAACGGGGAGCGGGGGCGGGATTTGAATCTGTAGCGGTCGCTCAACTTCGCGGATTGAAATCCGGAAAACGTTCACGCAGTGCCTCGTAGGCGGCGCGCTGTTCGTCGCTCGCGGCGGGCGGCGCGACGACCTGCAAGGTCACGAACTGGTCGCCCGGCGTGTGGCCGGGCAGGCCGCGGCCCTTGAGGCGCATCTTGCGTCCGCTCTGGCTGCCGACCGGCAAGGCCAGTTCAACGTCGCCGCCCAAGGTGGGCACCGGCACCTTGGCGCCGAGCGCGGCTTCCCAGGGGGCGATCTTCAACACGTGATAGACGTCGCGGCCTTCGGCCTCGAACTTCGGATGCGGTGCAAACTCGACTTCCAGCAGCAGGTCGCCACCGTGGTTGCCTTGTTCGGCCAGGCGGATGTTCTGGCCGGCCGTGATGCCCTTGGGGATGCGCACGCTCAGTGAGCGGCCGCCGACGCTGATCTGGCGCTGGCTGCCGTTGTAGGAGTCTTCCAGCGCGATGCTCAGGCGCGCACGCGAGGGCGGGGCCTCGGCTTCCGGCATGTCGAAACCGCCGAAGCCGCCGCCCATGCCGCCGGCACCCATGCCGGCACCGCCGAACAGGTGCGAGAAGAAATCGGAAAAGTTGCCGCCGCCCCCGAAGCCCGCGCCGGCGCCACCGCGCGCACGGCCGAAGCCGCCACCGCCCCAGCCGGGGGGCGGCTGGAAGTTCTGTCCAGATTTCCAGTTGGCGCCGAGTGCGTCGTAGGCCTTGCGCTTCTCGGCGTCGCCGAGCACCTCGTTGGCCTCGTTGACCTCCTTGAACTTCTCTTCCGCGCCCTTGGCCTTGTTCTTGTCCGGGTGGTACTCGCGGGCGAGCTTGCGGAACGCGCGCTTGATCTCGTCCGCGCTCGCCGAGCGCGGCACGCCGAGAATCTTGTAGTAGTCCTTGTACTCCATGTTCGAAAGCCTGCGGATGAGGAGCGCACTCTAAACAAAAGCGGGGCGCCGATGCGCCCCGCCTTGCCACAACAGCCGACAGCCGGCGCGAATCAGTGGGTAACCGCGATCTTGCGCGGCTGCGCCTGGGCGCGCTTGGGGATCACGATCTGCAGCACGCCGTGCTTGCCGCTGGCCGAGACCGCGTCGGAATCGGCGGTGTCCGGCAGCACGAAGCGGCGCAGGAACTTGCCGTTGGCGCGCTCGCTGCGCTTGCGTTCGAGGCCGGCCTGTTCGACCGCCTGTTCGCGCGCGCCGGACAGCGTCAGCACGCCTTTTTCGAGCGTGACCTCGATGCTGGCCGGGTCGATGCCGGGGACGTCGGCGTAGAGCACGAACTTGTCGGCGTATTCCTCGATGTCGACGGCCGGCGACCAGTCGGCGGTGGCGGCGCTGGAGGCGTCGTTGCTGCGCTCGAAGGCGCGGGTGAACTCGTTGAGCAGCTCGCGGTGGAGTGCCCAGGGTTGGTACTGGATGAGGCTCATGTGGGGCTCCTTTCTACGTAAAGCCGCGTGCCGCGGCGATGCTTCGTAGATAGGGTTGCCCCCGGGCCTTTCAAGAGGCTCTCGCGGCAGGTTTCCTGAACGCGAGCGCGGTTCAGCTGCTGCGAAGGGGCGGCGGCGCGACGCGCATGACCTCGGCGATCGTGGTCAGGCCGGCGCCGACCTTGAGTGCGCCACTGATGCGCAGTGGCAGCATGCCGTTGCGCAGCGCCAGCTCGCGCAGCTTCAGGGGGTCGCCTTCTTCCTGCAGCAGCGTCTTCAGCGGTGCCGACAACGCCATGATTTCGTAGATGCCGGCGCGGCCGAGGTAGCCGGTTTCGCGGCATTCCAGGCAGCCGGCGGCAGTGTAGATCTGGGCGGGGGCTTCCAGCTTCCAGCCGTCGACGAGGTCTGCCCAGTCCTTGGGATCGACCGGCTGCGCGCGCTTGCAGTGCGGGCACAGCGTACGCACCAGACGCTGGGCGACGACACCCAGTAGCGTGGACTTCAGCAGATAGGCCGGCACGCCGAGATCGAGCAGGCGCGTCACCGCCGACGGCGCATCGTTGGTGTGCAGCGTGGACAGCACGAGATGGCCGGTCAGCGCCGCCTGGATCGCGACCTCGGCGGTCTCCAGGTCGCGGATTTCGCCGACCATGATGATGTCCGGGTCCTGGCGCATGAGCGCGCGCACGCCGGAGGCGAAGGTCAGATCGATGGCCGGGTGCACCTGCATCTGGTTGAAGCGCGGCTCCACCAGTTCGATCGGGTCCTCGATCGTGCAGACGTTGACCTTGGGCGTGGAGAGCTGGCGCAGCGTCGAGTACAGCGTGGTCGTCTTGCCCGAGCCGGTGGGGCCGGTGACTAGCACGATGCCATTGGGCTGCTCGATCATGCTCTGCCAGGCTTCGAGATCGCGCTTGGCGAAGCCGAGATCGATGAAGTCCTTCACCAGCACCTCGGGGTCGAAGATACGCAGCACCATCTTTTCGCCGAAGGCGGTCGGCAGGCTGGCGACGCGCAGTTCGATCTCCTTGCCGGCCGGTGAGCGCGTCTTGATGCGGCCGTCCTGCGGCTTGCGCTTCTCGGAGACATCCATGCGCGCCAGGATCTTGAGCCGGCTGGAGACGGCAGCGTAGACGCCGATCGGCATCTGGTAGACCTCGTGCAGCAGGCCGTCGATGCGGAAGCGGACCTGCGCTGCTTCGCGGCGCGGCTCCAGATGGATGTCGCTGGCGCGTTGATCGAAGGCGTACTGCAGCAGCCAGTCGACGATGGAGACGACGTGCTGATCGTTGGCGTCGAGCTTGCCGCTGCGGCCCAGCTCGGTGAGCTGTTCCAGGTTCTGCATGTTGGCCGTAGGCAGGCGCGCGCGTTCGTTTTCGGCGGACTTCACCGAGCGCGCCAGCGCGTAGAACTCGATCAGGTAGCGGTCGATGTCCTGCGGGTTGGCGAGCACGCGTACGATCTTCTGCTTGACCAGGCGCGACAGGTCGGCCTCCCAGTCGCGCGCATACGGATCGGCGACCGCTACGGTGATCTCGGTGGGCGTGAGCTTGACCGGCAGGATGCGCGCGCGCGCCGCGTAGGCATACGACACCACCGAGGTGATGCGTGAGACGTCGATGTTGAGCGGGTCGATGCGCAGATAGGCGAGGTCGGTGCGCTTGGCCAGCCACTGGGTCAGTGCTTCAACGCCGAGCTTGCGGCCCGGCTGTTGCGGATGGTCCCACTCGCGCTCGGCGATCGTCAGCAGCGGATGACGCGCCGGTTGCTGGTTGCGCACCTCGGTCTCGCGCGCCTGCACCGCGGTCAGCAGGCCGTCGGCGATCAGCAGGTCGAGGAGTGCGCGCAGTTCCAGGCGCGTCGGCGTGGCGGGGCTGTAAGAACCATTGTTCATGGTCGCTACGTTAGCATCGCAGCCCAGTCCAGGGTCGCAAGGCGGGGGCGCGATGTCGGTACGGCAGGCGGAGCAGGGATACGACTACGTGATCGTCGGTGGCGGATCGGCGGGCTGCGTCATGGCCAATCGCCTCAGTGCCAGCGGCCGCCATCGTGTCTGCCTGCTCGAAGCCGGTCCACCGGACCACAGTCCGATGATCCGCATGCCGGCGGGCGTCGTGCCGCTGATGCGTGCCGGCACCTACAACTGGCAGTTCTGGACCGTACCGCAGCAACGCCTGCACCAGCGTGCGCTGTACTGGCCGCGCGGGCGCACGCTCGGCGGCAGTTCGTCGATCAATGCGCAGGTCTACATCCGCGGCCATCGCTGGGATTACGACCATTGGGCCTCGCTCGGTAACCCGGGATGGTCCTATGACGAGGTACTGCCGTACTTCAAGAAGCTCGAGAACTTCGAGCCCGGTGCCGACGATTATCACGGTGTCGGCGGGCCGCTGAACGCGACCGTGCGCCGGCACGACAATCCGCTGTCAGCAGTGTTTTTGCAGGCGGCGCGCGAGGCCGGTCATCCGCAGACCACGGACTTCAACGGCGCGCAGCAGGAGGGTTTCGGTCACTACCATGTGGCGCACAAGGACGGTGAGCGGTGCAGCAATGCGCGGGCGTACCTTCGTCCGGCCGAGGGGCGGGCCAATCTCGACATCGTCAGCGAGGCGCAGGCGACCAAGCTGCTGTTCGAGGGCAAGCGCGCCGTCGCGGTGCGCTACTTCTCCGACGGCGTATATCGCGAGGTGCGGGCGCGCCGCGAAGTGATTCTCTGCGCCGGCGCGATCGGCTCGCCGCATCTGCTGCTGTTGTCCGGTGTCGGCCCGGCGGCGCATCTGCGCGAGCATGGCGTGTTGCCGGTGCACGAGCTACCCGGCGTCGGCGGCAACTTGCAGGACCATCTCGACATCGTCGTATCGATGAAGTCGAAGACGCGGTTGGGTCTGTCGTTCCATCCCACGTCGTTCTTCCGTTCGCTGTGGGCGTTGCTGCGTTACGCCTTCGGTCGCCGTGGCGAGCTGACCAGCAACATCGCCGAATGCGGCGGCTTCCTGAAATCCGATCCGGCCGAGCCGATTCCCGATCTGCAGATGCACTTCGGCGCGCTGGTCAATGCTTACCACGGTCTCGACCTGCGGCCGCTGTTCAAGCATTACGGCTATTCAGTGATGACCTGCGATCTGCGGCCGCGTTCGCGTGGCACGGTGCGATTGGCCTCGGCCGATCCGCTGCGTGCGCCAGCGATCGATCCGAACCATCTGGACGACGAGCGCGACCTGGCGCGGATGGTGGCCGGCATCCGCAAGGCGCGCGAGATCCTGGCGCAACCGGCGTTCGCGCCGCATGCGCAATGGGAGCTGGAGCCGGGGCCCGCCGTGCAGACCGAAGCCGAACTGCGAGATTGGGTGCGGGGCCACGCCGAGACCACCTATCACCCGGTCGGGACCTGCAAGATGGGCGTGGACGCCGAGGCGGTGGTCGATCCGCAGTTGCGCGTGCATGGGCTGTCCGGCCTGCGGGTGGTCGATGCGTCGATCATGCCGACGCTGGTGGGCGGCAACACCAACGCGCCGACGACGATGATTGCGGAAAAGGCGGCCGACCTGGTGCTGGCGGACGCGCAGGGTTGAGCCTGCGCCAGCTGCGCCCCCTGTCGCATCGCGGGCGCGGCGGCTAAGCTTCGGGTTTCTCGCTGCCGCTTATTCCAAGAACCCGCATGCTTCACCGTCTTCCGGCGCCGCTGCACGGCCTGATCGTCGCGCTGCTCCTCGTCGCCAACACGATCCTGTGGGCGACTCTGGTCTACGCCACCTTCATCCTCAAGCTGCTCGCGCCCAGGGGCGCCGCACGCGATGCGGTGTCGCGGCTGGCGGCCTGGCTCGCGCAGAACTGGGCGATGTGCAATGTCGGTCTGTCGTGGCTGACGATGCGCATCGAATGGGACGTGCGCATCCACACGCCGCTGGACCCGCGCGGCAAGTACCTGGTCTGCTGCAATCACCAGACCTGGAACGACATCTTCGTGTTGATGGCGGCGTTTGGCCGCAAGGCGCCGTTCTTCAAGTTCTTCCTCAAGCAGGAATTGATCTGGGTGCCGATTCTGGGGCTCGCGTGGTGGGGCCTGGATTACCCCTTCATGAAGCGCTACACGCGTGAGCAGATCGAGAAGAACCCGCAGCTCAAGGGCAAGGATCTGGAAACCACGCGCAAGGCTTGCGAGAAATACCGCACGCAGCCGGTGCTGATTCTCAACTTCCTCGAAGGCACGCGCTTCACCAAGGCCAAGCAGCTCGCGCAGAAGTCGCCGTATCAGCATCTGCTGAAGCCGAAGTCCGGCGGTTTCGCATTCGCGCTGTCGGCGATGGAAGACCGGCTCGACGCCCTGCTCGATGTGACGATCGTCTACCCGGACGGCGCGGTCGGCTTCTGGGATTTCCTCTGCGGTCGCATGCGTCGTGTCGTCGTCGAGATCCGCGCGATCAAGCTGCCGCTGGAACTGGTCGGCGGCAATTACGAGGAAGACCCTGAATTCCGCGCGGCGTTCCAGCGCTGGATCGTGGAGCTTTGGACCCAGAAGGATCGCCGTATCGGCGAGATCCTGATCCACGCCAATGCACCGGCGGTGACGCCGCCGGGTATCGCTCGCGCGCCGTCGCGCTGAGGCCGGAAGCGGCTACAGCCGACCGAGGCGATGAGGGCAGGAGCGCGCTCGTGGGGCGGTGGTCGCCGGAGCTGCAAGGCAAACCGCGTGATGCGACGGTCCGAGCCGTTCGGCTGGACTCAGTCCCGATAGAACTGCTGCTGGAATTTCAGCGGGATCGTCGCGGACGTGCCGTCCGGTCGCACGGTCAGTTCCAGGGTCAGGAATTCGGCATCGAGAATCTGGAATGCCGCCATCACGTAGTGGACGTCGCCTTCGCGCACCGGGCGCAGCTTCAGCTTCTCCACGTGGCCGATCAGGCTGCGCGCACGACCTTCGGCGACGGCGGCGACCGGCTGATAACGCCCTTCGCCGTCGCGCTGCTGTGCGTTCAGTACCAGCAATGCCTGGCCACGCGTGCGCGTGACATTGAAGCGGCGCGCGACCTCTGGCGTCAGCAGCGTGCTGTTGATCGCGCTGTAGTGCACACGATATTCGCCCTGGTCGACGAACTGCTCGGCGCGCAGGGGCAGGCTCAGCAGCAGGAGCAAAGCGCCCAGCAACGGCAGTCTCTTGATCGTCCGGCCAATCATGTGGTCACGCCGGCCACACGCGGTGCCTTGAGCATGTACAGAGCGATCTCGCTGAACAGATTGGGCGCCATGCGGATGCGCAGGCCCTCGCGGTGCGAGCGATCGAGCAGGCGCCGGTCGGCGATGCTCCAGCCGGATTGCCGGCACAGCGCTTCGAAGTCCTGCACGGTGCACAGGTGGATGTTCGGGGTGTCGTACCAGCGCTCCGGCAGTGCCGGCGTCACCGGCATGCGGCCGGTGGCCAGCGCCGCGCGCACGCGCCAATGGCCGAAGTTGGGGAAGGTGACGATGCCGGTGCGACCGACGCGCAGGATTTCCGCGAGCGCGCGGTCAGGCCGCTGCAGCGCCTGCAGCGCCTGGGTCATTACCACGTAGTCGAAGGAATCGGTCTCGAAATCGCGCAGTCCGTCGTCGAGGTCGGCCTGGATCACGTTGACGCCCGCCTCGATGCAGTGCGCGACATTGATCGGATCGATCTCCAGGCCGTAGCCGTGTACCTGACGCGTACGTGCCAGATGCGCGAGCAGTGCGCCGTCGCCGCAGCCCAGGTCGAGGATGCGCGAGCCGGGCTTGATCCAGTCGACGATCAGCGCGAGGTCCGGTCTCAGATTCATGCCGATATCCCCTCGCACTCGGCGGCGGCGCGCGCCAGATAGCCGCGCAGCAGGGCGTGGTACTGCGGGATCGGCATGAGGAAGTCGTCATGGCCGAGCTGGGATTCGATCAGCGCGTAGGAGACGTCGCGACCGGCATCGACCAGCGACTTGACGATCTCGCGCGAGCGCGCCGGCGAGAAGCGCCAGTCGCTGGAGAAGGCCACCACCAGAAAGCGTGCGCGCGTCCGGCGGAATGCCGCGGCCAGGTCGTCGCCGAACTCGCGTGCCGGATCGAAGTAGTCCAGCGCCTTGGTCATCAGCAGGTAGGTGTTGGCGTCGAAGCGGTCGACAAACGACTGGCCCTGATAGCGCAGGTAGCTTTCCACCTCGAACTCGACGTCGAAGTTGAAGCTGGGCGTGGCGACCTTCAGCTCGTTGCCGAACTTGGCGCGCATCGCCGCGTCCGACAGATAGGTGATGTGGCCCAGCATGCGCGCCAGCTTGAGGCCGCGCGAGGGGACGACGCCCTGGTCGTAGAAGCGTCCGCCGTGGAAGTCCGGATCCGACAGGATGGCCTGCCGCGCGATCTCGTTGAATGCGATGTTCTGCGCCGACAGCTGCGGGGCGGAGGCGATCACGACGGCGTTGCGGAGGCGGTCGGGCAGATCGATCGCCCATTGCATCACCTGCATGCCGCCGAGCGAGCCGCCGATCACCGCCGCCCAGCGTTCGATGCCCATGTGATCGGCGAGCAGGGCCTGCGAGCGCACCCAGTCGCGCACGGTCAGCAGCGGGAAGTCCGGCCCCCAGATCTGGCCGGTATCCGGGTTGATCGTGTTGGGACCGGTGGAGCCGCGACAGCCACCGAGATTGTTGAGCGAGACGACGAAGAAGCGATCGGTGTCGATCGGCTTGCCGGGCCCGATGCAGTTGTCCCACCAGCCGGGCTTGCGGTCGGCGTCGTCGAGATAGCCGGCGGCGTGATGGTCGCCGGACAGCGCGTGGCAGATCAGCACGGCATTGGAGCGCGCCGCGTTGAGCGTGCCGTAGGTTTCCACCATCAGCTCGTGCTGCGGCAGCGTGCGCCCGCAGTCCAGCGCCAGCGGCTGCGCGATGCGGTAGCGCTGCGGGCGGACCAGCCCGACGGAATCGGCGGCGAAGCTCACGCGCGGGTCTTCAGCGGAACGCGCCGGGCAACGGCAGCAGACGGTTGAGCACCTGCAGCAGCAGGATCAGCACCAGCGGCGACAGATCGAGCCCGGACAGCGGCGGGATCAGGCGGCGCACCGGCCGCAGCAGCGGCTCGTTCATGCTCCACAGGATGTTGCTGGCCGGATTGTTGACGCCCGGTCCGAGCCAGGACAGCACGGCCTGCACGAACAGCGTCAGCGTGAACAGGTTGACGGTCAGCACCAGCAGCTTCAGCAGCGCGAACCACAGCACCAGCGGCGGCGAGATGCCGGAGAAGTTGAGCAGGCCGATGATGACGTAGATATATACGACTGCGATCAGCAGCGCGGTCAGCGCGGCGGCGACGTTGAAGCCGCGTGCCTGCGGCAGATAAGGCCGCAGCGCGTCGGTGGGGAAGCGCGTCAGCTTCCAGATCGCCTGCGACACCGGGTTATAGAAATCCGCGCGCACCCACTGCAGCACGATGCGCAGCAGGAATGCCCAGATCAGCAGATCGAACAGCGTCGTGATCAGAAACAGCAGTGCGTTGGCGGTATTGGCGCCCATTACGTGTCCTTGCTCAGCAGCTCGCCCAGTTCATTGCCGCGGCGTGCGGCCGCGGCCAGCGCGTCGGCGAACAGGCCGCGCAGGTTGCCGGCTTCCAGTTGCGCGACGGCCGCCTCGGTGGTGCCGCCCTTGGAGGTGACGTTGGCGCGCAGCGTGACGACATCGGCGTCGCCCTCGGCCATGCGTGCAGCGCCGACGAAGGTCTGGCGGGCCAGGCGCGCGGCGACGTCCGGCGCCAGGCCGAGCTGCACACCGGCCTCCTGCAACGCCTCGGTCAGCAGGAAGTAGTAGGCCGGGCCCGAGCCGGACAGCGCGGTGACCGCGTCCATCTGCGATTCGGCCTGCAGCCAGACGCAGCTGCCGGCGGCCGACAGGATGTTCTCCGCCAGCTGCCGTGCCGGTACCGGTGTTTCGGGCGGCGCGTACAGGCCGCTGATGCCGGCGCCGAGCAGGGCCGGGGTGTTGGGCATGCTGCGCACCAGGTGTACGTCCGGGCCGAGCCAGGCGCGCAGGCTGTCGAGCCGGATGCCGGCGGCGATCGAGACGACGACGCAACCGGTGTCCGGCTTCAGGCCGGCACAGGCCTCGCGCATCTGCTGCGGCTTGACCGCGAGCACGACAGCGTTGGCGCCGTGCGCGGCTTCGGCGGCGTTGTCGAACACGGCGATGCGGTAGGTGTCGCGCAGCCACTGGGCGCGCGTGGCCACGGGTTCGGCCACGCGAATCTGGGCCGGTTGCCGGCCGGCCGCGAGCAGGCCGCCGATCAGGCTCGCCGCCATGTTGCCGCCGCCGATGAATGCGATCGTCGCCGCCATACGCCGCAGGAAAAAGGTTCGAAGGGGAGTGCGCGGTATCATAGGGCATGCCGCCCTTTGAAACGATGCGCCCGTGAAACCGCAGGCCCGAACCAAGACCGCCGCCAAACCCACCCCCGACGTCCGCCGCCTGCTCGAGCAGTACCGCACCCGCATCGAAGCGGCGCGGGTCTACGACGTTGCGGTGATTTCGGCGCTGGACGAGGCGCGCAAGCTTTCGCACAAGCTCGGCAACCGCGTACTGCTCAAGCGCGAGGACACGCAGGCCGTGCACTCGTTCAAGCTGCGCGGCGCCTACAACCGCATGGCGCAGCTCAGCGCAGCCGAGCGCGCACGCGGTGTCATCACCGCGTCCGCCGGCAACCATGCGCAGGGCGTGGCTCTGGCCGCCAAGAAGCTGGGCCTCAACGCCTGGATCGTGATGCCGCGCACCACGCCGACCCTGAAGGTCGACTCGGTGCGCGCGCTGGGCGGCAAGGCGATCCTGCACGGCGATGCCTACGACGACGCCCGCGAGCACGCCTACGCGCTGGCCGCCGAGAAAGGCATGACGATGGTGCACCCGTACGACGATCCGGACGTGATCGCGGGGCAGGGCACGGTCGGGCGTGAATTGACGCAGCAGTGCCACGAGCTGGACGCGGTGTTCGTGCCGGTCGGCGGTGGCGGTCTGCTGGCCGGTGTCGCCGCGTGGATCAAGGCGACGCATCCGCACATCAAGGTCATCGCCGTCGAGCCGGACGATTCCAACTGCTTTGCCGCCGCCTTCGCCGCGGGCCGCCGGGTCACGCTGCCACAGGTGGGTCTGTTTGCCGATGGTGTCGCCGTCAAGCAGATCGGCGAGGAGAACTTTCGCGTCGCCCGGCATCTGGTCGACGCCACGGTGCAGGTCAGCGCTGACGAGATCTGCGCGGCGATCCGCGACGCGTTCTACGAGAACCGGTCACTGCCGGAGCCGGCCGGCGCGCTGGCGATTGCCGGTCTCAAGCGCTGGGTACATGAAACCGGCGCCAGCGGCCAGACGCTGGCGGCGATCGTCTCCGGTGCCAACGTCAATTTCGATCGCCTGCGCCACATCGCCGAGCGCGCCGAGCTGGGCGACGAGGCCGAGGCGCTGCTGGCCGTGACCATTCCCGAGAAGCCGGGCAGCTTCAAGCAGTTCCTCAAGCAGCTCGGTCGCCGCGTCGTCACCGAATTCAACTACCGCTACGCCGCCAACGGCGCCGCGCATATCTTCGTTGGCGTCAAGCTCAGTGACGGGCAGGCCGAGCGTCAGGCGCTGATCGACAGCATCGCGGCGCAGGGCTATGACGTGGTCGACATGACCGGCAACGAAATGGCCAAGGTGCACGTGCGCTTCATGGTCGGCGGCCGCAGCGCCGGTCTTACGGACGAGCGCCTGTTCCGCTTCGAGTTTCCCGAACGTCCGGGCGCCTGCCTGGACTTCCTCAATGCCATCGGCTCGCGCTGGAACATCTCGCTGTTCCACTACCGCAACCACGGTGCCGCCTACGGCCGCGTGCTATGCGGCCTGCAGGTGCCGAAGAAGGAATGGGCCGAGTGCCGGCGCTCGCTGGATGCACTGGGCTACGACTACGCCGAGGAAAGCGACAACCCGGCCTACCGTCTGTTCCTGGGCACGGACTGATTCACCGGGGCGGTTGCGGTACGGACTGAACGAACGGGTTGGGGCGACTCAGCCGGTGGACTTCAGCCGGCGGACTTGGCGCCGGCGAGCTTCAGGATGTAGTCCCAGTGCTCGGCGCGCACCGGCGTCACCGACAGACGTGTGCCCGGCGCCAGTACCAGCAGGCCCTTGAGCTTTTTCTCGTGCGCGCGCAGCGTCGCCAGGGTGACCGGCGTCTTCAGCTTGCGCTGGTACTTCACGTCCACCAGCAGCCAGCGCGGGTCTTCCGGCTTGGACTTGGGGTCGTAGTGGTCGGCCTTGGGGTCGAACTGGGTCGGATCGGGATAGGCGTTGGAGGCGATCGTCATCACCCCGTAGATGCCCGGCACCTCGCAGCTGGAGTGATAGAAGAAGGCCTGGTCGCCCTCTTTCATCTGGTCGCGGAACATGTTGCGCACCTGGTAGTTGCGCACGCCGTCCCACTTCTCGGTCTGCTTGGGCCGCGCCGCCAGATCGTCGATGGAAAAGCAGTCGGGTTCGGACTTCATCAGCCAGTAGGCCATCGCAACACTCCTCGTTCGGTGACGACGGCGTCCAGGCGCCGGTCCCAGGGTTCCAGGGGCAGGCGCTCGACCTGCTGTATCGAAAAAGCGTAGCCCAGCAGCAGCGGCCGACGGCCGATACGTGGCCGCGCCAGCCAGCGGTCGTAGTAACCGCCGCCGGTGCCGAGACGGTGGCCCTGTGCGTCGAAACCGACCAGGGGCAGGATCACCGCATCAAGCCTCGCGCGCGTCACCCACGCGCCGCGCGAGGCCGGCTCGCGGATGCCGTAGCGCTTGCGGCGCAGGCGCGCGTGCGAGGCGAACCGCGCGAAACGCATCAGTCCGGGTGCGGCCAGCGTCACCGGCACGTACAGCGCGCAGTCGCGGCGTCGCAGTGCGTCGATCAAGGGGGCCGTGGACAGTTCGCTGCCGACGTCGAGGTAGACGCCGATGTGACGGCAGCGACGCGCATCCAGCAGATGCAGCGCCTGCTCGGCCGCGGCTTGCGCCGCGCGCCGGCGCGCGGCGCCCGAAACGGACGCGCGCCGCAACCGCAGTTCGCGGCGCAGCGCGCGTTTCAGATTCAAGGTGTCTCCCGCCTGTGCCGTCATCGGTCATCGACCTTGAGACAGCGTCTCAAGTGGGTGCCGCGCCATGCCTTCGGGCTTCCCACTACGGGGTGGGCCTGCACGCCCGGCTCGGGTAAGGCTCCCGGGGGTTTGCAATTAGGCTCAAGGGGTTCCAAACCGCTGTTCGAACACCGCAGGAGACACGTAGCAAGCATACCACCCGTCCGCGCGCAGGCAAGCGACCTTCCGTGGGAAAAACCACGCCGGACGTCGGCGTGAGAGGCGGCGCGGGCCCGGCCGACGGATTACTCCAGCGCGAGCGAGGAGTCGATGTCCAGCGACATCTGCCGCAGGCGGTTGACGGCTTCGGGGTTGACCTGCGCCACGCCTTCGACGCCGCGCTGTTCGAGCAGTTCGCGTGCGATGTTGAGCGCAGCCATCACTGCGATCTTCTCGGTGCCCAGCGCCTTGCCGCGCTTGCGGATGCTGGTCATGCGCTCGTTGAGGAAATCAGCCGACTTCACCAGCGCCTCATGTTCTTCCGACGGGCACATGACGCTGTATTCCTTGCCCATGATGCGCACGGTGACGCTGAGCGCTTCCTTCGGATCCTTGGCGGTGGCGTTCACTGGAGGCCCTCCGTGGCTGAGCGGGACGCAGCGCTCATGTTTCCTGTTCCGATTCCAGCGAGCGCACCCGCTCGACGATGCCTTCGATGCGGCGTCGCAGCTCGGCGTTGAGCGCCAGCAGCCGGTCGCGCTCCTGCAGCGCGCGCTTCTGCTCCAGGCGCGCCTGGCGGTAGGCCGCCATCAGGCGCTGGGTGCGGTCTTCGAGTTGCTGGATTTCCTGGTCGAGCACGAGCGTCAAACGAAAAAGGCGGCGGCCCTGAGTATAAGGCCGCCGCCATCGTCCGGGGTAAGGGGTGCCGGGGCGCCCCTGACCGGCTCGCTGCGACTACTGCAGCAGCAGGAACAGCGCGCCCTGGCCGCGGCGCAGGTGCAGCAGCAACTGGCCCTGGCCGCCGGCGAGCTTGCTGAACTCTTCCATCGTCTCGACCGGTCGGCGGTTGATGCCGATGATGACGTCGCCCTGCCGCAGCCCGGCGCGGGCGGCCGCGGAGCGCGGGTCCACGCTCTGCACGCGGATACCGCGGTTGGCATCGGCGCCGCGCGTGCCGTCGTCGACCGGTGCGAAGGTGGCGCCAGCCAGGCGCGGATTGAGCTGGTCGCCGGTGGAGGCGGCTTCGTCGTCCTTGCCGATCGTGACCGTGAGTTCACGCGGCTTGCCCTCGCGGACGATCTTGAGCTTCACCTTGTCGCCGACCCGCAGCAGGCCGACGATGTTGCGCAGCTGGGCGAATCCTTCGACGGTCTTGCCGTTGGCGGCCAGGATCACGTCCTCGGACTTGACGCCAGCCTTGTCCGCCGGCGAACCCGGCAGGACGCGCGTGACCACGGCGCCGCGGGTGTCCGCCAGATTGAAGGCCTTGGCCAGATCCGGCGTCAGATCCTGGCCGTTGATGCCGATGCGGCCGCGCTGTACCGAACCGTTCTCGATCAGCTGACGCATGATGTTGTCGGCGAGGTTGATCGGGATCGCAAAGCCGATGCCGATGTTGCCGCCGGAGCGCGAGTAGATCATCGAGGGTACGCCGATCAGTTCGCCGCGCAGGCTCACCAGCGCACCACCGGAATTGCCGGGGTTGATCGATGCATCGGTCTGGATGAAGTCGCCGAGGCCATCGCCGACGCCGGTACGACCCAGCGCGCTGACGATGCCGCTGGTAACGGTCTGGCGCAGGTTGAACGGCGAGCCGATGGCGACGACGAAGTCGCCGACCTGCAGGGCGTCTGAATTGCCCAGCGGCAGCGCCGTCAGCTTGTCGGCTTCGATCTGCAGCACCGCAATGTCGGTTTCGGCGTCGCCGCCGATCAGCTTGGCCACGAACTCGCGGTCGTCGGACAGGCGGACCTTGATCTCCTTGGCCTGCTGTACGACGTGATTGTTGGTGATCACGTAACCCTTGGCGGCATCGACGATCACGCCCGAGCCGACCGACTGGAATTCACGCTCCTGCGGCTGATCCGGCACGCCGAAGAAGCGGCGAAAGAACGGATCCTCCATCAGCGGGCCCATCGGGTTCTGCACTTCCACCGAGCCGGTCACCGAGATGTTGACGACGCCGGGCATGATCTTCTTGAGCATCGGCGCCAGCGACGGCGTGCTCTGCTGCAGCGGGATGGCGACCGGGATGTCGGCGCGCGCCGGTTCGGGATTGCTCGACAGGATGAAGGCGGCGCCCAGCAGCGATGCGGACACGGCCAGGGGGGCGAAGATCTTGATCGCGAACTCTTTGGACATCGGTGGCTTTCTCTTAAAGCTGCGGGTGGGCAGCGCGGCTATGACCGCGTTCCGTTGCGCGAGTTTCAGCGTGTTTCAGCGAATCAGGCGGAAGCGGGGGTTGAGGCTGTAAAGGCCGGTGATCGAGGCGCGGGCCAGCACATGGCCGTCGACGGCCTTGCGTAGCTGCGCGAGGGTGAAGCCGTCGCCGACGGCGCAGCGGGCCTGATCCAGCGCCAGGATCTCGAAGCGATAGCGATGCACGATGGAATCGTTCCACGGCGGGCAGGGGCCGTCGTAGCCGAGGTAGCGACCTTCCATGGCCGCGTCGCCCTGGAACCAGCCGGTGTAGTCGTTCAGACCCTGGCGCGTGCCGTCAGGGCCGGGCGGCTGGGTCTTGCCATGCGCGACCACACCCTGCGAACAGGAGCCCTCCGCCAGTTCGATGATGTCGGGAGGGATGTCCACCATCAACCAGTGCACGAACTCCGTGCGCGGCAGCGTGGCCGGCACTTCGCGGCCTTCCTGGTTGACGTCATCCGGCTGGGTCGGCACATCGCCGTCGATACAGGTCAGCACGAAGCTGCGCGTGGCGGCCGGTGCGGCCTGCCAACGCAGGTGCGGGCTGAGGTTCTCGGCGAGGCGGATGTGACCACTGGGACTGGTGCGCGCGAAGGCGCAGCGGCCGGGAATGCGGTGGCCGTCACGGAAGCTGCGGCTGCTGAGTTTCATCGGGCTCTCCGTCGGTGGGTTGGTTCAGGTGAGGGCGTGATCGTTCACGACCAGCGTCGCGCCAGCGCGTTCTCGACGCCGTTGCGCAATTCGTCGCCGATGCGCGCCATGCCGCGCGACAGGCGTTCGGCCAGCTTCGGCCGGCGCTTGTACTGCACCGCATAGACCTCGGCTTCGGCGATTCGTTGCAGCACGTAGTCGTCGCTGGTCTGCAATGCATCCACCAGCTTGAGTTCCAGGGCCTGCGTCCCGAACCAGTGTTCCCCGGTGGCGACGCGCTCCAGATCGAGCTGCGGCCGGTAGTGGGCGACGAAGGCCTTGAACAGCGTGTGCGTCTGTTCGATCTCTTCGCGGAACTTGGCGCGGCCGGCGTCGGTGTTCTCGCCGAACAGCGTCAGTGTGCGCTTGTACTCGCCGGCGGTGTGCAGCTCCAGGTCGACGTCGTGACGCTTGAGCAGCCGGTTGAAGTTGGGAATCTGTGCGACGACGCCGATCGAGCCGAGGATCGCGAACGGAGCGGCGAGGATGCGATCGGCGACGCAGGCCATCATGTAGCCGCCGCTGGCGGCGACCTTGTCGACGGCGACGCTCAGGCGCAGGCCGCGATCGCGCACGCGGGCGAGCTGCGAAGCCGCCAGACCGTAGCCGTGCACCAGGCCGCCCTCGCTTTCGAGCTTGAGCAGCAGCTCATCGTCCTTTTCCGCGACCTGCAGCACCGCGCTAATCTCCTCGCGCAGCGTATCGACGGCACTGGCCTGAAGATCGCCACGGAAGTTCAGCACGAACAGACGCGGCTTGCGCGGCGCATCCTTCTTGTCGCGGGCCTTGTCCTCGGCCTTGCGTTGCTTGCGCAGCTTCTTCCAGCCGGCCTCGTCGAGCAGCTCGCCGCGCAGCGTATCCGCGAGATCGCGCAGGCGTTCGTTGAGATTGCGGATCTCGATGCCGTCCTCCTGCTGATGCTTGCGCGCGCTGCGCACCAGGGCGAAGAACAAGGCGGCGACCACCAGAAAGGCGATGGCGGCGGTTAAGGTTTTGGCAAGAAAAAGGCCGTAGGCACTGAAAAATTCGGTCACGCGCTAGCGCTCCGGGAAGGGAAAGGCGGAAGGTGGGCAAGACGATCGGGAACGGCTCGTATAATAGACGCCGAGCAGTCCGCAACGACAACGACAAGGGAGCGACGGCCATGCGAACGAACACGAAGCGGTGGGCTTCGACCGGCGGTATCGGCTGGACGATGGCCACGGCCACGGTGATTGCGCTGGCCTCTGCGCCGGTCGCCGCGCAGCAGACCGACGAATTGCGGCCCTACGTCACCGGCGGCTACTCGCATGTGTTCGACGACAACGGCCGCGCTTCCGACATCGGCATGGGTGTCCACCTCGGTGGTGGCTGGTCGCTGGGGCCGCACTGGGGCTTCGAGATCGGGGGCTTCCATCACGGGTTCGACAGCAGTGGCGGGTCGGGCAACGAGTGGCGCGAGTACGGCGGCAAGATCGACTGGATGTTCTTCTATGGTCGCGACCGGCGCTTTTCGCCTTATGTCGGGTTCGGTTTCGGTGGCGTGCGTACCGAACTCAAAGGCTCGGGCCTGACGTCCACCGATGCTTTTGCTGATGGCGGCGTTGGCTTTTTCAAGTACTTCGGCAACAGCGATCTCGGCCTGCGCGCCGACCTTCGCTATCGCTGGCTCGACGCGGGCAACCTGCCGGGCGTCGGTCCCTTCGAGGAAGTGGTGGCACGCGTCGGTCTGGTGATGGCGCTCGGTTCCAGGCCGGCCCCGCCGCCGCCCCCGGATGCCGATGGCGACGGCGTGCCGGATGCCCGTGACGAATGCCCGGATACACCGGCCGGCTCCAAAGTCGATGCCAAGGGCTGCCCGGCGGTTGCCGACAGCGATGGCGATGGCGTCGGCGACGAGGCCGATCTGTGTCCCGGTACGCCGCCGGGGCTGGCCGTGGACGAGAACGGCTGCCCGCGCGACGGCAATCGCTTCAAGATCGTCGGGCAGGGCGCAGAGCTGCGCTTCGAAGATGTGTACTTCGCGTTCGACGGTCAGGTGCTGAGCGACTACGGCCGCGCGATGCTCGATGACGCGGTGCGCGTCATCAACCAGCTCGTCGAAAAGTATCCGGCGCTCAAGATCGACATCGCCGGCCACACCGATGCCGAGGGTACGGACGGCTATAACCTCGGCTTGTCCGAGCGTCGCGCCAACGCGGTCAAGCAGTACCTGATCCGCAAGGGCGTGCGCGAGAGTCGCATCAGCACGTATTCC
Organism: Solimonas sp.; assembly: GCA_036405815.1. Lineage (GTDB taxonomy): Bacteria > Pseudomonadota > Gammaproteobacteria > Nevskiales > Nevskiaceae > Solimonas. Next base: position 51,125 of record DASWWX010000063.1, on the reverse strand, counting down.
TACGGTGAGGCCAAGCCGCAAGCGACCAACGACACGCCGGAGGGGCGCAAGCTCAACCGTCGCGCCGAGACGCGAACTCGCGCCGAATAAGCGCGTCGACGTAAGCGCGCCGAATCAGAAGGTCACGACCGCGTCACGACGCCCGCCGCGGGCGTCGTGCTTTTCAGCTTGCCTGCAGTTGCGCCTGCGCGCGCTGGACCAGCGCTTCGTCCACAGGAGCGGAAGCGGTTTCTGGCCAGCCGGCGAGATGGCGTCGCGCCAGTGCCGCTAGCGCGTTGATGTGCGTCGGGCGCGCATTCAGCGCCGGGATGTAGCGCAGCGCTTCGCCACCGGCGGCGCGGAACTGTTCGCCATAGCGCAGCGCCACTTCCTCCAGTGTCTCCAGGCAGTCGGCGGCGAAGCCGGGGCAGATCACGTCCAGGCGCCGTGTGCCGCTGCGCGCCAGGCGTTCGATCGCGACATCGGTGTAGGGCGACAGCCACTGTGCGCGACCCACCCGCGACTGGAAGCTGAGGCTCCACTGCGAATCGTCGAGGCCCAGTGCCGCCGCGGTCAGACGCGCGGTCTTGTGGCTGAAGCAGTAATAGGGATCGCCGCGTTCCAGGCAGCGCAGCGGAATGGAGTGGAACGACATCAGCAGATGATCGCCGCGTCCGTGCTGCGCCCAGTGTTCGCGCACCGAGCCGGCCAGCGCAGCGATGTAGGCGTCGTCGTCGTGATAGCTGTTGATCAGGCGCAGTTCGGGCATCCAGCGCTGGCGCCGCAGGTGATCGAACACGGCCTCGAACACCGTGGCGGTCGTCGTTGCCGAGTACTGCGGATACAGCGGCAGGATCAGCAGGCGCCGTGCGCCGCGCTGCGCGAGTTCGTCGAGCGCCTGCGCGATCGACGGCGTGCCGTAGCGCATGCCCAGCGCCACCGGTATGTCCGCGCCCAGCGCGGCCTGCAGTGCGGCGGTCTGCTCGCGGCCGATCGCCAGCAGCGGTGAACCTTGCTCGGTCCAGATGCTGGCGTAGGCGTGGGCGAGGCGGCGCGGCCGCAGCGGCAGCACGAATCCGTAAAGGATCGGCCACCAGAGTGCGCGCGGGATTTCGACGACGCGTGGGTCGCTAAGGAACTCGCGCAGGTAGCGACGGATTGCAGACGGCGTCGGTGCGTCGGGCGTGCCGAGGTTGACGAGCAGTACGCCGCTGCGCGCGGCGAAGCGATGGCTTGGAGTGGAGGTGTTCATCGCGGCGGAGTGTAATGGCAGCCATCACGTCGCCGCACGGCGCGGCATGCGTGCGACGGACTTAGCGTCGGCGACCGATGTCGCCGCGCCGCAGGCGCTCGAAATAGTCGTGGTAGGCGCGCATGGCGCGATGGCCGAGCAGCACCATCGTCGGCAGGTTCACGGCCAGCATGAATCCCAGCGCCACCGTGCTTAACGCATCGAGCTCGATGTCCGTACGGATGAAGCCCAGGCAGGTGATCAGGATCAGCGCGCACCACGTCAACCGGTACGGTACGACCCAGCGGGGACCTAGGAGGTAGACCACGCCCTGTTCGCCGTAATAGCTCCAGGTGATCATGGTCGAGATCGCGAACAGCCAGACCGCGATCGTCACCATCCAGCGGCCGAGGCCGGGCTGGGTGGCGTCGAAGGCCTTGGCGGTCAGCGTCGAGCCCGGGTAGTCCGCGAACAGGCCGGGTTCGGCCAAGGTCGGTGCGGCTGTGGCGCCGATCTGGCGCCAGCGAATCTCGCGCTGGCCGCCGCTGTCGTGCACGTGGCCGAACAGCTTGGCGCGAGCGCCTGCCGCTTCGACGACCAGGAAGACCTGATCGCCGGTGCGGAGTTCGGGGGCGCCGTCCAGCGGCAGCGGCAGTGGAGCCCATTGCTGCGGCGCGATTTCGACGATGGCCGGCGGCGTAGCCAGCGGCACGATGGGCCCGCGGTTCCAGACCCCGCTGATCAGGATGACCAGTGCGGTCATCGTGCAGATCACCAGTGTGTCGATGAACGGTTCCAGTCCGGCGACCACGCCCTCGGTGACCGGCTCCGGCGTTTTCACCGCCGCGTGTGCAATCGGCGCCGAGCCGATGCCGGATTCGGAAGAGAACAGCGCGCGCTTCATGCCGAAGATGAAGGCCGTGCCCAGGCTGGCGCCGACGAACGCGCCGCCGGCTTCGGCGGGCGCAAAGGCACTGCTGAAAATCAGTGCGAAGACCTGGGGCACTGCTTCCAGATTGCTGCCGATAACGAAGAACGCCGCCAGTACGTAGAGCCCGCACATCACCGGCACCAGCACTCCGGCGATGCGGCCGATGCGCCGGATGCCGCCGAGAATCACGGCGCCGACCAGCAGCGCCATGACGGTGCCCGACAGCCAGCCTGGTACGCCGAAGTAGGCGCGGGCGATCTCTGCCGCGTTCCAGGCCTGGAACATGTTGCCGCCGGTGATGCCGAACAGCACCAGCGCCACCGCGAACACGCCACCGGCGATCCAGCCGAAGGTGGCCAGACGCGGCGACAGCTCCGCGAAGCCGCGCTTGCAGACCCACATCGTGCCGCCGTGCGGATTGTCCGGGTTGGAGGTATCGCGATAGAGCATCGACAGCGTGACCTCGGTGCTCTTGAGCGCCATGCCGATAAAGCCGACCACCCACATCCAGAACACCGCACCCGGGCCGCCGATGGCGACGGCGATGGCGACGCCGCCGATGTTGCCCAGACCCACCGTGGCTGACAGCGCGGCCGACAGCGCCTGGAAGTGCGTCAACGCGCCCTTGCCCTCGCCGCTGATGCCGGGAACCTTGCCGCGCAGCAGGCGCACGCCATGCGTCAACGCGCGGTACTGCACGAAGCGACTCCACAACGTGAACAGGATGCCGACGCCGAGCAGCGCGATCAGCATCGGCGCGCCCAGCATCACGGCATTGATGGTGTCCAGCGCGGCGAAGAAGGTATCCATCGGCGTGTCGGTATCCGGCCGCAATCAGGGCGACGGCGCGCGCGAGAGATCGCTATGCGAATAGGAGTACAGGAAGTAGATCGCCAGGCCCAACGCCATCCACAGACCGAACGCCATCCAGGTCAGCCCCGGCAGGTTGAACATCAGCCACAGACAGATGGCGATGCCCACCAGTGGTACCGCCGGATACAGCGGCACCTTGAAGGGGCGCACGAGATTGGCGCGGGTGCGACGCAGTGCCATCACGCCGGCACAGACGACAGCAAATGCGGCCAGCGTCGAAATGTTGACCAGTCGGGCGAGATTGTCGAGCGGCACGAAACCGGCCATGCCGACCATCACCAAGCCGACGATAACGACGATGCGGACCGGCGTGCCGGTGCGGGGGTTCACCGTGGCCAGCCGCTTCGGCAGCAGGCCGTCGCGACAGATCGCGAATACCAGCCGCGTCAGCGCGAAGTACATCACCAGGCAGACCGTGGTCAGGCCGGCGATGGCCCCGATCGAGACCAGGCCGGCGGCCCAGGTTTCGCCGGTCTGCAGCAGCGCATGTGCCACGGGTGAGGGCACGTCCAGTTCACGATAGTTGACGATGCCGGTCAGCAGTGCGGAGACGGTGATGTACAGCACCGTGCAGATCACCAGCGAGCCGATGATGCCCATCGGCAGATCGCGCTGTGGATCGCGGGTCTCTTCGGCGGACGTCGACACGGCGTCGAAGCCGATGTAGGCGAAGAACACGATCGCGGCACCCGCAAAAATGCCCATGACGCCGAAGCGCGAGCTGCCGTCTTCCGCGATTTCCGCCGGCGGGATGAAGGGTTTCCAGTTGGCGAAGTCCAGATGCGGGATGGCGATCGCGATGAACAGCAGGATCGCCGCGACCTTCACGAACACGATGACGGTATTGACCCGGGCGCTGACCTTGGCGCCACTGGCGATCAACACGCCGAGAAAGGCCAGCAGTAACGCGGCGGGAAGATTGATCAGCCCCGGCGCCTGGGCATCCAGTGGTCCGGTCAGCAGGTACGGCGGCAGATGGAGGCCGACCGCCTGCAGCCCGTTGTTGAAATAACCCGACCAGCCGACCGCGACCGCCGCGACCGCGATTGCGTACTCCGCGAGCAGCATCCAGCCGATGATCCAGCCCGGGAATTCACCGAGACCCGCGTAGCCATAGCCGTAGGCGCTGCCGCAACCACCCACCGACGAGGCCAGCTCGGCGTACGACAATGCGGCGCAAGCGCAGGCGATGCCGGCGACGACGAAGGAGAGCACCACGGCAGGACCGGCTTGCGTGGCCGCGGAAATACCGGTCAGTACGAAGATGCCGGCGCCGATGATCGCGCCGACCCCGAGCATCATCAGATCGAACGCGGTGAGTTCGCGCTTGAGACCGCTGCCCGAGTCGTTGCCGACCGGCTTGGTGCGAAACAGGTTCATGAGTTCCCCTCCAAATGTGGGCCGATTATGCCGAATCGACCCGCGTGACCAGAGCGGGAACTTTCTCAGTGCCGGTTCGCCAAGAAAAAGCCCGGCCGAAGCCGGGCTTTGTATGTGCTGCCGATGCGTGCTTAGCGTTCGACGATCGCGACCACGCCCTGGCCGCCGGCCGCGCAGATCGAAATCAGGCCGCGACCGCCGCCGGCCTCGTCGATGATCTTGGCGAGGTTGGCGAGGATGCGACCGCCGGTGGCGGCGAACGGATGACCCATCGCCAGGCTGCCGCCCTTGATGTTCATCTTGCTGCGGTCGATCGAGCCCAGCGGCGCGTCGAGACCGAGGCGTTCCTTACAGTAGCGCGGGTCTTCCCAGGCCTTGAGCGTGCACAGCACCTGCGCCGCGAAGGCTTCGTGGATCTCGTAGAAGTCGAAGTCCTGCAGCTTGATGCCGGCGCGCGCCAGCATGCGCGGCACGGCGTAGGCCGGCGCCATCAGCAGGCCTTCTTTCTTCGGGCCGGCGAAATCCACGGCCGAGGTTTCCATGTGCGTCAGATACGCCAGCGGCTTGAAGCCGTGCGCCTTGGCCCAGTCTTCCGAGGCCAGCAGCACCGCCGAGGCGCCATCGGTCAGCGGCGTGGAATTGGCGGCGGTCAGCGTGCCCTGGCCGGACTTGCGGTCGAAGGCCGGGCCGAGCGTCGCGATCTTCTCCAGCGAGATGTCCGGGCGCAGGTTATTGTCGCGCTCCAGGCCGGCGAACGGCACCAGCAGGTCGGCGTGGAAGCCGGCGTCGTAGGCGGCGGCGGCCTTCATGTGCGATTCGAACGCGAGCTGATCCTGGTCGGCGCGCGCGATCTTCCATTCCTTGGCCATGTCCTCGCAGTGCTGGCCCATGCTCTTGCGCGTGCGCGGCTCGCCGTTGGTCGGAATCGCCGGCGCCAGCATCGACGGCCGGAACTTGGCGAGCGCGGCGAAGCGCTGGCCGCCGGTCTTGGCTCGGTTCACCTCGAGCAGGATCTTGCGCAGCTTCTCGCCGACCGCGATCGGCGCATCCGACGTCGTGTCGACGCCGCCGGCGATGCCGGATTCGATCTGGCCCAGCGCGATTTTGTTGGCGACGTTGATCGCCGCCTGCAGGCCGGTACCGCAGGCCATCTGCACGTCGGCAGCGGCCGTTTCCGGCGCCAGTCCCGAGGACAGCACGGACTCGCGCGTCAGGTTGAAGTCGCGCGAGTGCTTCAGCACCGCGCCGGCCTGGACTTCGCCGATGCGCTCGCCGTGCAGCTGGTACTTGTCGACCACGCCCTTGATCGCAGCCGTCAGCATGTCCTGGTTGGACTTGGTGGCGTAGGCGGTGTTGGACCGGGCGAAGGGGATGCGCGCGCCGCCGATGATGGCGACCTTGCGACCGTAAGGCTTCATGACGCTCTCCTGCAGGTGGAAAACCGGGGCCGGCACGAAGAAACCGGCTTGATCATGCGGAATTATCCGGCGCGGCTGGCCGGGTGCCTATTGCCCTGCCGCCACTGTCGCGGCTGCGCTGCGCCCAGTCCGGCTCGGGCCGCGGCGGGGTGTTTCCGCTAACGCCAGCGGCGCGTAATGCGCTGGAAGAACAGGCTGTTGGGAATCTTCAGCACGGTCGGGGCCTGGTCCTCGCGGGTTTCTTCCAGCGTGGTGTGGATCAGGTTGATGTCGACCACGCGACCGCGGATGCCCGGCTTGTCGCCGCTTTCCAGCAGCTCGATCTCATCGTAGAGGCCGAACGGCTGGGTGGTGAGGATCAGCAGCGTGCAGAAGATGTTGGACAGCACGCTCCACACCGCGAAGAACGCGACGGCGGCGACCGCGGCAAAGCCGGTAAACGCGGTCCACAGCACGGCGCCGGAGACGCCGAGGCGCTCCAGGATCAGCAGCAGCGCGGCGAAGTAGATCAGGACCGCGCTCGTGCGTCGCGCGCCGATCGCCAGTTCCGGCGGCAGGCGATAGCGCACGCACATTCGCTGGATCAGCCGGCGCACCAGGCGCATCAGCAGCCAGGCCGCCGCCAGGATCAGGAGGGATTGCGCCGCCAGCACGATGAGGTCCAGCCACTCCTGGGCCCAGGTCGGCAGGAACGCCTTCATCGCGTGGCCCCCATCGTCACGGGGACCTCAGTCCGTCCGTGCCCATTCCGCCAGCATCTTCTCCAGGTAATGGATGTGATGCGTGCCTTCGCGGAACACCTCGTCGGCCATGATGCGGCGCTGCAGGTCGATGTTGCTATGGATGCCTTCGATGACCATCTCGGCCAGCGCCTGGCGCATGCGCGCGATCGCGGTCTTGCGGTCGGAGCCGTAGGCGATCAGTTTGCCGATCATCGAATCGTAATGCGGGGGCACCCGGTAGCCGGCGTAGCAGTGCGAGTCGAGCCGGATGCCGGGGCCGCCCGGCGCGTGGTACTTCTTCAGCTCGCCGGGCGAGGGCACGAAGGTGCGTGGGTGCTCGGCGTTGATGCGGCATTCGATGGCGTGGCCGCGCAGGCGGATGTTGGCCTGCTTCTTCTTCAGCGGCTTGCCGTCGGCGATGCGGATCATTTCCTTGATCAGGTCGACGCCGGTGACCATCTCGGTGACCGGGTGCTCGACCTGGATGCGGGTGTTCATCTCGATGAAGTAGAACTGCCCGTTTTCATACAGGAACTCGAAGGTGCCGGCGCCGCGGTAGCCGATGCGCAGGCAGGCGGCGACGCACAATGCGCCGATCTGCTCGCGCTGTTCCGGCGTGATCCCGGGCGCGGGCGATTCCTCCACGACCTTCTGGTTGCGGCGCTGCATCGAGCAGTCGCGCTCGCCGAGGTGGATCGCGTGGCCCTGGCCGTCGGACAGCACCTGGAACTCGATGTGACGCGGCGTTTCCAGGTACTTCTCCAGGAACACCGACTCGTCCTTGAACGCGTTCAGCGCTTCCGTGCGGGCGACCTGGATCTTGTTGAGCAGTTCGTCCGGCTTGCGCACCACCTGCATGCCGCGACCGCCGCCACCGGAGGCGGCCTTGATCAGTACCGGGTAGCCGACGTCCTCGGCAATGGCCAGGCACGCGGCCTCGTCCTCGGGCAGCACGCCATCGGAACCGGGCACGCAGGGCACGCCGGCCGCGATCATCTCGGCCTTGGCGTTGGTCTTGCTGCCCATCAGCCGGATCGTCTCCGGCTTGGGGCCGATGAAGATGAAGCCGGACTTCTCCACCGATTCGGCGAAATCCGCGTTCTCGGACAGGAAGCCATAGCCGGGATGCACCGCATCGGCCTGCGTGACTTCCGCGGCGGCGATGATCGCGGCCATGTTCAGATAGCTGCGGCCGGCCTGCGGCGGGCCGATGCAGACCGCCTCGTCGGCGAGCGCGACATGCTTCTGCTCGCGATCGGCGGTCGAATAGACGGCCACGGTCTTGATGCCCAGTTCGCGGCAGCAGCGCAGGATGCGCAGCGCGATCTCGCCGCGATTGGCGATCAGGATTTTCTTGATCTCTTTCATGCGGCCGGGCCGTTCGGAGCGGAGAGCGTCGCGGGCGTCATCACTCGATGGCGGGCCGCTGTCGAGTTCGCCATGGCGCGATCACTCGATGGCGAACAGCGGCTGGTCGTACTCCACCGGCTTTTCGTTCTCGGCGAAGATTTCCACGACGACACCGGCCTTGTCGGACTCGATCTGGTTGAGCATCTTCATCGCCTCGATGATGCACAGCACCTGGCCGGCCTTGACCGTCTGCCCGACCTCGACGAAGGACTTGGCGCCGGGGGACGGCGAGCGGTAGAAGGTGCCGACCATCGGCGCCTTGACGATGTGGCGGTTGTCCGGCTTCGGCGCGCTGGAGGCCGCCGCGACGGGCGCAGCAGCGGCAGGTGCGGCAACGGGTGCCATCGGCTGCGCCGCGGCCACCGGTGCGGTCGGCGCGGCGGCAATGTATTGCACCGGTGCCGCCGGTCCCTGACGGCTGATGCGGACCGACTCCTCGCCCTCGCGGACCTCCAGCTCGGAGATGCCGGATTGTTCGACGAGGTCGATCAACGTCTTGATCTTGCGCAGATCCATGCCATCCCTCCCGGGGAAGCGATCAGGTCTTGTTGGGGGATTGCTTGAGCCGCGCGTCGGCGGCCTGCAGCGCCAGGCGGTAGCCCAGCGCGCCGCAACCGACGATGACGCCGGTCGCGATGTCGGAGAAGTACGAGTGCTGGCGGAACGCCTCTCGCGCGTGCACGTTGGACAGGTGCACCTCGATGAACGGGATCGCCACGCCCAGCAGCGCATCGCGCAGCGCGACGCTGGTGTGGGTGTAGGCGCCCGGGTTCAGCAGGATGAAGTCGATGCCTTCACCGCGCGCCTGCTGTACGCGGTCCACCAGCGCACCTTCGTGATTGCTCTGGAAGCTGGCCAGCTGGTGGCCCAGGCGCTGTGCGTCGTCCTGCAGCTCGCGCTCGATGTCGGCCAGTGTCTGGCGGCCGTAGACCTCGGGCTCGCGGGTCCCCAGCAGATTCAGGTTGGGGCCGTTCAGTAGCAGCAGATGACTCAAGCGAGGTGCTCGCGACAGGCGGACCCGGATTCTGCCGCACGCGGGCTTTGAAATACAAGATGAGCGCAGTTCGGCGCACGATGACGCCGAATCGACACAAGATGCCAGCCGCCTCGGGCCGGACTCAGGGCTTGAGATGCGGGTCCAGCAGTCCGGCCAGGGTTTCGCGGCTCATGCCGCCCAGGTGCAGCTCGCGGATGCGGCCTTCGGGGTCGATCAGTACCGAATAGGGCAGCGCGCCCTGGGTGTTGCCCAACGCCTGCATCGCCGCGTCGGCGCCGACGAAGTCCGCCATCACCGGGTAGTTGATGCGAAAGCGCGTGATCATCGGTTTGATGGCGGCGGCCTCGTCCAGAGCGGGCCCGAGAATCTGCAGGCCGCGTGGGCCGTACAGGCTCTGCGCCTCGACCAGGTGCGGCAGCTCGTCCATGCACGGGGCGCACCACGAGGCCCAGAAGTTCAGCAGTACCCAGCGACCGCGGAGTTCGTCGAGGTGGTGAGCACGGCCGTCCAGATCGGTGAACTGCAGGGCCGGCGCCGTCTGGCCGATCAGTGCGGATGGCTCGCCCTGCAGCAGGCGATAGGCCAGGAAACCGCCGGCGCCGGCGGCCAGGGCAAGAATCAGGATCAGCAGGGTCTGACGCATCGGCGCGAGGCTTGTGAAGTTGTGGGTGAAAGGCGGGACACAGCGACCGTGCAGCATGCGTTCGGGTTCCCGCCGGGTCGTTCTGCGCAGGATCGCCCTGTCAGGTCCGCATTGTGCGGGCTGCGTGCGGGTGGGGAAAGTTCTCAAGGGAAATTGCTCATGAGAAGGCCGGGGCCGGCTCTTAGGATGACGGCATAACGACTCCGGGTGCACGCATGAACGAGCCCCTCAACTCACCGGTCACGCTCGCGACCTTACCGCCGCGCGATGGCTTGCGCGCGGCGATCTCCGCGCATTGGCTGGCCGATGAAACGCAGCTGCTGACGCGGCTGCTGGGCATTGCCCAGACCTCGGACGAGGCGGCCGCCGCGGTGGTGATGCGGGCTGCCGACTGGGTCACGCGCGTGCGCGAGCTGCGCGAGCAGCAATCGCCGCTCGATGCCTTCATGCAGCAGTACGACCTGTCCTCGGAAGAGGGCGTGCTGCTGATGTGCCTGGCCGAGGCGCTGCTGCGCATTCCCGATGACGACACCGCCGAGAAGTTGATCGCCGACAAGCTCGCGCACGCCGATTGGGAAGCTCATCTCGGCGAAAGCGACTCGCTGTTCGTCAACGCCTCGACCTGGGGGCTGATGCTGACCGGACGCATCGTGCGCCTGTCGCCGGCCACGACCGGCAATCTGCGGGCGGCGTTGAACCGGCTGATCGGCAAATCCACCGAGCCGGTGATCCGGCTGGCGATCCGTCAGGCGATGCGGCTGATGGGTTCGCAGTTCGTGATGGGCCGCGACATCACCGAGGCCCTGCGCACGGCGCGCAACCGCGAGCACCGGCCCTATCTGCATTCCTACGACATGCTCGGCGAGGCGGCGCTCACCGTCGTCGACGCACAGCGTTATTTCGAGGCGTACCGCGAGGCGATCGAGACGATCGGCCGGCGTGCGGATGCCGCGCCGGAGGCCCCGGTGTTCGCGCGGCCCGGTATCTCGGTGAAGCTGTCGGCACTGCACCCGCGCTACGAATATGCGCAGCGCGAGCGCGTGCTGGCCGAGCTGACGCCGCGCCTGCGCGATCTGGCGCTGCTGGCGCGTACGCAGCACATCGGCCTGACGGTCGATGCCGAGGAGGCGGATCGCCTGGAGTTGTCACTGGATCTGTTCGAGCGCGTGTATCTCGACGCCGGCCTCAGTGGCTGGGACGGTTTCGGACTGGCGGTGCAGGCCTTCCAGAAGCGCGGGCTGTTCGTCATCGAGTGGCTGGAAGCGCTGGCGCAACGCGGCGGTCGCCGTATCCCGGTCCGGCTGGTCAAGGGTGCGTACTGGGATACCGAGGTCAAGCGTGCGCAGGAGCAGGGCCTGCCCGGCTATCCGGTGTTCACGCGCAAGCTCGGTACCGATGTCGCGTATCTGGCCTGCGCGCGGCGTCTGCTCGCGGCGCGTGATCGTTTCTATCCGATGCTGGCCACGCACAACGCGCACACCGTCGCCGCGGTCTGCGCCTACGCCGGCAATGACGAGGGCTACGAGTTCCAGCGCCTGCACGGCATGGGTGAGGCGCTGTACGAAGTGGTGCGCGAGGACATGCCGGTGCCGTGCCGCGTCTACGCGCCAGTGGGCTCGCATCAGGACCTGTTGCCGTATCTGGTGCGACGACTGCTGGAGAACGGCGCCAATACCTCGTTCGTCAACCGCATCTTCGACGAGCAGATGCCGGCGCATCAGCTCGTCGCCGATCCGGTGGCGGCGCTGCGTGAAGTGAGCGTCAAGCCGAATCCGAACCTGCCCTTGCCGGCAGACCTGTACGGCGCGCTGCGGCGCAATTCGTTGGGTCTGAACCTGGCCGATGAGACGGTACAGGCCGAGCTGACCCAGGCTTTGGCGGCCGCGCAATCGCCGATGGCGGTCGGCGGCCGCGCGATCGGTCTGCCGTTGCTGCAGTCGCTGCTGGATCGGGCCGTGCTGGCGTCGGGCGCCGGTGCCTCGGAACTGCAGACGCTGAGCGCGCCGGCCGATCGCCGGCAGCTGCTGGGCCAGTGGCAGCCGCTGGCGCCGAGCGCGGTGCCGGCGGTCGTGGCCGCGGCGCAGGCCGCGCAGGGGGCCTGGAACGCGCAGCCGGTGGACAGCCGCGCGCAGATGCTGGAGCGCGCCGCCGACCGGCTGGAAGCGCGTCGCGCCGAGTTTCTCGACCTGCTGGTGCGCGAAGCCGGCAAGACCTTGCCGGACGCGATTGCCGAGGTGCGGGAGGCGGCGGATTTCCTGCGCCACTACGCGGTGCAGGCGCGGCGCCTGATGGCGACGCCGCAGGTGCTGCCGGGGCCGACCGGTGAGCACAATGAATTGCAGTTGCATGGCCGGGGGGTGTTCGTCTGCATCTCGCCGTGGAATTTTCCGCTGGCGATCTATGCCGGCCAGATCGCCGCCGCGCTGGTGGCGGGCAACACGGTGATCGCGAAGCCCGCTGAGCAGACGCCGGCCGTGGCACTGCGCTTCACCGCGCTGCTGCACGAGGCGGGCGTGCCACCGGCGGCGCTGCAGTGCGCGCTGGGCGAAGGCGCGGTCGGTGCGGCGCTGGTGGCCGATCCGCGCATCGCCGGCGTCGCCTTCACCGGCTCGGTCGAGGTCGCGCAGCGCATCAACCGTACGCTGGCGGCCCGCGATGGCGCGATTGCCACGCTCATCGCCGAAACCGGCGGCCAGAACGCGATGATCGTCGACTCCTCGGCGCTGCCGGAGCAGGTGGTCAAGGACGCGATCCACAGCGCGTTCCTGTCGGCGGGCCAGCGCTGCTCGGCGCTGCGCGTGCTGTACCTGCAGTCGGAGATCGCCGACAAGGTGATCGCACTGCTGCGCGGCGCGATGCGCGAGCTGCGCATCGGCGAACCCGGGCAGCTCGCGACCGACGTCGGGCCGGTGATCGACGAGCCGGCGCGACAGCGGCTGCAGCAGCATGCCGAGGCGCTCCTGCGCGAGGGGCGGATGATCGAGCAACTGGACCTGCCGGCGGCTTGCGCGCACGGCAGCTTCTTTGCGCCCTGCGTGGCCGAGATCGATGGCATCGACGCGCTGGACGGCGAGTATTTCGGGCCGATGCTGCACGTGGTGCGCTATGACTCGTCGCAGATCGACGAGATCGTACAAGCGATCAACGCCAGCGGTTACGGGCTGACGCTGGGTGTGCACACGCGCATCGAATCGACCTGGCGTCGTATCCAGGCGCAGGCACGGGTCGGCAACTGCTACGTCAATCGCGGCATGACCGGCGCGGTGGTCGGTACGCAGCCGTTCGGCGGCGAAGGTCTGTCGGGCACCGGTCCCAAGGCGGGTGGTCCGCATACACTGCTGCGCTTCGTCACCGAGCGCACGTTAACGGTCAACACGGCGGCAGTCGGCGGCAACGCGCGCTTGCTAGCGGCAAGCGGCTAGGGGGCCTCGGCGTCAACGGTTGCGGGCTGAAGCGTCGGCTGGCGTCCGGGCGCGGACTGGAATTTTGCGCGGGTACGCACCTGGACTGACTGAAGGCACGACATCGCCGCGCAGGGTGCGCGGGCGCGTCGGCTGGGTAGTGTTTGGGGCGGGGCGTCCGCGCTCAGCGAGGGCGGGCCACTGAATCGGCGGCTTTCGATGCGGTCAGGCCGCAGCTCATGCGCAGGCCGTTGCCCGCATCGCACCACGACCGCGGTTGGGTCTGGAACGCGAGGGTCGCGCCCGCTGCTTGCGCGGTGGCGATGCCGCCGTCCGAGCGCGCCAGCATCACGCCGGCGCCGATACCGAACGCAACCAGCAGCAGCGCGTACAAGCGGCGAATGTGCACCAGCTTCTGCAGGTGCCGGCGATCGACGATGTGCCAGGTGGGCATGAAGACGTGTCCTTGGTTCGGATTGCACGCATTAAGCCGCGCGATGCCGTCTGCCGGGCGTCGGCGCCGACCGGCGGTGCCGATGAACGGACGCACGTCGTTCGGTGTCGATGGCTGGGATGCGAAGTGGGCCGAACGCTGTGATGTGACGCGTCCCGGTCGCGCGGGGAACCTTCGCGCTGGCTTTCCGGTCGCAAGGCCCCTCAGACTACGTGCCCCTGCGGCGTGGTCACGCCCGAGGCTCTTTCGTTCCTGTCGCGCGCTCGTGCGCAGGAGATCACCTTTTCGCTGGTTGCCGTCATGTCCCGTCTTTCTCTCGCCGCGTTTCGCGTCGAAGCCCGCGCCAATCTGCGCCTGGCCCTGCCGCTGATCCTGGCCCAGCTGAGTTTCGTCAGCATGGGTACGGTCGATACGATCGTCGCCGGCCGCATGGGCGAGCCCGAACTCGCCGCGGTCGCGGTCGGCGCCAACGTCTGGTTCGTGTTGTTCATCCTGTTCATGGGCATCTTCATGGCCTGCACGCCGATCGTCGCGCAGCGTGTTGGTGCCGGCCGCGATCCGTTCGTGATCGGTGGCTTTGCGCGCGGGGCCGCTGGGCTTGCGGCCGCGACGGGCGTGGTGTGGATGCTGGTGCTGCACGTGCTGCGCGATCCGGCGCTGGACGCGCTGGCGCTGGCGCCCCGGACGCGCGCCTTTGCCGAGGACTACCTGTTTGCCGTGTCCTGGTCGGCAGTGCCGATGTGTCTTTGCTTCGTGCTGCGCAACACGGCCGAGGGCTTCGGTCTGACGCGCGCGCCGCTGTATGCCGGTGTAACCGGTGCCATCGTCAACGCAGTCTTTGCTTTCGTGCTCGGTTTCGGCTGGCTTGGCTTTCCGGCGCTGGGGCCGGCCGGCTGTGGCTGGGCCACCGTGCTGGCCGCGCTGGCGATGCTGGGCGTCTATGCCACGTTGTATGGGCGCCACCCGTTGCTGCGCGGCCTGCGCTTGTTCGAACCCGGTGGGGCGCGTTCGATCACGCGCGGCGAGCTGCGCGAGATTCTGGTGCTGGGCGGGCCGATCGCTGCGATCCTGGCCGCCGAGGCCTGGCTGTTCCTGGGTGGCGCGCTGCTGATGGCACGCTTCGGTGATGCCGTTGTCGCCGCGCATCAGGTTGCGATCAACTTTGCCTCGATGACGTTCATGGTGCCGCTGTCGATCGGCATGGCGGCGACGGTGCGCGTCGGTCACGCCGCCGGTGCGGCCTTGCGCGAGGAGATTCGCCTGCGCGGGCAGGTCGGCATGTTGCTGGGCGCTGGTATCGCGCTGCTCTCGGCGGCGGTGATGTTGGGTTTGCCGCGTCAGATCGTTGGCGTCTATACGACGGTCGAATCGGTGGCCCAGATGGCGGCCGGGTTTCTGCTGTTCGCGGCGCTGTTTCAGGTTTTCGACGGCATCCAGGCCACCGCCAACGGCGCGCTGCGCGGTATCAAGGACACACGGGTGCCGATGCTGATCACGGTGGCCGCGTACTGGCTGGTCGGCATGCCGGCGGCGGTGTGGCTCGCGTTTCACACCCCGCTGGGACCGCGCGGCATCTGGGTCGGATTCATCGTCGGTCTTGCGGTTGCGGCGCTGGGTCTGTCGTTGCGCTATCTGAACAAGTCGCGGCGTCTGGCGATGCCGGATCGGTCTGTTCATATGACTTAGCGCGCTAAGGCTTGCGCTGTCGCGTCAGGGGCGCATGATGTACGGCTCATTCTCCCGGAGATTCGACATGACCCTGAGACTCGGCGACACCGTGCCCGACTTCGAGGCGGACACGACCGAAGGCCGCATCCGCTTCCACGACTGGCTGGGCTCGTCCTGGGGCGTGCTGTTCAGTCATCCCAAGAATTACACGCCGGTGTGCACCACCGAGCTGGGATACACGGCCAAGCTCAAGCCTGAATTCGAGAAGCGCAACGTCAAGGCCATTGGCCTGTCGGTGGACAAGCTCGAAGACCATCACGGCTGGAGCAAGGACATCGAGGAGACGCAGGGCTGCACGCTCAACTTTCCGTTGATTGCCGACCCCGATTTCAAGGTCTCCAACCTGTACGGCATGATCCACCCGAACGCCTCGGACCGTTTCACGGTGCGATCGGTGTTCGTCATCGATCCGAACAAGAAGCTGCGTCTGACGATCACCTATCCGGCGAGTACGGGCCGCAACTTCGATGAAATCCTGCGCGTGATCGATTCGCTGCAGCTCACCGATGGCTACAAGGTGGCGACGCCGGTGAACTGGAAGCCGGGCGAGGACGTCATCATCGTGCCCGCGGTCAACGACGAGGATGCCAAGAAGCTGTTCCCGGCGGGCTGGAAGGCGCTGAAGCCCTACCTGCGGCTGGTGCCGCAGCCCAAGCCGCGATAAGCGTCCCCGCGTGGTGGTGCGTTCAGGGGCCGGCGGCGAGCGTCGCCGGCCTTTCGCGTTCCGGCGCGGGCGCGTCGTCGGGTACCGGTGTGGTGTCGACGATATGCGCGAGTTCCAAATCCGCCGAGGGCGGCACCGCGGGTAGCGGTGCGGACGGCATTGGCGGCACGGCTTCGACGACGCGCACCGTCGCGTCCGGCAGCGCCGGCGCGGCCGGAGGCGGCGCACGCCGCTGGTTCAGACCCAGCAGGGCGTCGATGTCGGCGGCGATCTGCTCCAGCGCCCGCGCGCGGTCCTGTACTGGGGGCGCCAGCGTCTCGATGGCCACGAGACGCAGTTCCTGCGCGGTCCTGCGCAGTTTTGCCTGCGTGGCGCGCAGCCGCAGTTCCTGGCTGGCCTGCGGGCTCTGCGGGTCGTCGAGCAGGTCGGCGGCGGCATCGACATAGCGCTGCAGCGTCGCCTCGCAGGCCTGAGGCGTTTGCGACAGGCAATTCAGCGCATCGCTCTGCGCACGGTTGACCTGGTATGGCGTGACCGCAGCGATGACGGGGGCGCCGTGCAGCAGTGCGGTCAGCGGTAGCGTCAGGCGGACGAAGCGTGAATCGAATCGCGGCATCGCAGAACTCAACAATCTTGCAACACGTTGCAGGGAGGATGCGGCGGCCGCGGGGGAAGGCGCCGGTGCCCGGTACGAGGGGCGCGGCATCCTGGCCCAGATGGGCGCGGATCGCAATGGCGGCAGCGTCCCGCCGCGGACGAGCGCGCGCGCTTGCGTACAATACGCGCCCCGTCCGTCCAGCCTTTTCGCAAGACCATGTCCGACGTTCTGAATCGCCGTTCCAAGACCATCACCCAGGGTGTGCAGCGCTCGCCCAATCGCGCGATGTTGCGTGCGGTCGGCTTCGGCGATGGCGACTTCGACAAGCCGATCGTCGGCGTCGCCAACGCGCATTCGACGATGAATCCCTGCAACGCCGGCATCCAGCCCCTGGCCGATCGCGCCGCCGATGGCGTGCGTCGTGCCGGCGGCATGCCGCAGACCTTCGGCATTCCCACCGTCACCGACGGCATCTCGATGGGCACCGAGGGCATGAAGTTCTCGCTGGTGTCGCGCGAGGTGATTGCCGATTCGATCGAGACCGCCTGTTCGTCGCAATGCATGGACGGCGTGCTGGTCGTCGGTGGCTGCGACAAGAACATGCCGGGCGCGATGATCGGCATGCTGCGCATGAACATCCCGTCGATCTTCGTCTACGCCGGCACGATCAAGCCCGGCCACTGGAAGGGCGTGCCGCTGACGATCGTCTCGGCCTTCGAGGCGGTCGGCTCGTTCCAGGCCGGCAAGATGTCGCAGGAGGATTTCGAGGGCGTCGAGAAGAACGCCTGCCCGAGCGTCGGCGCCTGCGGCGGCATGTACACCGCCAACACCATGTCCTCGTCGTTCGAGGCGCTGGGCATGTCGCTGATGGGCTCCTCGCAGATGGCCTCGCCCGATCCGGAGAAGGCCGATTCGGCCGCCGACTCGGCACGTGTGCTGGTCGATGCGATCAAGAAGGATCTGAAGCCGCGCGACATCGTCACGCGCAAGGCGATCGAGAACGCGATGGCGCTGATCATGGCCACCGGCGGCTCCACCAATGGCGTGCTGCACTTTCTGGCGATCGCGCACGCGGCCAAGGTGCCGTTCACGATCGACGACGTCGAGGCGATCCGCCAGCGCACGCCGGTGCTGTGCGACCTCAAGCCCTCGGGCAAGTATGTGGCCGTGGATTTCCACAAGGCCGGTGGCGTGCCGCAGGTGCTGAAGATGCTGCTGGTCAATGGCTTGCTGCATGGCGATGCGCTGACCATCACCGGCGAGACGATGGCCGAGGCGCTGAAGAGCGTCTCCGACACGCCGCGCGCCGATCAGGACGTGATCCGCCCGTTCGACAAGCCGATGTACAAGCAGGGCCATCTTGCCGTGCTGAAGGGCAATCTCGCGCCGGAGGGCTCGGTTGCCAAGATCACCGGTCTGAAGAATCCGTCGATCACCGGTCCGGCGCGCGTGTTCGATTCCGAGCCCGAGTGCATGGAGGCGATCATGGCCGGCAAGATCAAGGCCGGCGACGTGGTGGTGATCCGCTACATTGGCCCGCAGGGCGGGCCCGGCATGCCGGAGATGCTGGCGCCGACCAGTGCGCTGGTCGGACAGGGCCTGGGCGAGAGCGTGGGCCTGATCACTGACGGCCGTTTCTCCGGCGGCACCTGGGGTATGGTCGTGGGCCACGTGGCGCCGGAGGCCTATGCTGGCGGTCCGATCGCCCTGGTGCAGGAAGGCGACTCGATCACCATCGACGCGCACCGGCAGCTGATCCAGGTCAATGTCGACGATGCCGAGCTGTCGCGTCGCCGCGCGCAGTGGAGGCAGCCGGCGCCGCGTTACACGACGGGCGTTCTGGCAAAGTTCGCACGACTGGTCAGCAGCGCCTCGCGCGGTGCCGTGACCGATTGAGTCCAGATAGAGCCGGGCAGGGCAGACGAGGACGTATGGCAGGGGCAGAGGCAGGACGCCGGTGCAGGCGCTGCCGTCGCGAGACCGTGCATCGGCAGCGACGCAGCGCACTGGAGAAGAAGCTGAGCGGCTGGTTGGGGCTGCGTCGCGAGCGGTGCTATCGCTGCGGTGCGTCGCAATGGAACGCGCTGCCGCGGGAAGAACGTTCGCGCTGGGTGGCGGTGCCGGCGATCTTGCTGGTGGTGGCCGTGACCGGCGCGGCGATCTATATCGTCTCCGATCCCTCGACCGAGGCTGAAACTGCCCAGGCCACGAGCGCCGAGGGCACCGCCGCTGTCGCACTGCCGCCATCGAGCGCGGTTGCCGACCCGCAGGTCGTGGTCGCCCAGCCGCTGCCGTCCAGCGCGCCGTCAACGTTGCCGGCGAGGTCATTAAAACTGGAAGAGCAGCTGCCGGCAGCGCCGCCACCGGCACCCGCCGCAGGCGCTGCGAACGTTGCGCCCGCTGCGGCATCGGACGCCGCCGCATCGGACCCCGCGCAGCGCACGATGCGGCGCCAGCTCGTGGCGGTGACGCCCCGCTGGACCGGTGAGGAAATGGAGGTGCGCATCGAAGCCCGGCCCCTGCCGGCCGGATACTCGCTGCGTTTCGTGGGCTCTGCCGGTGGCTATGTCCTGGATCTGCCCGGCGTGTGGACGCTGCCGGCCAATCTGCGTCGCTCACGTGCGTTCACGCGCTCCGATCTGTCGTCGATGGACATCGGTCTGCACAAGGACTTCGTGCGCTTCGTATTCCGCACGCGCCAGACGCAGCCGCCACGCGTCGAGCGCATCGACGGCGGGTTCGCCATCTACATCTAGTATCAATACGGCGCGGCGCTTTCGACGCGGGACGCTCAGATCCGCGGTAGGTCGAAGAAGGTCTGCGCGGTGGCTGTTGTGACGGCGGCGGCGGTAGCGGCATCCTGGCCGCGCGCGGCGGCGACGCTGCGCAACACCCACTCGAGAAAGGCGGGTTCGTTGCGCCGATGCGAGGTTTTGGGTGCGGTGCGCGGCAGCAGATAGGGCGCGTCGGTCTCGATCATCAGACGGTCATCGGGAATGTCCGCAACGGCTTCCAGCAGATGCCGGCCGCGGCGCTCGTCGCAAATCCAACCGGTAATGCCGATGTGGCAGTCCAGCGCCAGATAGTCGTTGAGCGCGGCGCGCGTATCGGTGAAGCAGTGCACCACCAGCTTGCCGAGCTGCGGCCGATGCTCGCGCAGCATCGCCAGGAAATCCTCATGCGCGTCGCGCTGGTGCAGGAATACGGGTTTGTTCAGTTCGATCGCCAGCGCCAGCTGCGCAGCGAAGGCGCGGCGCTGGTCGGCGCGCGGCGAGAAGTCACGGAAGTAGTCGAGACCGCATTCGCCTAACGATACACAGGCCGGCTGTGCGGCCAGTTCCCGGAAGGCGCCGGCGTGTGCGTCCGACCATTCACTGGCGTGATGCGGATGCAGGCCGGCGGTGGCGTACAACAGGCCAGGGTGCTCGAGGCTCAATTCCAGCGCGCGGCGCGCGCTGTCCAGCGAACTGCCGGTGACGACGATCTGTCGCACGCCGGCTGCCAGCGCGCGCGCCAGCACGGCCCCCCGATCGGCATCGAAGCTGTCGTGCGCCAGGTTGGCACCGATATCGACCAGCGTCGGCGGCGTCTCCACCGCGCTTTCGCCACTCACCATGCGGGTTCCAGCCTCAGCAGCACCCTCACGCTCAAGGCGCCTGCCCCTTGGTTTCGCCAGGGAAGCATTCGTGACGCCACAGCACGACCTGCTCGACTTTGGCAGCTTCGCCTGGGGGCGGTGTGCGCTCCAGCATGTAGATCAGCTTGAAGGTCATCAGGCGCTTGGCGCGCGCTTCGCCTTCGAGCTTGTCGGCGTTCCAGCTACGGCACAGATACTTGCCGTAGTACATGCGGTGCTGGCTGTACTGCGATTCCCAGAGACGGCCGCGATAGGTCAGCCAGCGGATGTTGCCATGGTCCTGCGAATGCAGCGCGGGCTTTTCGTAGCTTGGCGGCGCATCCCGGTCCGGATGCACCAGGTCGATCTCGCTGCCGTCGGCCAGGCGTCCGGGGATCACCGTCCAGCCGTCTTCCTTGAGGGGAAAGGGCGCGAACATGTTCCAGTACTGGTCAATGCGCAGCAGGCGCATCGGCGGGGTCATCATCGCGTACGTCTTCTGCGGCAGCCAGTTGACGCTGTGCAGGTTCCAGATCGCCACAACCAGCACCAGCACGCCAGCCACGCCCTGCGCAAACGGGCCGACCTCCCAGCGCACCTCGCGCATGGGCAGCAGACGCGCGCTCATTGCCGCGAAACGACCGCGGTTATTGGCGACGAAGTGGTAGGCGCGGTCGCCGACCTGGGTGACAACCTGCAGACGGGCCGCCGGCCACAGCCAGCCGAGCAACGGCGAATGCTTGAGCAGGACCGCAAAGGCCGACCATTTGAGGTGCGCGCTTTCGTCGGCGTCGATGACGACCCAGGAGTTGTTGGCTTCCAGCAGCGTGCGCGCGCGCGGCGTGTCCTGCGCCGGTGCGATCGATACGCGCGGCAGGATCAGGAATTGCTGGAACAGCCGGCACATCTTCAGGCAGAAACCGCAGTCGCGGTCGTAGTAGATCTTCGGCGGTTGCGGATGACGGCGCTGGTGGCGGCGGTCGAGCGCGTCCCAGACCCAGCCGCCCGTGAAAACCGTCAGCGACGACAGACTGACATAAGGGAAGTGGCCCAACTCCAGACACAGCAGGAAGCCGATGTGCATCAGCATGAAGCACAGCATCAGCACGAAACGCGTCGGGCGCAGGAACCACGGCGTGAAGATCAGGATCGGACCCAGTAGCTCCAGCCAGTAGACATAGACGGTCAGTAACTGGGTCAACGGCAGGAATTCGTTGAGCAGCTTCCCCAATGGCAGCACATGCCGATCCAGCGACAGCGCGTAGTAGACCGCATGCAGATTGGAGGTCCATTCCGCACCGTTCTTCAGGATCGCGCTGTAGAAGTAGACCGACATCACCTGCAGCAGCAGGCCCAGCGAGGCCCAGGAGAGATGCAGGTTGCGCACGGGCGGCGGGTTGCTGGCGACGGCGGCGTCCACCGAGAAGCGCGCACCCACTGGCAGGAACATCGACCAGAACAGCAGGCAGCACATCAGCAGATCGCCGCCGATCAACACCATCGGATTGCGGTTGAGCAGCGACGCCCACAGCACGAACGACACGATGTTGACCAGACGGGTGCGCCAGCCCAGCGCGTACATCAGCGCGCACACGGCCTGCAATCCGATCAGCAACGCGATGAACCAGCTCTCGCCATTGGCCAGATGCAGCGAGATACGCCACAACGATTCGGCTTCCACTGCCCAGGCGCGCGGCATGATGCCGGCGTCGGTGTACAGCGCTGTGGTTTCGGTCAGCGCCAGCAGCAAGTTGCAGAACAGCACGCTGCCGAGCGCAAACCGGAACAGCGCCAGCGTGCGCAGGTCGATGCCGAAGATCTCGGCGAGGCGGGGATGGCGGGTCTGAAAGTCGGCGGTCATGGTGCTGCGAGACGAGGAGGGCGCTGGTCGTTACCGTAAACGACAAGGGGAGCCAGCGGCTCCCCTTGGGTGTTCTACTGCGATGCTCGACTGTCCTATGGTGAGTCGATCAGTGCTGCGCGATCAGGTCGCCCATGAAACCGGTGCCGCCGTCGAGCAGACGCTGACGTTCAATCGCCGCACCGGCCTCGACGCCAAACTCGCCGCGGAAGCCGCCCAGCAGGCCGCCGGTGCTGCCACCGGTCGAGCCGCCCGTCGAGCCACCAGTGCTGCCGCCGGTCGAACCGCCGGTGCTGCCGCCCGTGGAACCACCCGTCGTATTGCCGGTGGTGCCGCCGCGCGGATCATCCGATTCGTCGCCATCGATCACTTCGGCGATGACCACGCCTGCGCCAGCCACGCCCAGCACCAGCAGGCCCCAATCCACGGCAGTCCAGACGACTTCGCCGCCGGCCTGATTCAGGCGCATCGTTTGCGCGAACGGCAGGCCGTTCATGCGGGCGGCCGCGAAACCTTGCGAGTCGAACTCGAGCTGCGCGAGTGCGGGGCGGGTGTCGTCGGCGCTGCGACGGTGACTGTCAAGACGCAGGCCGTAGAAGAACTTCTCGCCCTGCACGTTCTCAACGCCGCCGAACTTGTAGCTGAGATAAGCGCTGGCCTCCGGGCCGCGGTCCATCAGGTCTCCGGCAATCGCGGCCGATCCTGATGCCACGAGCGCCGCAGCAGCGGCCAACAGTACTTTGCGCATCTGGAACTCTCCCCCAATCGAAGCTGTTTTGCGTGCCGGCACTATAGGCAGCGCCGGTCGAGGCTGGCAAGAGCACGCTGCGGCACAATGTGCCTTGTTCATGAAGTTGATTTCAGCGTAGGAGACCATGCGTGAGTCAGGCACCTGCCCCAGGCCAGAACCGGGAACTGTCGATAGCCGGACCCGCCGGGCCGATCGAGGCGTTGTGGTCGGCACCGCGGACGCCGGCCGCGCGGCCGGGGTTCGCTCTCGTCTGCCATCCGCATCCGCTGTTTGGCGGCGCGATGAGCAACAAGGTCGTCTACACGCTGGCCGCGTGTGCGCAGAAAGCCGGCTGGCACGCGTTACGTTTCAATTTCCGCGGCGTCGGCACCAGCGCCGGTACGCACGACCGTGGACGCGGCGAAACTGAGGATGCGATCTGGCTGGCGGATTGGATGCGTCAGCAGCTGCCGGAGGCGCGATGTGTCCTGATGGGTTTTTCGTTCGGCGCCTGGGTTGCGGTGCGTGCGGCGGCGCGAGTGCAGCCGGTGGCGGTGGTCAGTATCGCGCCGCCACTGTCCGAGCATTTCTACGGCGAGCCGCCGCCGGCACGTCCGGATTGTCCGTGGCTGGTGATCCACGGTCGTGACGATGAGGTCGTGGCCTATGACGATACCAAAGCGGTGCTCGATAGCTATAAGCCGGCGCCGACGTTGCGCACGCTCGACGGCACGGGGCATTTCTTCCACGGCCGGCTTGGCGACATCACCGACGCAACGCTGCCGTTCCTGCAGGCGCTGTCGTAAGCTTGCGACCATTCCTAACCAACTTCCGGAGAACGCTGATGCGTCGTCTACTTGCTGCGGTACTGACGCTGTCGACCGTGCCCGGCGCCTGGGCCGCCAGCGCCGACTTTGATTTTTCCTGCCAGAACGCGCCGCTCGACTGTCAGCAGCAGTTCCGGGGTGTCGTCGAGGACACGCGCGCAGCGCTGAACTACAAGGCGCTGGGGCCGGCCGAGGCGACCGGGCTGCTGGGCTTCGGTATCGGCGCCTTCGCGACCTACACCGAGACCGAGAATCCGGGCGCCTGGCGTTCGCTGACCGGCAGCGATGTCGATCAGGTCGGCATGGTCGGTGTGGTGGCGCACAAGGGGCTGCCGTTTGGCATCGATCTCGGCGCCTTCTACACGACGGTGCCGGGTGCCGACGTCGATGTGTTCGGCGCCGAGGTGCGTTATGCGATTCTCGAGGGTGGCGTGGCCTCGCCAGCGCTGGCGGTGCGTGGCAGCTATACGGCCACCAGTGGCATCGACGATCTCAAGTATCGCTCCTATGGACTCGACGTCTCGCTATCCAAGGGCTTGACCTTCGTGACGCCGTACGTCGGCGCCGGTTATGTGTGGGCGACGGCGACGCCGGAGGGCACGCTGGCGACCCAGCTGGATAAGGAAGACGTCAGCAGTGAGCGTTTCTTCGTCGGCGCACGGTTCTCGTTGCTGTTGCTGGAGATCACGCCGGAGTATGAGCGCATTGGCGACAACAACACCTACAACCTGCGTGTCGGCTTCTCCTTCTAAAGTGTGGGACCGCCTCGGCCACTGGCTGAAGCGGGCGTCCGGCGAGACGGCGCCCGGCACCGAGCGCCATCTCGCGCTGGCGGTGGTGATGGCGGAAGCGGCTCGGGCCGATTTCGAACGCTCGCCGGTGGAGCTGGCGACGATCGCGCGTGCGCTGACTGATGCGTTCGGCATGGCGGCGGCCGAGGCCGAGGCACTGGTCGACGAGGCGGTGCGTCGTGCCGATTCCGCGATCTCGATGCACGAGTTCGTCGGCACCCTGAACCGGGAACTTGATGCCGACGGCAAGGCGCGGCTGATCGGTTGGCTGTGGCGGATTGCCAATGCCGACGGGCGTATCGATGCACAGGAGGAAGGCATGATCCGGCGCATGGCGGATTTGCTGTACGTGCCGCACAGCGTGCTGGTGCAGCAGCGTCTCGCAACGCTCGATTAGCGCAGGCGACGGGCGATGCGCATTCAGTTTGCACTCATCGACGTCGGCGCATCGTGCGCGGCGTTGCAATCAATGGAGAAAGATCGTGTCGAGACTGTGGCTGCCGCTTCTGGCGGTGTTCTTCCTGGCGTCCTGCGCCACCTCGCCGTCCGACGACACGGCACCGCCGCGCAGCATCCTGTCCGAGGAGGGTGGCGCCGCACCGTCGACGCCGTCCGAGCCGGCAGCCCGCAGCGATCAGACTTACAGTTCTGAGGAGATCGCGCGTGAGGCGTCGAAGTTCTTCGGTGAGAGCAGCGAGAATGTGGCGCGCGCGGTGGAACGGGTGTTCTCCGACTACGGGCGCCCGGTCGGTTACATCTACGGCAACGAAGGCGGCGGCGCGCTGATCGTCGGCGTGCGCTTCGGTGAGGGCACGCTGCAATACAAGGGTGGCGGCAGCATGAAGGTCTTCTGGCAGGGGCCGTCGATCGGTTTCGATTACGGTGGCAACGCCTCGAAGGTGTTCACGCTGGTCTACAACCTGGAAGACACGTCCATGCTGTTTCAGCGCTACCCGGCGGTTGAAGGCAGCCTCTATGTCGTGGCCGGCATGAGCGTCAACTATCAGCGCAGCGGCAACATCGTGCTGGCGCCGATCCGCACGGGCGTGGGTCTGCGTGCGGGTGCGAACCTGGGCTATGTGCATTACACGCGCGAGCGCTCGTTCGTGCCGCTTTGAAGTCGCCGCACGGAACGTGAAAAAGGCCGGCATGCGCCGGCCTTTTTCGTTGCAGTCGCGCCTGGGTCAAGCAGCGGTGCTGCTGGGAGCGATGGCGTGCCGCGACCGTGTTCAGAACGCCGCGCGTAGGCTGAACCACCAAGGTGTTTCGGTTTCGTCCAGCACGCGCTGCGGGATGCCGCGCTCGTCCAGTCGTTCGGCGTAGACCAGATCGGCAGATAGCCAGCCCCAGGCGGCGACGCGCAGGCCGGCGCCGGCCGAAGACAACTGCGGGCGCTCCGGCGCGCCATCAGGCTGGGCGCGTCCGCGCTCGGCGAAGACGTGGGGTTGCACCGCGAATTCGCGCCATTGATAGCGGCCGAGATCGCCGCTGACACGCATCAGCGAACCCTCGTCGCCGACCACGACGCCGTGACGCTGGGTCTGCAGATTCTCGCGGCCCCCGAGCACCCATTGTTCCTGGGCGGGCAGGCGGTCGTCACTGAGCTGTGCGCGGGCTTCGACGGTGAAGGCGCGGCCGTCGCCAAGATCCAGCACCAGCCGCGCCGAAGGACGCAGCAGCTGATAGTCCAGTGTGGCAGCGGGCAGGCGTTCGTCGTTGAGGCCCTGGCGCAGGGCCAGTGAGCCGTCGAAGCGCCACTGCAGGTCCAGCAGGCTGAAGCGGCGGTGATATTGGGTGGCGATCTCGCCACTGGTGTAGAGCTGCTCGGGTTGATCGAGGGACGAGATGCGATGCGTGAACTGGCTGCGGTCGACTTGCAGCTTCACGCCCCAGCGCGACTGGAAGTCGGCATACAGCGGCATCAGCCAGTTCAGCTCGCCGGTCCAGAAACGGCCCTCGTCGATCTGTGCGCGATCGGTCTGCACATAGCGGGTGTGGCGCGCGCCGACCCCGAAGAGGCCCCACGGCGTGACGCGGTTCCAGGTCAGGCGGTGTGCCGCGTACTCGTCGTCGCCCGGATGATCGAGGCCGATGTGCGCGCCGATGCCGAACTCGTCGCCGCGCCCGGTGCCGGTTGCGAAGTCGACCGCGGTCATGAGTTCGCTCGTGGAGTAGCGCTGGCCGGTATTGTCGATCGTCCAGGCCAGGCGCGTCGGTGCCGCGCCGCGCTCGGTGTCGACGATCAGGCGCAGGTTGCCGGCGTCATCCGGATGCAATCGTGCGACGGCCTGCAAGCCGGCACGGTCGGCGTGCAGGCTGGCCAGGATGCGCCGCGGCTCCAGCTCGCGGTCGCGCAGCGCCGATTCGCCCGGCAGGTCGGCGAAATACGGCGTCAGCGGCCGATCCACCTGGGTTTCGCGCAGGCGACCGGGGACGACCTGCACCCAGACCTCCGAACCTTGCCGGGCGTACAGCAGCTGAGCGCCCGGATAGCCGTTGGCCCGATAGGCGCGGGTCAATAGCGCCAGCGCTTCCTCCAGGCTGGCGGCCGGCGCGATGGCGGCGCGGATTTCGGCACCGGACAGGGGCAACTCGCTCATGATCTGCAGACTGTCGCCACGATGCGGCACCGTCACGGCGACAGCGCTGCGCGTCAGCAGATCGGGCGATTGGGCGAGCGGCGGCAGGGCGGGCGGCAGGTCGACAGCCATCGGCTAGGGCTCCGGCGAAGCGTCGGTAGGAAGACTCGAGGGTGCGTATCGTCGGCGATGCGCCGCGGAAACGCGAGATGGTCCGGCGGCGCCGGTTGTCGGACATTGCCGCGGCGGGGTGCTCAGCTGCCAGCGCTCAGACGGCTCAGCAGTTCGGCGATGTCGCTGCGGTCGTGATATAGCCCCATCCCGAGACGCAGTCGATCGTCGCGCACGTCGCAGACGATCCGGGCCGCGGCGAGTCGCTGTTGCGCCGCCGCGGCATCGACATGCCAGAAACAGAGAAAGTTGCCGCGGGCGAAGCCGTTGCCGGGGATCAGGTTGCGTCGGTGCAATACCGGATCGCGCAGGGTGTCGAGACCATCCAGCAATTCGCGCTGCAGGTCCATCACCTGCACGTGCAGGCCCGCGACGGTGATCTGGTGACGGCGGACCCAGTCCATCACGGCGTTGAGTCGGTAGAGCGCGGTCGGATCGAAGGTTGCGCCCATGAAGCGGCTGCCGTCGTGCGCGTAGTTCACGTGCTCGGCCGATCCCGGTCGGTGAAGGCTGCCGAAGCCGGCGAACCAGCCGCTGACCAGGGGGCGCGGCACCTGGCTAGGCGGGCAGTGCAGGAATGCGGCGCCTTCACCGGCCATGGCGTACTTGTAACCGCCGGCGAGGTAGAACGCGCGAGTGGCGATGCGGGCGAGGTCGGTCGGTACCGCCATGAAGCCGTGATAGCCGTCGATCACCACGAGGCTGCGTGAACTGGGCACGGCATCGACCAGTGTGGCGAGGTCCTCGATCCAGTAGCCGGAGTTGAAGAACACCTGGCTGACGTAGACCAGGTGATGGCCGCCGCTGCGCGCCGCCTCGGCAAAGCGTGCGGGGAAGCTGTCGAACGGCTCGACGGGCACGCGCTCGACGATGCAGCGTCCGGCTTCGGCCAGGCGCGCGATCTGGCGTGCAAAGCTCATGAATTCGCCGTCCGTGGTCAGTACGCGAAACGGACGTGCATCGAGCCCCGACAGCAGGCGCACCACGAATTCGTGGGTGTTGGTGCCGAAGCAGATCGTGGCCGGGTCCGGCAGGTTGAGCAGGCGGGCAAGGTGGTGCTGTGCCTGCGGGACGACCTCGCTGAAGACCTTGTCCCATTTGTCGTCGGCGAGCTGAGCCGCGTCCAGCCAGGCCTGCTGCTGGGCTTCGAAACTGACGTCCGGCCAGGGGTGGTGGCTGTGCGCGCAGAAGTGCAGGCGCTGCGGTTGCGCACCGAGAAAACGCGAAAAGTGCGGCTTCAGCGTCATGGCAGCTCCCCGGTCGCGGGGCCGGCGCTTCCGTCGCCGGCGGCTGGCATTAGAGCATTACCGCCTGCATCCCGTCCGTCCATGACGAATGATCCACAGCGCCGCGCATGCCGGCAACGGCATGAAACCGAAAGAGAAATCGGGAACTCTTGAGCAGGCTCGGCGTCATACCCATACAATGCGGACGGAAAGCCGCAAAACGATGACGGAGAGTCCCAAGATGAGCTGGAACAACGAGATGCGTCCTGCCCCTGTACAGAGCCGCGGTGGCGTATACGCCCCCCGCGCCGCCGCGCCGGTTTCCGAAGCCCACAAGGTGCTGCGCAACACCTACATGCTGCTGGCGATGACGCTGTTGTTCAGTGCGGTCATGGCAGGGGCGTCGTTGGCGATGGGTGTGCCGTATGGCGTCAGCCTGATCTGCTCGCTGGTGGCGATGGGCTTGCTGTGGTTTGTGGTGCCGCGCACCGCGAATTCCGAGGCCGGCATCTGGGTCGTGTTCGCCGTCACTGGCCTGCTCGGCTTCGGTCTGGGTCCGATCCTGAACCGCTATCTCGGCGCCGCCAACGGTGGTCAGATTGTGATGCTGGCGCTGGGTATGACCGGCGCGATCTTCGTCGGCCTGTCTGCCTATGCGCTCAAGACCAAGCGCGATTTCAGCTTCATGCGCGGCTTCCTGGCCGGCGGCATCGTGCTGATGCTGGTGCTGATGGTCGGCCTGTTGATTGCATCGCTGTTCGGCTATTACTTCCAGCCGCTGGCGCTGGCGCTGTCGGCGATGGTGGCGCTGCTGATGTGCGGCATGATCCTGTACCAGACCAGCGAGATCGTGAACGGCGGCGAGACCAACTACGTGCTGGCGACTGTGACGCTGTATGTGTCGATCTACAACCTGTTCACCAGCCTGCTGCACCTGCTGGGCTTTGCGTCCGGCGACGATTGAGCCGGTCGCGGTTCACCTCTGGTGCGAAAAGCCCCGCTTCGGCGGGGCTTTTTGCTGGTTTGGGATCGTGATGCCGATATCCCCCTACTGCGGCTCGAGCTGGGACTCGACCTTCTCGACGAGCGTCGCGAAGTTTGCCGCCGGGGTGGCGATGCTGTAACGGAAGCCCTGTGCCTCGTCGCAGCCGCGCGCCTGCAGGTAACGTTGCTGCTCGAGTGTTTCGACGCCCTCGGCAACCACCCGGATGTCGAGGCTGCGCGCCATCGCGATGATGGCGTTGATGATGGCCGCGTCCGCCGCATCTACGCCCAGATCGCGGACGAAGGAGCGGTCGATCTTCAGTTTGTCGATCGGAAAGCGGGTGAGGTAGGACAGGCTGGAGAAGCCGGTGCCGAAATCGTCGACCACGATGGAGACGCCCAGCGCGCGCAGGGCCCGCAGCATGCCGATGCTTTCCTCCGGGTTCTGCATCAGCATGCCCTCGGTGATCTCCAGTTCCAGCTGATCGGACGCGAGCCCGCTTTCGGACAGTACGCGTTGCACGGTCTGCGGCCAGTCGCGCTGCTGGAACTGACGTGGGGACACGTTGACCGCCAGATTCAGCGGGCGCTGTAGCTGGCGCTGCAGTTGCACGCATTCAAGGCAGGCGGTGCGCAATACCCATTCGCCGAGCTGCAGGATCAGTCCGCTTTCCTCGGCGATGGGCACGAAGCGTTCCGGCGAGATCTCGCCATGACGGTCGCTGTGCCAGCGCACCAGGGCCTCCATGCCGACGACGTGACCTTTCTGCAGGGACACCTGATGCTGGTAATGCACGGCCAGTTCGTTGTGCTCCAGCGCGCGTCGCAGCGCCGCTGAAATCGCCAGCCGTTCCTGGTTCTGCTGCTGCATGCTGGGGGTGAACCACTGAAAGTTGCTGCGCCCGGCGGACTTGGCGTGGTACATCGCCGTATCGGCGTGCTTGAGCAGCGTGTCGGCATCGTCGCCATCGTCAGGAAACAGGCAGCCACCGATGCTCGGCGTGACCAGCAGTTCCTGTTCGCCGACCTGTATGGGCGTGGAGATGGCGCGGGCGATGTCGGCGATCGGCGCCGCCAGGCTCTCGCGCGACGCGACGTGATTGAGCAGGATCACAAACTCATCGCCCCCGAGACGGGCGACGGTGTCGACATCGCGAATCCGGTTCTGCAGGCTGCGCGCCACTGCCAGCAGCAGACGGTCGCCGACCTGATGTCCCAGCGAGTCGTTGACGCGCTTGAAGTGGTCGATGTCCAGCATCAGCACGGCCAGATTGCTGCGGTTGCGCCGCGCCTGGCGAATCGCCTGCGACAGGCGCTCCAGCAGCAGCGTTCGATTGGGCAGCCCCGTCAGCGCATCGTGATGCGCCATGTGACGGATCACCGCTTCACTTTGCTTGCGCTGGGTGATGTCGTACGCGACCTTGAGAAAGCCGTGGACCTTGCCGAGCTCGTCGCGCATCGCGGTCATCGCGATGTTGACCGGCAGTCGCGTACCGTCCCGGCGGACATAGGTCCATTCGCGTTCGTCGGCGGTGTCCTGGCTGCTGGACGCGACGATGACCTGGAAATTGGCGGGAATCGGGAAGCCGCTCTGCTGCGACAGCTCAGCGGCGCGGCGTTCCAGTTCGGCGGGATCATGCACCAGCAGCGCGGAATGGCCGATCAGGGCCTGCCGGTCGTACCCGAGCAGGCGCTCGGCTGCCGGATTCACCGACAGAATGCGGCCATCGAGGTCGGTGGCCACGACGCTGAACGGCAGGCTGTCGAGGATCGACTGGCGTAGCGCGTTGACCTGTGCGGCGCGCACGATCTTTTCGGCGTTGAGGCGTTCGGTGATGTCGATGACCGACGCCAGCACGAAAGCCCCTTCTTCGGTCTGCAGCGGATTCAGGCCGATCTCGATCGGCACCTCGATGCCGTCCTTGCGCAGGCCGAACAGGTCGCGGCCCGCGCCCATTGCGCGCGTGTCCGGTTGCGCGAAGAAGCCCTGGCGATAGCGCTCGTGATGGCCTCGGAATCGTTGCGGCAGCAGGGCCTCGATCGGCAGCTTCAGCAATTCGTCACGCGTATAGCCGAACAGCTTCTCGGTCTGCGAGTTCACCAGCACGATGCCGCCCTTGGCATCGACCATCAGCATGGCGTTCGGCGCTGCCTCGATGACGCGGCGCAGACGCTCTTCCGCCCGCTTGCGCTCCGTGATGTCGATGATCGCCGCCAGCACGAACAGGCCTTCCGGCATGCGCAACGGGTTGAGGCCGATCTCGATCGGCACCTCGCTGCCGTCCCTGCGCAGACCGAACAGATCTCGGCCGGCGCCCATCGAGCGTGTATCGGGCTGGTCGAAGAACCCGCGCCGATAACCCTGATGCGCATCGCGGAAGCGCTGCGGGATCAGCATCTCAACGGTCTGGCCGAGCAGTTCCTGGCGTGAGTAGCCGAACAGTTTCTCGGTTTGCGAGTTCACCAGCGCGATACGGCCACGCTGATCGACCATGACCATCGCATTGGGCGTGGCCTCGATGACCAGCCGCAGCCGCTGTTCGTCGCCCAGCGGCGCCGAGACCCGTAGCGGCGACGAAGCTGGAACGTCGGTATCGGCCAAGTTTCGATTCCGGTGAGGATTTCTCAGCCTAGCACGCAGCTTGGCGACGGCCCGTCGTCTTCGGGCAACGGTAGCGATCGGGCGTCAAGCGGTCGCGCCGCCGACACCGCCACGACGCTATGACGTCGGCAGCGTCGGTATCGGCGTGCCGCCGTCTTCGGGCGTTGCCGGGATCGGCGCCGACGTCGGCGCCTGCGGCATCGACGGTGCTGACGGTGTTGGGGTCATCGTTGGCGCTGGCGCTGGCGCTGGCGCTGGCGCTGGCGTTGGCGTGGCCGCAGGTGGTGCGGGCGGCGGTGTCCGTTCCGCTTTCAGCACGTACTGCCCGCTGTCGGTGCGAATGAGACGGCCGCTGACCGTGATCGGCTCCTTGCTGAGGCCGGCGCGCACATCGAGCAATCGCGCCCCCGGCACGCGTCCGCTCACCCACAGGCACTCGCGCTCGCCGGTCAGCATCCAGTCGCTGCCGGTCAGCGGTTGCACGCCGCGACACAAGCCGTCGCGCTGGCGCGCGAGTCCTGACACCGTGATGCGTTCGTCCACCACCTCGTGCAGGTGGGGTACGGCGATGTCGACCGGAATCGCGGTGCCGACCGCAAACCGCACGGGCTGGCTGGGATCGTATTTCGGCGCGCAGGCGCCCAGGGTCAGGAGCAGGGGCAGCAGAAACCAGCGGGGGGTGATCATGAAAAGCGGCAGCGTCGGGAAGCGGAGGGTGCACCCTACCGGATCGGTGCGTCGGCTTGCCAGCGCCGCCGTCAGCGTTTGCCTGACCGCCGATAGCCGCGCGGTATCAGGGGCATCAAAAGATTTCACTGGCCCCAAAGATGAGAGTCATTATCATCTTTGGGGCCAATGTTCGGGAGCTTTTTCGATGACCAAGACCGTCAGTTTCGGCCTAATGCACATCAGCGTGGCCTTCGTCGTCGTGTATGCGATGACGGGCGATTGGATGATGGGGGGACTGGTGGCGCTGGTCGAGCCCTGTGTGAACACCGTGGCCTATCACGTGCACGAGCGGTTCTGGCGCCGCCGCGAAGCTGCGCGGCCTCTGGTGCCGGCCTAACATCCTCGCTACCGATCGTGCCGCACGACATCAGTCGGGCCGCGCCCAGGCCAGTGCCGCAGCGATCGACAGGCCGATGGCGACGATGCCGATGCGCAGGAGCCTCGGCGACAGGCGGCGCGCCCCGCGTGCGCCCAGATAGCCGCCGATGATCGCGAACAGTGTCATCCACAGGGCGGCCGGCCAGTGGATTTCGCCCGCGGCGATATAGATCGCTGCGGCTATCGTGGTCAGTACGGCCGATAGCCGGTTCTTGATCGCGTTGGCCGCGGTCAGGCTCGAAGCGCCGGCATAGTTGAGTGCCGCCAGCAGCAGGATGCCGAGTCCGCCGTTGAAATAGCCGCCGTAGACACAGACGGCAAACAGCGCGACGGCGCCGACACGTGGGCTGCCGGACGATGCTACTGGCAGGCGCAGATGCGGCTGCGCCGCGAACAGCAGGGTTGCGGCGAACACCAGCCCCGGGGCTGCGACGGCAAACCAGCGGTCCGGCGTCAACGTCAGCAGCGCCGCGCCGCAAAGCCCACCGACCGCTGCGAGCGCCAGGGTGCGCGTGGATGCCAGCGGGCCGTGATCCGGCACGTCCTCGCGTGTGGCCCAACTCGCACTCAGATAGCCCGGCAACAGCGCGAGCGTGCCGGTTGCGTTCGCCGCCACCGGAGGCAGGCCCGCGAGCATCAGTGCGGGCAGGGTCAGAAAGCTGCCGCCGCCGGCGACCGCGTTCAGTGCGCCGGCCAGACCGGCGGCGACCGCGAGGATTAAGGCGTCGGTGAGGGGCATGGCATGGCCTGATGGGGATCGAGCTTGCAGCATCCGCGCGCTATCTGCCGAGCCTGGCGTGGCGCGAGTGTCCGCGATCCGCCGGTCGGTGCGTCAGCCACCGACGATCGCGCGTGATGAGAGGGGGCATTGCTAGCCGGCATCCGGGACGAGACGGTAACCTTCGGGGGTAAGCGTTGCGAGCCTGTCTCGAGTAGCCATTCCCCCCGTGGCTGCGTCCGCGTATCTGTCACCTGGGAACCGCCTGTTCATGAGTACTGACGCACGCCGTGGCCTCAACACGGCTCTTTACGTGTTGTTCGCGTTATCCGGTGTTGCCGGCCTGATCTACGAATCGATCTGGTCCCACTACCTCAAGCTGTTTCTAGGCCACGCGGCGTACGCGCAGACCTTGGTGCTGGCGATCTTCATGGGCGGGATGGCGCTCGGAGCCTGGATGGCGGGCAACTGGGCGAAGCGACTGCGTCAGCCGCTCATGGGGTACATCGTCATCGAAATCATACTGGGGTTGCTCGGACTGGGGTTCGATCCCATGTTCCGCGCGCTGCAGGGCTGGGCGTTCGACAGCGTGATTCCGGTGCTCGGCAGTCCGCTGTCGATTGACTTGTTCAAATGGGGCTTGGCCGGCCTGGTGATCCTGCCGCAGTGCATCCTGCTGGGCGCCACTTTCCCGTTGATGAGCAGTGGTCTGATTCGACTGAACCCGGACATCACGGGGCGTACGCTGGCGTGGCTTTACTTCACGAATAGCCTTGGCGCTTCTGCCGGCGTCTTGCTGAGCGGGTTCGTGCTGATTGCACTGGTTGGCCTTCCAGGCACCTTGCTGACCGCAGCGCTACTGAACTTTGCGGTCGCGCTGGGGGTTTGGTTGCTATGGGCAAAGCGCGCCGGCTCCCCCCTGGGAGAAGCACTGACCAATCGAGTGAGCGCGGCGGCGGGCGTGGCACCGGCGTTCCTGATCGCCGCGTCCTTCGTCACGGGCGCAGCCTCGTTCCTCTACGAGATGGGCTGGATCCGCATGTTGTCGCTGGTGCTGGGATCGGCCACGCATGCGTTCGAGTTGATGCTTTCGGCCTTCATCTTCGGGCTGGCCATGGGCAGCTTCTATCTGCGGCGTCGCATCGACCACTACCGCAGTCCGCTCTGGGTCCTGGGGTGGGTGCAAGTCTGGATGGCGGTGGCCGCGCTGCTGTCGCTGGTGCTGTATGGCTATGCGTTCGATTGGATGAGCGCCGTCATGCACACCGTCCAGCGCAACGCAGGCGGCTATGTCGCGTTCAACCTGTTCTCGCACGTGGTGTGCCTGGTGCTGATGCTGCCGGCCACCTTTCTCGCCGGCATGACCCTGCCGCTTATCACCGCCATCCTGGTGCGCGCCGGCGGTGGCGAGGCGGCGATCGGCCGGGTCTATGCGGCGAATACCCTGGGCGCGATCGTCGGCGTCATGCTGGCGATGCATGTCGTCATGCCGACGTTCGGGCTGCGTCAGGTGGTTGTGTTCGGCGCGGTCCTCGATCTGGCGCTCGGCCTGTGGCTGCTGCGAGCCGCCAGCCTCTCGTGGTCGCGTCCGGCTCGCCTGAGCCTGGCGGTATCGCTGCTGGTGGCGGCTTACGTCTCGCTGTTCGTGCATTTCGACGCGTCGCAGTTGGCATCCGGTGTGTTCCGATTTGGCGAAGCCCGCAGCAAGAACG
The DNA here is from genome assembly GCA_036405815.1 of Solimonas sp. Taxonomy (GTDB): domain Bacteria; phylum Pseudomonadota; class Gammaproteobacteria; order Nevskiales; family Nevskiaceae; genus Solimonas. The sequence continues at coordinate 15,772 of DASWWX010000063.1, read as the reverse complement.
AGGTGCTGTTTCATCGCGACGGCAAGACCGCGTCGGTCGACGTGCTGCGAGCGAGCAACGGCCATCTTTCGATTGCGACCAACGGCAAGGTCGATGCCGGGATCGATCCGAGCGGCGCCAGTTCGGACGACTACACGATGATCCTGATGGGGGTGTTGCCCCTGATGCTGAACCCCGAAGCCGAGACGGTTGCCGTGATCGGATTCGGCTCGGGGCGCAGCACGCACACCCTGTTGCAGCACGAGGCGTTGAAACGCGTCGACACCATCGAGATCGAACCGGCGATGGTGGAGGGTGCGCGTTACTTCGGGGAGTTCGTATCGGCGGCCTACGACGATCCGCGGAGTCATATCCACATCGAGGACGCAAAGAGCTTCTTTGCGCGACAGCCGCGGAGCTACGACCTGATCATCTCGGAGCCGTCGAATCCCTGGGTGAGTGGGGTGGCAAGCCTGTTCTCCGAGGAGTTCTACGGTCAGGTGCGCCGCTATCTGGCGCCTCAGGGCATCTTCCTGCAGTGGTTGCAGGGGTACGAGATCAGTCCTCATCTTCTGGGGTCGGTTTTCAACGCCCTGGGCAGCCGCTTCTCGGACTATCAGCTGTATGCCACGCTGGATGGAGACTTTCTGATCGTGGCGGTGGCCCACGGGGAGGTGCCGGCGCTGAATCCGGGGGTGCTGACCTCTTCGAGGCTGGGCGCTCTGGCGGCGACGGTTGGCGTGCAAAGCGTCGACGACATGCTCGCGCTGCGCTTGGGTAGCAAGCGCACGCTCGCTACCTACTTCCAGATCTTCGGTGCGGCGCGGAACTCTGATTATTTTCCTGTTCTGGACCAATCTGCTGTCGAGCAGCGTTTCCTCGGGGCCAACGCGTCTGGGCTGATCCGGGTTCAGCCCTACAGCGCGCGCCTCGAAGCGCAGCCCCCGCCAACGACCCTCCTGTCTCGAAACCACGCGCTTTCTGCCGCGCAGATCGCGCAGGGGATGCAGCGACTGCCGGATTACCTGGACGGCAAGCCGCTCGCAGCTGACGAGTACGATCGTTCGGGGTTGCTGGCGCGTAGCGCGCTGTTGCTGTCGGCGCTGAATCAGTGCAATCCCGCGATGCTGCAGCACCAGTGGCCTCATATGCTCAAGGAATACGTGCGCGATTTCGTGCCGCATTTGACGGCGGCATCCGGTGCGTCGATGGTCGGTCGCCTGCGGTCCGATACCTGTCATGCGCGATTGGACCCGATGTCTCGCGCCTGGATCGACTTCATCGCTGCGGTGGCGGCGTCCGATTGGCCGCAAGTGCTGGCCCTCGGTGATCAGCTGCTGCCGAAGAGTCTTGGCGACAACGTGGTGACCGAGGTGCTGGTCAGTCAGATGCTGATGGCGGAGTTGCTGGGCGACGGCGGTCGCGACGCCGCGCGAGCGCGGTTGGCGCAATGGAAGGCCTATCCGGATACGGTGTCTTTCAATTACCTGCGCGCGCAGGCGTACCGGAGCGAGTAAGCGCATGTTCAAGGAATACGCGGAGCACGATGGACTCGGCCTGGCCGCGCTGGTGCGGGCGGGGGAGGTGACGGCGGGTGAGCTGCTGGATGCAGCGTTGGCGCGCGCAGACGAGGTCAATCCGCGCTTGAATGCGATCGTCACGCCGATGCACGAGATCGCGCGCGCACGCACGCGACAGCCGCTGAGCGGCCCCTTCGCCGGGGTGCCTTTCCTTTGCAAGGATTTGTTCCAGGAGTATGCCGGCGTACCGACGTCCTACGGCTGCAAGGCGCTGAAGTCGGCCCGGCATACGCCAGAGCAGCATGCGGAGATCACGAAGCGCTGGCTGGATGCGGGCGTGGTGGTTTTCGGTCGCACCAACACGCCCGAGTTTGGCGCCAAGGGCATCACGGAGCCGGAGGCGTGGGGCGCGACCCGCAACCCGTGGAATCTCGATCACACGCCGGGCGGGTCCAGCGGCGGCTCGGCGGCGGCGGTGGCGGCGCGCATCGTACCGATGGCCGGCGCCAACGACGGCGGCGGGTCGATCCGTCTGCCGGCGGGTCATTGCGGTTTGTTCGGGTTGAAACCGGGGCGCGGTCGCACGCCCTGGGGGCCGCAGTATGGCGAGCTGATGCACGGTGCGGCGATGAACCACATCGTCTCGCGCAGTGTGCGCGACAGCGCCGCGATGCTGGACGCCACCCACGGGCCCGAACTCGGTTCGTTGTTCCATATCGTGCCGCCGGAGCGACCCTACCTGGACGAGGTCGGCCGCGACCCGGGGCGACTCAAGATCGGCTTCACGACCCGTTCACCGATTGGGACTGCGGTTCATCCGGAAGCCGTTGAGGCGGTACGCCGCAGCGCGGCGTTGCTGGAATCGCTGGGCCACCATGTCGAGGAGGCTGAGCCGGCGATCGATGGTCTGCAGATGGGCAAGGACTTCATCGTCATGTGGTTTGCCAACTGTGCGGCGACGGTCGATGCCATCCGCAAGCAGACCGGTTGCGGCGATGAAGGCTTCGAGCTCGACACACTGGCGATGGCGGCGTTCGGCCACGCCAGCCGAGCGAGCGACTACGTCGCCGGCTATCTGCGCTGGAACGACTACACGCGCCAGCTCGGCGAGTTTCACCAGCGCTACGATCTCTTCATGACGCCGACGATGGCCCTGCCGCCGGCGCGCATCGGCGAGATTCGAACGCCGGCCTGGCAACACGCGGCGCTGCGCCTGATCCTGACACTGGGCCTGGAGCGTCTACTTCTGAAGACCGGCATCATCGAGCAGATGGTTGTCGAGAACTTCAAGTGGGTCCCGTTCACGCAGCTCGGCAATCTGACCGGTGTGCCGGGCATGTCGGTCCCGCTGCATTGGACCGCGGCCGGGCTGCCCCTGGGCACGCACTTCCTGGCGCCGCATGGCGGCGAGGGGCTGCTGCTGCGCCTCGCCGCGCAGCTGGAGCAGGCTGCGCCATGGGCTTCGCGTCGACCTTCGCTGTAGGTAAGTCGCAATGACGACGGCGCGGATCGCGTTGTGCGCTCAGGCCTCATCGGCCCTCGTTGGTGTGGCTTGCCATACGCCGTTGCTTGCCGCCTGGAGCCGGTGGCGCCACGCATGAGCGAATCCTCGATTTCGGCGATCGGCAGCGAACGCTGGCCGGAAGCGGCACGCGCCGCGCTGCCGCGGGTGCTGGCGGCCAGTCGTTTCGTGCGCGAGACGCTGGCGTTGTCTGGCTTCGATGCCAGCGCTTTCGCGTCGACTTTGTCGCCCGGCGAGCAGGCGCAGCCGATCCTGGCTTTGGTCACCGCACAGGACGAGCCAACGTTCATGCGCGACTTGCGCCGCTTGCGGCGCGCGGCCATGGCGCGCATTGCCTTCCGCGATCTTGCCGATCTCGCGCCCCTTGATGAAACCCTCGGCGATCTCTCCGATCTGGCCGATGCCTGCTGCGAGGCGGCGCTGCGGTTTGTCGAATCGCGACTGCAAGTCCGTCACGGTCTGCCGCGCACCGAGGACGGGCAGGTGATCCGCCCGGTCGTGCTCGGCATGGGCAAGCTGGGTGGGCGGGAACTCAACTTTTCCTCCGACATCGACCTGATCTTCTGCCATACCGCTGCCGGTGAAACGGACGGTGCGCGTCGAATCAGCAGCGACGAATACTTTCCGAAGCTTGCGCAGGACGTCTCGCGCTTGCTGGCGAGTCGCACAGAAGACGGTTTCGTGTTTCGTGTCGATACGATGCTGCGGCCGTTCGGTTCGGCCGGCGCACTGTCGGCGTCCTTCGCGGCGCTGGAGGACTACTACCAGGTCCACGGTCGCGAGTGGGAGCGCTATGCCCTGATCAAGGCGCGCCCCATTGCCGGCGACATCGACGCCGGGTTCGAACTACTGAAGTCGCTGCGCCCCTTCGTCTATCGCCGGTATCTCGATTACAACGCGATCGGCAACCTTCGCGATCTCAAGCGCATGATCGAGGACGAGGTGCGACGCAAGGGTCTGCACGACAACATCAAGCTCGGTGCCGGCGGCATCCGCGAACTGGAGTTCATCGTCCAGTCGTTCCAGCTCGTGCGCGGTGGACAGGAGGCGATGCTGCGCGACGCGCGATTGCGGCCGGTGCTGCGTCATTTGGGCGAAGCCGGGCATCTGGCGCCCGCCATCACGCAGCGGCTCGATGAGTCGTATGTGTTCCTGCGCCGGGTCGAGAATGCGATACAGATGTATGCCGACGAACAGGCGCATGCGTTGCCGGTACAGCCTGAGCTGCGTGCGGCGTTATGCGCTGCGCTGTCGTTCGAGCACTGGGATGCGTTGCTCGCAGCGATCGAGGACGTGCGGTGTTTCGTCAAGGAGCAGTTTCAGAGCGTCTTTGCGACCGACGAGGCCGCTCGCGTGGAAATCCCGCTGCGCGGGCTGATCGAGGCGCTGTGGAACGACGCGCTCGAGGGTGACGCTGCATTGGAGGCGCTGTACGCCGCTGGCTTCCGGCAGCGCACCGCGATACTGCTGGACGACCTGTCGGCCTTGAAGTCGGCGCGTCTCGTGCGCGGCATGCGCGAGGATGCGGTGCAAAAGCTGATCGGGCTGATTGCGTTGCTGGCCGAGGAATCCCTGGGCCAGCCGGGGCCCGATGTCGCGTTGAGACGCACGCTGAAGGTGTTGCAGGCCGTTGCCGGGCGAACCACGTACCTGGCGCTGCTGCGGGAGGGCGCCGCGGCGCGCAGTCAGCTACTGCGTCTATGCGCGGCCAGTCCCTGGCTCAGCGAGTTCATCGCGCAGTCGCCGGTGCTGCTGGACACCCTGCTCGATCCGCGCACGCTGTACGAGCCGCCGGAGCGCGAGGAGCTGTTCAGTGAATTGCGACGCCGCTGCGCGGAGTTCGGCGCCAGCGACACCGAGGCGGCGATGGACACCCTGCGTCGCTATCAGAAAGAGATCACCTTGCGCGTCGCTGCCGCAGACCTCGTGCATGCCTTGCCGCTGGTCAAGGTCAGCGACCGCTTGACCTGGCTTGCCGAGGCCATCGTCGCGCAGGCGCTGGAGTTCGCCTGGGCCGAGATGCGTGCGCAGTACGGACAGCCGATGCGCAGCGACGGCGCGCCGGCCGGATTTGCGGTCATCGGATACGGCAAGCTCGGCGGCATCGAACTGGGCTACGGCTCGGACCTCGATCTCGTGTTCCTGCACGACTGCGACCAGCTCGACGAGGACAGTCAGGGCGGGCCGCGGCGCATCGACAACGGCACTTACTTCGCGCGACTGGCGCAGCGCCTGATCAACTGGCTGGCGACGCAGACCTCTGCCGGCCGTGCGTACGAAGTCGACATGGAATTGCGGCCCAATGGCCGCTCGGGGCTGCTGGTCAGCAGCCAGTCGAGTTTCGCCGACTATCAGCGCAGCCAGGCCTGGACCTGGGAGCACCAGGCACTGACGCGCGCGCGGCCGGTGGCGGGCAGTGCGGGCATCGCCGACGAGTTCGCAAGGCTCCGTGCCGAGGTCATGGGGCGTGGTCGCGAGGTCGAGCGTCTGCGTCGCGAGATCGCAGAAATGCGAGCCAAGATGCGAGAGAGTCTGGACAAGTCCACCGCTGAGGGGTGGGACGTCAAGCAGGGTGTAGGCGGTCTGATCGACCTGGAGTTCATCACGCAGTTCCTGGTCTTGCGCGACGCGCACCGCGATCCGGCCATCGCCGAGTGGAGCGACAACTGGCGGCAGTTGGAGGCGCTGGAGCGCGCGGGCAGCGTGCGCGCCGATGAAAAGCGCGAGCTGATCGACTGCTACCGGCGCTATCGGGCGTGGGCGCATGCGCGCGCGTTGCAGCAGGAGAGCGCGCTGACGCCCGCCGATGCCTTCATCGAGCAAAGAGCGTGCGTGGCGGCGCACTGGAAGCGACTGTTCGAGGGCGCCTAGCCGTTCGTTCGCGTGGCGACGGCGGCTTGTCGACGCCGTTCGGGCAGGTGCCGCTCGGGCAGAAACTCAGTTGCCGCGCAGGCGGAAGATGAGGTTGTCGCCCTTGGTCTCGCGCGTGTGTGGATGCTGCGCGAGTGCCCGGTCGACGATGGCGCTGGAATCCGGCCGGAACCGGTCATGCAGCTCGACGATCAACATCCGCGTGCGCGACAACCAGTCATGGCAGGAAGGATCGGAGAAGATCTCGCACTCGCCGCCTTCGATGTCGATCTTGCAGATATCGATCTGATCGGCGTTGAACTGTTCCATCAGCTTGCCGATGGTGGTGGCTTTGATAGCGCCTGGCCGCGGTTCCGCCGATTCGGCGAGTCGGAATCCGGACTTCACGTCGTCCGGATTCTCGACGTAGAGATACGCTTCGCGGGGCCAGAGGCCGGCCTTCAGCGGTGTGACCTGCGGCAGTTCTCGAACGTTGTCGCTCAACTGGGCAAAGTTTGAGTCTTCCGGTTCGATCGCGACCACCCGAGCCTGGGGATGGCGCGAGGCCATGAAGACCGACGTGTAGCCGACGTTGGCGCCCGCATCGATGATGAAGCGAGGGGGCGGGTCCATCGGCAGGTCGTACTCTCGATCCAGGAGTACGTCGCTGAACATGTTGCGGTCCGACGTGCGCGGACGCACCTGCACCGGCTGTGACAAGCCTGGCGCAACGACCGGGAACGCCTGGCGGCCGTATTTCGACAAGGTATATAGCCGAAGCCCCTGAACGAGGCCCATGCGATCGACGTACTTGGAAAAACCTGCTGCCATGAGGATTCCGGGTGAAAAACGCGGCTGCGCGAAATGCCGTTCTAGTATGCAGCTTCACGCGGCTGGACGATAATCGCCGCAATGTCGGAGCCCGGCCTCAAATGCTGCTTTCCAACCGCTACAACTTCCTTTACGTCCATATCGCCAAGACCGGCGGGACCAGCGTCAGGGCAGCGCTCAAGTCGCTGCAGTGGAAGGATCCTTATTACCTGGCGCAGTTCATCTGCTCGCGCCTGTCGCATCTGACGAATCACCGCATCGCCTCCAAGCTGCCGCGGCACGCCAAGATCATCGGCGCGCAGGAGATGCTGCCGCAGGAGTTCTTCAGCAAGCTGTTCAAGTTCGCGTTCGTGCGCAACCCGTGGGATTTGCAGGTATCGAGCTACCACCACCTCAAGCGTGAGCGGCCGCACCTCCTGGAGGGACATGCGTCGTTCGAGGATTTCACGCGCTGGAAGCTCAATCCGGAGCGGCCGTATCAGTACCACCTCGATACCGCCATCACCGTACAAAGCGATTACATCGTCGACCTGCATGGCAAGGTGCTGACGGATTTCCTGGGCCGTTACGAGAGCCTGCAGGACGATTTTCACACGATCTGCCAGCGTATCGGCGTGCCGACACCGGCGCTGCCGCACAAGCGCCATTCGACCGATCGCAGCAAGGACTACCGCAGCTACTACAGCGACGATCTTGCCGACCTGGTCGGCCGCTACTTCAAGCGCGACGTCGAGATTCTCGGCTACCGCTTCGACGGCACCTGATCCGCGCCCATGTGCGGCATTGCCGGGATGGTGCGGCGCGCAGGCACGGTCGATGAGGCCGAGCTGCAGCGCATGGCCGCGACGTTGACGCACCGGGGGCCTGAGGACACCGGGACCTATGTCTCGGGCGCTTTCGGCATCGCGCACACCCGGCTGGCCATCATCGATCTGGCCGGCGGGCATCAGCCGATCTTCGATGCGCAGCAGCGCTACTCGCTGGTCTGCAACGGTGAGATCTACAACTACGTCGAACTGCGCGCCGAGCTGGAAGCGCTCGGGGCGCGGCCGCAGAGCCGGTCGGATTCCGAGGTGGCGCTGCACGGTTTCGCATACTGGGGGCGCGAGTCGTTCAAGCGCCTGCACGGCATGTACGCCTATGCGCTGTACGATCACCGGCAGCAGGATCTGTGGCTGGTACGCGACCGCCTGGGCATCAAGCCGCTGTACATCGCCCGCTTGCCGGATCGCATCCTGTTCGCGTCGGAACTTAAGGCGCTGTTGCCCTTGATGCCGAGCCGCGACTGGCATGCGCCGGCGCTCGCGCAGTTCTTGCAGAACCAGTTTTCGACCGGTACCGAAACCATCGTTGCCGGCATCGAGCGCGTGCCGCCGGGGGTAGCGCTGCGCATCCGGGCCGACCTGTCGATCGAGACGCACCGCTACTGGTCGGCACTGGACGTACGACCGCGCGCCGGTCTGACGCACGAGGACGCAGTCGCCGAGTGGGAGCCGCTGTTCGAGCAGGTGATGCGCGAGCACATGCGCGCCGACGTGCCCTACGGCATCTTCCTGTCGGGCGGCGTCGATTCCGCGGTGCTGCTGGCGCAGCTCAAGCGCTATCACGAGCGCCCGATCCGCAGCTTCTCGATCGGCTGGAAGGACGCCCGTCAGAGTGATGAGCTGGACGACGCCGAACGGGTCGCCCGGCAGTTCGGCGCCGAGCACACGGCCATCCGTATGGACGCGCAGGCTGTGTTCCGTCGTCTGCCGCGCGCGGTCTGGGCGGCCGACGATCTGATGCGCGACTACGCCTGCCTGCCGACGCTGGCGCTGGCCGAGGCCGCGGGTCGGGAGCTGAAAGTGGTGTTCAGCGGCGAGGGTGGCGACGAGGCGTTCGCCGGCTATGGCCGTTACCGGCCGGATTTCTTCGAGCGCACGTTCAAGTCGCTGCGCTATCCCGGCAGCGGCGGCTTTCGCGTGCGGCCGGAACTGGAGCCGTCCTGGGTGCAACGCCTGTTCGCGCCCGCCCTGCAGCCGGCGCTGGCCGCGTACCGTGCCCCGGTGGTGCAGGCCTGGTCGCAGACGCCCAGGGCATGGTCGGACCTGCAGCGGCGCCAGTACGTCGATCTGCAGACCAATCTGCCGGACGATCTGCTGGTCAAGGCCGACCGCATGCTGATGGCGTTCAGCGTCGAAGGTCGCGTGCCGTTCGTCGATCATCGCGTCGTCGAGTTCGGCCTGTCGCTGCCGGACGCCCTGAAGGCCTCCGACAAGGCTGGCAAGGTATTTCTCAAGCGTTGGGCAGAAGGATTCATTCCGCGCGATCACCTGTGGCGCGCCAAACGTGGCTTTCATGTGCCGGTGGGCGAGTGGTTGCGTGGCGACTTTCTCGATCGGCTGGGCCCGCGCCTGGCCGACAACGCGGCGATCAGACGGTGGTGCCGACCGGCCGGCGTCAGCGACGTGATCCAGCGTCAGCAACAGAAGGGCGATTGCACGCGCGAGGTCTGGAGCCTGATGATGATCGCAATCTGGCAGCGGGTTTTCTTTGAGAACGTCGGCGTGCCGGATGCCGAAAGCGATCCGCTGGACTGGATCTGAACCTGGGGTTTGCGCCGCGCATGAAACGTCTGGGCGTGCTGATCTCGTTCTCCGGCGACGGCGGCGTCGAGCGGATGGTGACCAACCTTTGCGCCGAGTTTGCCCGGCATGTCCAGGTCGATCTGCTGGCGATCAAGGGTGGTGGCGGCCATGCCAGCCGGATTCCCAAGAGCGTCAATCTGATCAATCTGAAAGCGCGCCACAGCTGGACCAGCGTGCGCGAGATCGCCGACTACCTGCGCGAGGCGCAGCCTGACGCGATGCTGGTGGCCAAGGATCGTGCCGGTCGCGCCGCGTTGCGCGCAAAGGCCAAGGCAGGCGTGCAGACGCCGATCTACATCCGTCTGGGCACCAACCTGTCGGCGGCGCTGGAACGCAAGGACGCGTTCAGCCGCTGGCTGCGCGTCGCGCCGATGCGCCGCTTGTATCCGCGCGCCGCCGGTGTCATCGCGGTGTCGGAAGGCGTGCGTCAGGACACGATCGCGATCACAAGGCTGCCGCCCGAGCGCGTGCAGGTGATCCGCAACCCGGTCATCACGGCGACGCTGGAGGCGCAGGCCGCGGAACCGGTTTCGCATCCCTGGCTGAGCGACAGGGTGCTGCCGGTGGTGATGGGCATGGGCCGTCTGACGACGCAGAAGGATTTCCCGACCCTGATTCGCGCATTCGCTCAGCTCCAGGACTCGCAACCGAGCCGGCTGATTCTGCTCGGCGACGGTAAGGATCGCGAAGCGCTGCAGCAGTTGGCCGCAGATCTCGGCGTTGCGCAGCGGCTGCACTTCGCCGGCTTCCAGAAGAACCCGTATGCCTGGCTCGCGCGCGCGGACCTGTTCGTGCTGTCGTCGGCGTGGGAGGGCTCGCCCAATGCGCTGACTGAAGCGTTGGCGCTGGGGATTCCGAGCGTCGCAACCGATTGCCCGAGCGGGCCGGTGGAGATTCTCGACGGGGGCCGATACGGGCCGCTGGTGACGGTGGGCGATGCGAGCGGCATGGCGGCGGCGATGCGACAGGCGCTGACCGATCCATTGCCGGCCGACACGCTGCGCGCTGCCGTCGCCGAGTACCGCGCTGACATCAGCGCGAAACGTTACCTGGACAGACTGTTGGGTGGCACCGTCGAGGTGCCGCCATCCGCCGATCCACCGTCGCTCGCGACATAGCAGCGCAGGAGTGCTCCGATGAAGGCGTTTCGCTACCTGCTGAAGGGTCTTTTCACGTGGCTGAGGGTGCCCGTGTGGCGTGGTCCCTTGCGGGGCTGGTGGTTCAGTGTCTTCAGCGGCATGCGCTTCATTCGCGGCACTTACGACGACGAACAGGTGCAGATGATTCTGCAGACCCTGCAGCCCGGCGATGTGTTCTATGACATCGGGGCGCATGTCGGTTACTACAGCCTCGCCGCATCGCGCCGTGTCGGCCCGGATGGCCGTGTCGTGGCCTTCGAGCCGCTGCCGCTGAACCTGCGGATGCTGCGCGGTCATGTGGCGGCCAACCGTATCGCCAACATCGACGTCATCGCGGCCGGCGTTTCGGACAGCAGGGGCGAGGCGTGCTTCGACCTGGGGAAGGGCACCGGGCGCGGCAGGCTGGGCAGCGGAGCGGGTCGGCTGACGGTGCCGCTGGTGACGATCGACGAACTCGTTGCGCAGGGCAGAGTGCGGCCACCTCACTTCATCAAGATGGATATCGAAGGGGCGGAACTCAGTGCCCTGCGGGGCGCGCGTCGCACTTTGAGCCAGGGGCTGCCGACCGTGATGCTGTCGGTGCACAGCGAGCAGCTGAAAGCGGACTGCTCGCGGTTGCTGCAGGAGATCGGTTACCGCCTGCTGCCGACCGCCAAGCCCGGCCAGCTGCTGGCGCAGCGTCCTGTTTAGGCGCTCGTCCGCTCCAGCAGTTCGCGGTAGACGGCAAGATTGCCCTCGACCATCGAATCCAGCGAAAACTCGTCGGCGATCAGTGCGGGGCCGCCCGCTGCCAGCCGCGTGCGCAGGGGTGCGTCGTCGATCAATCTCGACAACGCCGCGCGCAGCGCCGCGACATCGCCCGGTGGCACCAGCAGGCCGTTGCGGCCGTCGCGTACCGCTTCCGGCATGCCGCCGGCGCGCGAGGCGATGATCGGCACGCCGGCGGCGGCGGCCTGCAGCAGCGAGACCCCCAGGCCCTCCAGGTAGGCCGGATGCACCAGCAGGTCCAGCGCGCCCATCCAGCGCGGCAGATCCTTGCGAAAGCCGGCGAAGCCTACGACGTCGCCCAATCCCAGGTCGGCCACCTGGCGTTCCAGTGCGTCGCGTCGCGGTCCCTGGCCAAAGAACAGCACGTCGAGCTGCGTGCGTTGCGGCAGATCGCGCAGCGCTTCCAGCAGCACCGCGTGGCCCTTGCGTTCGATCAGCTGTGCGACGACACCGACCAGCAGGCGATCGGACCGCAGTCCGAACTCGGCGCAGAACGCGTCCCGTGACGCGGGCTGCGTCCAGGCCTGTGCCTCGACCACGCTGCGCACCACACGCAGCTTTGCTTCCGGCACGCCTTCGCCGCGCAACACTGCGACGATGCCCTCGGAGATGCCGATCACGCGGTCGTAGAGCCGGTATTTCAAGCGGACCCACAGCGGATGCTCGGGGTTGTCGACCCGGCGCGACAGCACGCAGGGGATGCCGGCGCGTCGTGCCGCGATGCCGCCGAGCACATCGGCGCCGCGGCGCGAGTGCAGATGCACGAGCTGCGGACGCTCGGCGGCCAGCACGCGTTGCAGGCGACCGATGAAACCGAGATCGAGATCGCCGCCGCAGGGCACCTCGATGACCTTGATATGGCGATGGCCGGCAACGTGGCGGCCGATCGCGGCGCCCGGCGGGCACACCAGCACGCTGTCGAGCGCGCGCCGCTCCAGACCGTCGAGCAGATAGGCGACCTGCTGCGCGCCGCCATACAGATGCATGCCGGTTTCGACATGCAGCGTCTTGATCGTCGTCATGCCGCTTCGGTCGTCAGCAATGCCAGCGTGGCAGCGGCCACGCGCTGCGGGTCGAGCTGGCGCATGCAGGTCCAGGCGCCGTTGCAGGTCGGTCGGCGCTTGCACGGCGCGCAGGGCAGGTCTTCATAAAGCACGGCCAGCGGTGAGGGCGCGCCCTGCGTGTACGGCCGCGTCGAGCCGAACAGCGCGACCACCGGGCGGCGCACGGCAATGCCGATATGCGTCAGGCCCGTATCCACGCCGATCACCGCGCCGGCCTGCGCCAGCCAGGCCGGCACATCGGCAAGCCGGGTGTGGCCGCTGAGGTCGACGGTGCCCGGGGGCATCTCGCGCATCATCCGCGCCGCCGCGGTGCGGTCGGCCGGTCCGCCGAAGATCACGCAGCGGCGGGCGCCGCCGGAGGCCGCGTACAACAGGCGCGCGGTGCTGGCCCAATGCTCCTCGAACCAGTGCTTCTGCGGGCGCGTCGTGAAGGGGCATAGCGCGATGAAGCCGGGCTGCAGGCCGGTGCCGCGCATCGCCGCCTCGACCGTATCGGCATGCAGCTTCTGCACCGGCAGCCGCGGGGCGCTGCTGTCCGCGCCGGTGAGCTGGCTGGCGAAATAGCGATATTCAGAGGCGATGTCGCGCGGATCGCCGCCCTTGGGCAGGCGGTGGTCCAGCAGGAACGTCCCCGGTTCCTTGGAATCGAAGCCGATGCGCACGGCCCCAGGGGCGAGCCGGGCGAGTACCCGGGACTTGAGCAGGCCCTGCGCGTCCAGCACCCAGTCGAACTGGCGGTTCGCCAGCCGGCGCCGCAGATCGCGCAGCGCCCGCCAGGAGCGGTAGATGTCCGGCGGCACGGTGATGCGCTCGTCGAGCCGCCCGCCGGGTTCGACCTCGCTTTCCAGGATGCCGGCAAAGTTCTGCTGCACCAGCCAGGCGATGTGGGCCTGTGGCCAGCGCGCGCGCAGCGTATCGAGCAGGGACGTGGCGAAAACCACGTCGCCCAGCGCCGACAGCCGCACGATCAGGATGCGGGGTTGCGCGCCGCGGATCGGCAGGCGGTCGGCTAGCACGGGGCGGTCGTCGTCCATCGGGAGGGCAGGCGCCTATAATACGTCGCGCCCGCGGCCTCCCGCGGGCTTGTCTATTGAGTCACCGAGGATTTTCCCATGAGTTCGATGGCCGACCGCGACGGCTTCATCTGGTACGACGGCAAGCTGGTGCCCTGGCGCGAGGCCACCACGCACGTGCTGACCTATACGCTGCATTACGGCGTCGGCTGCTTCGAGGGCGTGCGCGCCTACAAGACGCCGAAAGGTACGGCGATCTTCCGCCTGGAAGAACACACCAAGCGTTTGTTCAACTCCGCCAAGATCATCGGCATGAAGATGCCGTTCAGCGTGGAAGAACTGAACGAGGCGCAGAAGGAAGTGCTGCGCGTCAACAAGCTGGAATCCGCCTACCTGCGGCCGATGGTGTTCTACGGCTCGGAAGGCATGGGCCTGCGGGCCGCCGGCCTGGCCACGCACGTCATCGTCGCCGCCTGGACCTGGGGCGCCTACCTGGGCGCCGACAACATGGAGCGCGGCATCCGCATCAAGACCAGCTCCTTCTCGCGCCACTACGTGAATTCGTCGCTGTGCCGCGCCAAGGCCAATGCCAACTATCTCAACTCGTCGATGGCGCTCAATGAAGTGCTGCGCGACGGCTACGACGAAGCGCTGATGCTCGATCCCGAAGGCTATGTCGCCGAGGGCAGCGCCGAGAACATCTTCGTCATCAGCAACGGCGTCATCAGCACGCCGGACGTGACCAGCGCGCTCGACGGCATCACCCGCCGCACGGTGATGCAGCTGGCCGCCGACCACGGCTACACGGTGCGCGAGCGCCGCATCACGCGCGACGAACTGTACTGCTGCGACGAGGCGTTCTTCACCGGCACGGCGGCGGAAGTCACGCCGATCCGCGAGGTCGACAACCGTCCGGTGGGCGAGGGTTCGCGTGGTCCGATCACGGCCAAGCTGCAGGCGGCGTATCTGGATCTGGTCCAGGGCCGCAGCGATCGCTACCCCGAGTGGCTGGCGCACATCTGAGCCTCATGACCGGGTGATCGCACGATGACACTCGCGCTGCCCGATTTCTCCACGGCCCAGGTGCTGGTGGCCGGCGACGTGATGCTGGACCGTTACTGGTCCGGCTCCACGTCGCGCATCTCGCCGGAAGCGCCGGTGCAGGTGGTGCGCATCCGCAACGACGAGGTGCGCGCTGGTGGCGCGGCCAACGTCGCGCTCAACATCGCCAGCCTCGGTGGGCGCGTGCGCCTGCTTGGCGTGGTCGGCGTGGACGATGCGGCGCGCCAGTTGCGCGAAGCGGTGCTGGCGCATGGCGTGCAGCCGGAATTCGTCGAGACTGCGGGCTATCCCACGATCAGCAAGCTGCGCGTGCTGTCGCGCAACCAGCAGCTGCTGCGCCTGGATTTCGAGGAGGCGCTGGTCGAGGGCGGCGAGTTCGATCACGGTGCCTGGCTGGAGCGCTATCGCGCCTCGCTGGGCGATACGCGCGTCGTCGTGCTGTCCGATTACGGCAAGGGCACGCTGTCGCGCGTGGCCTCGATGGTGCAGACCGCGCGTGCCGATGGCCGCTACGTGCTGGTTGATCCCAAGGGCACCGACTGGAAGCGCTATCGCGGCGCCACGCTGCTGACGCCGAACCTGTCCGAGTTCGAGGCCGTGGCGGGTGTCTGCAAGGACGACGCCGATCTGGAGCGTCGCGCCGAAGCGCTGCGGGCGGAGCTGTCGCTGGACGCGCTGCTGATCACGCGCAGCGAACGCGGCATGACCTTGATCCGCACCGGCCACAAGCCGCTGCACATTCCGGCGACCGCGCGTGAGGTGTACGACGTCACCGGTGCGGGCGACACCGTGATCGCGGTGCTGGCGGCGGGCCTGGCTTCGGGTCTCGATCTGGCGTCTGCCTGCCGCCTGTCCAATCTCGCGGCCGGCATCGTCGTCACCAAGATCGGTACCGCCAGCGTCTCGCCGGCGGAGCTGGCGCAGGCGCTGGCCGGCCAGCCGGCGCAGCGCAGCGTGCTGGAAGAGAACGCGCTGCTGGATGTATTGGCCGATGCGCGCCGTCGCGGCCAACGCATCGTCATGACCAACGGCTGCTTCGACCTGCTGCACGTCGGTCATGTGCGCTATCTGCAGGCCGCCAAGGCACTCGGCGATCGCCTGGTGGTCGCGGTCAACGACGACGATTCCGTGCGCCGTCTCAAGGGGCCGACGCGTCCGCTCAACACCGGCGCCGACCGCATGGCGATGCTGGCCGCGCTGGAATGCGTGGACTGGGTCGTGCCGTTTACCGAGGACACGCCGGCGCGGTTGATCGGCCGTGCGCTGCCGGACATCCTGGTCAAGGGCGGCGACTACCAGCCCGAGCAGATCGCCGGCTTCGATGCCGTGACCGCCAACGGCGGTGAGGTGCGCGTGCTCGAGTTCCATGAGGGCTACTCGACCACGCGCCTGATCGA
>DASWWX010000062.1:0-63021 GCA_036405815.1 Solimonas sp. | reverse complement strand
CAGCAGGCACAGCACCGCCAGCGTGGAGACGACGAGCGTCAGCAGCAGCGCGGCCGTCAGATTGCTTGCGGGGGACCAGGCGCGAAAGGAAAGCGGGCGCATCGACACAGCATAGCGGCTGCGCGTGTCAGGGTCGCGCCGCAGTGGGTGCCGCGGATGCGGGCCTGCGGAAGAAGCGTGACGCGTCGAACCAGCGCGAGTCGAGCGACGGTTCGGGATCGAGCCGCAGGATGCGCAGTTCCGTGCGCAGGTTGTCGTCGGGCACCTGCACATCGAACACCGAGGCGTAACGGTAACGGCCCTGCCTGCGTAGCGAATCGGCCTGTGCCCGCACCGTCTGGCGCAGCCGGCCTTCGCGATACAGCCGGGCTTCGACGAGTACGCAGTCCGGTTGCGTGATCTCGACCTCGACCTTGTCGTAGCCTGCAGCGCTGTCCGTCGCCGCTGTGGCGACCAGGCGCCGCGTCGGCCAGCCGTGTACCTGACCGGCCGGACCCAGCGATACCGCGCCGCCGGAAAAGCCGGTCAGCGCCTGACGCAGATCGTCGGTGCGCAGGGTGGTTCCAAGAATCTCGCTGCCACTGCCGCGGATGCGACGCACCTCGCCGATGCTCGGCAGCCAGGCGTAGGCCTGGTCAGTGCCTTCACGATGCTGGATCAGATAGCTGACGCCGGCGAGTTCGGGCGGCGCCAGCGTCCACAGCGTTGCGTCCAGATCGGGACGCCCGCGCCGGATCGCAAGCTGCACCTCGCGAGTGGTCGCCTCACCGCGCGCCGTGCGCGTGGTGGCGCCAATCATTGCAACTGCGCGCTGCGGCAGGTTGCTCCGCAGGCACTCCATGAGCTGCGGCAGCTGCGGCGCATCGCTCGCCTGGCCGCTGGCGATTGCCAGCAATGCGGCACCGCCGAGCATGCGCACCAGCCATTTCACGGATCTTTGCGCGGTGGAAGCGGGTTCTCGCCGCGCAGGTCGGCCATGATGCGACGCGCCAGTTCGCGCTCGACTTCACGCGCGATGCGCTCGGCCAAGTGAGCGCGCATGCGGCGACGGGTGTGCCACAGCGACAGGCCGATGCCGATGCTGAATGCCAGGATCGTCAGCAGAAGCAGTTCCGTGCTCATTGCGGAGATGGAGGCGTCGCTAGCCTAGTACCCGCAGCAGCGAGCTGACCGCCTCGGCCGACGCATTGGTACTGGACAACAGCTTGAACGCGATGACCTGGCCGACACCGACCAGGAAGCCGAGCGCGGCGCCGACGGCGATCAGAATCCACTCGTCTTCCTTGAACGCCGGGCGCAGCATGCCCTCGAACTCCGGTGCCGGCAGCACTTCCAGGCGACCTGCCAGCGTGTTGGTCAGGTCCATCGCCTCCTTGGCATAGCGGTCGATCGAGCGAACGGTCTCCGGCAGTTTGGCGACGATGCGCGTTACTGCGGTCTCCTTCATGGAAATGTAGCGCTTGGTCCCGACCGTCCAGGCGACGAAGGGGCGCGCGAAACCGGACTGCTCGTCGATCGTGCGCTTGATGTGCTTGGCGATCATGCTGAACACGCGATCCGCGTACGGTCCCTTGAGCACGCCTTCGATGATGTTGGACGGTGTGACGATCTCGTCGGCGATCAGGCGCGCATAGTCGCGTGAGATTTCCTTCTGCCGCTTGAAGAACAGGCCTTGAATGACCATCGGGCCCACGCGCAGCGGCGTGTGCGGCCGGAAGATCATCTCCAGAGCGATCCAGTTGGTCAGGTAGCCGACGATCAAACCGAACGCGGGAAGTTGCCAATCCGCCTGATAGAAGGCCCAGCCGATCATCTGGAAGATGCCGAACAGAAATCCGAAGTAGAAGCCGGAATTGCCGATGAACTTGAATTCCTGCTTGCCGGTTTCCTGGAAGACCGTATTGATCAGCTGTTTGTCGCGAACCAGCGTGGTCACGACCATGTCCTTGAGATCGAACACCTGCTCGATGTTGTTGCGGATCTCGTCCATGATCTGCGTCACCACTTCCGGGGCGTCCGCCTTGATGCGCCGGATGATGATTTCGCGCATCGTGATCGGGAGCGTCTCCCACAGCGTGGGTTCGTACTCCCGCATGATCTCGTCCATCATCTGGTCGACCAGCGCGAGGATCGGCTTTTCGATCTCGTTGGCGACACGCTCCGGATCGAGACGGTCGAAGATCTCCCGTTCGGAGACCAGGCGCGGGACCAGTGTGTCGCAGGCGATGGAGGCCATCTTGCCGGCTTTGCGCGGGATGATGCCCTGCCAGCCGAGAAAGGGCGGTTTGATGCCGATGAAATCGAGCGGATAGAACATCATCTTGATCGCGATGACGTTGGTCACGTATCCGATGATGCCGCTGGTGATCGGCATCGACAGGTAGAGCCAGATATCGGCTTTGAAGGCGGCCCAGGCCGCTGCGAAGATACCCGCGCTTGCTGCTTCCATTTTGTGACTCCCCCTTCTTATAGGATCACAGCCCGTGCCATGCGCCGGACTGCGTTACCGCACCCGCCGGCTCAACCGAGCCGGCAGGCTTGCCAGAATTTCTGCCCGAAGTTCGACATCCGCAAGCTGCGACGCAAGTAACGGATGGACGAGCCGGCGCCGCGGGGGGTGTCCTCCACCACCCGCTTGACCGCGCCTTCACCCTCCAGAATCTGGTATTTGATCTCCAGCGACTTGTCCTCGGGCCCGCTCTCGAGGATGCCCAGCGCACGCAGATGCGTGATGTAAGCCGGGACCTGTTCCAGCAGCTTGACGCCGGCCGGTTTGCCGATCGTGGAAAAATTCTCGGCGATCCGCCGCGTGGTCGGGCCGACTTTCGGTCCCATGCCGATGTGCAGCAGGGGATAAACCGCGCCCTCGGACAGCGCGCCGATGATGCGCGCCTCGTCCGGGACCAGTTCGTCGATGATCTGATGGAAGAGCGCCTGCTCGGCCTGTTCCAGCGTTTGCTCCGCCGCGCGTTCGAGTAGGGTCGACATTCGCTCGCAAAGGCTGTGGTCGCTGGCGTTCTTGGGGGTATAGATCACGACCGCGCCGGCCACCGTCGCCGGCTGCGACTCCAGCCGATCCATGCGCGACTTCAACTCACCGAGGACGCGCGACTCGACGCGCTCGAGCTGGCGCTGGGCGAACTCTGCGCCAGGTAGCCGCTGTGCGGCTTGCGTGATGAGACCGAACAGGCCGCTGCCGCGCTCGCTGTCGTCTGTGAGTTGCTTTGGCGCCATCTGATGTTCCCTCGTTCAGCTCGGCCGATTCGGCCTGCACCGTCGCGCTGATCTTTATCTTTGAGCTTGCATTATGACGGCAGTCGGGGCGATATTGCCATCAAACGATGTAAACATTGCTGTGGTGTGCAGGAGCGAGAAAATGGGGGAGCCAGTGCGTTCGGCCGACGCCGAGTCCGGGCAGGATGCCGCCGCGCAGGCGCGGCGTTTCGTCGCCGGGCTGTTCGATTTCCAGTTCCGCGAGCTGGTCGCACCGCGGATGCTGCCGACGATCTACGTGCTGGGCACGGTGTTGGCGGTCCTGTTTACGCTGTATCTCGTGGTGCAGGCCTTTCGCAGTTCGTGGGTCGAGGGGTTGGTCTGGCTGCTGCTGCTCGGCCCCGCCGTCTTGCTGGCGCTGATCACGGCGCTGCGTATCGGGCTGGAGTCCTTGCTGGCGATCTTCCGGCTGGTCCTGCATGTCGAACGCCTGGACGATATCGCGCACCGCATTCAGGGACAGACCGAGGAAATCGCCACCGATCTGCCGCGCATCCGTTTCTGGCGGGCATTCGGGCGCAGCCGGAAGGCCGACGAATGACCGGGCTTCTGACGCGACGGCTTGCGGTGGCGCTGCTGACGATGTCGGCGGCGACGGGGGCGGCCGCCGCAGACTGGGAGTGGGAGGCCGGCGGTCGTCCGGCGCGCCTGGAGTGGCTCAATACGGTGTCGGCAGGCGCGCAGTGGCGCATCGAGGCGCGCGATCCGAATCTGGTGGGCAAGGCCAATCTCGAACAGAACCGGGGCCTGTGCGCTGCGGACGACTGCATCGGCCTGTCGCCGAACGAGACCGAACCCAATGCACGCTATCTGGCGGCGCCTGGGGCCATGGCGTCCTATATCGACGACGGCAATCTCAACTACGATCGCGGCGATCTGGTGGCCGCCGCGACCAAGCTGTCGACCCGCTTCAATCTGTCCTGGGATCGTTACGGCCTGGACATCAGCGGGCTGTATTTCTTCGACGCGGTCAATCACGACTTCGACGAGTCCCGACCCAACATCATCCTGTCGCCCGGTCCGCAGCCGGGCGTCGCTGCGCACGT
Organism: Solimonas sp.; assembly: GCA_036405815.1. Taxonomy (GTDB): domain Bacteria; phylum Pseudomonadota; class Gammaproteobacteria; order Nevskiales; family Nevskiaceae; genus Solimonas. The sequence goes on along the minus strand of DASWWX010000062.1, from coordinate 58,702 downwards.
GCCGCGCAGCCGCGAGGCCGAACGCGATGTCGGCTCGGGCTTTCAGCTGCGCAATCTCAATGCCTGGGTGCGCGTGCCGACCTGGGGTGAGCAGGAAGCGCAGATCCGAGTCGGTCGGCAGTTGCTGATCTGGGGCGTTTCCACCTTCGGCATTGCCACCAACCTCAACATCGTCAATCCGGCCGATCTCAATGCGCTGGTGCGGCCGGGCGGGGAACTGTACGAACTGTTCCAGCCGCAGAACATGGTGACGATCCAGGCCGGCCTGGCCGACAACTGGAACATCGATCTCTGGTATCAGCTCGAGTGGCGCCCGTACGGGTTCCCGGCCAAGGGTTCCTACTTCTCGTTCCTCGACGCGGGCAACGAGGTCGAGGACAACGAAACGCTGGCACTACCGTTCGCCAAGACGCCGGACGATCCCTTCCTGATCGGCACACCGGCCAGCCCGCTGGCGGCGCTGGTGTCGGCAACCAGCTTCTCGGCGCGGCGCGCGCCCAACAACGAGCCACCGGATACTGGTCAGTACGGCATGGCGCTGCATTGGTTCGCCGAGGGCATCGGCGGCGGTGCCGGCACCGAGTTCGGCTTTCACTTCGCCAACTATCACGCGCGCATTCCCAATGCCAGCGCGTACGCGGCGCAGGCCTCGTGCACGCGGCGCGAGGGCAACGCCAACCGGCGCGACACCGCCAACCTGCTGCAGTTCCTCTCCGACTGCGGCATTCCCGGCGTGGACCGGCCGGGCGAGGATTTCGAGGCCTTGCCGATCGACACCGCCCGTTACTTCCTTGATTACCCGCGCGATGTGCGCCTGTTCGGGCTCAGCGTCAGCAGCGAGGCCTTCGGTGCGGCAGTCCAGGGGGAGATCGTGTATCGCCCTAACCAGCCGGTACAGGTGGATCTGGAGGACGTACTGTTCGCGGCGTTTCAGCCGGCGTTCCCGCGCAGCACGATCACCGTATTGCCGGAGACGCTGCCCGGCGTGCCGGCTGCGTCGCTGGCTGGTTCACGTGTGGCGGTGCCGGATTTCCTCACCGCCTATCGTGGCGGCACGCCCGGTGAAGTGACGCCGGGATCCTACATCGCCGGCTACGAGCGCCTGAAGATGTGGCAGGGCAGTCTGGGCTTTCTTCGGGTCTGGGGGCCGGGGCTGATTCCCGGTGCTGACCAGTTCGGCTGGCTGTTCGAGTTTGATGCGATCTGGCTGCCAGACCTGCCGAGCCTCGACCGCATCCAGTTCGAAGGGCCGGGCACGTTTACGCATGCCTCGCCCGGTGTCGCCGATACCGGCAACGGTCTGTTGATCAATCCGATCCGCAACCAGGGCGGGTACGTCACCGAGCTGTCCTACGGATACCGTACCGGTCTGCTCGCGCTGTACAACAACGTCGGCGTCGAAGGCCTGTCGCTGCGGCCGCTGATCGTGATGGTGCATGACCTCAAGGGTGTGGCGCCGGGCTTTGCCGAGAATTTCCTCGAGGGTCGCAAGATCATCCTCAACAACCTTGAGGCCAAGTACGGCGCCGTCAGCGTGAACCTGCAATACGCGGTGTTCGCCGGTGCCGGCCGCCGCAACCCGCTCGGCGACCGCGACGCGGTCGGTCTGGCTCTTTCCTACGACTTCTAATCGAGATCCGGTCCGATGCCTGTCATGCCCCGTTTCGCCCGCCGTCAACGCGGCCTGTCGATGTGGCTGGTGCTGCTGATCCTGCTGATCGGGGCCGCACTGGGCGGCGCGCTGGTGGCGATCTGGGTCATCCGCAACGTCGATGCGCGTCTGCTGCTGGTCGATCAGCCGGCGCAGGTCGTGCTGCCGGAGCCGTTTGCCGCGACCGCGCGTGTCACCGACAGCTTGCGCATTCGCATCGATGAGGTCATCAGCACGTCGGTGCCAGTCGACGTGGACCTCTCGCTGCCGGTCAAGGACCCGCTCAACATCATGGCCGAGTTCGACGCCGAGGTGCCGATCAAGCTCGACGTGCGCGTCAAGGACAAGATCGCGCTCGATCAGGTGTTGAACCTCGATGCGGTGATCGATGCCAACTTCCTCGGCGACTGGCACAAGCTGCCGATCCGCGGCAAGGTTCCGGTCAAGGCGATCGTGCCGATCGATCTGGTGATTCCAGTCGATCAGAAAGTGCGGCTCAAGTTCACGACGCCGGTCAAGGCGAAGATCAAGGACAACCTCAACGTGCCGTTGAAGACGACGATCGTTGCCGACATTCCGATCGCCAGCACGATGGACGTGCCGGTGCTGTCCGACCTCAACGCCATCGTCACGCTGCCGCCGGATGAGCCGGTGAACGTGACGATCAACTACGCCGACCTGCTGCTGCCGCTGCGCACCTTGTCGCTGGGACTGAACGACGGGCAGGGAGCAGCGCCGCCCGCTGCGAAGCCGGTGGAGGCTGCGTCGCCGTGAGTCGCCGTGGCCGGGGAGGGCGTTCGCCCAACGACGAATTTCGACGGCTGCCGCGCGGCTGGACCGGCGCATCTGCGGGCTCGTCCAGCGGCGCATCCGCGGGGGCTTCGATGGGCGAAGCGCCCGCAATCCCGGAGGCATCCTGCACCGCCAAGGAACCGCCGTCTTCGACACCGCCCCCGACGTCAGGCGGTGGCGGTGGCGGCGGCGCTGGCTGGCGCTGGCTGTTGTGGGGTATTGGCGCCGTCGGTGCGGTCGTGATCGGCGGTCTGCTGGGCTACTGGGCCCTGATGAATCTGAGTCTGAAGCTGGTATTGAAGAACCAGCCGGGCATGGTGACCTTGCCGCCGGAGTTCGACGCCACCGCCAGCGTGACCAATGTGCTGGACATCATCATGAAAGGCACGATCAAGGCCAAGGTGCCGTTCAAGCAGACGCTCGATCTGCCCCTCCAGGGCCGTTACAACACCGAGGTCGAACTGGATACCGTGGTGCCGGTGAAATTCACCGTGACCTATGACGGCACGATTCCGGTGAACACGATCGCCGACATCACCGCGCGTGCCAACTTCAATTTCCAGGACGTCAAAGGCTTCCGCCAGCTCGACGTCAAGGCCAAGCTGCCGATGAAGTTCAATCTGCCGGTGCGTCTGGTGGCGCCGGTCGATACCGGCCTTCGCTTCGCCTATCACGGGCCGATGATGATGGGTCTGGACCAGACGCTGCGCGCAGACGTCGATACGATGATCGATACCCGCCTCGACGTGAACCAGCGGGTGTCGGCACCCGTCACCGCCGACATTCCGCTGCGCGTGCGCGCGCCGACGCATCCGCTCAAGGCGATCATCACCGAGGCCGATCTGGCCGTGCGGCTGGACAGTCTGCGTCTCGGCGTGACCGAGGACGCCTCGGCACCGCAGCGCGCCGATTCGCCGTGGGGGCCGCAGCCGACGGCGCCGGCTGCCCGTGCGCCGTGAGGCCGGCGCGCGTGCGGTGCGCCGATACCGCGCCGGGTAACCGCGTCAGCGAGGGGCGGGCAGGCCGCGACGAGCAGCTTCGACCAGCAGCTCCGGCGCGCTCAGCGCAATCTCGCCGATGAACAGTCTCATCACGAAGCGCTCGGCCTGCGTGCGGATCGCCTCGCGCTGGTTCGGGTGCTCCAGGTAATCCATCGAGAAGAATGTCATCTGTCGGATGACGACGCGCGAGATGTCCAGTCGCGCCTGCGGCGTGAGGCCCGGCAGCGGCAACAGAAACTCGACGTCCTCGGCCATGTCCGCGGCGATCTCGTCCAGCAGCCGCGTCAGCGCCGCGCGCATCGCCGGCGAGGTGCCATGCAGTTCGCGGATGCCGACCACATAGGCGGCGCGGTGTTCGGTGACGAAATCCAGCACCAGCGTGACCGACTCGGCGACGATCTTCTCGCCGTCCGCCAGCATCGCCAGCGGGTCCGGCGCTTTCGTCTTCGCGGCCTTGGCGGCCGGCTTGCGGCTGCGGGCCGGACGCCGCCGACGTTCACGCAGGCCGCGCCGCAGCTCGCCGCCGAGCTGTTCGATCGCCGCCAGGCCAAGTTCATCGAAGTTCTTGAAATGGCGATAGAACGTATTGGGATTCAAGCCGGCGTATCGGGTCACCTCGCGCAGACCCAGCGAGGCCAGGCTGCGGGTGGTGGAGGCCAGTTGCAGGGCGGCCGCGATGAGCTTCTGGCGGCCACCGATGCCGCGCCCGCCGCCGTCCGCACCCCGTTCATCGAACAAATCCTTAGCCATTTCAGTCTGTTGAAATCATTACATCGATTGATGGTGCAGTCGGCGTTGACATCGCTGTAGACGGCTGTCTACATTGCGGATGTAGACGAGTGTACACCTCGTCCCCATGACCCCCAAGAGGCCCGCCATGACCGCCAGCACCGTGACCGCCAACGCCAAGTCGAAGCCTGCCCCGATGCCGATCCGCCGCGATCTGAAGTTCCGCCTGCCGGCCGAACGTATTGCGGACTGGCAGGGCCAGGACGGCGTCCACATCGCGCATTTCATGAACACGTTGTCGCTGTTCTTCCCGGTTGGCGAGCGCTTTTTCATCGACGCGGTGCGCCAGTACCGCGATCGCATCACCGATCCGGAGCTGCAGAAGGCGGTCACCGCCTTCATCGGCCAGGAAGCGATGCACGGCCGCGAGCATCAGGAATACAACGAGGCCATGTTTGCGGCGGTGCCGGCGACCCAGAGCATGGAACGTTTCGTCGCGCGCTTCCTGAAGCTGTTGCAGGACAAGGCGCCGCCGCGCATGCGCCTGTCGGCGACGATCGCGCTGGAGCATTTCACCGCGATCATGGCCGACGGCCTGCTGCGTGATCCGAGCCTGCTCGAAAAGGCCGATCCGCGCTTCGCCGCACTATGGCGCTGGCACGCGCTGGAAGAAACCGAGCACAAGGCGGTTGCCTACGATGTCTGGGAGGCGGTGCGCGGTCGCGGCAACGGCGCCTATCTGGAGCGCGCCACTGGCCTGGTGGCGGCCACCGCGATCTTCTGGGCGATCGCGGTGCCGTTCTATCTGCGCGTACTGCAGTCCGAAGGGCGCCTGACCGACGTGCGCGGCTGGCGGCGCTTCGTGCGCTACACCTTCACCGAGCAGGGTTTCCTTACGCGCCTGGTGCGGCCGTGGGCGGATTACTTCCGCCGCGACTTCCATCCGTGGGATCACGACAACCGCGCCTATCTGTCGCAGGTCGACGAGCTGGTCGACGGCCTCAAGGCGGCCTGAGCCGAGGAGCACGCACATGGACGGTAGCAAGCAGCCGGCGGTGCCGCATCACCGCGTCGCGATCATCGGTACCGGGTTCTCGGGCCTGGGCATGGCGATCCAGCTCAAGCGCGAGGGTGTCGACGACTTCGTCGTCTTCGAGAAGGAATCTGGCGTTGGCGGCACCTGGCGCGTCAACCACTATCCGGGCTGCGCCTGCGATGTGCCTTCGCATCTGTACTCCTATTCCTTCGAGCCGAATCCGGATTGGTCGCGCATGTTCTCGCCGCAGCCGGAGATCAAGGCCTATCTCGAACGCTGCGCGCGAAAGTACGGCGTGCTGCCGCACGTGCGCTTCAACACCGAGCTGACGGAGTTGCGCTGGGACGAGCATGCGGCGCTGTGGCACATCGCCACGCGCGGCGGCCAGCGCTACACGGCGCAGGTGGTGGTGTCCGGCATGGGCGGCCTGTCGACGCCGTCGATTCCGGAGGTCGAAGGGCTCGAACGCTTCGAGGGTGCGGTGTTCCATTCGCAGCAGTGGAACCACGACTACGACCTGCGCGGCAAGCGCGTCGCCGTGATCGGCACCGGGGCCTCGGCGATCCAGTTCGTGCCGCAGATCCAGAAGCAGGTAGCGCAACTCGATCTCTATCAGCGCACGCCGCCGTGGATCATTGCCAAGCCGGATCGCGCGATCAGCGCCGCCGAGCGCCTGCTGTTCAAGCTGACGCCGGCCGCGCAACGCACGCTGCGCAATGCGATCTACTGGCAGCATGAAGCGCGCGCCGTCGGCTTTGCCGTCAATCCGCGTCTGATGGTGCTGGCCAAGCGGTGGGCGCTGTCCCACATCCGCCGCCAGATCAAGAGCCGGGAACTGCGCCGCAAGGTGACGCCGGACTACATGATCGGCTGCAAGCGCGTGCTGATCTCCAACGACTACTATCCGGCGCTGGCGCAGAACAACGTCGATGTCATCACCCACGGCATCCGCGAAGTGCGCGCGCACAGCGTCGTCAGCCAGGACGGTGTGGAGCGCAAGGTTGACGCGATCATCTTCGGTACGGGCTTCCAGGCCACCGATCCGCTACCGCGCGGCGTCGTCTTCGGCCGTGAAGGGCGCGATCTGCTCGATGCCTGGCCGCGCGGGCCGGAGGCCTATAAGGGCGCGTCGGTCGCCGGTTTCCCGAACCTGTTCTTCCTGATGGGTCCGAACACCGGCCTCGGCCACAACTCGATGGTCTACATGATCGAGTCGCAGGTCGCCTACGTGATGGACGCGTTGCGCACGATGCAGGACTGGCGCCTGCAGAGCGTCGAGGTCAGCCCGCAGGCGCAGGCCGACTACAACGCCGATATGGAATCGCGCTCGCAGCGCACGGTGTGGAGCACCGGCGGCTGCAAGAGCTGGTACCTGCATCCGGTCAGCGGCCGCAACGTCACGCTGTGGCCCGGCTTCACCTGGCAGTTCCGGCGGCTGACCAAGGTCTTCGATCCGGCGGCCTATCGCCTGAAACCGTTGGCCGCGCGGCGAGCCGCTGCCGTCGCCGCCGTCGATGCCTGAGTCCGAGCAATCAATAAGGGGAGCCGCATGAAATCGTTTGAAGGCAAGGTCGCCGCGATCACCGGCGCGGCGTCGGGCATCGGCCGCGCGCTGGCGCTGGAACTGGCGCGCCAGGGCTGTCATCTGGCGCTGTCCGATGTGGACGCGCAGGGCTTGAAGCACACCGCTGCCGAAGCGCGCCGTTACGGTGGACGTGTGATGACCACGAGCGTCGATGTCGCCGACCGCCAGCAGATCCACGCCTGGGCCGACGCGATCGTGCGTGAGCAGGGCGGTGTGAATCTGGTCATCAACAACGCCGGCGTTGCCCACAGCGCCACCATCGATGCGACCTCTTATGAGGACTTCGGGTGGATCATGGGCATCAACTTCTGGGGCGTGGTCTACGGCACCAAGGCCTTTCTGCCGCACCTGAAGGCCAGCGGCGACGGCCACATCGTCAACATCTCCAGCATCTTCGGTCTGTTCGCGCAGCCGGGCATGAGCACCTACAACGCCAGCAAGTTCGCGGTGCGCGGCTATACCGAGTCGCTGCGCCAGGAACTCGACCTGATGCGCTGCGGCGTGTCGGCGACCTGCGTACACCCCGGCGGCATCAAGACCAACATCGCCAAATCCAGCCGTATCTCCGACAGCCTCGAAGGCTTCCTGGTCGCCGACGGCGCTCGGGCACGGCAGGACTTCGAGAAGCTGTTCATCACCAAACCCGAGGGCGCGGCCAGGGCGATTCTCGCCGGCGTGCGTCGCAACGCGCGCCGCGTGCTGATCGGCCCCGATGCGCGCGCCGCCGATGGCCTGCAGCGCCTGCTGCCGGCGGCCTACCAGGCCGTGATCGGCGCCGCTGCGCGCCGCGCATTGGCCTGAGCGTTTCCATCCACCCAGGCGGGCCGCGTGCAGCTGCCGCGGTTCCCAAGGAGCACGACATGACACCCGCATCCGCATCCGCCATCTGGCGGCCGAATGCCGACGCCCTGGAGGGTTTCCGCACGGCCCAGCGTTTGGCGTACCAGTGCGCCGAGACCATCGGCGCGGAATTGCATGAGGGCATGACCGAGCGCGAGGTGGCGCGACGCATGCGCACGTTCCTACGCGATCACGGTGCCGACGACTGCTTTCACGAGCCGTTCGCCTGGTTTGGCGATCGCACCGCGTTCAAGGGTTTTGTCGGCTTCAAGCATCTCGGCGGCTTCAACCCGGCGTTCTATCCGACTGGGCGCCGGTTGCAGGCTGACATGCCCTACATCCTCGACTGCGCGCCGACCGTGAAGGGTTACACCGCCGACATCGGCTACTGCGGCGTGCTCGGCGAGAACCGCGTGCTCGACCGGCTGATGGATGACCTGCGCGAGTACCGCGCGCTGATCCTGGAGAAAGTGCGTGCGCGGGACACGCTGGCCGAGGTCAGCCGCGCGGTGGATCGTCTATGCGCGCGCCATGGCTACGAGCCGCGCCACAAGGCCTATCCGTTCGAGGTGCTCGCGCACCGCGTGGAGACCCTGTCCGACGACGGCCGCGCGCATCCCTCACTAGCGCGCTTTGGTGTGCGCAACATCACCGAGCTACTGCGCGGCGTGCTCAAGGGCCGCGACGAGGGCTGGTCGCCGCTGTGGAGCAGCGGTGCGCGTTCCGAACACGCGCCGACGCCGGGGCTTTGGGCGGTGGAGCCGCATCTAGGCTTCCGCGGTGTCGGTGCCAAGTTCGAGGAACTGCTGGTCGTCACCGAGGATGACGCGTACTGGCTGGACGACGACGTGCCGCACGTGCGGCGCTGGATCGAGCGCGGCCTGTGGCCGCAGGCCGAGATCGTGAGGGCGGCGGCATGAGCGAGATCCGCTACGTGCAGTCCGGCGATGTCCGGCTCGCCGTGCGCGAGTGGGGCGATGCAACGCGCCCAACCGTGCTACTGGTGCATGGCTATCCGGACAGCAGCCAGGTCTGGGATGCCACCGCCGCGTTGCTGGCGCACGACTTTCACGTCGTCGCCTATGACGTGCGCGGCGCAGGCCGCTCGACGGTGCCGACCGCGGTCGCCGACTACGATCTCGATCTGCTCGTGGCCGATACCGCGGCGGTGGCCGACGCCGTGAGCCCGGACCGGCCGGTGCATCTGGTCGGGCACGACTGGGGCTCGATCCAGTCCTGGGAAACGGTCTGCACCGAGCGCATGCGCGGGCGGTTGGCGTCCTACACCAGCATTTCCGGACCGGGCCTGGATCACGCGGGTCATTGGATCCGCCGGCGCCTCAAGAGCGCCTCCACCACGCATAAGCGTGAACTGGCGGCGCAGGCGCTGCACTCCTGGTACATCGGTATGTTTCACCTGCCGTCGGTGCCCGCGGCCTGGAAGCTGGGGCTGGACCGGCTATGGCCCACCCTGTTGGCGCAGATCGAGGGCGTGCGCGCTGAGGCCAATCCCACGCAGCGCCAGGACGGCGTGGCCGGTATCAACCTGTATCGCGCCAATGTGCGTGAGCGCGTACTGCGGCCGCGCGAACGGCGCACCGATCTGCCGGTGCAACTGATCGTGCCGCGGCGCGACCATTTCGTGATGCCGGAACTGCTCGACGATCTGTCGCAGTGGGCACCGCGCCTGTGGCGTGTCGATGTCGATGCCGGCCACTGGTTGCCGGTCAGTCATCCGCAGCTCGTCGCCGAGCGTGTCGCGGCCTTCGTGCGCTTCGTCGAAACCGGAACGGAGACACCGGCACTGCAACGGGCGCGCGTGCGCGGTGCGCGGCGTGCACACAGCGGCAAGCTGGTGGTGGTGACGGGCGCCGGTTCCGGCATCGGTCGCGAAACCGTACTGGCCTATGCCGAGGCGGGCGCCGACACGGTCTGCGTGGACCTGGACCGTACCGCCGCCGAGCGCACGGCCGAGCTCGCGGGTCTGCTCGATACGCACAGCATCGCCTACGCGGTGGACGTCGGCGATGCCAAGGCCATGGAAAAGCTGGCGGCCGAGATCGAGCGCACGCTGGGTGCGCCGGACGTGATCGTCAACAATGCCGGCATCGGCATGTCCGGCCCGGTGCTGGAGACGACGACCGCCGACTGGGAACGCATCCTGCGCGTGAACCTGTGGGGCGTGATTCACGGCTCGCGGCTGTTCGCCAAGCAGATGGTCGCCGCCGGCAAGCGCGGCCACATCGTCAACGTGTCGTCGGGCCTCGCGTTCTTCCCGACGCGCATCACGCCGGCCTACAACACCACCAAGGCCGCAGTGCAGATGCTCAGCGAATGCCTGCGTGCGGAACTGGCCGGGCAGGGCATCGGCGTCAGCGCGGTGTATCCGGGCGTCGTCAACACCAACATCGTCAGCACTGCCGCGATGCTCGGCGGCAGCGATGGCGAGGCGGCGAAGAAGCGCGCCCGCGCCGAGCGGCTCTACCAGCTACGCAATCTCAAGCCGGAAGCGGTGGCGCGCGCCATCGTCGATGCGGTGGAGAAGAATCGCGCCGAGGTTCGCGTCGGCGCCGAAGTGCACGCCATCCGCTGGCTGTCGCGTCTAGCGCCCGGCATCGGCCGCCGCCTGGCGCGGCTCGATGCCTGAGCGTTACGACTGAACGATTTCGAGAGGAACCGACCATGCGCAACATCCTGCCGTTCCCGCCCAAGGACAAAGCCTCGACCACCGAGCACACCGTGCAGCCGCGCAAGGTCAGCTTCGACTGGTCAAAGACGCCGCTGGAGTGGATACCCGGCCAGCCGTTCGCGAGCCACTTCATCAACGAGATCAACATGATCCTGCCGGCCGGCGAGTTCTGGTTCTGCCGGCTCTACAACCAGGCGCTGCCGCTGGTGACCGACGCCAAGCTGCGCGAGGACGTGCAGGCCTTCATCCGGCAGGAGGCGATGCACGCACGCGCGCACAACAGCGCGGTTTCCGAGTATCTCAATGCGCACGGTATCGACACCGAGCGCAACCTGAAGGTCATGGAATGGTTGTTCAACACGGCGCTGGCCGACGCGCCGTTCGGCCGCAAAGTACCGAAGTTCGCGCAGCGTCAGTGGCTGGTGTTCCGGCTCGGCCTGATTGCTGCGGTCGAACACATGACCTGTGTGCTGGGCAAGTACGTGCTCAACAACAAGAGCTGGGACAAGGTCGGTGCGGACGCGACCTTGCTGGACCTGCTGCGCTGGCACGGCGCCGAGGAGATCGAGCACCGCAGCGTCGCCTTCGACCTGTACCGCCACCTCGGCGGCGGGTACCTCTCGCGCTACTACCTGTCGGCGATCACCTTCTTCGCGGTATTCGGCATCTGGGCCGACGGTGCCGCGCACCTGATGAAGCAGGACCCGCGCTTCAAGGCGCAGCGTCCCAGCGTCTGGCGGCCCTGGCTGTGGAAGGAGTGGGTGCGGGTCTCCAGGTCTGGCCACCTGCCGGACCCGCTGTCGCTGTTCCTGTCGGAACTGCCATACCTGTCGCCGTGGTACGACCCGCGCAACGAAGCCTCGACCGAGCGGGCGTTGGCTTATCTGGAAAGCTCGCCGGCGGCACGGGCAGTGGCGGCCTGAGGCCGATTTCACTGGCTGCAGAAAGGCCGGCTGCGAGCCGGCTTTTTTGTTTTGTGGCGGAGAGAGGGATTCCCCTGCGGGCCGGCCGCTGCCGCGGCTTCGAACCCCGCTCTCGACATTCCGTTCCTGCAAAAGCACAAAGCCGACATTGAGTCGGCTTCGTCCTTTTGTGGCGGAGAGAGAGGGATTCGAACCCCCGGAACCTTGCGGTTCAGCGGTTTTCAAGACCGCCGCAATAGACCACTCTGCCATCTCTCCTTGGGTGGGAATTGTAGCTGGGGTGCTGCCCAAGCGGCTGATTTTGGCCGGCCAATCCACTAAAATCGCGGCCTTTCCGGCCGTCCCAGGCCACACCCACCAGCGGAGTCGAGATTCATGAACGAGAAGGTACTGCGCGAGACGGCGCTGGCCATGGTCGCCCCGGGCAAGGGCATTCTGGCCGCCGACGAGAGCACCGGCACGATCGAGAAGCGCCTGAAGAGCATCAGCGTCGAGAACTCCGAGGCGAACCGCCAGGCCTACCGCGACATGCTGTTCACGACGCCGGGCTTCGAGCAGTACACCTCGGGCGTGATCCTGTTCGAGGAAACCCTGTTCCAGAAGGCGCTGGACGGCACGCCGTTCCCGAAGCTGCTGGAATCCAAGGGCGTGATTCCGGGCATCAAGGTCGACAAGGGCGCCAAGGACCTCGCCGGCGCGCCGGGCGAGACGATCACCGAAGGCCTCGACGGTCTGCGTGAGCGCCTCGTGAAGTACCGTGAAGCCGGCGCGCGTTTCGCCAAGTGGCGCGCGGTCATCACGATCGGCAACGGCATCCCGACCGATTACTGCATCCACACCAACGCCCACGCGCTGGCGCGCTACGCCGCGCTGTGCCAGGAAGCCGGCATCGTGCCGATCGTTGAGCCGGAAGTGCTGATGGACGCCGACAACACGATCGAGGTCTGCGAAGACGTCACCAACCGCACGCTGGCCGCGGTGTTCCGTGAGCTGAGCCTGCAGAACGTGCTGCTCGAAGGCATGATCCTGAAGCCGAACATGGTGATTTCCGGCAAGAAGTGCGCGACGCAGGCCGACCGCAAGGCGGTGGCCGCGGCCACCGTGCGCACGCTCAAGCGTCACGTGCCGGGCGCGGTGCCGGGCATCGCTTTCCTGTCGGGCGGACAGTCGGACGAGGATGCGACCGCGCATCTCGACGAGATGAACAAGCTCGGCGCGCTGCCGTGGAAGCTGACCTTCTCCTATGGCCGTGCGCTGCAGGCCGCGGCGCTGAAGGCCTGGGGCGGCAAGAACGTGGACGCCGGCAAGAAGGCGCATCTGCACCGCGCCAAGATGAACGGCCTCGCGGCCAAGGGCGAGTGGAGCCCGGCGCAGGAAAAGGCCGCGTAAGCACGCGTCGCTGCCGTTGCGTTCAGAACCGCTCGCGGCGCAGGCCGCGGGCGTTTTTTCATGCCCGCGCTTCGGCGGTCTTATGCAGCCGCCGCGCCGGTTCGCTCAGGCGGCCGGCGTGGCCTGCAGCCAGCGCAACACCTGCCGTTCGGTCCAGCAATTCAGGCCGAAGTTCTCGATGAAGCCGCAGTGGCCGCCTCGGGCCGGCGTCAGCAGGTGGCGCAGCGCGCCGGTTTCGCGCAGGCCGTGGAAATCCACGAACGGCACCACCGGATCGTCCTGCGCGGTGATGATGGCCAGGGGCGATGCCGCGGCGTGCAGCAGGTCGGGCGTCAGCGTATAGGTCTTGAAGTAGGCGTCCAGTGCATCGAACTCGGTGTGCTCGGCGACGAAACGCGCGGTGATGTCGTAGAGCTTGCCGGGCTGCGCGAGGTGGTCGAGCTTCAAGTCCGGGAAGGCGCGCTGCTTGGCGGCGATCGTCTTGCGCCACTTGTCCATGAAGTACCAGCGGAACATCAGCGGGCCGTCGTCGATCGCGCGCGCGGTGGCGGCCGGGTTGATCGCCGGGCAGACGCCGATGGACAGCTGCGGGCGTACGCCAGCGGCTGGGCCGTACATCCCCACACGCAGCGCGAAGTTGCCGCCCAGCGAGAAGCCAATGACGAACAGCGGCTGCGCGGTGTCCAGCGTCTGCACGGTACGGATCGCACCGATCACCTCGCGGATGCGCGCCGAGTGGAACAGTTCGCGGTTCAGGTGATGGCTGCCACCATGGTCGCGCAGGTTGAGGCGGAACACGTTGTAGCCGGCGTCGTACAGCGCGCAGGCCATCGAGTACAGGTAGGCGGATTCATGACTGCCTTCCCAGCCGTGGATCAGCACGACCAGTCCCTTGGGCGTGACGACCTGCGGCTGGCGCGAGTGATGACCGGTGAGACGCACGTGATCGCCGGCGTCGAGCAGGTGCGCTTGCGCGACCGCTTCCATCGTCGAACCGCGGCGCAGCCAGGCGCGGCGGCGTGGGCTCTTGGTGGCCAGGATCGACTGGGTCTGTGCGCCGCGGATCAGCCAGCCGGGGCGGAATTCGTCGACGCTCACAGCAGGCGCTCGAGGGTGCCTTCGTAGATGCGCGCGAGGCGATCGAGGTCCTCGACCTTCACGTGCTCATTGAGCTTGTGAATGCTGTCGTTGATCGGGCCGATCTCCACCGTCTCCGCGCCCCAGGGCGAGATGAAGCGTGCGTCGGACGTGCCGCCGCCGGTGAACAGCGTCGGGCTCCCGATGCCGGTGACGTCGGCGATGCTGGCCTTGGCGGCTTCGATCAGCGCGCCGTTGCGCGTCAGGAACGGTTCGCCGCTCAACCACCAGTCGGCTTCATAACGCAGGCCATGACGGTCGAGGATCGTGGCGACGCGACCCTTGAGGTCTTCGGCGGTCGACTCCGTGCAGAAGCGGAAGTTGAAGACCAGATCGACATGACCAGGAATGACGTTGGCGGCGCCGGTGCCGGCGTGGACATTCGAAATCTGGAACGAGGTCGGCGGGAAGTGCGCGTTGCCGCGATCCCAGACCGTGGTGCTGAGTTCGGCCAGCGCCGGCGCCAGCTTGTGGATCGGGTTGTCGGCCTTCTCGGGATAGGCGACGTGACCCTGCTTGCCGAGCACCTTGAGATTGCAGCCGAGCGAGCCGCGACGACCGATGGTGATGCGATCGCCGAGCCGTTCGGCGGCGGTGGCTTCGCCGACGATGGCGTAGTCCGGCTTGATGCCGCGCAGCTTCAGCGTGTCGACGACGTGACGCGTGCCGTGTCGTGCCACGCCTTCCTCGTCGCTGGTGATCAGGAAGGCGAGCGTGCCCTTGAGCGGGCGTCGTGCCAGCAGACGCTCGGTGGCCACGATCATCGCCGCGATGCCCGATTTCATGTCGGCCGCGCCGCGGCCGTACAACACGCCGTCGCGCACTTCCGGCATGAAGGGATCGGACGACCATTGTTCGCGCGGGCCGGGCGGCACCACGTCGGTATGACCGGCGAGAATCATCAGCGGTCCGCCGCTGCCCAGCGTGGCCCACAGGTTGGTGACGCCGCCCGCGTTCAGATACTCGAGCGTGAAGCCGAGCTTCTGCAGGCGCGCGCCGATCAGTTCGCAGCAGCCGGCATCATCCGGTGTCAGTGAACGGCGGGCGATCAGTTCGGAGCAGAGGGAGAGAACGGCGCCGTCGTCGGCCATGGCTGCAAGCGGGGTGGGGAAGGCGGCGCAATTCTACCGGGCGCCGCCGCTGTCCGATAATGGCGGCCGGTCTGGAGCCTTGGAGGCGCCGATGGAAGCAGAGACGCAGGTGGCGGCGATCGCGCACACGATCCAGGTTGCGGTGGCGCCGGTGTTCTTGCTGGGCGGCGTCGGCGCGATGCTCGGCGTGCTGACCAACCGGCTGTCGCGGATCGTCGATCGCGCGCGCACGCTGGAAGCGGAACTGGCGACGGCGGCGCCGGGTCGCCTGCCGGTGCTGCGTCAGGGGTTGCGCAATCAGGCGCGCCGCGCGCGGCTGACCAACTGGGCGATCGCGTTCTGCATTGGCTGTGCGCTGTTGATCAGCGGTGCGATCGTGGCGCTGTTCGTCGGCGCGTTCTCCCGCTGGAACCTGTCGGTGGGGATCGCCGCGCTGTTCGTGGGATCGATCCTGTCGCTGATCTGCGGGCTGTTCTGCTTCCTGCGCGAGATCCAGCTGGCGACCCGTTACCTGCGCATCGGCGAGCCGGAACCGGAACAGCAGGTTGCGGCGGTCCAGGTGGTCAAGACCGACGGCGGCCAGCCCGGCGCCTGACGGCGCCGGACCGCCCCGGTGCGATGCTGGCGGATCAGCGCGCTTACAGGTCGCGCAGCAGCGCGTTGATGCCGACCTTCTTGCGGGTCTGCTCGTTGACGCGCTTGACGATCACCGCGCAGCTCAGGCTGTACTTGTCGTTCTTGGGCAGCGAGCCTGCGACAACGACGCTGCCGGCCGGCACGCGGCCATAGAGGATCTGGTCGTTCTCGCGGTCGTAGATCGGCGTGCTCTGGCCGATGAACACGCCCATCGAGATCACGCTGCCCTTCTCGACGATCACACCCTCGACGACCTCCGAGCGCGCGCCGATGAAGCAGTCGTCCTCGATGATCGTCGGCGAGGCCTGCAGCGGCTCCAGCACGCCGCCGATGCCGACGCCACCGGAGAGATGGCAATTGGCGCCGATCTGCGCGCAGGAGCCGACCGTGGCCCAGGTGTCGACCATCGTGCCGCTGCCGACGTAGCCGCCGATGTTGACGTAGGACGGCATCAGGATCGCGCCCGGCGCGATGTAGGCGCCCTTGCGCACCGCGGCCGGCGGCACCACACGTGCGCTCTGCGCGCGGAACTGCGCTTCGCTCCAGCCGGCATACTTGAGCGGCACCTTGTCGTAGCCCATAAGGCCGCCCATGTCGATCGGCGCGTTGTCGTGCAGGCGGAAGTACAGCAACACGGCTTTCTTCAACCACTCGTTGACCTGCCAGCCGGACGCGGTCGGCTCGGCGACACGGGCGGCGCCGCTGTCGAGCAGTTCGATGACGGCGCCGACATCGGCGCGCAGCGCGGCGTTGGTCTTGTCGATGGCGTCGCGGTTGTCCCAGGCGGCTTCGATGCGGGCTTTGAGTTCGGTCGTGTTCATGGCGATGGAGTGAGCGTGGGGCAATAAAAAAGCGCGCGCATTATAGGGCGCGCGCTGCGATGGCTCGACCGCGCGTGGGGCTCAGGCCGCTTCGCGCCGATCGAGCGTGCGCACCAGCACTTCGCGCAGATCCTCGAGCACTTCCTCGTCGACGATCGGCCGGTGCATGCGGTCGGTGATGTAGAACACGTCCTCGGCGCGCTCGCCGATCGTGCCGATCTTGGCGGCGTCGAGCAGGATGCCGCGCTTCTGGAACACGCGGCCGATCAACGACAGCAGGCCCGGCTGGTCGGCGGTGACCAGTTCCAGCACGGTGCGACTGCGCTTTTCGTCCTGACTGAAATAGACGGTGGTCGGCGTATCGAAGTGCTTGAGGCGCTGCGAGGCACGACGGTTGACATCGACCGTCGAGACTTCGGGATCGCTGAGCACCTTGCGCAGCGCGGCCTGGATTTCCGGCCCGCGCATCGGATTGCTGATCGGCGTGTTGTCGCCTTCCATCACCACGTAGGAGTCGAGCACGAAGCCGTCGTCCGAGGTGTGCAGGCGCGCGTCGAGAATGTTGAGGCCCAGGCGCGCAAGAACGCCGCAGGACAGGCCGAACAGGTGATCGCGATCGCGCGTGTAGACGAACACCGTCATGCCGCGGTCGGCGACGGTATCGACCAGCACCAGCGGCAGCTCGCTCTCCTGCACGGCGAGGAGGGGCGGCAGGTGCCAGGCAAGCTCGGCGGGGGTGTGGCGCAGGAAGTACTCGTGATCGAAGCGTGCCCACTGGGCCTGCACAACGCTGGCGTCCAGACCTTGCTGAGTCAGCAGCGGCAATGCGCGCTCGCGCGTTTCCCGCATGCGCGCATCCTCTTCCACCGGCTGGGTGTCGCCGCTGTCGAGCACGCGTGCGCTGTACTTGTACAGGTCCTTCAGCAGCGACTCGCGCCAGCTGTTCCAGAGCGCCGGGTTGGTGCCGCGGATGTCGGCGCAGGTGAGCAGGAACAAATAATCGAGGCGGCTGCGGTCGCCGACCTTGCGTGCGAATTCGGTGATGACCTCGGCATCGCCGAGATCCTGCTTCTGCGCGGTCAGCGACATCAACAGATGGTTTTCGACCAGCCAGCCGACCAGGGCGGCATCGGCATGGGACAGACCGTGCTCCAGGCAGAACTGAATGGCTTCGTGCGAGCCGATCGCGGAATGGTCGCCGCCGCGGCCCTTGGCCATGTCGTGCCAGAACGCGCCGAGATACAGCAGTTCCGGCTTGGGCAGGCGGTCCATGACCTCGCTGCAAAACGGCAGTTCATGCCGGAAGCGCTGCATCGCAAAGCGACGCGCGTTCCGCAACACGTACAGGATGTGCTCATCGACCGTCAGCGTATGGAACAGGTCGTATTGCATCAGGCCGACGATGCGCCCGAAGGCGGGCAGGTAGCGGCCGAGCACACCGTAGCGGTTCATACGCCGCAGGTTGCGGGTCAGGCCGCGGCCTTCGCGGAACATCTCGATGAACAGCGAGCGTGCCTGCACGCTGCGGCGCGTCTCGTCGGTGAGCAGCTTGCCGTCGCGCAGCATCAGCCGCAGCGTCTGCGCGCGGATGCCCTCGATCTTCGGATGCTGCTGCATCAGCAGGAAGGCTTCGATCAGCGCCCACGGCTGGCGCTGGAACACGGTTTCCTCGCGTGCTTCCAGATAGCCGTTGCGCACCTGGAAGCGCGCGTTGAGGGGTTCCGGCTTGCCGGTGTCCGGCCGCAGGATCGCTTCCTCGAACAACTGCAGCAGCATGTCGTTGAGGCAGGACAGCGATTTGATCGTGCGGTAGTAGAGCTGCATGAACTGCTCTACGCCCTTGTTCTTGTCGTTGTCCTCGTAGCCGAACAGCTGCGCGACCTTGACCTGCGAATCGAACAGCAGACGATCTTCGCGGCGGTTGGTGATCATGTGCAGTGCGAAGCGCACGCGCCACAGGAAATCCTGGCCGGCGAACAGCTCGTCGCACTCCTGCTTGGTCAGGAAGCCGTGCTCGCGCAGTTCGGACAGCGTCTGTGCGCCGAAATGGCGCTTGGCGACCCAGGCGATGGTGTGGATGTCGCGCAGACCGCCGGGGCTTTCCTTGACGTTGGGTTCCAGCTTGTAGCCGGTGTCGTCGTACTTGCGGTAACGCGCCGCCTGCTCGGCCTTCTTGGCTTCGAAGAACGCTTTGACCGGCCACACCTGATCCGGCGTCAGCGCCTGCTGCATCGCCTGGAACAGGTCGGCATCGCCGGTCAGCAGGCGCGCCTCCAGCAGGTTGGTGATGACAGTGACGTCCTTGGCGGCCTCGCTGACGCACTCCTCGACGGTGCGCACGCTCTGTCCGACTTCCAGGCCGATGTCCCAGCCGAAGGCGGTCATCTGCTCCAGGCCCTTGCGGTGCGTCTCGAGCGCATCGCCGCTGTGCAGCAGCAGGATGTCGATGTCCGAATGCGGCAGCAGCTCGCCGCGGCCATAACCGCCGACCGCCACCAGCGTCAGGCCCGGCGCGCCGTCCGGCAGAAACTTCTGCCAGGCCGCACGCAATACCTCGTCGACCAGGTGAGCGCGGGCGTGCACCAGCGAATCGGCCGGGATGCCGTCGTGGAACAGGCCATTGAGGCGCTCGCGGCCCCATTTCAGCGTGTCGCGGAAGGCGGGGATCGAATACCCGCCCTGTGCCAGCCGCGAGCGCACGCGCGGTGCACTGAAGATGCTGGCGGCTTCCTCGTCGGCGAGGTCGAATTCGGCGCCCATCGTCACAGCTCGCCGTTGCGCAGGGTCAGGACCTCATAGCCGCCCTCGGTCACGAGGATCGTGTGCTCCCACTGTGCCGACAGCGAATGGTCCTTGGTGACGACGGTCCAGCCGTCCGGCAGCAGCTTCACATCCTGGCGGCCGGCGTTGACCATGGGTTCGATCGTGAACGTCATGCCTGGCTGCAATTCAATTCCCGTGCCAGCCTTGCCGTAGTGCAGGACCTGCGGCTCCTCGTGGAAGATGCGGCCGATGCCGTGGCCGCAGTACTCGCGCACCACCGAGAAGCCGCGTGCCTCGGCGTATTTCTGGATCACGCTGCCGATGTCGCCGAGCCGGCCGCCCGGACGCACCTGCTTGATCCCCTCGATCATCGCCTCGCGCGCCGTTTCGGTGACGCGCCGCGCCAGGATGCTGGGCTCACCCACATAGAACATGCGGCTGGTATCGCCATGGAAGCCGTCCTTGATGACGGTGATGTCGATGTTGATGACGTCGCCCTTCTTCAGCACCTTCGGGCCCGGGATGCCGTGGCACACCACGTGGTTCACCGAGGTGCAGATCGACTTCGGAAAACCCTTGTAATTCAAGGGTGCCGGCACGCAGCCCTGCTTGTTGACGATGTAGTCGTGGCAGATGCGGTTCAGCTCGTCGGTGCTGACCCCGGCCTTGACGTACGGCTCGATCATCACCAGCACCTCGGCCGCGGCCTGGCCGGCAGCGCGCATCTTCTGCTGTTCCTCGGGATTCTTGATCGTGATCGTCATTAAAAGCGGGCAGTTCCGGCCGCACGTTGCGCGCGGCAAATGTTTGTTTTCAAAGGGGCGCTATGGTATAAAGCGCGCCCTTCAAAGGCAATGACGACGCAGTGTCGCATCGTCTTCGAAGAAATCCATCCGTGCCGACTTGGGTGATCACACCTGGCACGGTTTGCATACAACCCAAGGAGCTTCAAGCAATGGCCGATATCACCATGCGCCAGTTGCTGGAGGCGGGCGTCCATTTTGGACACCGCACCCGGTACTGGAACCCGCGGATGCAGGAATTCATCTTCGGTGAGCGCAACCGCATCCACATCATCAATCTTGAGCAGACGCTGCCGCTGCTGAAGGACGCCTGTTCCTTTGCCGGCAAGCTCGCTGCCAACGGCGGCCGCATCCTGTTCGTCGGCACCAAGCGCGCTGCGCGCGAAACGGTCGAGGAAGAGGCCAAGCGCGCCGGCATGCCGTACGTGTCGCAGCGCTGGCTCGGCGGCACGCTGACCAACTTCAAGACGGTCAAGGGCTCCATCAAGCGCCTGATCGAAATGGAGAAGCAGGTCGAGGACGGCACCATCAACCGTCTCAACAAGAAGGAACAGCTGACCTTCACGCGTGAGCTGGAGAAGCTGCGCAAGTCGCTGGGCGGCATCAAGCAGATGCCGAGCCTGCCGGACTGCCTGTTCGTGATCGACACCGGCTACGAAAAGAACGCGATCGCCGAAGCCAAGAAGCTCGGTATCCCGGTCATCGCCGTCGTCGACTCCAACAACGATCCGGACGGCATCGACTGCGTGATCCCGGGTAACGACGACGCCACGCGCGCGATCCGCGTCTACGCCCAGTGCGTGGCCGACGCGATCATCGAAGGCCGCGGCACCAACACCGTTGGCCGTCCCGAAGAGTTCGTTGAAATCCAGGAAGAACGCGCCGCCGCGCCGCGCAAGCCGCGTCCGTCGGGCCCGCGCAAGCCTGGTAGCGACCGTGGCGCGCCCTCGCGCGGCCGTCGCGCCGAGAAGACCGAAGGCTAAAGCCGTTGGTAGCGCCGCCGCGGTGGCCCGCGGCGGCGCTTCCGGTCATTCCCCCAACGTGCCCTTCACTTGAGGAAGGTCGCGTAACTAACGGAATTTATTTGTTATGAGTACTCCAGTTACTGCTGCGCTGGTGAAAGAACTGCGTGAGCGCACCGGCGCCGGCATGGGCGACTGCAAGAAGGCCCTCGAAGCCACCGGCGGCGACCTCGAAAAGGCCGCCGAGAAGCTGCGCATGGATGGCGCGGCCAAGGCCGACAAGAAGGCCAGCCGCACGGCGGCCGAAGGCGTGCTGGCGGTTGCCGCCGGCGGCGACGCCATCGCCATCGTCGAGCTGACCTCCGAGACCGACTTCGTCGCCAAGGGCGACGAGTTCCGCGGCCTGGCCCAGGCCGCGGCCGACGCGGCGCTGGCCAGCAAGCCGGCGAACCTCGAGGCGCTGGTCGCGCTCAAGGCCGGCAGCGAGACGCTGGAAGAGCGTCGCCGCGGCCTGATCGCCAAGCTCGGCGAGAACATGACGATCCGTCGTTTCGAGGTCGTCTCCAAGGCCGCCGGCCCGATCGTCAAGTACCTGCACCCGGGCGACAAGATCGGCGTCATCGTCGCGCTGGAAGCCGGCGACGAGGAACTGGCCAAGGATCTCGCGATGCACATCGCGGCGATGAACCCGCGTTATCTGAGCAGCGCCGAGATTCCGGCCGAGGCCATCGAGGCCGAGCGCAAGGTGATCGAGGCCACCGTGGCCCAGGAACAGACCGACGCCAAGGCCGAGTCCGACAAGCTGGCTGGCGCGATCGCGGAGATGGATGCCGAGAAGCAGAACGGCGTCTACGACGGCCTGTCCGACGACGACAAGAAGGGCTGGGACGACGACTACGCGACGATCAAGAAGAAGCTTGGCGGCGGCTTCAAGCCGAAGCCGGCCGAGATCCTCGCCAAGATGGTCGACGGCAAGGTCAAGAAGTTCACTGGCGAGATCACGCTGCTTGGCCAGGTGTTCGTCAAGAGCAACGACGAGACCGTCGAGAAGCTGCTGGCAGCCAAGAAGGCCAAGGTTGCGCGCTTCGTGCGTTTCCAGGTCGGCGAGGGCATTGAAAAGCAGCAGGTCGATTTCGCCGCGGAAGTCATGGCGCAGGCCGGCATCAAGGCCTGAACTGCGTTAAACTTCCGGCAGTTACGCGGTACCGTGAAGGCCCCGGAAACGGGGCCTTCTTTTAGGTGACGTTCGGACCGGTCAGGCGAGTCAGCGCAGGTATCTATGAGCACCTCTGTTCCAGCCTATAAGCGCATTCTGCTGAAGCTCAGCGGCGAGGCTTTGATGGGGGATCAGGGTTTCGGCATCTCGCCGGCCGTGATGAGCGCGCTGGCGCAGGAGGTCAAGGGCATCGTCGATGCCGGGGTGCAGGTCGCGCTGGTGGTCGGCGGCGGCAACATCTTCCGCGGCGAGGGTCTGGCCCGCGCTGGCATGGACCGCGTCACCGGTGACCAGATGGGCATGCTGGCCACGGTCATCAACGCGCTGGCGATCCAGGACTGGATCGAACGCATCGGCCTGCAGGCGCGCGTGCAGTCGGCGCTGCGCATCAACGAGGTCTGCGAGGACTTCATTCGCCGCCGCGCGGTGCGTCACCTCGAGAAGGGGCGCGTGCTGATCTTCTCCGCCGGCACCGGCAATCCGTTCTTCACCACAGACTCGGCGGCGGCGCTGCGCGCGGTCGAGATCAACGCCGACCTGATGCTGAAGGCGACCAAGGTCGACGGCATTTACACCGCCGACCCGAAGAAGGACAAGGCGGCGAAGAAGTACGACGAACTGACCTACGACGAAGCGCTGGGCAAGCGGCTGGCCGTGATGGACCAGACCGCGATGGTGTTGTGCCGTGACCATGGCATGAAGCTGCGGGTCTACGACATGGATCGCGCCGGCGCGCTGATGAAGATCGTCATGGGCGACGAAACGATCGGCACGCGGGTCTACCGCTGAAGCCGGCCAGAACCAGGGAGTGAAGCGATGTTGAACCCGATCAAGAACGATACGACCACGCGCATGCAGAAGTGCGTGGACGCGTTGAAGGCCGAGCTCGTCAAGTTGCGTACCGGCCGCGCCAACGCCGCGCTGCTGGATCACGTGCGTGTGGATTACTACGGCTCGGAAGTGCCGATCTCGCAGGCCGCGCAGGTCACCGTCGAGGATGCGCGCACGATTAGCATCCAGGCCTGGGACAAGGGCATGGTGTCGGCGATCGAGAAGGCGATCATGACCTCGGACCTGGGCCTGAATCCGAACACGGCCGGCCAGATCATCCGCATCATCATGCCGCCGCTGACCGAGGAACGTCGCCGCGACCTGGTCAAGGTCGTCAAGGGCGAGGCCGAGAATGCCAAGGTCGCGATCCGCGGTGTGCGCCGCGATGCCAACCAGGCGATCAAGGATCTGGAGAAGAACAAGCAGATCGGCGCCGACGATGTGAAGCGCGGCGAAGCCGATATCCAGAAGCTGACCGATCAGTTCGTCGCTAAGGTCGATGAGGCGGCGGCCGTCAAGGAGAAGGAACTGCTGTCGATGTAAGACGGCGTTCCGCGCATGACCCAGAAGCCGCCTTCGCTGCCGCTGCAGCCGGTGCCCCGGCACGTCGCCATCATCATGGATGGCAACGGTCGCTGGGCGGCGGCGCGCGGGCAGCCGCGGCCCATGGGTCATCGCGCCGGGGTCAAGACGGTTCGTCGCGTGGTGCGCGCGGCCGGCGAGGCCGGCGTCACCGCGCTGACGCTGTTCGCGTTTTCGCAGGAGAACTGGCAGCGCCCGGAGACCGAGGTCAAGCTGCTGATGCAGCTGTTCGCCTCGACGCTGGCACGCGAAGTGAAGACGTTGCACAAGAACAACATCCGCGTGCTGTTCATCGGCCAGCACGATGATTTCCCGGCCGAGTTGCGCGAGGCAATGCGCCAGGCGGAGGCGCTCACGGTCGGCAATGCCGGTCTGACGCTGCTGATCGCGGTCGGCTACGGCGGGCAGTGGGACATTGTGCAGGCCGCCCAGCGCGCGGCGTCCGCTGGCGAGCCGATCACGGTCGAGGCCATCGAAAGCCGCCTGTCGACGCAGGGCGTGCCGGCGCCGGATCTGCTGATCCGCACCGGCGGCGAGCGTCGCATCAGTAACTTCCTGCTGTGGCAGCTGGCCTACACCGAGCTTTATTTCAGCGACACGCTGTGGCCGGATTTCGACGGCGATCACATGCTCGAGGCGCTGCGCTGGTACGCCGGCCGCGAGCGTCGTTTCGGTCGCGTTCCGGAAGCGGCCTGAGCATGTTGATCCAGCGCGTCATTACGGCACTCGTGCTGCTGCCGCTGCTGCTGGCCCTGGTCTGGTTTGTGCCGACGAATCTGCTCTATGGCGTGTTGAGCCTGGCCGGTCTGCTGATCGCCTGGGAGTGGACCGGTCTGATGGCCTTCGGTGCCGCGCGTGCGCCGCGATATGCCTACGCGGCATTGACCGGTGCCCTGCTGGCGACAGCATGGTATCTGCCGCAGCGCGCGCTCTGGTTGCCGTGGCTGCTGGGGGCCGCGACGCTGTGGTGGGTGCTGGTGCCGCTGCTGTTCCCCGGCTTTCCGGGCAACCTGCAGCGCCATCCGCCGCCGCGCTGGGCGATGGGCCTGCTGGGGCTGCTGCTGATCGTCTCGACGCTGCTGGCGCTGGCGACGCTGCACGCGATGGCCGATGGCGTCTACCGGCTGTTGTTCCTGCTGTTCCTCGTGTTCGCTGCCGACACCGGCGCGTATCTGGCCGGCCGCAACTTCGGCAGGCACAAGCTGGCGCCGGGTATCTCGCCGGGCAAGACCGTGGAGGGCGCGGTCGGCGGGCTGCTGCTATGCGCGGCCTGGACCTTGACCGCGGGTGTCTACGCGTTTTCCGTCACCAACAGTGGCGCGCTGCTCTGGCTGCTGGCGTTGTCGCTGGTGGTGGCCGTGGTCTCCATCGTCGGAGATCTCACCGAGTCGATGTTCAAGCGGGTTGCCGGCATCAAGGACAGTGGCACGATCCTGCCTGGGCATGGCGGCATTCTCGACCGCGTCGACAGCATTCTCGCGGCGGCGCCGGTCATGGCGCTGGGCCTGATTCTGCTCGACCTGTGAGCAGCCGGCTGGTGGTGCTGGGCGCGACCGGGACCATCGGCCGCAATACCCTCGATCTGGTGCGGCGCCATCCGCAGCGCCTGACGGCGCTGGCGCTGACCGCTCACCGTGATGTCGAAGGCCTGTTTGCGCTCTGTCAGGAATTCCAACCGGCGTACGCTGCGATGGCCGACGAGGCCGCCGCGCGCCAGCTTGCGCAGCGCCTGCGTAACGCCGGTGTCGCGACGCGGGTCGACGGCGGCGCGCAGGCGCTTGATGAGCTGGCCGCGCATCCGGATGCCGATCAGGTGATGTCGGCGATCGTCGGTGCGGTGGGGCTGATGCCGACGCTGGCCGCGGTGCGCGCCGGCAAGCGCGTACTGATCGCCAACAAGGAACCGCTGGTGATGGCTGGCGCCTTGCTGATGCACGCTGCGGCCGCGCACGGCGCCACGTTGATCCCGATCGATTCCGAACACAACGCGATCTTCCAGTGTCTGCCCGGCGGCAGCCGCTGCGGCCAGGCGCCAGCCGGGGTCAGCCGCTTGATCCTGACCGCGTCCGGCGGCCCGTTCCGCGAGACGCCGCTGACCGAGCTGGAAACGGTGACGCCAGCGCAGGCGGTGCGTCATCCGAACTGGGTCATGGGGCCGAAGATCTCGGTCGATTCGGCGACGATGATGAACAAGGGGCTGGAGCTGATCGAGGCGGCCGTGCTGTATGCGCTGACGGAAGACCGGCTCGATGTGGTGATCCATCCCGAAAGCGCGATCCATTCGATCGTCGAGTACTGCGACGGCTCGATGCTGGCGCAGCTCGGCCAGCCGGACATGCGGGTGCCGATCGCGCATGCTCTGGCCTGGCCGGAGCGTTGGGAGTCCGGCGTCGGCGGTCTGGATCTGGCGGCGCTGGGGCGTTTCCGCTTCGAGGCGCCGGACCTGAACCGCTTCCCCTGCCTGGCCCTGGCGCGCGCGGCGCTGCGCCGGGGTGGTGCGGCACCGAATGTGTTGAACGCGGCGAACGAAGTCGCTGTCCAAGCCTTCCTCGAAGGGAACTTGCGCTATACCGGTATCGCCCGCGTGATCGAATCGACCCTCAATGCCGCCGAGCGCGAGACGCTGCCCGCCGCCACCGACCTGGATGGCGTGCTGGCGGTGGACCGCTGGGCACGTCAGCGTGCCGGAGAGTTCGTGAATGCTTGATTTTCTGTGGTCGCTGGGTGGGTTCATCGTTGCCATCGGTGTGCTGGTGGCGTTTCACGAGTACGGTCACTACTGGGTAGCGCGTCGCTGCGGCGTGAAGGTGCTTCGCTTCTCGATCGGTTTCGGCAAGCCGATCTGGACGCGCCGCGATCGCGAGGGCGTGGAGTGGACGATTTCGGCGATCCCGCTGGGCGGCTACGTGAAGATGCTGGACGAGCGCGAGGCGCCGGTGGCGCCGGACCAGCGCGCGCTTGCCTTCAACAACGCCACGGTCGGCAAGCGCATGGCGATCGTCGCCGCCGGCCCGGCCTTCAATTTCGGTCTCGCGATCCTGCTGTACTGGGGCGTCTACGTGGTCGGTGTGCAGGGCCTGCGGCCGCTGCTGGCCGAACCGCCGGCCGGCAGTGCAGCAGCAGCGGCGGGCCTGGTGCAGGGCGACGAGGTGCTGGCCGTGGCCGGTCGCTCGGTGCCCCAGTGGACGCAATTGCGCACCGAACTGCTCGATCACGCGATGAATCGCGGCCAGCTGCCGCTGTCGGTGCGCACGACCGACGGCAGCGCGCGCGAGGTTCAGCTCGACTTGAGCCGCGTGCGCATGGACCCGGAGTTCCTGTTCGACGATCTCGGCTTGATGCCTTATCAGCCGCCGGTGCCGGCCAAGCTCGATCAGGTGGTGCCGGGCGAGGCCGCCGATGCGGCGGGTTTCCGCGCTGGCGATCTCCTGCTCAGCTACAACGGCGTCGCCATCGACTCCTGGCAGCACTGGGCGACCTGGCTGCGTGCGCATCCGGGCGAGGTCGTACGCGTCGAAGTGGATCGTAACGGTCAGCGCCTGGCGCTGGACGCGATCATTGGTCAGGTTCGTGATGGCGAGCGGATGATCGGACGCTTCGGCGCCGCCGTGGCGCACCCTGGGGACTTGTGGCAGGATTTGCGCGCCGTGAACCGGCTCGGCCCCTTCGAGGCCGTTCCGGAAGCGGTATCGCAGACGTGGCGCATGTCGTCGCTGACGGTGCGCATGCTGGGCCGCATGATCACCGGCGACGTTTCCGTCAAGAACGTCAGCGGGCCGATCCAGATCGCGCAGGTTGCGGGCTTCTCGGCGCAGATCGGACTGGTGTCCTTCCTGAGCTTCATGGCCATCGTCAGTGTCAGCCTCGGCGTGCTGAATCTGCTGCCGGTGCCGGTGCTGGACGGCGGTCATTTGCTCTATTACGCCGTCGAAGCGGTAAAGGGGTCGCCGGTGTCGGAACGAGTGCAGGAAGCGGGGCAGCGCATCGGTCTGACCTTGCTGGTGATGTTGATGGGGCTGGCGTTCTACAACGACATAGCGCGTCTGTTGAATTGATCACAGAAAGATAACAACCGGTGAAACGACTCAAGTTCAAAAAGACGGCGATC
Source organism: Solimonas sp. (assembly GCA_036405815.1). Lineage (GTDB taxonomy): Bacteria > Pseudomonadota > Gammaproteobacteria > Nevskiales > Nevskiaceae > Solimonas. The sequence continues at coordinate 31,117 of DASWWX010000062.1, read as the reverse complement.
GCCGCCGCGCTCGCCGCGTCCGCGCTGGTCGCACCGGCCCACGCGTTCGAGCCCTTCACCGTTTCCGAGATCCGCGCCGAGGGCCTGCAGCGCCTCGAGATCGGTACGGTGCTGACTTATCTGCCGCTGTCGGTGGGTGACACCGTCAACAGCAGCATTTCGCGGCAGTCGATCCGCGCGCTGTACGGCTCGGGGCTGTTCCAGGATGTGCAGCTGGCCCGTGATGGCACGGCGCTGGTCATCATCGTCGAGGAACGCCCGGCGATTTCGAGCTTCACGCTCGAAGGCAATGACAAGATCGGCGGCGACGACCTGAAGAAGTCGCTGCGTGACCTGGGCCTGGCCGACGGCGAGCTGTTCCGCCGTGAACTGGTCGATCAGGTGGAGCAGGAACTGCGCCGCCAGTATTACTCCAACGGTTATTACGACGTTGCGATCGCGACCACCGTTACCGAGGAGCCGAACAATCGCGTTCGGCTCGGCATCAAGGTGACGGAAGGCAAGGTCACCAAGATCACCGACATCAACGTGCTCGGCAACCGCGTCTTCAGTGACGACGAGCTGAAGCAGCAATTCGCGCAGCAGGCGACGAACTGGATGCCGTTCCAGCGTTCGGACCGCTACTCCAAGCAGAAGCTGGTCGGCGATCTGGAAGCGCTGCAGTCCTACTACCAGGACCGCGGTTACCTGAAGTTCAACGTCGATTCCGTGCAGGTAGCGCTGACGCCGGACAAGGAATCGATCTACATCACCGTCAACGTCACGGAGGGTGAGGTCTACACCGTCAAGGAACGCAAGTTCACCGGCGAGACCATCCTCAATCTGGCCTTCCTCGAAGCGCTGACGACGACGCGCACGGGCGATACGTTCTCGCGCAAGCAGGCAACCGATTCGGCGGACCGTATCGAAGCGGCGCTGTCGGATATCGGTTACGCCTTCGCCGAGGTCACGCCGCTGCCCGAGATCGACGAGGCGAACAAGCAGGTCGGCATCAATTATCTGGTGCAGCCCGGCAAGCGCGCCTACGTACGCCGCATCAATTTCATCGGCAACAGCGGCACCAATGACGAGACGTTGCGCCGAGAGATGCGCCAGCTTGAGGCGGCGCCGTTCTCGAAATCGTCGGTCGAGCGCTCGCGCGTGCGCCTTGCGCGCCTGCCGTTTGTCGAGGAGGCGGAGGTCGATACACGACCGGTGCCCGGTAGCGACGATCTGGTCGATCTCGTCTTCAAGATCAAGGAGCGTCCGCCGGGTTCGGTGCAGTTCGGCGTCGGTTATTCCGGTGCGCAGGGCTTCCTGGTGACCGGCCAGCTCACCCACACCAACTTCCTGGGGACCGGCAATCGTCTCGACCTGTCGCTCGAGAACAATGTGATCTCGCGTGCGGTCAATGCGTCCTGGACCGACCCTTACTTCACCGAAGACGGCGTCAGCCAGACGATCTCGGCGTTCTATCGCGAGTCGGAGTCGGTGATCCGCTTCTCGTCGGGGTTCAATTCGAACATCCTCGGTGCCAATCTGACCTACGGTCTGCCGCTGTCCGAGTACGTTGTGCTGCGCGCGGGCCTGGGCGTCGAGGAAGTGGCGCTGGAGACCTTCGCCGGCACCACGTCGGATGAGGTGCTGCGCTTCGTCGTCGAGAACGGTGCCCGTTTCTCGACCTATCAGCTGCGCACCGGCATCAGCTACGACACGCGCAACCGCACGTTCTTTGCCAGCCGCGGTGCGCTGCACTCGCTGAGCATGGACATCGCCATGCCCGGCAGCGATCTGACGTTCTATAACGTCAGCTATCGCGGCCAGTTGTATGTGCCGCTGTTCTGGAAGTTCTTCCTTGAGGTCAAGGGTTCGGTCGGTCTCGTCGATGGTTACGGCGACACCGAGAGCGTGCCGCCTTACGAGCACTTCTTCGCGGGTGGTCCGCGCACGGTACGTGGTTATCGAGACGGCTCGCTCGGTCCGCTCGATACGCCGAATCGCAATCCGTACGGTGGCAAGCTGCGCACCACCGTGCAGAATCAGCTCATTATCCCGCTGCCGATGGAGAGCGACGGCAGGTCGACGCGCATGGCGCTGTTCCACGACACCGGCAATGTGTTCGCCGAGCCGGGCGACTTCGAGTTCGCCGACCTGCGCCAGTCCGCCGGCATCTCCTTCTCCTGGTTCACACCGTTCCTCGGCCTGCTCGATTTGAGCTATGCGTTCCCGCTCAATCAACAGGTCGGCGACGAGGTGGATCGCTTCCAGATCACATTCGGTTCCGGTTTCTGATCGCGCCCGCCGATTCGCGATCTCCACACGACAAACGGCAGTTCAGACGAGAGAGACTCATGAAGATCCATCACAGCATTCTGGCCGCGGCGTTCGTCGCGGTTGCCACGATCAGCACCGCGGTGCAGGCTCAGGCGCTGCCGGGTACGCGCATCGCCACGATCCGCTCCTCCGACCTGGCCTCGCAGGCGCCGCAGTTCAAGGCGATGCAGGACAAGCTCAAGTCGCAGTTCGAGCGCCGCCAGAACGAGTTCGAGGCGGAGATGAAGAAGTTCCAGGAAGACGGCAAGAACTTCCAGAAGGAAGCCGAGCTGCTGTCGGCGGCCGACCGCGCCAAGAAGGAAAAGGATCTCAACACGCGCCGCATCGACCTGGAGTACAAGGGCCGTACGCTGCAGGAGGAGTTCCAGAAGTCGCGTGAGCAGCTGCTGGTCGAGACCATGGGCAAGCTCAAGACCGTGATCGAGGCCGTTGCCAAGGAGAAGGGCGTCTCGGTGGTCCTGGAGAACCCCGTCTACGCGACCGCCGACGTCGACATCACCGCCGACGTGCTCAAGCGCCTGCAGGCGCCGGGCGCCAAGTAAGTCTTCAGACGGCCCGCTGCGCGGGCCGGTCGGGGCCGGGATTGCTATGCTGATCCCGGCCCTTTTCATTTGCGTCATCCGATCCGCATGAAGGTCTACACGCTCGACGAACTCGCGCAGCGACACGGCCTGACCGTGGTCGGCGACGGCGCAACGCCGATCCATGGCGTCTGTACGCTGCAGCCTGGCAAGCCCGGCTGCATCAGCTTTCTTTCCAATCCGCGTTATCGCGCGCAGCTTGCCGAGTCCCAGGCGGGCGCGGTGATCGTCGGCACGCGAGATGCCGACCGGCTCGACTCGCGTTCCGGGCTGGTGGCCAAGGATCCCTATCTGGCCTATGCACGGATCGCGCGTCTGTTCGATCCGGATCGCGAATTCACGCCCGGGCGCGATGCGTCGGCGGTCGTGGCCGCGGATGCACAGATCGGCGAGGGCAGCTACATCGGCCCGCAGGTCGTGATCGAGTCGGGTGTGCGCATCGGCGCTGACTGCTATATCGGTTCCGGCAGCATCGTCGGGCGCGATGCGATCATTGGCGACGGCGCGCGCCTGAGCGCACGCGTCTATGTCGGCGCCCGCGTGCGCATCGGCGCCCGCATCAGTGTGCAGCCCGGCGCGGTGATCGGTGGCCGCGGCTTCGGCAACGCGATGGGGCCGCAGGGGTGGGAGGAAGTGCCGCAACTCGGCAGTGTCGTGATCGGCGACGACGTCGAGATTGGCGCCAATACCTGCATCGACCGCGGCGCGATCGACGACACGGTCATCGAGAACGGCGTGCGCCTCGACAACCTGATCCAGATTGCGCACAACTGCCATATCGGCGCGCATACGGCGATCGCCGCCTGCGCCGGTATCGCCGGCTCAACCCGCATCGGATCGCGCTGTATGATTGGCGGCGCCGTCGGCATCGCCGGTCACCTTCAGATCGCCGACGACGTGGTGCTGCTGGGCCGCGCGATGGTCATTGGTTCGATCCGCGAGAAGGGTGTTTACGGTTCCGGCCTGCCGAGTGATGAGGCGCGTGCCTGGCGCAAGACCGTGGCGCGCGTGCGCCGCCTCGGAAAATTCGAAGAACGCGTGAAGGCGCTGGAGCGGCATCTCGGCGTTTCCGCCACGGAAGAGCACGATGGACAAGACGACGTTTGATATCCGCGACATCCTGACGATGCTGCCGCATCGCTATCCGTTCCTGCTGGTGGACCGGGTGCTGGACGTCGACGCCGAAGCCGGTCGCCTGACGGCCATCAAGAATGTCACCTACAACGAGCCGTACTTCCCCGGTCATTTCCCAGGTTTGCCGACCATGCCGGGCGTGATCATGCTCGAGGCGATGGCGCAGGCCTGTGGCCTGCTGGCGATCATCAAGTCCGGCCTGCGCGCGGATTCGGGCCTGATCCTGTACTTCGCCGGCATCGACAACTGCCGCTTCAAGCGGCCGGTGGTGCCGGGCGATCAACTGCGCTTCGCGGTGACGCTGGACAAGCACAAGCGGGATCTGTGGAAGTTCACGGCCGAGGCGCGTGTGGGCGAGGAGCTGGCTTGCGCGGCCGAGATGATGTGCGTGCTCAAAGATCCGTCTCGCGGCACGGATGGGGGTTGAGCGTGTCGCGCATCCATCCCACCGCGATCGTCGACGCCAAGGCTGAACTGCACGAGTCGGTCGAGGTCGGCCCCTACAGCATTGTCGGCGCCGGCGTAACGATTGGCGCGAACACCGTGATCGGTCCGCACGTCGTGCTGCGCGGGCCGATGACGATCGGCCGCGACAACCAGATCTTCCAGTTCGCCTCGCTCGGCGAGATCTCGCAGGACAAGACGTCGAAGCAGGACGATCCGACCTGCGTGATCATCGGCGACGGCAATGTGATCCGCGAGTACGTCAGCATCCAGCGCGGCACGATGAAGGAGTACGAGACCAAGCGCGGTGCGACCAAGGTCGGTGATCGCAACTGGATCATGAACTACTGCCACATCGCGCACGATTGCTGGGTCGGCAGCGACACGATCTTCGCCAACAACGCGAGCCTCGCCGGCCACGTTGAGATCGGCGACCACGTCGTGCTCGGCGGCTACACGCTGGTCTACCAGTTCTGCCGCCTGGGCGCGCATGCGTTCACGGCCTTCTCTGCCGGTGTCTCTGGCGACGTGCCGCCGTTCGTGATGGTGCAGGGCAATCCGGCCGAGCCGCGCGCGATCAACAAGGAAGGCATGCGCCGTCGCGGCTTCAAGCCCGAGGAGATCGCGGTGGTAGAGGATGCCTTCAAGCTGATCTACCGATCGGGCAAGCTCATGGCCGAGGTCAAGGCCGAGATGGCGCGCCTGGCCGAGACCTCGCCGAACCTGAAGCTGATGTCGGACTTCCTGAGTTCCGGCAAACGACCGCTGCAGCGCTGAGCGGCCGATGCGCATCGCGTTCGTCGCAGGCGAGATCTCCGGCGACATCCTCGGCGCCGCCATCATCGAAGCTCTGAAGGCGCGCCTGCCGCAGGCGCGCTTCTACGGCGTCGCCGGGCCGCGCATGGTCGGCGCCGGCTGCGAGGCGATCGAGTCCATCGACGCGCTGTCGGTGATGGGATTGGCCGAGGTGCTGCGTGAACTGCCGCGCCTGTTCAAGCTGCGTGCGCAGCTGTTGCAGCGCTTCAAGGACGACAAGCCGGATCTCGTGATCGGCATCGACGCGCCCGATTTCAACCTGGGTCTGGAACGCCGACTGCGCGACGCCGGCCTGCGCACCGTGCACGTCGTCAGCCCTACGGTCTGGGCCTGGCGCGAAGGGCGCGTGAAGACGATCGCGCGCGCCGTCGAGCGCATCCTCTGTCTGTTTCCGTTCGAGCCGGCGTTCTACGCGCGCCACGGCGTGCATGCCGACTATATCGGTCATCCGCTGGCCGACCAGCTCGATGCCGCGACTACGCCGGCCGCCGCGCGTCGCGCGCTGGGCCTGCGGGAAGACGGCCGCGTCGTCACCGTGATGCCGGGCAGCCGTGGCGGTGAAATCCGTTACCTCGCAGAGCCGTTCGCGCGTGCCGCGCGCCGGCTCGCCGACCAAGTGCCCGGTCTGCGCTTCGTCACGCCGATCGCAAAGCCAGGCCTGCGCGCCGGGGTCGAGGCGGCGATCCAGTCGCAGGCCCCGGGCCTGGACTGGACGCTGGTCGACGGCCATTCGCGCGAGGCCATGCAGGCCGGCGACGTCGTGCTGCTGGCCTCCGGCACCGCGACGCTGGAATGCCTGCTGCTCGGCCGGCCGATGGTCGTGGCCTACCGAGCCTCGGCGCTGACGGCCTGGCTGATGCTGCGTCTCGGTCTGCTCAAGACGAAACACGTGAGCCTGCCGAACCTGCTGGCGGCGGAACCCACCGTCACGGAACTGCTGCAGGATCAGGCGCATCCGGAACGCATCGCTGCGGAATTGCGCTTGTTACTGGACGACGGCGAGCCGCGCCGGCGCCAGTTGCGTGCATTCGACGCCGTGCGGGCGCAGTTGCGCTGCGGCGCGGCCGACCGTGCGGCGGCGGTCATTGCCGAGCTGCTGGGCGCCCGTTGAGCGGCGCCGGCGCACTACAATTGCGGGCGTGACGCTCCTCACTTCCTTCTCTGCGATTGCCGGTGTCGACGAAGCGGGTCGCGGCTGTCTGGCGGGTCCGGTCTACGCCGCGGCAGTGATCCTCGATGCGCCGATCGCCGGTCTGAGGGACTCCAAGCAACTCAGCGCCGCGCGACGCGAGCGCCTGTTTCCGGAGATCCAGGCGCGCGCGCGCGCCTGGTGCATCGGTCGCGCCGACGCCGGTGAGATCGATCGCATCAACATCCTGCAGGCGACGTTTCTGGCGATGCGGCGCGCGATCGAGGGCTTGCAGGTGGCGCCGGGACTGGCGCTGGTCGATGGCAATCAGGCGCCGCCGCTGAACTGTGCGGTGCGCACCATCATCGACGGCGATGCGCTCGAGCCCGCGATCATGGCAGCGAGCATCCTCGCCAAGGTCGCGCGCGACCGGCACCTGGTGGAACTCGAGCAGGCGTATCCCGGGTATGGTTTCGCGCAGCACAAGGGTTACGGCACCGTCCAGCATGTGGCGGCGTTGCGCCGGCTGGGTCCGTGCGCCGAGCACCGCATGAGCTTTTCGCCCTGTGCGCAGGCGAGCCTGCTGCACGAGGCGGCCGAGCGAGGAGACGTGTGCGCATGAGCGGCTTCGTGCACCTGCGTCTGCATACCGAGTATTCCCTGACCGACGGGCTGGTGCGGGTGGAGCCGCCCAAGCGCAAGGGGGGCGGTGCGGGCGCGACGCTGAGTTCGCAGGCGGCCAAGCTCCGCCTGTCGGCGGTGGCCATCACCGATCGCAACAACGTGTTCGCGATGGTGAAGTTCTACAAAGCTGCGGAGGGCGCGGGCATCAAGCCGATCGTCGGGGCCGATGTGTGGCTCGACGAGCGTCTGCCCGGCGACAGCCCCGAGCGTCTGACGCTGCTGGTGCAGAACGAGACCGGCTACCGCAACCTGTCCAAGCTGCTGTCGTTCGCCTACACCGAAGGTCAGGCGCGCGGGCAGCCGCTGGTATCGCGTGCGCGCCTGATCGAATGCGCACCCGGCCTGATCGCGCTCAGCGGTCGCGATGGTGGACTGTTCCGCGCGGCGCAGGCCGATCAAGTAGAGGCAGCGCTTGATCAGATCGAGCAGTGGCGCGCGATCTTTCCTGATCGCCTCTATCTGGAGGTCGCGCGTTGCGAGCGCCCCGGCGACGAGGACTGGGTGCAGGCCGCCTGCGCGCTGTCGCGCAAGACCGGCGTGCCGGTTGTCGCCACCAACGACGTGCGCTTCCTCGAGCGCGGCGAGTTCGAGACGCATGAGGCGCGCGTCTGCATCGCCCAGGGCCGCGTGCTCACCGACGACAAGCGACCGCGCGATTACACGCCCGAGCAATATCTGAAGTCGCCGGAGGAGATGCAGGCGTTGTTTGCCGACCTCCCCGAGGCGCTGGCCAACAGCGTCGAGATCGCACGTCGCTGCTCGCTGACGCTGAAGTTCGCGCCGCCGTATCACCTGCCGAACTTTCCGGTACCGGAAGGCCACGACACCGACAGCTGGCTGCGCGCGCGATCGCAGGAAGGTCTGTCGCGGCGTCTGACGCAGATCCAGGCCTCGGCGCCGCGCGAGACCTACGAAGCGCGCCTGGATTACGAGCTGGGCGTGATCCAGAAGATGGGTTTTGCCGGTTACTTCCTGGTGGTGGCCGACTTCATCGAGTGGGCCAAGAACAATGGCTGTCCGGTCGGGCCGGGTCGCGGCTCCGGTGCCGGCTCGCTGGTGGCCTTCGCCACCGGCATTACCGACCTCGATCCCCTGCCGTACAGCCTGCTGTTCGAGCGCTTCCTGAATCCGGAGCGCGTGTCGATGCCGGACTTCGACGTCGACTTCTGCATGGACAATCGCGATCGCGTCATCGAGTACGTGACGCAGAAGTACGGTCGTCCGCACGTCGGCCAGATCATCACCTACGCGACGATGGCGGCGCGTGGCGTGGTGCGCGACGTCTGCCGCGTGATGGGGCACGGCTATGGCTTCGGCGATTCGATCGCCAAGCTCGTGCCGGGCACGCCGGGGGCGACGCTGGCCGATGCGATCGACTCGGTGCCCGAACTCAAGCAGCGCTACGAGGGTGAGGAGGACACGCGTGCGGTGCTGGACATGGCGCTGGCGCTGGAGGGCGTGACACGCGGTGTCGGCGTGCATGCCGGCGGCGTCGTCATCGCACCCCAGGCGCTGACCGACTACGCGCCGCTGTACTGCGAAGCCGGTGGCGGCGGCATGCGCACGCAGTTCGACATGAAGGATCTGGAGATGGTCGGGCTGGTGAAGTTCGACTTCCTCGGTCTGAAGACGCTGACGATCATCCAGGAGGCGGTGAACACGATCGCCGAACAGCAGAAGGTCCAGATCGATGTACTGAAGCTGCCGCTGGACGACGCCGCGACCTATGCGCTGTATGCCAGCGGCAAGACCGGTGCCGTGTTCCAGATGGAATCGCCGGGCATGCAGCGCGCCTCCACCGACCTGCGGCCGGATCGTTTCGAGGACATCATCGCGCTGGTGTCGCTGTACCGCCCGGGTCCGATGGATCTGATTCCGAGTTTCTGCGCGCGCAAGCGCGGCGATGAGCCGGTCGAGTACCTGCATCCGGACATGGAGGCGGTGCTGGAGCCGACCTACGGCATCTTCGTCTACCAGGAACAGGTGATGCAGATGTCGCAACGCCTGGCCGGCTACACGCTGGGCGGCGCCGATCTGCTGCGTCGCGCGATGGGCAAGAAGATCGCCGCGGAAATGGCGAAGCAGCGCGAGGTGTTCCAGGCCGGTGCCACCGGACGTGGCGTCGAAGCGCAGATCGCGACGCAGGTCTTCGACCTGATGGAGAAGTTCGCGAACTACGGCTTCAACAAGTCGCATGCCGCGGCCTATGCGCTGGTGTCGTATCAGACGGCGTGGTTGAAGACGCACTATCCGGCCGAGTTCATGGCGGCGGTGCTGTCCTGCGATATGCAGCACACCGATGCGGTGGTGGCGATGCGCCTGGAGTGCCTGCGCATGGGGCTGACGCTGCATCCGCCGGACATCAACACCAGTTACTTCCGCTTCACGGTGCCGGCCCCCGGCGAGATCCGTTACGGCCTCGGAGCCGTCAAGGGGGCGGGCGAGGCGGCGCTGGAAGGCATCATCGCCGAGCGCGAGGCCAGAGGGGCCTTCAAGGACCTGTTCGATTTCTGTCAGCGCATCGATACGCGCAAGGCCAACAAGCGCGTGCTGGAGGCGCTGATCGGCTGCGGTGCGCTCGATGGTCTGGGCCTCAATCGGCCCTCGCTGCTCAAGACGCTGCCCAAGGCGTTGCAGCTTGCCGAAGCCGCCGCCGCGACCGCCGACAGCGGCCAGGTCGATCTGTTCGGGCTCGGCGGCGGGAGCGGGGCTGCGCGCAGCGCAGCGGTCGTGGAAGCGGACCTTGAGCCGGACTGGTCCAAGCGCGAGCGGCTCGACAAGGAGCGCGAGACGCTCGGCTTCTACCTCAGCGGCCATCCGATCGAAGCCTACGAGGACATGATGGCGCAGATCTGCAGCGGTCGCCTGCAGGAGCTGATCCAGCAATATGCGCAACCGACGCCGACGGTGGTCGGCGCCAACGGCAAGCCGGTCTGGCAGCCGCGTACCAAGCTGATGTTCGCTGCCTGGGTCACCGACGTCCGCTTTTTCAAGGGCGACAAGAACGGCGATGGTCGCGCCGCGCGTGCCAGCTTCAAGGTCACGCTGGACGATCAGACCGCGCAGCTCTCGACCTGGATCGATGCCGAGCCCTGGCAGAAATTCCAGGGTTTCGTGAAGCCGGACACGCTGGTGTTCGTGCAGGCCGAACTGGGCCTGTCGCCCGCGCGCGAGGGCCGCGAGGCCGAGCCGCGGCTTTACGCGCCCGAGTTCATCCCGATGGATCGCGTGCTTCAGGACTACGCCTGGAAGCTGGAGCTGACCTGGACCAAGGCGGCCGGTGAGGTCGCGGCATTGAAGCGCCTGTTGCAGCCGCAGCGTTCGCCGCAAGGCGTGCCTCTGGGCATCCATTACGCCGGCCCGCGCGGTGGTTGCGTGCTGGACCTTCCGGGCGAGTGGCGGCTGCGGCTCGACGACGCGTTGCTGGGCGCGCTGCGGCAGATGCTCGGCGCCGACTGCGTTAAAGTGCAGTACAAGCGCTATCAGGCGCCCGTCAACGAGCGTCGCTTCAGTGGCGCGCCGGCGGCGGCAGGGGCCTGGGACGACGAATAAGCGGAACGACGATGAATCTGAACTATCTGGATTTCGAGCAGCCGATCGCCGAGTTGCAGCAGAAGATCGAGGAGCTGCGCTTCGCCACCACCGGCAGCGGCGTCAATCTGACCGAGGAGATTGCGCGTCTCGAAGGCAAGCGTCGCGAACTCACCGAACAGATCTTCGCCAAGCTGTCGCCCTGGCAGGTGACGCAGATCGCGCGCCATCCGCAACGGCCTTATGCGCTGGACTATCTGAAGAGCCTGTTCACCGAGTGGGAAGAACTGCACGGCGATCGCCACTACTCCGACGATCCGGCAATCGTCGGCGGCGTCGCCCGGCTCGAGGGCCGGGCCTGCGTCGTCATCGGCCAGCAGAAGGGTCGCGATGCCAAGGAGCGCGTTTACCGCAATTTCGGCATGCCGCGGCCCGAGGGCTATCGCAAGGCGCTGCGCCTGATGAAGCTGGCCGAGAAGTTCAACCTGCCGATCGTGACCTTCATCGACACGCCCGGCGCGTATCCGGGTATCGGCGCCGAGGAACGAAACCAGTCCGAGGCGATTGCACGCAACCTGCTGGAACTGTCGAAGCTGCGCACGCCGGTGCTGGCGACGGTGATCGGCGAGGGCGGGTCCGGCGGTGCGCTGGCGATCGGCATCGCCGATCACGTGATGATGCTGCAGTACAGCGTCTACTCGGTGATCTCGCCGGAGGGCTGCGCGTCGATCCTGTTCAAGAGCGCGAGCCGGGCGCCGGAAGCGGCCGAGGCGATGCGCATGACTGCGAACGATCTGTACGGCCACAAGCTGATCGACGAAATTGTGCCGGAGCCGCTCGGCGGTGCGCACCGTGATCCGGTTGCAATCATGAACACGCTCAAGCACAAGCTGACCACGAATCTCGAACGCCTGCGTCACACCCCGATGCCGCAGTTGCTGGGCGCGCGTTACCAGCGCCTGATGTCCTACGGCGCGTTCGACACCTTCCACTGAGCGACGTGGCGGGCCCGAGACGCAGCGGCGTCGCGACCATGGCCCGTAGCCCCCGCGGTTCGGTCCCGGACGGTTCACCGACCCCCACCTTGCCGTTGCCGGTGCGCCCGTCGCAGCCGCGCGGCGCACGGCTGTGGGTGGCGCTGAGCGGCGGGCTGGATTCCACCGTCCTGTTGCACGCGCTGCACGCCCGATCCGCGCCCGGCCTGCGCGCGGTGCATGTCCATCATGGCCTGCAGGCCGCCGCCGAGGAATGGGTCAGCCACTTGCGTCGCCAGTGCCGTGCGCTCGGCGTGCCGCTGACGGTGCGGCGGGTGCAGATCGATCCGCGTGATCCAGCGGGTCCCGAGGCGGCGGCGCGTGCGGCGCGGTATGCCGCCTTGGCGGCGCTATTGAAAGCCGGCGATCTGCTGGCCACCGCCCACCACAGCGAGGATCAGGCTGAAACCGTGCTGCTGCGCGCGCTGCGCGGCACGGGCATTGCCGGTCTGGCCGCCATGTCGGAACTGTCCCCGCTGGGTGCCGGGCGCCTGTGGCGTCCGCTGCTGTCGGTGTCGCGCGCGGAACTGCAGAGGTACGCGCAGGCCGCCGGCCTGCGCTGGGTCGACGATCCACACAACCACGACGCCCGCTACGCCCGGTCCTACCTGCGCGACGAGGTCTGGCCCCTGCTGCAGCGCCACTGGCCGCAGGCCGGCGACAGCCTGGCGCGCTTGGCGGCCCATGCCCAGGACGCCGAGGGCTTGCTGGCCGAGCTCGCACAGCAGGACGAACGGGTCGTGGGCGCGAGCGCGGACGGCGCGCTGAGTGTCGGTGCTTTGCTCGCGCTGGCGCCGGCGCGCCGGCGCAACCTGTTGCGCCACCTCTGGCGCGGTCGGGGATGGGCGGCGCCGGCCGCGGAATGGCTGCAGCGCCTGGAAGCCGAAGTCCTGCGCGCGCGGGCGGACGCGCAACCCTGCCTGCGCTTTGCTGAAGGCGAGGTGCGGCGTTATCGCGACGGTCTCTACCTGATGGCCCCGCTGCCGCCGGTGCCGCAGGCATCCGTGACCTGGCGCCGGGGTTGTAGCCTGCCGCTACCGGCCGGCTGCGGGCAGCTGCGCCTGGCGCGGGCGCCGGGCGAGACATTCACCGTCCGGTTCCCGGTCGGCGGCGAGCGCCTGCGGCCCGCCGGCGATCGTCACACCCGCAGTCTGAAAGCGCTGTGCCAGGCGCGCGGTCTGCCGGTCTGGGTACGGGAGCGGCTGCCGCTGCTGTTCCGCGGCGACCGCCTGGTGTCGGTTGCCGGCCTGTGGACCGTGGCCGAGGCCTCGGAAGTCCTCGATTCGCTGGTCTGGGATTGCGACCTGCCCGGCCTTTTGTCCCCAAAAGGTTCGTCGGCGCGTTGAGCCGGCGGGGTGCCAGCGGGTAAAATCCCGCAAACCCAACGCCCGTAATTCCCCATGCCCGACTCGGTGCATCAGACACGCTTTATTTTCGTGACCGGCGGGGTGGTGTCCTCGCTCGGCAAGGGCATCGCGGCGGCCAGCCTCGGCGCGATCCTGGAATCGCGCGGGCTCAAGGTCAGCATGATCAAGCTCGACCCGTACATCAACGTCGACGCGGGCACGATGAGCCCGTTCCAGCACGGCGAGGTGTTCGTGACCGAGGACGGTGCCGAAACCGACCTCGACCTGGGTCACTATGAGCGCTTCCTGCGCGGCAAGACCACGCGTTACTCGAACCTCACCACCGGTCAGGTCTACCGCAACGTGCTCGAAAAGGAGCGTCGCGGCGACTACCTCGGCAAGACTGTTCAGGTCATTCCGCACATCACCGACGAGATCCAGGCCAACATCCGCAAGGGTGCGGCCGGCGCCGACATCTGCATGGTCGAGATCGGCGGCACGGTCGGCGACATCGAATCGCTGCCGTTCCTGGAGGCGATCCGCCAGTTCGGCGTCGAACTGGGCCGCAAGAACGCGATGTACATGCACCTGACGCTGGTGCCGTACGTGAAGGCCTCGGGCGAGCTGAAGACCAAGCCCACGCAGCATTCGGTCAAGGAACTGCGCGGCATCGGTATCCAGCCGGACGTGCTGGTGTGCCGCTCGGAGCGTGCGATTCCGGACAGCGAGCGTCGCAAGATCGCGCTGTTCACCAACGTGCCCTACAACGCGGTGATCTCGGCGATCGACCTCGACGACATCTACAAGATTCCGGCTTGGCTGCACCAGCAGAATCTCGATGAGCTGGTCATCGAGCATTTCGGGCTCGACGCGCGCAAGGCGGATCTCTCCGCCTGGGAGCGCGTGGTCGATGCACGCGGCAAGGCCGATACCGAAGTGCAGATCGCGATGGTCGGCAAGTACGTCGATCTGGCCGACGCTTACAAGTCGCTCAACGAGGCGCTGGCGCACGCCGGCCTGCACACCAACACCCGCGTCAAGATTCGCTACATCGAGTCGGAGTCGGTGGAGACGCAGGGTGCGCGCATCCTGCAGGGCATGGATGCGATCCTGGTGCCCGGCGGCTTCGGCGAGCGCGGCATCGAAGGCAAGATTCTCGCGGCGCGTTATGCCCGCGAAAGCGGCATTCCGTACCTGGGCATCTGCCTGGGCATGCAGGTGGCGGTGATCGAGTACGCGCGCAATGTCTGCGGCCTGATCCACGCGCACAGCACCGAGTTCAATCCGTCGACGCCGGACCCGGTCATCGGTCTGATCACCGAATGGCAGGACGCTGCCGGCCGCGTGCAGACGCGCACCGAGCGTTCCGACAAGGGCGGCACGATGCGACTCGGTATCCAGGCCTGCCGCCTCAAGGCCGGCTCGAAGTCGCGCGCGCTGTACAACGCCGAGATCATCAGCGAGCGCCACCGTCACCGCTACGAGTTCAACAACAACTACAAGAAGATTCTCGGCGATGGTGGTCTGGCGCTGGTCGCCGAATCCGCCGAGAACGAGCTGGTGGAGATGGTGGAGCTGCCGGACCACCCGTTCTTCGTCGGCTGCCAGTTCCATCCGGAGTTCACGTCGACCCCGCGTGACGGCCATCCGCTGTTCGAAGGCTTCGTGCGCGCCGCGCGTGAACATCACCTGGCCAATCAGGCCGATCAGTCCGGCAGTGCCGGCAACGCCGCCGTGAGGGCTGCATGAAACTTTGTGGACGTGAGATCGGACTCGATCAGCCGCTGTTCCTGATCGCCGGGCCCGACACGCTGGAATCCGAGCAGCTCGCGCTGGACGTGGCCGGCCACATCAAGCCGATCGCCGACAAGCTCGGCATCCTCTACATCTTCAAGGGCAGCTTCGACAAGGCCAACCGCAGCTCGCACAAGAGCTACCGCGGTCCTGGCCTCGAAGGCGGCCTGAAGATCATGGAGAAGGTGAAGCAGCAGATCGGCGTGCCGGTGCTCACCGATGTGCACGAGGACACGCCACTGGGCGAGGTCGCCTCGGTCATCGACGTGATCCAGACGCCGGCCTTCCTGTGCCGTCAGACCAACTTCATGCAGAACGTGGCGAAGACCGGGCGACCGATCAACGTCAAGAAGGGCCAGTTCATGTCGCCCTGGGAGATGGGCAACGTCATCGAGAAGATGACGGCCGTGGCACCGCACCAGTTCATGCTGTGCGAACGCGGCTTCAGCTTCGGCTACAACAACCTCGTCGCCGACATGCGGGGCTTGGCGATCATGCGCAAGTACGCGCCGGTCGTGTTCGACGGCACGCACACGGTGCAGCTGCCGGGCGGGCAGGGCACGGCGTCCGGTGGCATGCGCGAGATGATTCCGGTGCTGGCGCGCGCGGCGGTCGGTGCCGGCATCGCCGGCCTGTTCATGGAAACGCATCCCGATCCGGATTCGGCGCTGTGCGACGGCCCGAATTCGCTGCCGCTCAAGCACATCGGCTCGCTGCTGGAAACGCTCGTGGAGCTGGACCGCCTCGTCAAGAAGTCCGGCCTGCTCGAACAGAAACTCGTCTGAACTCCATCGACCTCACATCCCATGTCCAAGATCGTCAAAGTCACTGCGCTCGAAATCATCGACTCCCGCGGCAATCCCACGGTGGAAGCGGAGGTGGAACTGGAATCCGGTGCCACCGGCCGTGCGGCCGCGCCGTCCGGCGCCAGCACCGGCACGCGTGAGGCGGTGGAACTGCGCGATGGCGCGGCCAAGAAGGGCAAGGCCCGCTATCTGGGCAAGGGCGTGACCAAGGCGGTCGCCAATGTCGAAGGGCCGATTGCCAAGGCGGTGACCGGTCTGGATGCGCAGGATCAGGGCCTGGTCGATCACACGATGATCGAGCTGGACGGCACCGACAACAAGTCCAAGCTCGGCGCCAATGCGATCCTCGCGGTCTCGCTGGCCAGCGCCAAGGCCGCGGCGGACGAAAACTTCCTGCCGCTGTTCCGTCATCTCGGCGGCCTGTCCAGTGTGACGCTGCCGGTGCCGATGATGAACGTCATCAACGGCGGCGCGCATGCCGACAACAACGTCGACATCCAGGAGTTCATGATCCTGCCGGTGGGTGCGCGCAGCTTCTCCGACGCGCTGCGCTGGGGTGCCGAGGTGTTCCACACGCTCAAGGGCGTGCTCAAGAGCCGCAAGCTCAACACCGCGGTCGGCGACGAGGGGGGCTTCGCGCCGGACCTGCCGTCGAACGTCGCGGCACTCGACGTGCTGCTGGAAGCCATCGAGAAGGCCGGCTTCAAGGCGGGCAAGGACATTTATCTCGGCCTGGATGTCGCGTCGAGCGAGTTCTATTCCAAGGGCAAGTACGAGCTGCACGGCGAGGGCAAGAGCTTCACCTCCGAGCAGTTCGCCGACTTCCTCGCCAACATCTGCGCCAAGTACCCGGTGATCTCGATCGAGGACGGCTGCGCGGAAGGCGACTGGAAGGGCTGGCAGTACCTGACACAGAAGCTCGGCAACAAGGTGCAGCTGGTCGGCGATGACCTGTTCGTGACCAACACACGCATCCTCGCCGAAGGCATCATCCGCGGCGTCGCCAATTCGATCCTGATCAAGCCCAACCAGATCGGCACGCTGACCGAGACGCTGGACGCGATCCAGATGGCAACCGACGCCGGCTACTCCAGCGTCGTCAGCCATCGCTCGGGCGAGACCGAGGACGCGACGATCGCCGACATCGCCGTCGGCACCAATGCCACGCAGATCAAGACCGGCTCGCTGTGCCGCTCCGACCGCATGGCCAAGTACAACCAGCTGCTGCGCATCGAGCGCGCGCTCGGCAATCGCGCGCGCTATCCGGGCGCCGGCGCGTTCCCGGTGGTGTTGTAAGCTCCCGGCATGGGTAGCCGTGCCGCCATCGCCGTCCTCGCCGTCCTGCTGCTGATTTTGCAGTGGCGGCTGTGGATCGCCGATGGCGGCATTTCCCATACCGCGCGCCTGAAGACTGAGTCCCAGGCACTTCAGGAAGAGAATCAGCGCCTGACCGCGCGCAACGCCGCGCTCGATGCCGAGGTCACCGACCTCAAGTCCGGCGTCGCCGCCACCGAAGGGCGCGCGCGCACCACGCTGGGCATGATCAAGGAAGGCGAGACGTTCTACCTCGTCGTCCAGCCCTGATCCCGACGCTTGGCCCAGGACACCCGTCACAACGGTCGTAGCGCGCCGCGCTACTGGGCGGTCATCCCGGCCGCCGGTGGCGGCACGCGCATGGGCTCCGGCCGTCCCAAGCAATACCTGCCGCTGCGCGGTCGTGCGCTGCTGGAATGGAGCCTGGCGCCGTTCCTGCAGGCTGACTGGATCGACGGCGTGGTGCTGGCGCTGCCGCGCAGCGATACCGAGTTCGCCCGCCTGCCGATCGCGCGCCATCCGCGCCTCGTCGTCGTGGCCGGTGGCGCGGCGCGGGCCGAGTCCGTTCAGGCCGGCCTGGACGCCGTGGCTGAGCGCACACGCGGCTTCAAGGAAGTGTTCGTGCTGGTGCACGACGCCGCGCGGCCCTGCCTGCAGCCGGCCGATATCGAACGGCTCTGCGAGGAGGCCGACGACCAGCACGGCGGCATCCTCGCCTTGCCGGTGACCGATACGCTCAAGCGCGGCAAGCAGAACAAGATTGCCGAGACCGTGGATCGGGCGTTCTACTGGCGCGCGCAGACCCCGCAGCTGTTCCGGCTCGATCTGCTGCGTACGACGCTGGCCGAGTGCGCGGAGCGCGGCCTGGAAATCACCGACGAAGCCAGCGCCATGGAGCGCGCCGGCTACAAGCCGCGGCTGGTGCGCGGCCGCGAGGCCAACCTCAAGGTGACCTATCCGGAGGATCTGCGCCTCGCGGAGTTTTGGCTGTCGCAGCAGTAGGCCTGCGCTGGGACCGCGCAAGAAAACGGCGGTCGCGACAGCCGATTGGCGTAAGATTCGCGGAAACGTCTGGAAACGCTCGATGGAACCGGAAATCCCCGCCAAGCCGCGCCGCAAGGGCATCTACTGGTTGCCCAATCTGTTCACGACCGGCACGTTGTTCGGTGGCTTCTACGCCATCGTCATGGCCATGGCCGGGCGTTTCGAGGCGGCGGCGATGGGCATTTTGATCGCGATGATCGCGGATGGCCTGGACGGTCGCATCGCGCGCCTCACCAATACGCAGAGCGACTTCGGCAAGGAGTACGACTCGCTGTGCGACATGGTCGCCTTCGGCGTAGCGCCGGCGATCCTGATCTACGCGTTCTCGCTGCGGTATCTGGGCGATTACCAGTGGCTGGGCGGCAAGCTGGGCTGGGTCATCGCGTTTACCTACACGGCCTGCGCCGCGCTGCGTCTGGCGCGCTTCAACGTGCTGGCGGCGATCGCCAGCTCCAACAAGGATTTCTACGGGGTGCCGAGTCCGGCGGCGGCGGCGGTGGTCGCGTTCTTCGTCTGGAGTTGTGTCGACGGCAGTCACTCGCTGTTCGCCTGGATTTCCGGCCGCGTGCCGTTCAGCGGCCGCGACGTGCTGTGGCTGGCGGCGCCGCTGACGCTGGCGACCGCCATCTCGATGGTCTCCAACTTCCGTTACAACAGTTTCAAGAAGCTGAACCTGACCGGTCGCACGCGCTTCCTGCCGTTCGCCGCGGTGGTCGGCGTGTTCGCGCTGGTGATGATCGACCCGCCGCGCATCCTGTTCCTGGTGTTCTTTGCCTATGCGCTGTCGGGACCGGTGGCGATGCTGTGGCGTCGCTGGCGGCCGGCGCCGACCGGCGGCGGCTGACGGGTCGCTGACGGCGTTGTCTTGATCGGTAGCGCTCGGCATAATGCACGGCATGCGTTTCCTCGACGGCCATCTCTGCTCGACGCCTGCGGCTTCCCGCCGCGGCCTGCCGTCGGCGCTGCTGCTTACCGGTCTCCTGCTTCTGCCGTAAGGCAGACCATCGACCGCGCCCGCACGGGGCCGAAACCGTGCAAACCCAAACCGATCCGAAATCCCCAGCCGCTTCCTGCCGTGGCACCGAGCCCGCAGGCGGCTGAACCGGCGAGGAATCCGCCATGTCCATGCTGAAAGACCCTTCCCAGAAATACCGCTCCTTCGCGCCGGTGCATCTGCGCGACCGCACCTGGCCCGATGCCGTCATCACGCAGGCGCCGATCTGGCTCTCCACCGACCTGCGCGACGGCAACCAGGCGCTGATCGAGCCGATGAATCCCGCGCGCAAGCTGCGCATGTTCGAGCAGCTCATCAAGATCGGCTTCAAGGAGATCGAAGTCGGGTTCCCGAGCGCTTCACAGATCGAATTCGATTTCGTCCGCCACCTGATCGACAACGACCTGGTTCCCGACGACGTCTGGATCCAGGTGCTGACGCCGGCGCGCGAGCCGCTGATCCGCCGCACTTTTGAAGCGCTGAAGGGTGCCAAGCGCGCGATCGTGCACTACTACAACGCCACCGCTCCGGTGATGCGGCGCGTCGTCTTCAACCTGTCGCAGGATCAGGTGCTGCAGGAGCTGGCCGTGGCGCATGCCAGGCTGGTAAGCCAGCTGGCCAATGAAAATCCGGAGACCGACTGGCGCTTCGAGTACTCGCCGGAGATGTTCTCCGGCACCGAGCTGGACTTCTCCAAGCGTGTCGTCGATGCGGTGGTCGACGCGATCGGCGCAACGAAGGAGAGGCCGGTCATCATCAATCTGCCGGCGACGGTCGAGCATTCGACGCCGAACATCTTCGCCGATATGATCGAGTGGATGCATCGCAATGTCGCAAAACGCGAGGCGATCATCCTGTCGGTGCATCCGCACAATGACCGCGGCACCGGCACCGCCGCCGGCGAGTTCGCGGTGATGGCCGGCGCCGACCGCGTCGAAGGTTGCCTGTTCGGCAACGGCGAGCGCACCGGCAATGTCGATGTGGTCAATATCGCGCTGAACCTGTACACGCAGGGCGTCGATCCGGGCCTGGATTTTTCCGACATCGATGCGATCCGCCAGACCGTCGAGTACTGCAACCAGTTGCCGGTGCACCCGCGTCACCCCTACGTCGGTGACCTGGTCTACACCTCGTTCTCGGGATCGCATCAGGATGCGATCAAGAAGGCATTCTCGGCGCGTAAGGATGGCGACATCTGGGAGATGCCGTATCTGCCGGTCGATCCCAAGGACCTGGGCCGCAGCTATGAGGCGGTGATCCGCGTCAATTCGCAGTCGGGCAAGGGCGGCATCTCGTATCTGCTGGAAAGCGAATACGGCTTCGTGCTGCCGCGACGCCTGCAGATCGAGTTCAGCCAGACCGTGCAGGAGGCGATGGACGAAAGCGGCAAGGAGATGAGCGCGGCCGACATCGGCGCGATCTTCGAGCGCGAGTACCTAGCGGCGCAGACGCCGTACGGGTATGTCGCGCACCATCTGGTCGAGGATTCGACGCGCAACGAAGTCGAACTGCGCACCGAAATCAGCGTCGACGGCAAGACGCAGAAGCTCGAAGGCAAGGGTAACGGCCCGATCGACGCCTTCATCGCCGGACTGTCGACGCTGGTCGGCGAGAAGATCGCGGTGCAGGATTATCACGAGCATGCGATCTCGGCCGGCGCCGATGCTGCTGCCGTCACCTATATCGAACTGAAGCTGGGTTCCGGTAAGACCCTGTTCGGCGTGGGTCGTGATTCCAATATCGTCACCGCGTCGCTGAAGGCGATTCTTTCGGGGTTGAATCGTGCGCTAGCTCAGCAGCGGGACGCGGGCGGCCGAAAGGTCGCCTGAGCGGGCGCGCCGCGGGGCGTGGCGTCTACAATCCAGCCATGAAGGCGACTCGTCGGCAGCGGTATCTGAAACAACTCGGCATCGAGACCTGGCGCCGGCGCGGCAGCGCGCCGGCGCCAGCGGTGGATGAACCTTCCGGCGCTGAAGCGGCGCCGATTGCGGCGACACCTGCGCCGCGAGCCTCACCGACTGCCGCATCGCCCGCGTCGTCGCCCTCCGCGCCGTCGCGGACACGGCCGGCGCAGCCGGCGAGTTCGTCACGCGCGCCGCAGTCCTCGGTCGTTGCCGAACCCGCCAGCGCCGCGCCGGCGATCGAACGTCCGCCCATACCTGCCGACTGGGCGGGGCTGCGCGCTGTGGTCAAGGATTGCCCCGCCTGCAAGCTGTGCCAGACGCGCACGAATACCGTGTTCGGTGTTGGCAGCGAGACGGCTTCGTTGATGGTGGTGGGCGAGGGCCCGGGCGCTGACGAGGACGCGCAGGGCGAGCCGTTCGTCGGTCGCGCTGGCAAGCTGCTGGACGAGATGCTCAAGTCCATCGGCCGCTCGCGCAAGGACGCCGCGCCTGGCGGCAGCGTGTTCATCGCTAATGTCGTCAAGTGTCGTCCGCCGGGCAACCGCGATCCGGAGGCCGACGAGGTCGAGGCCTGCCGGCCTTACCTGGATCGGCAGATCGAGCTGGTGCAGCCCAAGCTGATCGTCGCGCTCGGCCGCGTTGCCGCACAGCGCCTGCTTGGCAGCAACGAACCCTTGTCGCGGTTGCGGGGGCCGATCCATCGTTACGGGCCGACGCAGACGCCGCTGTTCATCACCTATCACCCGGCCTATCTGCTGCGCAGCCCGCGCGAGAAGGCCAAGAGCTGGGACGACCTCAAGAAGGTCTGGCGCTTCCTGCAGGGCCAGCCGTGATCGCAGCGCCGTTCGCCCGGTGCGACGCGGGTCCGTTGTCGCCGTCCGCCACCGGATCGCGCGCTTGAGCGCGCAACTGCAGGCGCAGTGGCAACTGCATGCAATGCAGGTCGAGCATCTGCCACAGATGCTGGAGATCGAGTGCGCCGCCTACGAGTTTCCGTGGAGTCACGGCATCTTCGAGGACTGCCTGCGCGTCGGTTACAGCGCCTGGGTCGTGCTCGATCCGGCGGGGCAGGTGCTGGCCTACGCGCTGATGAGCATGGCCGCCGGTGAAGCCCATGTGCTCAACATCTGCGTCGCCCCCGAGCAGCGGCGTCGCGGCCTGGCCGCATTCCTGCTGCGGCATCTGCTGATGGTGGCGCGCGCGGGCAGCGTGACGCTGGTGCTGCTCGAAGTGCGCCGCTCCAACGTGGCCGGCCAGAAGCTCTACGAGGGATTCGGGTTCCGCCGTCTCGGCGAACGCAAGGCCTACTACCCGGCACGCGAGGGACGCGAGGACGCGATCGTGCTGGGTCTGGACCTGTGACGGTGTCACGGTACATGACCGGAGCGCGACGACAGCAGTGGTCCTGGGCCTTCTACGACTGGGCCAACTCCGCGTTCGCGACCACGGTGATGGCCGGGTTCTTCCCGATCTTCTTCAATCTTTACTGGGCGGCCGGCGTCGCACCGCAGACGCAGACGCTGTACCAGGGCCTCACCTCGACGGTGGCCAGTCTCGCGGTGATGCTGCTGGCCCCGTGGTTAGGCGCGATCGCCGACCAGCGCGGCGCGCGCAAACGTTTCCTCGCCGGCTTCACCGCGGTGGGCGTGGTTTCGACCGCGGCGCTGTACCTGGTCGGACAAGGGCAGTGGGGCTGGGCGATCGCGCTGTCGATACTCGGCCGCATCGGCTTCTTCGGCGGCCTGTCGTTCTACGACGCCTTGCTGGTGACGGTGGCGCGGCCGGACGAGCGCGACCGCGTGTCGGCGCTGGGCTACGGCCTCGGCTATCTCGGTGGCGGCCTGTTGTTCGCGCTCAACGTGGCGATGGCCCTGAAGCCGGCCTGGTTCGGGCTGGCCGATGCGGCACTGGCCACGCGGCTTTCTTTCGTCATGGTCGCGATCTGGTGGCTGGCGTTCTCGCTGCCGCTGTTCCGCAATGTGCCCGAGGGCGAGTCGCGGCCGGGGCCGTCCGGCTGGGCGGAACTGATGTCGACGCTGCGCGAGATTCGCGGCCTGCGGCCGGTGTGGATGTTCCTGCTCGCGTACTGGCTGTACATCGACGGCGTCGACACCATCGTGGTGATGGCGGTCGACTTCGGCATGAAGCTCGGCTTTGCCTCCGACAGCCTGATCGTCGCGCTGTTGCTGGTGCAGTTCATCGGCTTTCCCGCCGCGCTGTTCTTCGGCTGGCTGGCACAGCGCGTCGGCACGCGCACCGGCATCTTCGTCGCGCTCGTCGTCTATGCATTGGTCACGTTGTGGGCGTACTTCCTCGAAACAGTGACGCAGTTCTACCTGATGGCGGCGGCGATCGGCTGCGTGCAGGGCGGCATCCAGGCGCTGTCGCGCGCCTATTACTCGCGGCTGATTCCGCTGGACCGGGCCGGTGCGTTCTTCGGTTTCTACAACATGCTCGGCAAGTTCGCGGCGGTGCTGGGCCCGCTGGTGGTGGGCGTCACCGCGCAGCTCAGCGGCAGCCCGCGGCTGGCGATCCTGAGCCTGCTGGCGTTCTTCGTGCTGGGCGGCTGGCTGTTGCTGCGCGTGCCGGATCCGCAGCGTCCCGCAGCAAGTTAGCGGTCGGTCGCCGCATCTTCGACGGCGAAATCCTGCGGGTACCTGGCGCGCACACCACGGTAGAACGCGAACACCGGCTGCATGTCGGCGTCCCAGTCGCCGGTCGTGCGCATGAGCTGTGCGGTGCCGACGCATTTGCGCGCATAGTCGATGTAGGCCACCAGCACCGGTACGCCGGCCTCATGGGCGATGCGATGAAAGCCGCGCTTCCACTGCGCGCGGCGCGCGCGCGTGCCTTCCGGCGCGAGCGCGATCACCAGCCGTTCGGATGCACGGAACGCGGCGACCGTGTCCTGCACGATGCCGCCGGGCGCGTCGCGATCGACCGGGATGCCGCCCAGCGCGCGGAAGAAGCGACCGCGCCAGCCGGTGAACAGCGTGTGCTTGCCGATGAAGTTCACGCGCACCTGGATCCGCAGAATCGCCGCCATGCCGAACACGAAATCCCAGTTCGAGGTGTGCGGTGCGGCGATGACGATCAGCTTGGATTCGTTCGGCAGCCGCGCATCCACGCGCCAGCCGAAGGTACGCAGCACCGCCCAGCCCAACGCATATAGCGCGCGATTGCGCCAGCGCGGCAAGGCCGCCGGAATCTCGATGCGATCGCCCATGGATTACCCTGTCCTCATCCGTTTTCCGGGAGCGCCGCGCCATGAGCCAGCCCACGCTGACCTACAGCCGCTATCTGAAGCTGGATGCGCTGCTGCACCTGCAGCAGCCGCTGTCCGACGGGCCCGAGCACGACGAAACCCTGTTCATCATTATTCACCAGGTCTACGAGCTCTGGTTCAAGCAGCTGCTGCATGAGGTTTCGGCACTGGGGCCGCAACTGGCGCGCGCGCAGACGCTGCCGGCGCTGGCGACGCTGCGCCGCGTGCTGACGATTCTGAAGACGCTGGTGGCCCAGGTCGACGTGCTGGAGACGATGACGCCGCTGTCGTTCGGCGCCTTCCGTACGCGGCTGGAGGCCGCCAGCGGGTTCCAGTCGGCGCAGTTCCGTGCACTGGAATTCGCCCTCGGTGCCAAGCGTGCGGCGATGATGGCAGCGTATGCTGCCGATGATGACGCGCAGCGGATGCTGCAGCGTTGGCATGCGGCACCGGGCCTCTACGACCACTTCCTGGCCGGCCTGGCGTTACAGGGCTGGCCGGTGCCGTCGGCGCTGCTGACGCGCGACGTGACGAGCGTCTACGAGGGCTCGCCCGAGGTTCAGATGTTGCTGATCGATCTGTACCGGCGCGGCGACGCCGTCGCGCAGTTGTGCGAACGGCTGGTCGATCTGGACGAAGGTCTGCAGGAGTGGCGCTACCGCCACGTCAAAATGGTAGAGCGCACGATCGGCGTGAAGCCAGGCACCGGCGGTTCGCCCGGCGCGGCCTATCTGCGCGAGACGCTGTTCCGGCCGTTGTTTCCGGACCTTTGGGCGATTCGCTCGCGGTTCTGAATCCGTTCTCGATCGGCCGATGACCGCTCGGAGTCAGCGCAGCCGCCGTACCGCCACGGCCAGACGGTTGAGCTGATCACCGCCATCGGCGTCGATGTAGCGCAGACGCAGATAGGCGTCGAGAATGTCGTCCATCGTCGATGCGAGCGCGGGGTGTGCCTGCGCGACGCGCAAGCCGAAGTCGCGCGGACCTTCGCCCGGCGCCTGCTCCAAGCCGAGACGGCGCAGCCGTCGCAAGGCCTGCAGCCACAGCTTCTGCGCGGCGTCGCGCTGAGGCGCTGGCGCGAACTGGCGCAGTAGCAACAAGCCGATGATTCCCAGTGTCGCGGTGCCCAGGACGGTCAGCGCCAGGATCATGCCCTGATAGTCGCGGATGCCGAAACGCGACAGGAAGCTCTGCTGCAGGTCCGGACCATAAGCCAGCACCCAGGTGTTCCACTGCATGTTGGCCCAGTCCCAGCGTGCTTCGAGATAGAACCGCAGGCGCGTTCGCGCGGCCAAACTGCCGGCGTACGCACGATCCAGATCGGACAGTGCCGAGGCCGCCCCACCTTCGTTGATGCGGGATGGGGCGATCGCCGCGGTGGGGTCGACGCGCAGCCAGCCACGGCTCTCGACCCATATTTCGGCCCAGGCATGCGCGTCCGATTGTCGGACGACGTAGTAGCCGCCGACCGGATTCTGGGTGCCGCCCTGGTACCCCGCAACGACGCGGGCGGGCACACCGGCAGCCCGCATCAGGAAGGTGAAGGCACTAGCGTAGTGCTCGCAGAACCCACGACGCGTCACAAACAGGAACTCGTCGATGCTATGGCGCCCCAGCTGCGGGGGCTGCAAGGTATAGATGAACTTCTCGCGATTGAAGTGTTGCAGGACGCTGCGTGCGATGTCCTCCGGGCGCTGGTGTTCCGAGGCCAGCGACTGCGCATACTCTCGCGCCCGCGGGTTGTACCCCTCGGGCAATCGCAGGTAACGGTTCTTCGAGAACTCGCCTAGGGACTCGGGTTCGAGCTGGTAGTCGGTATACGAGCGCAGCGAGTACTGCAGGCGTTCGGTGACTGGCTTGAAGGTGAGTACCTCGCCATCGCGGCCAATATAACCGCCTTCGGGCAACGCGTTGTCGCGGGCGGGCATATCCAGCGCGAACAGCCAGTGCCGGCGATTACCCTCGAGCGTGATCGTGTAGGCCGTGGGGGCGCCGCGAACCTGCAGCGATGGCGGCGATGGCGGCCGGTACGCGGGAAAGCCGTTCTCCCACTTGCGGCCGTCGAAGAAGTCGAATACTGGGCCACGCCAGTAGCGGTTCTGAGGCGCCGGCGCTGCGTCGTCGAACTCGACGCGGAAGGCGACTTCCTCGGACTGGATGAGCGAGCTGATGTCGCCTGGCGACATGCTGTCCGGCAGGCCGCTGCGCGCCGCGCCCGCATCGGATGGCAGGCCCCACAGCGGGCCGGGAATGCGGGGAAAGAGCACGAACAGCAACAACATCAGTGGCAGCGCCTGCGCCACCAGCACAGCGCCGCTACGCAGCGTCTGACGCGGCGGCAGCGCGCCCAGGTGCTGGCATTCGATCAGCAATGCAGTGATCAGCACGGCGCTGACCAGCAGATATAGCGCCGTCCACATTTCCTGCGAGAACAGGAAGTGGGTCAGTAGCAGGAAGTACATCAGGAACACCATGACCATGACGTCGCGGCGCGCGCGCAGTTCCACCAGCTTGAGTGCCACCATGATGCAGAGCAGGGCGGTGCCAGCATGCTGACCGGAGACACGTCCGTAGCTGGCGTAGATCCCTGCGAAGGCGATCAGCGTCAGTAGCGCGCGCAGCCAGGCGGGCGGCATGCGCCATTGCCGGTGCGCCGACAGGCCACGCCAGGCCAGTATCGCGGCGATCAAGAAGCTCTCCCACAGCGGCAGGATCGCGGTGTGCGGCGCTATTGCCAGCGCCAGCACGGCGAGCAGTCGCCATTGCGTGGCCAGCGGCAGGTACTCCTTGATGCCGCCGCCGCTCATGTCGTCTGCTCGAACAGCGCCAATGCCTTCAGGCACTGGAACTGGTGGGCTTCGCCGTGGCCGGGCGGCACGGTGGTTCGTGGCAGGCGCAGGCCGTAGCTGCGCTGTTCCAGCTCGGCATCCAGCACCCAACGCGTGAGCTGCGAGAGGCGTGCCTCGGTGTCGAGGTGCGGCAGCGCCTGCCAGTCCAGCCACAGTTCCTGTTCGAGCGTCTCGGCGAACTGCTTGACCATCAGCGTTCCCGACTTGGGCAGGCTCTTCCAGTGGATGCTGCGCGGTGTATCGCCGTACTGGTAGCTGCGTAGACCGGCGAACTCGTCCTGGCCGCTGCGCGCGCTGCTGGCATAGCCGCCGTGTCCGGCGGCGCCGGGCGGCGGGAGGCCCGGCGCGGCGGGGCGTGGGAACACCAGGCAGCGCATGTCTAGCTCGGCCCAGGTCCAGGCGTGAAACAGGCCCAGCGGATACTCGGTGTGCACACTGAATACGCCGGCCGACAGCCAGCCGCGTTGCTCGGCGGGGGATCGCAGATGCAGGCGGCCGGTGCTCACGGCGGCAACGTCGGCGATCTGCGCCTCGGCCTCGCGCTTCGGCCAGGCCAGGCCCAGCGACAGTCGGGTGCGTGCCGAGGGGTTGTCGATCAGCACTTCGAAATGCGCGGGTTCACCGGCGAACACCGGGCGCGTGATGCCCATGCGGAGCTGCAGGTTCACCAGGTTGGCGTGCGTATGGTGCATGCAGACCAGACCCAACCCGCCGAGCAGGAAGGTCAGCATAAAGGCCATGCTGTTGGAGTAGTTCATTGCGCCGAGCAGCATGATCAGCAGCATCAACGCGAAGCCGTAGCCGAAGCGTGTCGGCAGAATGTAGACGCGGCGGCGATTGATCGCGATCGGCCCGCTCTGGCGCTTGACGCGCGCCATGACCCAGGCGTCGATGCGATCCTGCGCCCAGCGCAGCGGGTGCAGCAGGATCTTGAAGATCAGCCAGACGCGCATGAGATGGCCTTGAGGTTGCGCGAGCGAGCTATGAAGAAGTGCGCCGGGCAGGGCGTCGAATCGCCGGATGCACGCCGCGACTCAAGGGATTGCGACCTGCGCCAGGATTTCCTCGGCGGTCAGGCCGGCGCCATCGCGCTCGGCGGCGGCGACCAGGCGGTGATTCACGACCGCTGCGAAAACGGCCTGCACGTCTTCCGGAATCACGCCGCTACGGCCCTCCAGCAGCGCCCAGGCCTGCGCCGCGCGTCGCAGCGCCAGTCCGCCACGCGGTGACAGCCCCTGACGCAAGCCGGGCACTTCGCGCGTACGCTGGATCAGCGCCAGCAGGTAATCGAGCAGTGCCGGTGCAGTGCGAACATCGTGCACCTGCCGCTGCAGTTCCAACAACTGCTGCGGTGCGAGGCTCGGCTGCACGTCGGCGAGGAGGTCGCGGCGTTCGCGCTCCATCAGCAGCGCGCGCTCGGCTTCGGGGTCGGGATAACCCATCGACAGGCGCATCAGAAAGCGATCGAGCTGCGATTCGGGCAACGGGAACGTGCCGATCTGCTGTGCCGGGTTCTGCGTTGCCACTACAAAAAAAGGCTCCGGCAGGCGCCGGGTTTCCCCTTCGGCGGTGACCTGTCGCTCTTCCATCGCTTCCAGCAGCGCGGATTGCGTTTTCGGGCTGGCGCGGTTGACTTCGTCGGCCAGGACGAGCTGCGCAAAGATTGGTCCCTGATGGAAGCGGAATGCACCGCTGTGCGTGTCGTAGATCGAAACGCCCAGGATGTCGGCTGGCAGCAGATCCGACGTGAACTGTACGCGTTGGAAGTCCAGGCCGAGCACGCGTGCCAACGCCAGCGCCAGTGTGGTCTTGCCGACGCCGGGCAGGTCCTCGATCAGCAGGTGACCGCGCGCCAGCAGGCAGCTCAGGGCCAGCTTGAGCTGGTTTTCCTTGCCGAGAATGATCCGGTTGAGTTGCGACAGCGCCAGCGTCAGGGGCGAGGACATGGTGCGAGCGTATGAACGGCAAAAAGGGGCGGGTAGGTCCGAGTGTAAACGGTCTGGGAGGCCGATCTGACGAACGGCGCCGGCGCACGGGATCAGCGCAACCAGTGCGACGCGCCCGACATTGCGTGCGTGGCGAGGCTGCCCCAGGATAGCGTCAGCTCGAACGGAGAACCGGCCGGTGGATCGCTATCAGCGCGAACTCGTCAAGGAAATGAAGAATGCGGTGGATTACGCGGGCTGGCGCGAGGCGGCGCAGGCTCTGGATCACCGCAGTGGTGTCGAAGACTGGAAAGCGGACGAGACCTCGGACGATTACGACTGGCGCCTGATCAGGTCGCGCCTGCGCCAGATTCGCCAGTATCGCGAAGAACGCAATGTCGCCAAGCTGATTCACCATCTTCGCCAGGGCCTGCACTGGAACCTGGGCAACATCGGTAATCCGCGGCTGTATCAGTACGCGCGCATCGGCACCAAGCAGCTGATCCGCGACTATGTGCTGGAGGTATCCACCGCGCTTGAGGAGGTCTGCGCGCTCGATGCCAATGCGCTGGCGCCGCCGCTCAAGCAGCGCTTCTTCGACGATCTCTCGCTTAGCTATGGCCGTTCGGCGCTGATGCTCTCCGGCGGCGCGACGCTGGGCCTGTTTCACGTCGGTGTCGTCAAGGCGCTGTTCCGCGAGGGCCTGGTGCCGACCATCCTGTCCGGGTCCAGCGCCGGCTCCGTGATTTCGGCCACCGTTGGCACGCGCGCGCCGGACGAGGTCGAGCAGTTGCTCGATCCGGAATCGGCCTACTACCACTTCTGGCGCATCCTGTCGCCGCGCGAGATCGTGCGCAACGGCGCGTTGATGGACCAGAGTCAGCTGCGCAGGGCGATCTCTGCCAACGTGCGCGACATGACATTCGAGCAGGCGCACCAGCTGTCGGGTCGTGTCATCAACATCACGGTGTCCCCGGCCGGCATCAATCAGCCGCCGCGCCTGCTGAACCACCTGACGTTCCCTTACCTGTATTTGCACGAGGCGGTACTGGCATCCTGCGCGGTGCCCGTGCTGTTCCCGCCCGTCATGCTGATGACGCAGGATGAGGAAGGTGCGCGCGTGCCCTACATGCCGCTGCTGCGCTGGAACGATGGCTCGCTGAAGTCGGACCTGCCGATCCTGCGCATGCGCCGCCTGCACAACGTCAACCACTTCATCGTCAGCCAGACCAATCCGCATGTACTGCCGTTCGTGTCGCAGAACGAACCCGGCAGCCGCGGACTGGTGAACACGGCGCGAGACTTCGCCTACTCGTCGCTGCGCAGTCAGTCGAAGAGCATCGTCGATCTCGTGCGTCAGAACCTGCCGCTGTCCGGCGTACGCCGTACGCTGGATGCGGCCTCGTCGATCCTGGATCAGGAATATCGGGGCAACATCAACATCCTGCCGGAGGTCAGCCTCTGGCGGTACGCCAACGTCACGCGTAATCCGACCATGGAGTCGGTCAAGCGCTTTATGCTGGAAGGCGAGCGCGCGACCTGGCCGCGCATCGAGATGATCCGCAACCAGACGCTGATTGCGCAGACGCTGGACCAGTGCGCGAAGAAGCTGGCGCAGACATCGACGCCGGGCAAGGTGCAGGAGCTGCCGCGGCGGCCGGACCTCAAGGTCGTGCGCGAGCGCGGCTGACAACACGCCGACGCTCAGCACTCTCCGGCTGTAACGAGAAAGCCCCGCATCATGCGGGGCTTTCTCGTCTTGCGACGCCGAGTGTCGTCAGAGCGCGCCGATGCGGGCTTCCTGCGCGCGCAGCGCGGCGAGGTCCTGGCGCTGCTTGTCGGCCATCGCGCGCGTCTGCTGCTGCACCGCTTCCGGCGCCTTACCGAAGTTGGGATTCGACAGGCGCGTCTCGGTCGCGCCCAGGTCCTTCTCCAGCTTGGCGATCTGCTTGGCCAGG
Source organism: Solimonas sp. (assembly GCA_036405815.1). Classification (GTDB taxonomy): domain Bacteria; phylum Pseudomonadota; class Gammaproteobacteria; order Nevskiales; family Nevskiaceae; genus Solimonas. Next base: position 252 of record DASWWX010000062.1, on the reverse strand, counting down.
CGCGCGAGTTCGGCGCCCTTGTCGATCAGGCCGGCCATCGGCACCAGCAGGGTCATGCCGCCGAGCAGCGCGGTGGCCGACTGCGGCGCTTCTTCACCGGCGACGAGCAGCCTCGGCGCTTCCACCTTGGCCAGGAACTGGATGCTGGGCAGCAGGCGCTCGACGCGTGCACGGTCGTCGCTGCTCGCGTTCTGCAACAGCAGCGGCAGCACCTTGCCGGGCGCGATGTCCATCTCGCCGCGAATCTGGCGC